>NZ_SSNW01000002.1 GCF_004801315.1 Deinococcus sp. Arct2-2
GGAGAGGCAAGCTTTAGTGGCTTAACCAGACCTACGTAAAATCGGGTGAGGCCCACCTGAGGGAAACAGCGTCAACCCCTCAGGTGTGTCTCAGGCAGTGCCCCCTCAATGCCTCAGGTAGGTCTCAGGCAAAAGCTCTAAACGCCCCAGGTGTGTCTCAGTGGCATCCAAGTGCGGGTGGGCGGATGTCAAGGCGATCTTGCATCAGTGCGCTTGGATGAATCCTGACACTCCAAAGGTCAACACATTACGCTCCAGTCAACGGGTACGCCGCCGAAACCGTTAAAGAACTCAGCTTTCAGGACGCCGCGCCGATGCGATGACTCTGTCACTCAGTTGGGAGCGGCACTGATGGACGCCCTGAACAACCTCGGCTCTGCTGTTATCTCAAACATAGGTGCGATATACGTCACCTGACAGAACAGAACGTGTCCTTGCTCAAGTTCGCAGGCGGCCACACCGTGCCGAGCGAAGTTCAAAATGCGGCATTTGAGTGGCTAGGGCTTGACGAGGGATAGAGGGTACCGCGTCCACCTCTGCCGCACCGGTGAGGAGTGATCAACCCGGACTCATCACTGATGGTCCGCTTGCCCCAGCGCCATACCATGACTTTCAGGCGCTCCCAGACATTCACGGAGAGTTCATCGGCCACGGCCTCACTCCTGAACATCACCTCGTTGCCCGTGGCGACGTGAGCGCAGGATCCATCACCGGCAGCCGAACATAGAGCATTGGACGCCTTGGCCCACCAGGGGAACGGCGCCCTTGGCAGGACTGCACGGACGGTGCGTTCACCCACCGCGATTTCCCCATAGACTAGGAACGGCCTTCCTTTGGAGTGTGGGACGCAGGGTGGACCACGCGGAACAACGCGAGGCGCACGGTGTGCAAAGCCCAGCGCCCCTGTTTCCCGACAGTACCGGCTGCACAGCACCGCCCCGAATCCTATGTTTTCTTAATGTGTAAGTGTGATTAAGACTGCTTTATCAAACCTATCTATGATCAACATTTCTATACAGTGGAGTCTTTAGTGGGACGAGTACGGCTGAGCTCCATCTTGTGGCACAATCGGGGCCAGCGAGCGGAAACTTCTGCTTCTTCGTGGACCAGATTCGGCCGGAGGCGTGACATGACCAGCAAGAAAGAGAAGAACAGCGCAAGCAGTGGACGCGGTTTTGCCCGGATGGACCCCCAAAGGCAGCGCGAGATTGCCAGCAAGGGTGGACAAGCAGCCCACGCCAGCGGCAATGCCCATCAATTTACCTCTGAAGAGGCCCGCGCCGCCGGCCGCAAAGGCGGTCAGGCCTCCCGCGGCCGCACCAAGGCAGATGGGGCGGCGCCACAAAACACCCAATCTGCAGATTGACGCGCAGCGCCGACACCGCTCCTTCGACGCAGGCTGTGCCCTCCTCCTACCCCTCCAGCCCACTCGGCTGGAGTTTTTTGTGCCGGTGTGGGGCCCGGCTATACACCGCGTCGCCACCGATCCAGACCTGCGCTACGTCGCTTTGGGTGCCGCCGGCAAACAGGGAGGCCAGCGCGCGTTCGGTGCTGGGGGCATGGGCCAACACGGTGTGCATGATGCTGCCTTCGGGCGGGCGGAAGTATACTGCGTCAAAGCTCTTGCCGGCGCTGAAATCTCCAATGTGGCCCTCTAGATCCAGGGCTTCGGCTCCGGCGCGGGTCGCGAGATACAGCAGGTGCGCGGGCGAGAGCGGTACGCCTTCCGGCCCCATCAGTTGCTGCATAAAGTGGGCCTGCAAGCCCTCTTTCAGCATCGAAAAGCCCGTGCCGCCGCCCACGTCAGTGCCCAGGGCAACGTGAACGCCCGCGGCCAGGTGACGCCGCAGCGGGAACAGGCCGCTGCCCAGCGCCGAATTGCTGCACGGGCAATGCGCGGCGGTGCAGCGGTGTTCGGCCATGGCCCCCAGTTCCCGGTCGGTGGGATGAACGCTGTGGGCCAGCACGCTGCGGCGCGTGACCAGTCCGGCGCGTTCATACGTATCCAGGTAATCGCGGCTGCTGGGAAACAACTCGCGCACCGTTTGGATTTCACGCCCATTTTCATTGATGTGGCTGGTGAATCTCACGTCCGGGAACTCGGTCATCAACGCGGCGCAGGCGTCCAAGATTCTTTCTGAGGCCGACAGGGAAAACCGCGGCGTGACGGCGTAGAGATTGCGGTCTCGCCCGTGCCAGCGCTCTATCAGCGCCTTGCCTTCCGCGTAGGCCCGCTCCGGCGTGGTGTGCAGCTCGGGGCGCAGCAGCCGGTCGGAGACGACCTGACCCGCCACCGCCCGCAGCCCCACCCGGCTGGCTTCCTGAAACAACAGGTCGACGGCACTCGCGAAGTGAGAGCCGAACATCAGCGCGGTGGTGGTGCCGTTGCTGGTCAGACCCGACACGAATTCGCGGGCAATGGCGGCAGCGTAAGCATCGTCGCCGAATTTGGCTTCTTCGGGCAAGGTGATGGTGTCCAGCCAGTCCAGCAGCGGCAACCCCAGCCCGCCGATCACGCGCACCTGCGGGTAATGCACATGCGTATCGATAAATCCGGGCAACAGCAGGCCGCCGCGCAGGTCGTCTACCGGTTCGTCGGGATGGGCGGCGCGAACGTCGGCAAAGCGTCCACTCTGAATGATGTGGCCGTTCTGAACGAGCAGGCCGCCATCGTCTTCGGTGTGCAGAGCTTGATCGGAGTGGAACGGATTGGCGGGCGTGTGCAGAAAAGTAGCGCGGTAGAGGGTCATGAAATCCTTTGGGGAGGGAGCACAGGCTGGGGACGGGAGGACTGCTCGAGCACCTGCACCAGTTGGGCCGCCACACTCACGGCGATCACGGCGGGCGCTTTGCCGCTGATGCCCGGTAAACCAATCGGCGTGGTGATGCGCTCTAGGTCGGCTTCGGCATGGCCGACCGCCTTCAGTTGCTCGCGGAACCGAATCCATTTCACGCTGGAGCCGATCAGTCCGATGAACCCCAGATCAGGGCGGCGCAGGGCCGCGTCACACAGGGCGGCGTCTTCAGCGTGGTCGTGGGTCATGACGATCAGGTGACTTCCGGCGGGCAGATCGGGCAGGGTCAACTCGGGAATGGGGACGGCGTGAAGGTGAACGGTGGCCGCGCCTGCCAGCACACCCGCCAGCCGTTCGGGGGCCAGTTGCGCTGCCCGCGAATCGGTGAGGTGCAGCTGCACGGGCAGGCGCGACAAGATCAGCGCCAACTCCAGGCCCACATGCCCGATGCCGAACAGGGCGATGTGCGGCCGCACCGTTGCCAGCGGCTCGAACAGCAGCGTCACCTCTCCGCCGCAGCATTGGCGGCCATACTCGTTGGGGGCGCTGTCGTTCAGGCGCAGGGTCAACAGTTCGGGGGCCTGGGCGTGAGTGCGGAGTAGTGCGCGGGCGCGGGCGACGGCGGTGGCCTCCAGGTTGCCGCCGCCGACGCTGTCCCACGTTTCACCCTGACTGACCACCATTTTGGCTCCGGCCTCACGCGGGGCATGACCGCGCACGGCAGCGACGGTGATGAGGACGCCGGATTCATTGTGGTCAGTCAGGTGTTGGAGGGCAGCGAGCCAGTTCACTTGGGGGTCCTTGGTAACGTCGATTTAAGTTTGATGGTGGCTCCCACGTTGGACTCCCCCAGCCCCGCCTCCAGAGGGGTCAGGAGAGGGGCAGCTCGGCTGCGCAGCTCTGCGGGGCCGCTGAGGAGTGAGCTTGTTGAATTCCAACTTGTCTGAGTCCCTCACCTGAAGCGGAATAGCCAGTTGTCCTGACACTGAGAGTGGCCCGCGCCTTGCACGCACGGAGGCCTCACACGGAGTCGAGCGGCGGGATTGATGGATGGAAAGGAGTGCAGAGCCGTTCCTACTGCTGCTGTGTCCCACGTTCCACCTCCCCGCTAGTCATCCGCCGCCACCACTTGCGCCCGCTCCTGCCGCGCCTCTTCCAGCGCCCAGAACACGGCTTCGGGGGTGGCCGGGCTGGCGAGCTGTTGCGGCCGCCCGCTGGGGCCAAACGCGGCGGCGGCCTCCCGCAGGGCTTCGCGCACGCTGATCGCCAGCATCAAGGGCGGCTCTCCGACGGCCTTAGAACCGTACACCACGCCGTCTTCGGTGGCTTGTTCCAGCAGGGCCACATGAAAGATTTCAGGCATTTCGGAGAAACTGGGCAGCTTGTAGGTGCTGGCCGACTGGGTGGCGAGGCGGCCCCGGTGCGGCCCATCAGAAGTGTCCCAGCGCAACTCTTCGAGGGTCAGCCAGCCCGCCCCCTGCACGAAACCGCCTTCGACTTGGCCTATATCGATCAGGGGCGAAAGGCTGTCGCCTACATCGTGCAGCAGGTCGGCGCGCAGCAGGCGGTACGCGCCCGTAAAGCCGTCCACTTCCACTTCCGATACAGACGCGCCGTAAGAGAAATATTTGAATGGTTCGCCCTGCATGGCCGCCCGGTCCCAGTGCAGGCCCGGCGTGCGGTAGTAGCCCGCCGCCCAGAGTTGGGTGCGCAGGTGGTAGGCGTCGTGGACGAGCTTGGCAAAATCCAGGCCTTGGTCGGGGTGACCCAGCGGGTACACGCGGCCATTCTCAAAACGCACGTCGTTGGGATGCACGCCCAGCGCACCCGCCGCCACCGCCGCCAAGCGCCCCTTGATCTGGTCGCAGGCATCCTTGATGGCCCCGCCGTTCAGGTCGGCCCCGGAACTGGCCGCCGTGGCCGAGGTGTTCGGTACTTTGTCGGTCCGGGTCGGCGCGAGGCGCACGCATTTGAGGGGGACGCCCAGCGCCGTCGCCGCCACCTGAATCATCTTGGTGTGAAGCCCCTGCCCCATTTCCGTGCCGCCGTGATTGATCAGCACAGAGCCGTCTTTGTAGACGTGAACGAGCGCGCCCGCTTGGTTGTAGGCGGTGAAATTGAAGGCAATCCCGAACTTGACGGGCGTGATGGCGAGGCCGCGTTTGGTGTGAGGATGGGCCGCGTTGAACACCTCAATCTCGGCTTGTCGGGCCGCAAAATCGCTCTTTTCCAGCAGCGTTTGCCACACCAGTTGCAGGCGTTCGGCGTGGCGCACGGGTTGCCCGTAGGGCGTGGCCTCGCCGGGGGCGTAGAAATTGCGCTGGCGCAGATCGGCGGCGTCTAGCCCCAACACAGGCGCGCAGCGGCCCAGAATATCTTCGATCACCAACATGCCTTGTGGCCCGCCGAAGCCCCGGAACGCCGTCTGGGACGTTTTATTGGTTTTGCAGATGCGGCCCAACACTTCCACGTGCGGAATGTAGTAGGCGTTGTCGATGTGGCACAGGGCGCGGGCCAGCACGGGTTCAGACAGGTCGAGGCTCCAGCCGCCGTCACTGCTGAGGGTAGCTTGCAGGGCCATCAGGTGGCCTGAATCGTCGAATCCCACTTTCCAGCGGGCGTGAAAAGGGTGGCGCTTGCCGGTCATGGTGAGGTCTTGGGTGCGGTTCAGGCGCACTCTGACGGGGCGTCCGGTGAGCGCCGCGCCTAGCGCTGCAATGGCCGCAAAGCCGTGTGGCTGCATCTCTTTGCCGCCGAAGCCGCCCCCCATGCGCAGGCACTGCACGGTGACTTGGCTGGAGGTCAGGCCCAGCACATGCGCCACGATCTCCTGGGTTTCGGTGGGATGCTGGGTGCTGCACTGAATGAACATTTGGCCCGATTCGTCGGTGTAAGCGAGGGCGGCGTTGGTTTCCAGATAAAAATGCTCTTGGCCGCCAAACTCGAATTCACCTTCAAAGAGATGCGCGGCCTGCTCAAAGCCCAGTGAGACATCTCCCCGGCGCAAGGTGGGCTGAGACCCCTGAAAACTGCCCGCTGCAACCGCTTCGGCAATGGTCAGCAGGGCGGGCAAAACTTCATATTCCACCCGAATCGCTTCGGCCCCCAGCCGCGCCGCGTCGGCGCTGTCGGCCAACACCCAGCAGACCGCGTGGCCGTAGAACATGACTTCTGTAGGAAACAACGGCTCATCGTGTTTCACGCCCGAATCGTTGACGCCCGGTACGTCGGCGGCCGTCAAGACGCGCACCACGCCGGGAACGCTCAGGGCGGGCGCAGTGTCCAGACCCAGTATCCGGGCGTGGGCATGGGGCGCTTGCAGGGGCCAGGCGTGCAGCAGCCCTTGCAGGCGCACGCCGAGGTCGTCGGTGTACAGCGCGTGCCCGGTGACGTGCAGGCCGGCGCTCTCGTGCGGGACGGGGTCGCCCACGGCGCCCAGTGGCGGGCGTTCGAACAAGCTCATACAAGCACCTCCTGACGCTGCTCCGTGCGTTCAAAGTAGAACTTCAGCAAGGTCTGCTCCAACATGGCGGCGCGGTAAGCCCCCGAAGCGCGGTGGTCGTCCAGCGGCGTGCCCTCGGTGGCAAGGAGTTGAGCCGCCCGGCGCACGTTTTGTTCATTCCAGACTTGCCCGGTCAACGCGGCTTCAGCCTTCAGCCCGCGAATGGGGGTGGCCGCCACGCCGCCCAAGCCGATGCGAATACGCTGCACCGTTTGGCCTTCCAATTCCAGCGCAATGCCCACCGCCACACTGGAAATATCGTCGAAGCGGCGTTTGGCCACCTTGTAAAAACCCGTGACGGGCGCAAGCGGCAGCGGAATTCGCACGGCGCGGATCAGTTCACCGGATTGCCTGACGGTCTGGCGGTACCCCGCAAAATAGTCGGCCAGCGGCACGTCGCGCTCTCCCTGCGGCCCCACCAACACCACGCCCGCCTCCAGCGCCAGCAGCACCGGCGGGCTGTCTCCGATGGGCGAGGCCGTGCCCAGATTGCCGCCCAGCGTGGCACTGTTGCGGATCAGGCGCGAGGCGAAGTGCGGAAACCACTCACGCAGCAGCGGGATTTGGTCGCCCAAGCGCCGCTCCAATTCCGACAGATTCAGGCCCGCGCCGAGTTCGATGAAGTGGTCGGTGACGGTCAGCGTGCGCAGTTCCGGCAGCCCGTCTACCGCGATGGTGACGCCGGCGCGGGCGTGGCGCAAGTTCACTTCGACGCCCCAATCGGTGCCGCCTGCCAGTACTTTGGCGTCAGGGTGAGCGGTCAGCACGGCCAGAGCTTCGGCCAACGTCCCGGGGCGGTGGAAGTCGCCGTCGGGGGTGCTGAGGTACGTGGGCTGGGGCAGAGGCGGCGCTTGGGTGCGGCGCTGGGCGAGTGCATCGGCCTCGGGGGGCAGTGCGAGGGCGTAAGCCGCGTCCTGAATGGGGCGGTAGCCTGTGCAGCGGCAGAGGTTCCCGCTGAGGGCGTGAATGTCAAATCCATTCGGGCCGTGATGCGGGTCACCTTCAACCCGTTCAGGCCGGTAATACTCGGCGGCCATACTGACCACGAAGCCGGGGGTGCAGTAGCCGCACTGCGAGCCGCCGCGCACCGCCAACTCGTGCTGCACGGGATGAAGCGCGTCCGGACGCCCCAACCCCTCCGCCGTCACCACTTCTTGACCCGCCAAGCTGCCCATCAGGACCAGGCAGGCGTTCACCGATTCCAAGCGCGTGCCGCCGTCCTCCTGGGGCCGCGCCACCAGCACCGCGCACGCTCCGCACTCGCCTTCCGCGCAGCCTTCTTTGCATCCGGTGAGGCCCTGATCGCGCAGCCAGTTCAGCAAGGTGGTGTGTGGGCGCACATTCTGAGCGGTCTGGTGCCGCCCGTTGATGGTCAGTTCGACTGCGTGCAGATTGGGCATGGATGGGCCTCCTGATGTCTGAGAGGGTGGCACAAAAAGAAGCTAAGAATTGCGGTGGAGACGATAAAAACTATGACAAGAGAACAGCCCGGTGGTCAGCGTGCGCCGGCCGCCCGCCGTGTTGATCTACGGCTGGGGGGCAAACGCATGGTTGACGCATAGGGCTGGAAAGGCTCTGGGCGGACGGCTGGTTATCCATGCAGAACAGCCGTCTGGAGTGTGGGCAATGCTCTGGAACTACTCTAGGACGGCGCTGGGGCGATTGCAAGCCAAACGCTTACAGCGCCAGCAGCACGCGCAAGTCGTTCAGATTTTGTCCGGTGGGGCCAGTGATCAGAGCGTCGCCTAGAGCCGCAAAAAAAGTGCCGGAATCGTGGCGATGCAGAGCGGCGGCAGGATCAAGGCCCCGTGCCCGCGCCCGCACGAGGCTGTCTGGCATGAGGAAAGCGCCGGCAGCCGCAGATGTACCGTCTATGCCGTCCGAGCCTGCCGACAGGCCCCAGAGATTCAGGTTCAAGCCTTCCGATTCCAGCAACCCCATTTCCATCAGGAAGGCCAACGCAAACTCCTGATTGCGCCCGCCGATGCCCGGAGCTGCATCAAAAACGAACGCTGGGCCGAGCGTGACAGTGGCTTCTCCGCCGGAAATGAGGGCAACCGGAGCCAGGGCAGGCGTGCCGGACGTATACACAGAGCGAATGATGGCAGCGTGTGTAGCGGCCAGATCGCGGGCTTCTCCGCCGAAGGCGTCGCCCAGAATGATCGCCCGCACGCCCTGAGAATCCAAGTGGGCCGCCGCCGCATTCAGCAGCAGGCGGTTGGAGCCGATGACTTCTGTGTGGACACGGGCGAACGCAGGGCCGGGGTTGGGCGTGTCGGGGAGTTCTCCGGCTCGGCCGCGTTGCAGGTGCGCCCGCGCTGCCGGATGACCCAGCCCGAATCTACCGAGCACGGCCAAAGCATCAGAAAAAGTACTGGCATCAGGCACGGTGGGACCGGACGCGATCACGCTGGGATCGTCCCCGATCACGTCGGAGAGCAGGAGAGCGGTGACGGACGCGCCGCGCCCCAACGCCGCCTGTGCCAAGCGCCCGCCCTTGACGTGCGAGAGGTGCTTGCGAACGGTATTCAGATCGTGAATGCTTGCGCCAGATGCCAGTAGATCCCGCGTCAGCGCCTGCTTTTGCCCCAACGTCACGCCCCAAGGCGCACACAGCAGCGCGCTTCCGCCGCCCGAACCCAGCACCAGCAGGTCTGCGCCCGCCTGCAAGCCGTTCACCAGTTCGAGGAGCCGCGTTGCCCCACGCACGCCGCGTTCATCAGGTACGGGATGGCGGGCCAAGTGGAGTTCACCTTGACCCTGATCAAGGGCGGCCTGCACGGCGGGGCTGACCTCCAAGCCGTCTGGGGCGAGCGCCAAGAACCGCGAGTTTGGATACACGGAGAGGGCCGCGTCCAGCATCGGCAGGCTGGCTTTTCCGAAAGCGGCGACGAGAGATGGGGCTTTGAAGCCGGGCTGAAGCAACCGCGCCCGCACCAAGGCGCCCGCGTCGGTGGCCCGCAGTGCGGCGCGGTAGGTGGCGTCCAGGAGGGCGCGGGGGTTGGCGATGGGGGCTGACATCTCGGCCTCAGCATAGGCGTGTGCAGGACACGGCAACGGACATCTAGACGCCTCAGGATCTGGCGTGCACCTGCGTTGCGGGTTGATAGGCTGAGGCCAAAGCCGCCCGCGCTCTCCCCTACTCCAAGGACGCCTCATGACTTCCGAGCTTGCATCTCTCCAACTCTCAGCGCCTGCGCACCAGCTCGCCACGCGCCTGCATACGGCGCTGCGTGCCCGCTGGGACGCCCTTCCCGGCGATCCTGACCCACCTGCACCGCCCGAATACGCAGCCGCACCCATTCCCACCGACTTGCGGGGCCGCCGCGCCGAACTGATCGTAGAAGCGTCGGATGTTGATGCACTGCGGCAAGCGTTGGCCTCAGATGCAGACGCGGTGGTGATTGATTTTGATGACACGTTTGCCCCCACACGGGCCAATGTGCAGGCGGCATATGACGCTTTGGCTTGGGCCACTTCCACATCAACGCCGCTGCTGGCACGGCCCCGCGCGCTGTATGCGGTGGAACAGGGGTTGGATTTTGACGGCCCTGGCATTGCCAGTTTGTGCGATTTAGCGGCCATAGTGGCGGCGCGGCCCCAGCAGCCCATCCACCTGTATATTCCCAAGTTGGAAACGGTGGCCGAGGCGAAGTTTTGGGAAGACGCCTTGGCTGTGGCCGAAGCGGAACTGAACTTGGCCCCCAATGCTATTCGGGTGTGCCTCCAAATCGAGACGTTTTTGGGTGTGCTGCACGCCGACGCCCTCTTGTACGCCCTGCGCGGGCGAGCCTACGGCCTGAACGCAGGGCGCTGGGATTACGTGTTCAGCTTGACCAAATGGGTGGGAAGAACGAGTGCAGCCCTGCCGCCCCGCGCCGAGTTGGGCATGGAGGTGGACGCGATGCGGGCGTACGCCGAAGCCTTGGTGCGCGTGTGCCAGCGCCGGAACGCAGAAGCGATTGGCGGAAGCGCCGCCGTCGCGCCCGATCCAAGTGATACACAATCGGCGTTAAACACAGTGCAGGCCGACAAACGCCGCGAAGCTTTGCAAGGATTCACGGCGGCTTGGGCCGGACTCCCAGACCTGTTGGCACCAGTGCGGGCCGGATTTGAGGGCGTAAGCGCTGAACCGCTGCCGCCCGAATCGCCGGAGCGCACGCGGGAGCGGTTGCTGAACTTGCCAGGAGCCCAGGTGTTGCCGCTGAACACCGTACAGGACACGATTGGACTGGCATTGGCAGTCTTCCGGGCATGGTACGCGGGGAGAGGCGTGGTAGTGCGTGGGGGCCGGATCGAGGACACGGCGACGGCGGAACTGGCCCGCGCCCAGCTGTGGCAGTGGGTGGGCTGCGGCGCAGAACTGGACGGCGGCGAACGCCTGACGGCTCAGTGCTACCTGCACGAGCGCCGCGCCCAAGCGGATGACGCAACCCCAGAAGCCAAACTGCTCGATCATCTGGTCTTAACCGAACTCTGCATCCCCTATTTCCCGCGCGCCGCGCAGTCGTTACCGGAGGCCTCAGCATGACCCGAACCCACCCTCACCTGACCCAGACCGTGCTGGACGCTTGCCACACGCTGGCCGAATTCACCACCACACCCGGCAGCATCACCCGCCTGTTCCTGACGCCGCCCATGCACGACGTCCACGCCTACCTGACCGATTGGGCGCAGAGATTGGGCATGACCAGCCATGTAGACGCCGCCGGGAACTTGCGCTGCCGCTGGGAAGGAAGCGCGCCGGAGGCGCCCACGCTCTATCTAGGATCGCATCTGGACACCGTGCCGAACGCCGGAGCCTATGACGGCATCTTGGGTGTGGTGCTGGGGTTCGCGCTCGTCGAAGCGTTGGGCGGCCAGCGGTTGCCGTTTGCGCTGGAAGTCTTGGGCTTTTCGGAAGAGGAGGGCGTGCGCTACGGCGCGTCGTTTTTCGGCAGTTTGGCGCTGCTGGGCACGGCGGGGCCGATGCTGGACTTGCGTGACGCGGGCGGCCAAACGGTGCGGGAAGCGCTGACCGCATTTGGACTGGACGCCCAAGCGTTGCCGTCTGCCGAAATCACCGGGGAGGCCCTGGGATACTTTGAAATTCATATCGAGCAGGGGCCAGTGTTGGAGGCGGCGGGCCAGAGTGTGGGGATTGTAGAAGCGATTGCCGGCCAGAACCGCTTCGATCTGACCTTCACCGGCCGCGCCTCGCACGCCGGAACCACGCCGATGCTGCTGCGGCGCGACGCGTTGGCCGCCGCTGCCCGATTTGTGGTGGCCGCCGAGGACCTGGCCCGCAGCACACCTGGGCTGGTGGCGACGGTGGGCATGATGGACGTGAAACCCGGCGCTGGCAACGTCATTCCCGGCGAAGCGCGCTGCTCGCTGGACCTTCGCCACGCCCGCGACGAGGTGCGCTTGGCCGCGCTCCCGGAGCTGTTGGCTTCGGCTGAAGGCTTTGCCAGCGAACGCGGCGTCACCCTGACCGTCACGCCGAAAATGGAAGTGCAGGCCACACCGATGCACCCGCAGTTCCGGGCGCTGCTGCATCAGGCGGCGGCTGACGCGGGGTTGCCTCACCCTGACCTTGTAAGCGGCGCGGGCCACGACGCGATGGTGCTGGCGGCCCGAATGCCCGCCGCCATGCTGTTCGTGCGCTCGCCAGGCGGGCTGAGCCACCATCCCGACGAAGCGGTGTTGGCCGAAGACGTGACCGACGCGTTGGCTGTGGGCAGCCGCTTTTTGCAGTTGCTGGCGGCAGAAGGGGGCAGGCATGGGCTTTGATCTGATCATTCGGGGCGGCACCCTCGTCACGGCGCAGGGCGAGCGGCAGGCCGATCTAGCGGTGGAAGGCGGGCAAATCGTCGCCATTGCCGATGAGGTGTTAGGCGGAGCCGCGCACACGCTGGACGCCACGGGCCTGCACGTGTTTCCCGGCGTGCTGGACGCCCATGTGCACCTGAACGAGCCGGGGCGGACCCACTGGGAAGGCTTCGAAACCGGTTCACGGGCGCTGGCGGCGGGCGGGGCCACCAGCTTTTTTGATATGCCCCTCAATTCCTCGCCACCCGTGCTGGACGCGGCCACTTTTAGGGCCAAACGCGCCCTCGCCGAAGCCAAATCGTTGCTGGATTTTGGGCTGTGGGGCGGCCTGACCCCGCTGAATCTGGACAACATGGACGAGTTGGCCCACGCAGGCGTGATCGGCTTCAAAGCCTTTATGAGCCACAGCGGGCTGGATGAATTTCCGGCGGTGGATGACGTGACGCTGTATGAGGGACTGAAAGCCGCCAAACGCCTCGGCTTGCCGCTCGCCACCCACGCCGAAAGTGACGGCTTTACGCGCCGCCTGACCGAATTGGCCCGCACGGGTGGGGCTTCTTCAGCCCGCGACTACCTGAATTCGCGTCCGGTGGTGACAGAGTTGGAAGCGGTGCAGCGTGCCCTGCTGTACGCGCAGGAGTTGAACGCGCCGCTGCATTTGGTTCACCTCAGCAGCGGGCAGGCAGTGGCCTTGGCCGTGGAGGCCAAGGCGCGGGGCGTAGACGTGAGCATCGAAACTTGCCCCCACTACCTGCATTTCACCGACGCAGATGTAGAACGCATCGGCGCAGCCCTAAAATGTGCGCCGCCGCTGCGCCCGCAGGCGGTACAAGATGACCTGTGGGCGGCCCTGTTGCGCGGTGAAATTGACATCATTGGTTCCGATCACTCCCCTGCCCCGCCTGACCTGAAGGCCAGTGCCGACTTTTTTGCGCTGTGGGGCGGCATCAGTGGCGCACAAAGCACGCTGAATGTACTGCTGACGGATGGACACGCGCAGCGCGGCTTGGCGGTGGCGGCGATTGCAGCCTTGACCGCCCTGAATCCAGCGCGGCGATTCCATCTTCCCCACAAAGGTGAACTCCGTGTAGGCGCAGACGCCGATGTTGCTGTGGTGAACCTGGGCCACCGCTGGACGCTGGGGCAGACTGATTTACATGACCGTTGGCAGCAAAACCCGTATGTCGGCACTTCATTTCAGGGCAACGTGCAAGCGACGTATGTGCGGGGCCAGGCTGTGTACCAGAACGGGAAGTTTGACACAGCGGTCAGAGGACAGCTCTTAACGCCGCACCTTCAAGGAGCCACATGAAACACCTCGGCCATACCCGCAGCAGCCTGCACCAATCGCACGCTGTCATTACACCCGAAACCTTCGTTCGCACGGCACTGGCCGAATGGCCCGGCAGCGCCGTTGTGTTGCACATTGCCCCAGTGATCGGCCTGCGCGCCCGCTTCGTCCAGTTCACTGCCGAGATGCCGCAGGGCGCCCAGGCCAGCGCGTCGGTACACGGCTATCAACGCTTTGCCTTCGTGCTAGACGGTGAAGTAGAGGTGAGCATCGACGGCGAGACCCGTAGGCTGGGGCCCTCCGACTATGTGTTTGCCCCGGCAGGGACGGCGCAGACGCTGACCGCCACGCAGCCCACCCGCCTCGCCGTGTTTGAAAAACCGTATGAGGCGGCAGCGGGCCAAGCCGCGCCGGACGTGGTGTGGGGCAACGAGCCCCACAATCCCGGTTACGCCTTCGAGGGCGACGACCACCTGATGGCCCGCAAACTGCTGCCCGACGACGCCCGCTTCGACTTCATGATGTCCACGATGAGCTTTGCTCCCGGCGCAAGCCTGCCTTACCCCGAAATTCATTACATGGAACACGGCCTGCTGATGCTGGAAGGCGAGGGGTTGTATAAATTACAAGACACCTATTACCCAGTCGGCGTGGGTGACGTGATTTGGATGGGCGCGTATTGCCCGCAGTGGTACGGCGCATTGGGCCGAAGCTGGAGCAAGTACCTGCTGTACAAGGATATGAACCGGCATCCTTTGGCAATGCTGGGGGCGGGGATGGAATAAGTGCTGAATCAAAAAAGAACGGACGCCACACAGGACGCCCGTCTAACACAACTCGCTTAATCTGCTTACAAAAAGGGCCGCATATCGGGCAAGTTGTCGTTATAGGTGCGCCCGCGTGACGTCGCGCCGATGGCGGTCATGGTCCAGTCGTTGCCCTGACGTTTCAGGCTCGCCAGAATCATGGCGCTGTGGCCGCCCTGCGCCGAGAGATTGTAGCGGGCAATTTCTTTCTCGCCCTGAAGGTTCACGAGGCGGCAATAAGCGTTTTCGATCTGGCTAAAATCCTGCCCGGTGTAGTTGTTGACGCTGAAAATGACGGTCACGACGTTGGCAGGCAGACGGGCCAAATCAACTTCAATGGTTTCATCGTCGCCGTCGCCCGCGCCGGTGCGGTTGTCTCCGCTGTGGCGAATGCTGCCGTCTTTGCTTTGCAGTTGCCGGAACCACACGGCGTCCACAAGGTTCCCGCCCGCGTCGAACAGCAGGGCGTTGGCGTCCAGGTCAACGGCGACTTGCCCGCCGCCGAAGCCCAAAAAGCCCTTTTTCTTGATGGCGTCCCAGCCAAGACCCATGCGGACCTTGCCCAGCGAGGGGCCAGCCTCTTTGGCGAGACTGATCTGTTGCCCTTTTTGCAGTGAAATAGCCATAAGTGTTGCCTCCAAAGAGAATGTGAACGAGGGGGGGGTTAGCGCAAGATACCTTGCTGCTTGGCGTCGCGTTGCCATGAATCGAGTTCATTGACGAGCAGTTCGAACAATTCGCCGTCTGGAATCCGGATGGGCGCGGGCACGCGGAAAAAGTCGGCGTTGTCCACTCGCCTGCCCTTCAGATCGTCCAGCTTCTCCAGGAAATCAAAGTCCACCCGGCCCGCTTCGATGCCCATGAATTTCCAGAAGATCGGTTCGTGGGCGGCGTCCATCATTTGTTTGACCACAGCGGGGCGGTTGGATGTACCGCCGTCAGTGATGAACAGCACCAGCGTCGGCAGGCGGTGGCCTGCTTGGCGGGCGTCGTCGCGCACCATGGTCATAACGGGGCTGTAATGGGTGCCGCCTTCTAGCTTAATGTCCATGCGGGCCACGAAGCCGCCCACATTGCCCAGCGATAAGGCTCCTTGGCGGTGTGCCTTGAGACCGAACAGATACACTTCGACCTCCCCGTCATCGTCCAGGCGGGCCGCCAACGCCAAAGCCCGCTCTGCCAGGGCCTGCACCGACCCGGAGCGGTACTCGTCGTACATGCTGCCGCTGATGTCCAGCACCAGATTCACCCGGTACTGCGCTTCGCCGAGGCCACGTTTTTCGAGGCTCACGCTGGCCGCCTTGATCAGGCTCACCAGTTGCGGTTGCTCGCGTTCGGCCTTTTCCAGCAGCACGCGCTGGCGCTCTTTTTTGAGGTTGACGGGTGCAGCGGCGGGAGGGGGAGCAACGGCGGGTGTAGCGGGCGCAGGCGCGGCGGCTTCAGCCACCTCGCCGCCGAAATGCCGCACCAGCGCGTCTAGACCGCCGTCGAAGCCCTGCGCGACGGTTGCCAGCCGCCACTCGCCCTGATGACGGTAGAGGCGCACCAGCATCACGGCTTTTTCGGCCTTCAGGTGCGGTTTCACGTCGAATGTGGCGCTGCCCAGCGTGACCGACAATGCCCCGGCTTGGCCCACCGGCGTCGTGTCGTGTGTGGCCGTGAAATAGACTTCGGTGATGTCGGCGGGAAGGGTCTGCACATTGACGCTGAAGGCCGTATCTACGCCCTGAGCGGTGAGCGCCAGCGCCCCTTCTGGACTCTTGGGCTGGTTGAAAAACACCATGTAACGGTCATCGGACAGCTTGCCGTCTTTGAGACCAAAGGCGGTGATATCGGTGCCGCTGAGCGTGCAATGGACCTGCACGGAGAAGCTGGAGCCGAGGCCCAGAGTGGCGAGGGGCAAGCGTTGCCCAGCAGTCAGGGACGTCATTTGCTGCCCGCCGACCAGCGAAAGCCGAAGCCGTAATGCTCGTCACAGGTGGAATGATCGCTGAAATAGCGTTCCTCTTTGGTAATTTTGATGTCGCCCCCCACGTTCTCGATGTTGGCAATGGCGCAAAACGTCCGGCGCATGTCGGGGTTGCTCAGGCGCACCGTGATTTCGTTGCCACGCGGGTCTTTCAGGGTCAGGTGTGCGCCCACACGGGTAAAATCGCTGGTTCCCTCGTAGATGAAGGCAAAGATCAGCACCGTATGGATCAGGTCAGGCCGGAAAATAATCAGGTTTTCGCCGTCGCTTGAGGCTCCGGTGCGGTCATCCTTGTCGAGCATAATGTACGGCTCGAAACGGTCGGAGCCGAAATTGTTGCCGAGCGACTGAATCACGCCCATTTGCCCGTTGTTGAGCACGAACATGCAGCCCAAGTCGAGGTCAGCGCCCGACGTTGCGCCAAAGCCGAGAAATCCACCCTTACTGCCGCCGCGTTCCCAGTTCAGGTTCACGCGGATGGGGTCTTGGCCGCCGTCTTTGCGCAGGGAAATCTTGGTGCTTTGGCCCTGCTTGTCCAGCGTAATTTTCTGCAGGCTGATGCTGGGGGTGGGTGCTGGGGGTGGTACTGGAGCGGCGGGAATCGGGGCAGAAGGGGGCGCGGCAGCCGGAGCGGGCGGCGGAACTGGGGGCCGCCCGAGAGGAGTGTCCTGCACCGTACCGCCAAAATGCTTGACCAATGCGTCTAAGCCGCCGTTGAACCCCTGCCCGATGGCCCCAACTCGCCACACGTCTTTAAAGTACACATCCAGCAGCATGATGGCCCGCTGCTGCTGAAAATCGCGCCCGGTCACGCGGTAGGTCAGGTGTTGGCCCGCGCCGCTGCTCAGCGTCACTTCGGCATGATCAATGGCTGCAAACGAACCCTGATCAACGGTGGAGGCGAGGCTCAGGCGGCGCACCGAAGCAGGCAGGCGCGCCAGATCAAGTTGAAAAACTTTCTCGTTCCGCGCCCCACTCTGCATTGTCAGTGCCCCCTCCGGACTCTGGGGCTGATTAAAAAACACCATATAGCGGTCATCGGAGAGCTTGCCCGCCGCGTCTAAGCCAAACAAAATCAGGTCGTATTCGGGCGCGGGGCCAGTCACACGCACCGTCAGCGTGAGAGCGGTGTGGGGTGTGAGGGCGCTCAGGGGCGATTTTTGTCCAGTTTGGAAGGTCTGCATGGATTCCTTATCAGATCAAGAGTGGAAGTGGAGTAGTGTTCACCGTGCGTCACTGTTCAGCTCCAGCAAGCGCAAAAAGCGGGCGGAGGCCACAGCAGCCCCACCCGCCTCCGGAAAACAAGTTTAGACGTTGACGCCGTAGTTGCGGGCCAGCGGCGCGAGGCCACCTGCATAGCCCTGACCGACGGCTTTAAATTTCCAGTCGGCTCCGTTGCGGTAAATTTCGCCGAAGATCATGGCAGTGTCGGTGGAGGCGTCTTCGGACAGGTCGTAGCGGGCGATTTCACTGCCGTTGGCCTTGTTCAGCACGCGAATGTAAGCGTTGCCCACTTGCCCGAAGCTCTGGCCGCGTGTATCGGCCTGATCGATGGTGACGCACAGCGCGACCTTCTGCACTTCGGCAGGCACTTTGGTCAAATCTACGTCGAGCGTTTCATCGTCGCCGCTGCCTTCTCCGGTCAGGTTGTCGCCGTTGTGGGTCACGCTGCCGTCGGAAGACACTTTGTTGTTGTAGAAAATAAAGTCGCCGTCAGCCCGCACTTTGGCGTCGTCTTTCAGCATAAAGGCGCTGGCGTCAAGGTCAAACTGCTTGCCGTCGGTAGCGCGGGGATCCCAGCCGAGGCCGATGACGATGGCCGTGAGTCCGGGAGCTTCTTTGGAAAGTGAAACGTTGCCGCCTTTAGAAAGTGATACTGCCATGGTGCCCTCCTGAAATGGGTGTGGTGTAGGTGTGCACAACGAATTGAAAGAGGAGTATGAGACTCTACCTCTAGAATGTCGCCATCAAAGCGTTCTGTCAATCACAATTGGGGAGACTCAAAGCTGGAGCGGCCTTTTGACATCTGATACTCATGCGCCGCGTGGGGCCGCGGAATTTTACAGGCCGAATTCGGCGGGCGTCAGCTTCAGCGCAAAAATCACGTCGCGCATGACTTGCTGCTCGTCGGGGCTGAATTCGCCGTCGGCGTTGGCGATCACGAGGGCGAGCTGCACCACGGCGCGGGCCTGATCAGGCTTGCCTGCCACGCGGCCAATGACCTGCATCAGTTCGATCTTGCCGAAGTCGAAGTCGGCGGTGATCTTGTTGCAAAAGTTGTCGTACTTGGTCTTCATATCGCCCACGTTGAAGGCTTTGAGCTTGTCGCTGGTGGTAATGAACTGGGCGGTACGGGTGCGCTCGTTCTGGTCGATTTTGCCGTCTGCCGCGCCGATCAGGGCGCAGGCGGCCATCGTCGCGTCGGCAAAAGCGGTGTTGTTAAAGCGGCTCCACGTATCCTGCGCTTCCTTGCCGGCCTGACTGCCCATCGCCTTAAGTTTGTTCAAAAAGCTCATCGATTCTCCTGTTGTGCGGTGCATAGCGTTGCGTAAGAGGGTCACGGGAAACGAGACAGGACTGCGGGGACAGCATCCCCTGTGTCCAGCATAGCGGTAAGAATGTGAGTTTGAGGCTAATGTGAGGTCAATAGACATCCATAGATCAGTCACAGCCACCGAGCCTAAAGGCACGTTCAGGCGGCGTGTCATCAAGGCGCACGCCGCCGCTTTAGCCTTTTTGACATGCCGCTTAAACCTGATCTACCGGAGCCGGAATCTGTTCAGAAGCGCGTTGGACTGGCTATCGTGGGGCTGGGCAAACTGAGTGCCGAGGAACTGATTCCGGCCATTCGCACCAGCCAGCATACCCGCGTGGCCGCGCTCGTCACGTCAGACGTGGAGGAAGGCCGCGCTTTGGCCCGCGCCTTCGATCTGACCGACGGCGATGTGTACGCCTACGACGATTTCGAGGCGCTGAAAGACCGGGAAGACGTGGACGGCGTGTATATCGTGCTGCCCAACAGCCTGCACCGCGAATTTACCGAACGGGCCGCCCGCATGGGCAAGCATGTGCTGTGCGAAAAACCGCTGTCGGTGAATGCGGCAGAGGCTCAGGCGATGGTGGACGCCTGCCGCGCCGCTGGAGTGCAGCTGATGACGGCCTACCGTTGCCAGTACACGCCGCACCACTGGGCCGCCCGCGACGCCGTGCAGGGCGGCAGATTGGGCGCAGTCAAGCTGCTGGATTCCATCCATGTGCAAGTCGAAACCGATCCCGAAGCGTGGCGCATGAAAATCGCGTTGGCGGGCGGCGGCCCCCTGCCCGATGTGGGCCTGTACAGCCTGAACATCCTGCGCTTTGTGCTGGGCACCGAGCCGGAATGGGTGTTTGCCGCACAGCATCAACCGAAAAATGACTCCCGATTCCGCGAGATAGAAGAATCGGTGTCGTTCATGCTGGGCTTTCCGGGCGGCGTGATTGCCAATGCGCTGACCAGTTATGGAGCGCACAAAACGACCACTTTGCGCGTGCTGGGCGAGGAAGGCAACGCCCTGATGGATCCGGCTTTCAGCTATACCGGCCTCAGCCTGAGCATCACCGATAAGGGCGGCCAAACCCTTCCGGCCTTCGGTAGCTACGATCAATTTGGGCTAGAGATCGATCATTTTGCCGAACGCATCAGAGACGGCAACACGCCGTGGACACCGGGAGAAGAAGGGGTGCAGGATCACCGCATCATGGATGCCATTTACGAAAGCGCCCGCACGGGCCAGGTGGTGCGACTGGAAAACTACGCTGGTCTGGACGTGTTCAGGGGCGAGAAACCGGAGTTGCCGGGGTAAGAAAAGTCAGCCAGATGAAGTCATGAGGGGGCGTGGTGGTGCACGACCCCCTCTGTTTTACTGCCTTGCGAGCCTGGCAACAGCAGAAGACAAAAGACTGTCTGGCACTGCAAAACAGACCGACCCCTCAACCCTTGAATCTGGCTTCACAAAGTAAGTCCGGTAGCTGTGCCTGCCATCTATCGGATTACGATATAGGCAGCCGATACAGCCCAAGCCGCCCAACATTCGCGGTGTCAATCCTTCGCCGCTTAGGCTTGAGCAACCAACGTCGCCACCCTGACAGCCGTCAAAAAAGGAAGTGTTTATGGAACCAAACTTACTCAAAGGACACCTTGACCTCATTCTGCTGGCGATTTTGGAGGGCGGCCCCATGTACGGCCTCGAGATCAGCAAACAGGCGCAAGTAGATACGGACGGCTACTTTGATCTGCGGGTGGGCAGCCTGTATCCGGCGCTGCACCGCTTGGAACTGGCCGGGGCGATAGACGGCGAGTTTCGGCCCGCGCCCAGAGGCGGCGCACCCGTCAAGACCTACTGGCTGACCGACGATGGCCGGACGCTGTTGGCCCGCAAACGTCAGGAATTCAGAACCTTCAGCACGCACCTACAAGCTCTGGGGAGGCCTTATGAGTAACGGTAAACCGGGTCACAGCGGCGATATTGCGCGGTATTTGCAGCGTTCTACACGCGGACTGTGGGGACGCCAACGCCGGGAGCTTCGGCAGGAGCTTCGCGGCCACTTGGAGGCCCGCTGCCAAGAACTGCGCCTTGCCGGACTGACGCCCGCTGAGGCCATTCGGCACACGCTGCGCGAATTAGGCCAGCCGGAGCAGGTCAGCTTGGGCATGGCTCAGGTGTATCTGCTGCCCCAAATGGCGCGGGTCACGGCCATCGGTGCGCTGATGATCTGCACGGCGTTTTTGGCGATCACCACAGGCTCACGCGGATTTGCACAGGTGCAGGGGTATCAGCCTCTGTTCGCCCTTCCCGCCGGGCCGTACACCTACCTCGACACCCAAAGCCTGCAAGGTGAGCTGCTGAAGGCGGGCGTGGCCGTGTCGGGCCATCCGCAGCGCCCCGTGCTGACGTTTACAGGCCAGCCCAACCCGGTGGTGGTGAAGATCGGCGCGGACGAGGACAATCAAACCCCCTTCGTAACACGGGCGTTGTTGCGCGACTATGCCACGGGCAAAACGTATCTGGATGCCAATACGCTGGCGCAGTCGCTGCTGAAGGCGGGGCTGGATGTGCGGGTGCAGGGCTGGCAAAATCCCGAACTGCAAGTCGGCACTCTGAAGGTCAAGTTGGGCACGGCAGCGCAACCGGTGGACGCCTACAACCTGTATAGCCTCGCGCTATCGCCATTGGTGCAGCAAGTGGGATTGCCGTCGGCCTACAGCGCCAAGTGGGGTGGCGTGGACTTGTACAGCACCCACACCCTGCCCCCAACCCTGACCCAAGCCCAGCCCGACGGCGTATACGCGCTGGTCAGCGTGATGCGGGCGGTGCGCCCAGAGGTGAGCGGACAGCCGCGCCCGCTGGTGCTGGCCTTCGATCTGGCCCGCCCCGCAGCCGATGGCCGCTTGACTTTTGCCCTGCCCTACGATTTGGCCGCCCTGCGCCTGAGCAGCACTGTGGCCGACTTGCAGCAAGACGCCCGCCGCCTGACCGATCCAGCCCAGTGGCGCGACTACGCCAGCACGAACGCTCCGGCCCATGCCCTGCTGCTGCGCCTCAGCGGAAGCTTGACCACCGGGGCAGCCAACACGCCCACGTTTAACCTAGTTCCAGCGTCGGGCCTGAGCATAGGCGAGCAATAACGAGGGACGTAGGGTGTGGGAAGGGCTTTTCGCTCACTTCTAAGGGGGGCTGGCTGCGAAGCCGACTGGGGGGTTGCATTCGGCGTTGGAAGGTGAATCCCCCTGTTGCTGGCGCAACGCCCCCCCTTAGAGGTGGGGATAAAAGCTCTACTCACTCCTCTACAACAGCCGCCTAACCCAGCCCCACCAAGCCTTCACTGACTTCCCACAACCTCCGGGCAATCTCCACGTTCTGCGCTTCTGGGTTCACGCGGGCGGGTTTTTGGCGGTCGAAATACTGCCCGGTCACGCCCTGCACGTCGGGTGCGGCGGCCAGATACAGCGTAGTTTGTGCGCCCTGCTGCGGCGAAATGGCCCCAAACCGCTTGATCAGGCTGAAGCCTAAGCCCATGACGCCCCGGCTGCCAGGGCCAACATTGCTGTTGACCACGCCGGGATGCAGCGCGTTGGACGTGACCCCGTGCGGAGCGAGGCGGCGGGCGAGTTCGTTGGAAAACACCACGTTTGCCAGCTTGCTTTGGCTGTAGGCGCGGAAGCCTGAATAGCGTTTTTGGCCTTGCAGGTCATCAAAATCAAGGTGACCGTTGGCCTGTGCGCTCGAACTGACCATGACAACGCGGGAGGCGGGCGTGGCCGTCAGCAGCGGCGTCAGGAGGTGCGTGAGCAGCGTGGGCGAAAGGTGATTCAGCGCCAGCGTGCACTCTAGGCCGCCTACGGTTTCTTCCCGCGTCTGAAAAAACGCGCCCGCATTGTTGATCAAGACGTGCAACTGCCCTCTGGCACTCTGAACGTCTTGTGCCACACGCCGCACATCGGCAAGGCGGGACAGATCGGCGGAAAACATTTGGACTTGGCCCGCGCCTGCGCTGAGCAACTCTGCCGCCAAAGCCTGTGCGGTGGCCCGGCCAATTCCGGCGGTGGCCCCGGTGAGCAGCACCGTTTTGCCCTGCAAGTCGCGTGCTGACTGGTTGCCAGAATTCTGAGTCATCCGCGCATGATCCTCAAATTGAACGGTGTGTCTCCCCGTCGTCTCCAGACGCGCAACCACAAGGGCAACAACATTTCCACGCCGCGTGCCGCCCGCAAATCACCCAAATCTAAAACGTCTCTCCAGCCAAAAGAAGCCAGCCCTGCCGCGTTCCCCTGCCAACGTCTTGGGACAACCGTAGTCCCATACAGACCGGTCTGTCTAGTAGCTGGTGTAAGCTGGGGCATGACTTCCCCCGGTCCCACTGGCCCGACCTTCGCAGGGGAGCCGCCCGCCACGCCGCGCCACCGTATTTTGGACACGGCCCGCGTGCTGTTTTATAGGCGCGGCGTGACCAATGTAGGCATCAACGAAATCATCGCCGAAAGCGGCGTCGCCAAAGCCACCTTGTACGCGCACTTTGCCACCAAAGACGAATTGATCTTGGAATTTATGCGGCAAGGCGATGCCCGCTGGATAGCGTGGCTAGACGAACGGGTGCGGGCGTTGGCCCCGGAAGCCCGCGCCCGCCCGCTGGCCGTGTTCGACGCCCTGGCCGAATGGTTTGCGTTGCCGTTTTTTCGGGGCTGTTTGCTTGGCAATGTCGGCACAGAATTGGCCGACCCGCAGCACCCGGCACAGGCACTGTTGGCCGACCATAAAGAGCGGGTTCGCGCCCTGCTGGAAGGCTGGTTGGCCGAGGCCGACGCCCCGAACCCTTCTGCCCTCGCCAGCCAATTCCTGTTGTTAATCGAAGGCGCGACGGCTGTGGCCCGAATGACCCGTGACCCAAACGCCGCCCAGCAGGCGCAGGCGGTGGCGCGGGCGCTGTTGGGCGGCGAAAAAGGTTAGTGGAGAGGAAGGAGGCTCAGGGCAAGACGTTTCCGGCGGCCAGCAAAATCCCGTACCATTCCTCGCGGGTCAGGTCAATCTCGCTGGCTTTACAGCAGTCCTTGAGGCGCTGAAGATTCATGGTGCCTGTCACTGGCTGCATTTTGGCGGGGTGACGCAGCAGCCAAGCCATCGCAATCGTCGTATTGCCGACGCTGTATTTAGCCGCGATCTCGTCAATTTTGGCGTTCAGTTCGGGGAATTTGGCGTTGTCGAGGAAGACCCCTTCAAAAAATCCGAATTGGAAGGGCGACCAAGGCTGAATGGTGATGTCGTGCAGACGGCAGTAATCCAGCACGCCGCCGTCACGGTTCACCGCCGCGTCATTTTCCATGTTCACGTTAAATCCGCCCGTAATCATGGTGGCGTTGGTAATGCTCAGTTGCAGTTGGTTGGCGACAATGGGCTGCTTCACGTACTTTTTCAGCAAATCGATTTGGCGCGGATGCTGATTGGACACACCAAAATGACGCACCTTGCCCGACGTTTCTAGTTCGTCGAACGCGGCGGCCACTTCTTCAGGTTCCACAAGGGCGTCGGGACGGTGCAACAGCAAACTATCGATGTAGTCGGTCTTCAGGCGTTTCAGGATGCCGTCTACCGAAGACAGGATGTGTTCTTTGGAGAAGTCGAACATGCCGGGGCGAATGCCGCATTTAGACTGCAAAATGAGCTTCTCGCGCACGCTGCTGCTCATGCCGATGGCGTCTGCAAAGATTTCCTCGCAAGTGCCTTTGCCGTAAATATCGGCGTGATCGAAGAAATTCGCACCCGCATCCAATGCAGTCTGCACAAATCGCGCCGCATCCTGCTTCTCCAGCGAATTGATCCGCATACAGCCGACGGACACCACAGGCACATCTAAGTCACTGCTGCCAAGTTTGATGGTTCGCATAATCGCTGTCCTCCTCAGAACTGGTGTGGGCAGGGCAGATCAGCCAAAGCTGGCTGTATTGCTGCATTGCCCACACGACGGTCTTCAGACTGTCACACCAACAGGCAACGCGCCGCCCAGATAAAAGATTGCTTATGACTCGGTCACGCGGGACCAGGCCGATCTTTGAGGCAATGTAACCGGCACTCAACATGGGCGAAGGGATGAATCTCAGTTGCACAACTTGCTCGTATGTGAAGTCCATCAAAAAAGAGCCTTCAGGGCTGTCTTAATTTTTGCTTCATGAAGTCTGCTCATGTGTTCTGACCACTGATGAACGGGAACAGCGAAGAGGGAAGCAGGTGACCAGAGCCGCTGGCAACCAGCGAGCCTCCAAATGTCTGAACCGATTCAGCTCGGCTCATGGTTCGAGGGACAGGCTTTACCCCACTGGCAGCCGATTTCACAATACTGCTTGACCAGAAACGGGCCTTTTCAAAACGACTCTTTCACAGGTGGAAGTAATTTCAAGTGAATACGCGAATTTTATAGGCATGAATGCCGATCTTGAAGTCTTGCCTTACTCACCTAAACATACTCGACTTCAACAAAAAGCAGTCAGTTTTTGTTCATAACATATATACAAAACGTAGGCCCACTCCATATCGCCCAAAATATTCTACTTTAACGAACCAGATCGATAGAAAAGTGCATCAAGTTCTCATGTTCTTATAAAGTTATATTCATAATTGAATTGCCTGATCTGACACTTTCCTTACATGTGACTGATCTCCACGATTTACATAAACCTCTTAAAGCGTTAGCGAAGCGAGAAATCTAATAATACATGTCGATTTTCCGTTATGCAATTAATTGAACGGCCTGTAGCCTACCGCTCATGAAGATTATTAATCCGCTGAACTCCCGCCGCACACCCTTAATGCTGTTGGTCACGGCATCGTTGCTGAGCGCCTGCGGAACCTCCGTTCTCTCCTCCGCCGACCCGGTGGCCCCCTCGGCTGAGGCCTCCTTTCAAGCCGAGCAGGCGACTGTGGAACGCGCCACTCAGTTTTCCGGTGAACAACTCCAGCCGCAAACGGTGGTGCAGCCGGGAACATTGCGCGACGCCGAAATCATCGACGACCCAGCGGCCAGCGGCGGCAAAGCTGTGGGGCTGTACAGCACAGGCAGCAGCGTGCGTTTCACTGTGCCAGCCACAACCAAAGCGGGCAGCTACCTGATCCGGGTCAAGGCACTGGCCGAGGCTTATCAGGGCAACCCAGTCGTGGCCTTGCGGCGCGGCGGTGTGGAATTGGCACGGCTAGAGATCAAGTCGGCCACTTACGCGACTGTCTCGTTTGGCAAGTTCACTCTTGCGCCCGGCGACCGGCTGAGCGTGGTGTTCCTGAACGGCGAGCAGACTTGGAACCGGGGCACGTTGATCGACGAATTGCTGATCGACCCGGTGACGGCGGCCACGACGCCTGCCCCAACCCCGACTCCGCCCAAGCCCACGCCTCCTGCTCCCACTCCCGTTCCTACGCCGCCCGCCCCTGTTCCTGCTCCAACTCCGGTTCCGGCTCCCGCCCCGACTCCCACGCCTCCTGCTGCCCCCACCACAGGCCTCAAGCTGCCGCCCACCGGCACCGTATCTTGGGATTGGCAAATCGGCGCGGGGAGCGACAGCAACGTCACCGTTCCCAGCGGAGTGAAATTGATAGATCTGGACGGCTTCGATATTTCGGCGGCAAAAGTGGCGCAGCTGAACAGTCAGGGCGTCTACACCGTTTGCTATTTGGATGTCGGCAGCTACGAGCCGGGCCGCCCCGATTCTGCCCAGTACCCCAGCTACCTGAAAATCCAGCAAGACCCCGATTGGCCCGCCGAGTACTTTTTGGATGTCAATGACGTGTTCAAACCCAATTCGGTGCTGGCTATCATCCTCAAAAACCGCTTCAAAATGTGCAAGGACAAAGGCTTCGCGGCCATCGAACCCGATAACTTGCAAAACGACGAAAATGTGAGCGGCGGCAAAATCACGACCCAGCAGCAGATCGATTTCAACGGCTGGGTGGCCGATCAGGCGCACGCCGCCGGGCTGGCGGTGCTCCAGAAAAACGGCCCCGACAAGATTTTGCTCAAAGACCGCACAGGCAAGATGATGGTGGAAAAATTCGACGGCATCTTGAACGAAGAGTGCCAGCAGTACGGCGAATGTGCTCCACTCGCCGAGTACGTGAAGCGCGGCAAGTTGGCCCTGAATACGGAATACAAGTCAGCCCTCGACTGCAATCTGTCGAACAGCCTCAAGATCAATACCATTCGCAAAGACTTGAATCTGGCGGGCGGCAACGCTTCCGGTTACAAACGCGAAAGCTGCAACTGATCAGCGTTTTGTGAAGAGTGAGTGGGCAGGGTAGCCAAAAGCTAAAGCCCCCTGACCGAAACTAAAGTGAAGATGCGTTCCAGTCGGACTTGTACAGTCGGCTGGGCGCATCTCCTGTTGATCTAGTTTCCGCTGAGTTGGCTTCATTGGTTTGCTCTTGATCAATTAGAGCGCTGACGTTTTCAACCCGCTAGCGGCCGAGGCTGCTATGTCCACCGCCCTGTGCGGTGGTGTTCTGTCTGGCAGCTCCAGACCGCTTGGGCGGCGGCGTGTACCCTGTGGGCAACGAGAGTTCGCGGTTGCTGATGAACGTGGACACGCCGAAGCTGGCTGCCCGCCGCAGCGCGAACCTTCGGAGCTGGGGGGTATCGGCGTAGTCGAGGGCGTACACCTCTAAACCCAGCCGCCGCACTTGCTCTAACAGGTGCGAGGTGTATTCCAATTCCGGCTTGGTGTAGGCGCGGTAGCCTTCTGGCCCGGTACTGGGCTGATCGGTTCTGGGCTGATCGGCACTGAACTGATTGGCACCGGGCTGATCTGCACCGGGTTGACTTGCACTGAACTGGCCCGAACTGGCCTGCCAAGTCGTCGAGAAAGATTCGATCAGCACGCCGTTGACGGTGCCACGTAACCGGTGGAGCAGGCCAACGCCCCGGTTGGTCAACAGGTAGCGGGGGCCAGCCCACTGGCGCACCAACCGCACCAGTTTCAGCATGCCCCGCACTTGCCGGGGGTCGCGGGTAGCCGCGTCGAGGGTATCCAGAAAAAAGCCGCTGAACACAGCATTGCCGCGCATCACTTGTGCCTGAATATGTGCCCGCCACGCCGGATGGCTGGCATTGACCAAGCGGGTCTTCCAGACGGTCGGCGGTTCATCGGTCAGCCAGTCTTGCGGTTGGCCGCTGCCGTCTTCCCCGAGGCTCAGGTAAGCCAACACCTGCACGCCGCGCTGGCGCAACCAAGTCACCTGAGCGGCGCTGAAATGACCCGGCTGTACCACCACCCGCTGATAGCGGGCCAGCAGCGGCAAGGCGTCTTGGCCGTAATACAGCGCCAGAGCATGACGGTGACGGCTGCGCTCCGGAACCGAAGACGGCACGGGAGGGAGAGGAGAAGTACGGGTCAGACGGCCCATCAGGGCACAGGCGCCGTAACGACCTGTCCAGCCCCCAACGTAAACGTGCTGATGGTATTGCCGCTATACACTTCGCTGCTGCCGAGGCCACTTGCCGCTGCACCCGTGACGAAGCCTGCTCCACCGCCCACAGAACGCAGCGTCAAGGTTTTGGCGGCCCTATCCCAACTGCCGCTCATGCCGCTCTTCATATAAGAGGTTCGGGCTTCGATGTAGGCTCCGAGGCTGTCCCAGCGCAGGGTTTTCAGGGGCAGGGTGCTGTATTTGGAATATTTGGTCAGCAGCGCCGATTCCCAGTCGGAGGCGAGGCTGCGGCCTGTGGTGTGCTGGCGCAAGTTGCCCTGATGCATGTAGTGCGGGTAGGCGCTGCCGCTGAGGACGTGACCGAGGGCCAAATCGGTCTCTTTGTCGAGATATTGATTGTAGGTGAGATCGGCGGGCCAGTACGGAGCCGTTCCGGTGGGGCCGTACACGCCGTTGTAGGCCGTGACTGCCTGCGCGGGCGTGGTCACATGGTAAAAAACGTTGGTGGGCCAGCGCGGAATCAGGAAAATATTGGGGTTCAGCGGGTGGGTCAGGCCGCAGTTCATGCAGCCCGCATCCCACTGGCTGGGCACAGAGCGGTTAGAAGACAGGTAGCGCGTGCCTGTGTTTTGGGCCGCCGACAAGAAACTCGTATTGGACGCAGCCAAGCCGAAATCTGTTTTGGGGCCTTCGCCCGCCGGGTTGTAATAGCCCAGCCCCGACATGTCGCCCGTAACCAGACTCTTGGTACTGATATTCAGGCCCAGTTGCGCCCCGATGGTCAGATTGGGCTGCAACTGTGCAAACGAATCGTCGTAGTTCAGGAAATCCATGTACAGGTGATCGCGGGTGTGGCTGACCCAATCGAAACTGTTGGCGAGGCAGCGCGACATACTGGTCAGGCGGTCAGGGCTGACGGCGTTGGTCGCACAGCTCAGGGGTGCGGCGGTATTGGCTCCCCCACCGTTGTACACGATGGCAAACTTAAATTCTGAAGAAACCGGATACCGCTGACGCAAGGACGTTTGCTGCGCTGACAACGAGAGGGCGTCGCTGGCCGAGATGCGGAAGGCGTCGGGGCTGACGGTTTTAGTGGTGGCGTTGTACAGGTCGCCGGGCAAGAACCAGTCATCGATGTCGAGTTGATTGAACCGGCGGTATTCACCCAGATGCACGCCTTTGGTGAGCCACTTGACGAGGCTGTACCCCAACAGTTCGGAATGCAGCAGATCAGGGTTTTGGGCAAAGGTCAGGGCCAGCCGTTCGCGCCCGGCGGTGTCCGAGCGGGCCGCCAGCACGCGGCCATTTGCATCGCTGAGCAGCGGTGTGGTGGTGACGCCCGGCACGGCAGCCACCGTCGCCGGGTAGTTGTAGGCGTACTGAATGGGCAAGACGACTCCGGGGCGCAGGTCGGTGAAGACGCCGTTGCCCGCCGCCGTAAGCTTGGGATTGGCGGTGGCCGACGCCAGCCCAGCGTCACGCAGGCCGTAATCTTCGGGCCAGGAGCTGGGGTAGGTGTACAGCGACACTTGGCGCACCTTGTAGTCTTGCTCGTATTGCCACAGCAGGTTCCAGCCTGCCCAGTCCAGCGCACTTTGCCAGTTGCCCGGACTGGCCTCGTACGCCAGATTCCCAGTGGTTAACATGACACCCTGATACTTGCCCGTGCCGTCTTCGGCCACCAACGTATCGGCGGTGAAACTGCCCGGCACACTGGGATTGACTACGTCGTAGGGCACGCCCGCCTGCGCCAGCATGGTCGTCGCGGCGCTTTGGGTTCCGTCATAAGCGTTGGCGCTCAGCACCAGCACTTTGAGGGCCACCACATTCGTATTGGGCGTGAGACTCAGGGTTTGCAGAGGCAGCCGGGGCTTGGCTCCACGAAGCTCCCGCAGCGGCGTGACATTGCGGGCGTCGGGCCGGGCAGGTGGGGCAAGCGCAGGGGCGTGCAGGTGGTTTTGCAGATGACTGAAGTCGTCGGCACCCTGATCGCCAGCCTGAATCTCATCTGGCTGCGCCTGCACGGTCTTGGTGTCCTGCATACAGCCGCCCAGCAGCAGCAGTCCTGCCACGGTCAGGACTGCCTGAGCCGCCGTTTTGTACCCTAAATGCCTAGATCCGGGATTTTTCATGTGCAGACTCCTTTGGTACGGGCGAGCGGGGGCCAGGTGAGCTTGGTCCTGACAAGATCGAGCCTGACGGGAGGTGACCCGGTGGAAATGCGGAAGGCGCGTCCCAATCCAGGGGCGACGGGTGAAACCACAGGTCGTGGAGAGCGTCTTCGAAGGTGTAATGCGGAGACCAACCGAGGGCGCAGAGTTGCTGAATGCTGGCCTGCTGGCTCTGCACCGTGTCGGAACGCGGCGAACTGGGAGCTGTTTCGGTGATGCGGCCCGTGAATCCGGCCAATTGCGCCAAGCCGCTCACCACAGCGCGGGAGGGGCGTGCTTGCCCAGAACCCACATTCAGCACGCCAGCACTTGGGAGGGCAGAGGGCTGGAGAGCCGCAGACACGAACTCTGACGGACACTGACCCAAGTGGGCAGCAAACACGGCGGCGCGGGCCACGTCACGCACATCCACGTAATCGCGTTTGCTCGACAGATCACCGAAGCTAAGGGTGCCGCTGGGGGCACTGTTGGGCTGCCGCATGGCCTCGCGCAGCAGGCTCGCGGCGTGTCCAGGCAAGGTGGCCCCGCTTTGGCCCGCGCCCAGCGGATTAAACACCCGCAGCACCACGCCCCGCGCCGTATTCCAGTGGAGGGCCTCCTGAATCAGTTGCGTGGCGGCCAATTTGCCCACGCCGTAAGGGCTGACGGGGTGACAAGGCGCGTCTTCTTTGACCGGGAGCCCGGGCGCCGTGACGCCGTATTCTGCCGCCGAACCCAGATGCACCAGCCAGGGCCACAGTTGCAGCCGGTTCAGACTGGCCAGCAACCCGGAGACGATCAGCATATTGCCGTCGAACAGCTCTTGCGGGGTTCCGGACACCCGGCCAGCGGCATTGATAATCACGTCTGGGCGGGCCGCCGTGATCAGGCAGTCCCACGCCGAGGCGCTGGCCCGCACCAAATCCAGCTGGGCGCGGGGCGGCCCCACCAACGTCAGGAGGTCAGGCTGTTGCCGCAGCCGCCGCCCGATGTGCAGGCCGATAAAACCGCCGCCGCCGAGCAGCAACACGCGGGTCAGGCGCGGGGTTGGGGAGTGAGGGGGCTGCATACATCCGGCCTAGTTGCTGGGCTGCGGGGCCCGCAGGTCGGCAGATTCGGCAAGTTCGCTGGGACCAAAGCCCGGCAAGTCCGACGCGAACCCCGGCATCAGCTGAGGCAGGCGGGTGTTGAACTCGGCGTTGGCGCGGTCATAGTCTTCGGGGCGGCCGATATCGAGCCAGTAGCCGTTGAACGGAAAGCTGGCCGGATGCTGGTTGCGGGCTAGCAAATCCAGAACCAGATCATCGAAGCCGAAGGGTTGGCCGGGCGCGTAGTTGGTGAGCGTGGCGCGCGAAAAACCGTAGATGCCCATGCTGACCATAAAATCGAAGACGGGCTTTTCACGGAACTTGATGATCTCGCCTTCCTGAATATCCAGCACGCCAAATTCACTGCGAACTTCGCGGGCGTAGGTCGCCACCGTGACGGGCGCGGCAGAGGCGCTGTGTTGGCGCAGCAGCTTGCCGTAATCGAGGTCCGTCAGGACGTCGCCGTTCATGACCAAAAAGTGTTCGGGCAGCGTATGCAGTGCGCCCAGCAGCGGCCCGATGGTGCCCAGTGGCGAGGTTTCTTGCAAGTAGTTGACGTTCAGGCCCCAGCGCCCGCCGTCACCCACGAAGGCCCGGATCAGCGGTCCCATATGCCCGATCGCCAGCGTCACGCGCCGGAATCCGAAGTGCGACAGTTGGTGCAACACGATTTCGAGGATGGAAAAGCGGTCGCCGATGGGCACGAGCGGCTTGGGAACGCAGGTGGTGTAGGGAAGAAGCCGGGTGCCTTTGCCGCCTGCCAGAATAACTGCGTGCATGATGAGTCTCCTTTTGGGGAATGAAATGAGAGGTAAAGGTTGGAGGGCAACCCCCCCGTTGCTTTACACCGCCCTCCTTAGAGGGGAGCGCTAGAACACCTGCTACACCACGTACATCCCCGTGCGGTAGTGGGCCAGATTGCCGCCGTCCAGGAACCACGTGCTGGTGCGTTCCAGCCCCGAACGCAGCGGAAATTCGGGCTGCCAACCGGTCACGCGGCGCAGTTCTCCGCTGTTGCTCACGAGGCGCAGGACTTCTGAGGCGTCGGGGCGAAGGCGCACGGCTTCTTGCTGTATTTCCACCTCCCGGCCCATCACGTCGGCAATGGCCCCGATCAGTTCGCCCACCGACACCTCTACGCCAGTTCCGGTATTAAAGGTGCGCCCCACCACGTCGGCGGCCGGTGCGTTGCCCACCGCGAGGAAGGACTTCGCCGTGTCGGACACATAATTGAAGTCGCGGGTAGGAGCCAGAGAGCCGACTTTGACCACCGGGGCGCGGGCGGCGATTTGGCTGATGATGGTGGGAATGACGGCGCGGGCCGATTGGCGGGGGCCGTAAGTATTGAAGGGCCGCAGCGTGACCACGGGCAGGCCAAAGCTGAGGTGGTAACTTTCGGCCAACTTGTCGGCCCCTACCTTGGACGCCGCGTAGGGCGACTGTGCCTGCAACGGGTGAGACTCGTGAATGGGCACTTCCCGCGCCGTGCCGTAGACCTCGCTGGTGCTGGTGTGAATGACCCGCGGCGTGTGCAGATCGCGGGCAGCTTCCAGCACATTCAGTGTGCCCACCACATTGGTTTGTACGTAAGAATGGGGGGCCTGATAGGAATACGGAATGGCGATCAGGGCGGCCAGATGGTACACCACTTCGGCGTCCCGCATGCACTCGCGCACCGACACCGGATCGCGCACATCGCCCATCACGACGTCTACATTCTCCAGCACGTCGGGCGGCAACTGATCCAGCCAGCCCCAAGCATTGAACGAGTTGTACAGCACCATCGCCCGCACCCGCACACCGCTTCTGACCAAGGCCTCTACCAAATGGGAGCCGATAAATCCTTCTGCACCTGTCACTGTCACGAGCTTATTCATGGGCGTTCCTTTTCAACCAGCAGCTGTTGGAGAGAGGGTTTTGAATGGAGAGACAGAGGGAAAGGGCGCAGAGGTTCAGCCGAGGTTGCGGATATCCATCAGTGCCAGCCACATCAGGGCCAGCAGGAGCGCCAGCACGCCGCCTGCGCTGAGGGCGTAGCTCCCCACGACATCGACGTGCGCCAGCAGCAAGGCCACTTGTGCGGCCAGGGCCAACGCCCACGCCCCCAAGACCCGGTGTAGCGCCCCAAAATTGATCAGCAGGCCGCTGAGCAGGAGCGCCGCCGCCACGTGCAGATGCCCCAGGACCAGCAGCCACGACGGGCGCTGAAACCCGAATTCCGGGGCCAACAGGCGGGCCAACACGTAAGCGAAGAACAGGAGTGCCGTGTACTGAAAGCACACCTTGAGCACCTGCCACGCGCTGCTTCTGACGATGCTGCGAACCGTTCCAGTCGTGCCCGCCTGCTGTTTCAGAGCGGCGTGGATTCGGCGCACGCTCAGTTCCAGCACGCCCATGCTCAGCACCAGCGGCGCGAGGCTCCACGACAGGCCCAGCATTCCGGCAGCGTCAGCGGCCCCAATCTGGGCAGACGGCGTGAAGGGATGCAGCAGCGCCAGCGACAAAAATCCGGCGCACAGCCAGCCGTAGCCCGCGTGCGGCAACGCCCGCTGAAAGGCGGCCCAGCCCAATCTGCGGGCCGACGAAGCGGCCAGAGAAACGCCCCGCGCCCGTGCCGCCGCTGCTTGCATCGCCCCGATCAGGGCGGGTTGGCTGCTGTAGAGGGCGGCCACCACGGGCAATCCCACGGCCAGCGCCAAGACTGCGGCGGCTTGTTGCGGGGCGTTGTCGGGCACCACGCCGCCCGAGAAGGCCGCCTGTAAACCCGTCCATGTCAGGGCGGGCAGCAGGCTGATGACCAACAGGATTTCGCTGCTGAGAACCAAAAGTGTGGTGGCGGCCGCCAAATAGCACGCGATGCTCAGCGCTACCACGCCCACTTGCACTGGGTCTTGCCCCAGCCACAGGGCCACCGCCGCCGCCAGCACACCCGTGAGGGCCACCGCGCCCGCCCCGGCCCAGCGCAGCATTCTGGCCGTCTCTGCTGGGCTGGTCGCCAAGCCGAGATAGCCCAAGTAGGCCACGCTCTGCATCCAGCCCCAGCCGAAGAAGCTGGAGATGAGAAGGCCGAGGCCCGCGCCCTGAATGCTGCTGAGACTGGTGCTTTGGCTGGCGTCTCCTCCTACGCTTTGGCTTCCGTTCCAGCCCAGGGCCAGTACCGCAGGCGACCACACCGCCGGAAGCAGGTAAATCACGCCGCGCAGCAGGTCACGCCCGAGAGAACCGGGACGCAGGGTGGGCGCGGCCGCACGGGCCAGCGTCGGCGGTCGGTAGGGCACCAACTGAAACAGGCGCTCGGCGCAGGCAAACACGCTGGGATCACCGTACCGTTCCTGAATCAGCGCGTCCGTGTAGCCTTCGGCTTCCAGAATGGCGGCCAATTCCTGCGGTTGGAGGGCATGCAAGCAGTCTTGATTCAGGTGGCGCGACAGCACGGCCAAGGGGTCAGAAGAGCGGCGTTCCGGACCACGTTGGGCCGCAGTCAGGGCCGTTCTCAGCGGGGCCGTCACTGCGCCCACCGCCCCGCGCTGCTCTGCAACACCACATGCGGGTAAATGTGGCGGTACACGTGCAAGAAACTCTCCAGCGTAAACTGCGACAGCACCCGCGTCCGGGCCGCTTGCCCGAGGGTATTGCGGAGGCCCGCGTTGCCCAACAGCCTCAGGCTGGCCTGCGCCACCGCCCCGTGATCCCGCGACGGCACGATCAATCCCGTGCTGCCCAGCGCCTCGGTGACGCCGCCCACATCAGTCGCCACAGTGGCTTTGCCCGACGCCATCGCTTCGATGAGGGTGTAAGGAAACCCTTCCGAAATACTGGTCAGGGCCACCATATGTCCGGCGTGATAGGCGTCTACCACGTCTTCGATCCGTCCTTCAAAGGTGGCGGCGTCGTTCAGGCCAAACTGGTCGATCATGGCCTGACAATGCAGCGCGTAGCCCTCATTGCCCTTCGGCACGGCCCCGAACATCCGTAATTTGGCGTCGGGCATGGCTTCCCGCACTACGCCAAAGGCCCGAATCAGCGTGCCCAAATCTTTCAGGGGATCGATGCGGCCCACCCAACTGATGGTCGGGGCACTGGGTTCTGCCGTGGGCGTAGGAAAGAAAGCGGGATTGACACCGTTGTAGACAGGGCGAATGCGGTCTGGGTCGGCCCCATTGCGGACTTCCCAGCGTTCGTTGTAGTGCGATCCCGGCGTAATCAGGTCGGCCATCTGGTACGCCGCCGAGGTCAGCAGGCGGTAAAAGCGCATCAGGAACGACTTGAAGGCGGGCGTGTGGGTGCTGTGGCGCATCTCTAAAAAGCGTTCGCGCAGATAAATACCGTGTTCGGTCAGCACGAACGGCGTGCCGTAAGCCCATTTGCAGGCAAAGGCCAGCAAGGGGCTGAGGCCATTGGACGCCGCGTGGCACACGTCCACTTGGGGCGGCGGACAAGAGAGGGGCCGCAAAAAATGCTCCAGCCACACGCTGGCCTGCAGAGCGTCGTCGAGGGTAGGTTGGAGCAGCAGATCGCCTTGACGTTCCTTCACACTGCTGCTGCGCCCGTAAGTGCGCCACATCTGGTACAGCTGCACCGTGTTGTGGCGGGTGGTCAGCGCCTGCGTCAAGTCTCCGAGTTGAGCGTAGTCAAAGATTTTCCGCAGGGCCGTCAAAAACAGTTCGGTGTCATTGGTGCCGATGAGGAGGCTGTACAGCAGTTGAGAATAAGCACTGTCGAGCGCGTGCTGATTGTGCCAGCCACGCCCAGTGCCAGAGTCCCGGTTCAGCGAAGGCGTGTCCCAGAGGGGCACACTCACCAGCCGCTTCACGTTGGGCGGCAATTTCCAACCGCCCTCGCTGATGCGCTGGCCGCTGATGGCGTACACGTCGAAGGTATGTTCGGGCAACCCCGCAATCAATTGATCGCACCACACGCTCACGCCGCCCTGCATATGCGGGTACGTGCCTTCACACAGCAGGGCGATCTTGATCATTCAGGCCTCCAGATCGGACAGAATCGGCGCGGTACGGCGTGCAGAGCGGGTGACGGCGGCGCGGCTGTACCCGGCGCCTGCACCTCCCGTTACGGATCGATTTCAAGGTGGGCATAGGCGCTTCTGGTGGGCCAGTTGAGGTGTTCGCGGGCTTCAAGTTCATCAAGTCGACGCGCCTGAGCCACGCACAGTTGTTGCAACCGCCGCAGTTCTTCGGCCAGCGCCGCCAAGCTCGGCAGCGTGGTTCCAGCCGTCTGCACGCCAAACGGAGCCACAGACTTCTGAGGCACCTGATGCTGAGGAGGCAATACGGTCTGCGTAAAAAAGGGGACGCTCTGGGCGGCTTCCGTGCGACTGATGTCTGTCATAGGCACTTTCTCCTTGTCCTGATCGCAGAAAATTAAGTCTCGGCCCTAGCACCCGCAGCGGGTATCCGCCTGCTCCTGTTTCACACAGGGCTTAAGCCGTACCCACAGATGAAACTCTGGGCACCAAAACCTAAAACTGTCTGCGTCTGTACTGTATTTATGAGAAGGGTTGAGCCGCGTTAAATTCGCAGGAGTAGCATTAATCTCTCATTAAAAATCGGCTCGCTTTTTAGGTTACTCATATAGATCAAATTGCGTCAATGAATACAGATGAGCCGTCTGTGAGCCGAGAATTGGGAATCTTGGGGTCGATGCTGCGCCCTGAATTTTTGATCGCTGGGTACGATCTTCGACCCGATCAGGGGCATTGAGGCAGAAGCTTGAGCGGACGCACCAACCCACTGCGGCTGAGAAACAGGTTCTTCACGCTGTAAGGCAAAGAGCGTTGGCCGAAGCAACGAGCCAATCGCCGCCCGACAGAGAAAGGGGCAGAAGATCGCTGCCCGCTGGGATGCAGCTCACTGCCACAACTGACGTTGGAGAGAGGAAAAGCAACTTTGACTTTAGATGAACGCTTCAAAGCGATCTTAATATGAATCTCGGGTCACTTATTCAGGGATGAATTTAACGTTTGATTGACGTTGGAAACGTTCCACTGCTGGTAACATGAGAGCCAACGGAAGTTTCCCACTTCTCCCCTCATGTTTTAGACCTTTGGGTTACGGTTGAGCTTGTCTTGCTTGTGTCTTCGGTCTACCTCGCGTCGGCAATCGGCTTCTTCGGCAACATGCTGTTCGTTGCACTCGGCATTCTGCATCAGCAGGACGTCACCGAACTGCTTTATCCACAGCCCGATTTCCTTGACATGACAAAGAGGAATTCGAACTCAAGCTTTTTCAAGCCAACGAATCTTCAGACCATCAAGTCAGGGGCACAGAGCGAATACAAGAGTTGGGATCCGAGAGAATCATTGTGTCAGAGGAAAGAACCCTCCTGCTTGGGCTGCTCTGCATTGCCGATCATGACCTGATCATGTCGCCGCCCCTAAGGTTGAATGGCTTGCTGATCCTTACCACGCCCCCCGCTTGTGTACACCGATTGCCAGTACCGCTTGCTCAGCCCTCTTGCTCTGCCATTATTTCAGGGAGTTGTCTATGCTGACCATTCATTTGCTTGGGCACAGTTACCTCGCCAAAGACGGCAAGCCCGTCAATGCCTCGCTGAAGGCGGTGGCGCTCCTGATTTACCTAACGCTGCAACGCCGCCCCCAACACCGCGAGCATTTGGCCGAATTGATGTGGAATACCCCCGACGCCCTGCGGAATTTGCGGGTGGAACTGCACCGCCTGCGCCACCTCGATCTGGACTTGTTTCCGTCGCACCAACCGCTGCTGGAGGCGGCCTTGCCCACCGACCTCGACCGCTGGCTGCGGGAGGCCGATCATTTGCCCGATTCGCGCCTGGGCGAGTGGCTGTCGCAGGGCAGCGGATTGCCGCTGAGCGGGCTGGAAGACTTGGGTTCCACCGAATTCCGTGAGTGGGTAGACAGTCAGCGCTGGGTGATCAGCCAGGAGGTGGAGGCCGCTTTTTCGCGGGTGTACGCCCGTTCGGTGCAAAATGGACGCTTGGCGGCAGCGGGCCTGATCCGGGCGCGGGCCGACCAACTGGGCATGCAGCTGCACATCACGCCGGCTCCCAGCCGGGCTATGGGCAGCGTCAAATTTGAACGCACCGAACTGACGCGGCGCTTCCGGCAGTTGCTGGAGCGGGCCCGAGAAACGCCGCAACTGGTGATCCTCAGTGGCCGCAGCAGCGAGGGCAAACGCGAACTGATTCAGGGCGCGGTGGCGGGCAGCGATTGGCAGGCCCTTCAAATGCAGGCGTCGCCGCACCCGGAACTCCAGCGGGCGGCCTTTTTGCACCAATTGCTGCGCCTGCTGCCCCCCGAACGACACGCCGAAGCGCACGCACTGTTGGCCCAACCCGGCCACCGGGAAGAAGATCTGGTGCGGGCGTGGACGCTGGTGGCCGCCACCGGACATCCCCTGGTCATCGCCATTCACGATATCGGGCAGGCCACACCGTTTCTGACGACCAGCATGCAGTTTGCCATGAATCTACCCAGCAGCCTGATGCTCGTGCTGTCGCCGTCTTCGGCAGATGGGCAGCACGCCCTACGGGACGCGCTGGGCACCGTAGACCGCTCGCGCCTGCATCGTCTGGAGGTGCCCGCACTGGCGGTGCATGAAGTGATGGACGCCGTGAGCGAGCGCCAACAACTGCTGAGCCCCGATCAACGCCGCGCTTACGCCACCCGCGTGGTGCAGCAATCCGACGGCCTTGATCTGCATGCCCGCGAACTGATTGAAGCCGATCTGGAGTTGCCCGGCACGCGCCTGCCCCTGCCCGCTGGGGTACGCGACGCCTTGCTGGGCGAACTCGGCCCGCTGCCGCCTGCATTCCGGGGCGCACTGGCCCGCCTGAGCCTGATGTACGGCCCGCTGGACATGGCAGTGGCCCACGTGCTGCTGGGATCAGACGCCCCGGCGGTGCTGGCACAGGGCGCGGCGCTAGGCCTGCTGACCACCGCCGCACCCGAAGAAACGGTACGGATGCCGGGCTTGATGTATCAGGCGAGCGACCTTGAGGACGGGCTGTGTTTTTCCAGCGAACTGATGCGGGTGGCGCTGGCGGGAACCCTCAGTAGCAGCGAACGCCGGGAACTCAGAAGCCTCCTGGCCGTTCATCATTTGACGCTTCAGCCGGCTCTGGCACGGTACTACGCCACCCGCGCAGGCCTGACTGATGTGGCGGCGCAGGCCAGCGCACAGTTTCCGACTCCGCTCGCCGCCCCCATTTCGGCTACCGCTACGGCTCCGGCCCGCCGCGCCGCCGATCCCAGCCAGCACGAACCCGAAGGCGTGGTGACCAGTCGCACCGAATGCCGCACCAGCAACGGCTACCGCGTGGCCACCGAACGCGGCCACCTTCAAATTCTCAGGAACGGACTGTATGCCCAGCCGCCACTGCTGCGCCTGTTGTGGCCCTCGGTGCCTGCGGGCAGCTGGGACATGGTGGCCCGCCTAGACGTACAAAACAGCGCCCCCGAACTGGAAAGCTCGGAGACGGCTTATGCGTTTGCGGTGAGGGTGGGCAGCGGCCCCCAAGTGGTGTATACCCAACACGCGGCCTGCGAGGTGCAAGCGGGCCAACAGATGGGCGCACAAGTGCCGCTGGGCTGCTGGTTTGCACTGTCCGGAACCGGAGACGGCGGCCCGCTGGAACTGAGCGTGAAGTCGCTGGACATTGCCCTGACCATTGCCACATGGCGCTGGAACGAGCTGACCTTGCTGCCGGTGCAGAGAGCGAACAGCGCGGGGCAAATTGCGGGGCGGGCGGCGGTGGCAGGATAGGTCTGGTGGGGTGAGCTAAAGCGTGTAGAGCAAAGAGATGTGCGATCAGCGTCTACGCCCTAGCAGCTGAGACCCTCGACTCTTAGACCGCCCCCCACCTTTGCCCCACCCACAGCACCCAAACCGGGCAGAATCAGGCCATGACTTCGCCCGCCCTAGACGCTGCCATAGAAAAAGGACGCAAACTAATTCACCTGTACCGCCGGGGCGTGGGCGGCGAGCGCCACAACGCGGGGCGGCTACTCCTAGCGCACCTGCGGACACACGATCTGACCCTCTATGACCTTGATCCCAGCCTGCCCGTGTCTCAGGAGATGGCGGCGCTGGATTCATGGCGCGAAACGGCCTCGCTGATGACGCGTGTAGGCACGCCGCAGCAAGATGAGGTGCTGACGCAACTGGTAGACGCCGAGGATTTGACGGAAACCGAGTTGCGGAAACTGCTGGACGCCGTTGACCTGAACAAGTTGGCTGAGGTTCGCGCCGACGGCTGGGCGTACACCCACGGCGCTGACCCGGAGCAGTACCGCCAAGCCGCCCGCACCATCCGGGCCGCCGATGTGCTGGCCCAAACGGGCTCACTGGCACAGCGGATGCAGAGCGCCACTGCCGCCGCCCACCACCGCCTGACCCACCCTGAACGCCAGATTCGCGCCAGTAGTCCCGCACAACAACGCTTTGTGCTGGGGCTGGTGCGCGGCCTGACCGGACAGCCCGGCCAGATCACCGAAACGGGTGTGCGGGCGCACCTTGACGTCGAACAACTGTCGCGTTTGCGGGCGCTGCTCTCTCAGTACGGCGCCCAGGCCGAAGAAGCGGCTTTACGCGCCGCCGAGCAACTGGGGCGGGAATTGGGAGAAGCGGGGTGAGTCCACCTTGTGCAGAGGGCGACAGCACATATGCAGGACTCTTTTCATCCCGTATTGCTCTATTCGGCCATCAACGCAGCCCGGCGTTCTTGACGGCGCTGCTTGACCGCGTACATTCGCCGGTCTGCCAACTCGATCAACGCCGGGCCAGACGCTTCCTCGCTTTGGGCAATGCCGACGCTGACGCCCCGCAGTCCAGACACCTGCCGCGCGGCCAGGACCGCCACATCGACCTGCTCGTTGAGTTCGTCTTCTTCGGTAGTCACCGACAGCAAGATAAATTCGTCGCCGCCGACCCGGTACAAGTTGGCGGCTTTGCCCAACTCTACAGACAGGGTTCCGGCGAAGACTTGAAGTACTTTGTCGCCTTGAGCGTGGCCTTCGGCGTCGTTCACGGTTTTCAGGCCGTCCAGATCCAGCATGGCGAGGGTAAACGCCTTGTCTACGGCGCTCCATTCGGTCAGGTCTTGCTCGAAGGCCCGCCGATTCAGCGCCCCAGTCAGTGGGTCTTGACGCGCTTCTTGCAGGGCCGCGTCCATCACCAACCGCCGATCTAGGGCGCTCCGCACGCTGCGCCCCGCTGCCTCCAAGAGCGCCCGGTCACTGCTGCGCCACTCGGTCACGGGGTTGTCGTTCAGGCGCACCGTCATCAGCAGCGAGGTCACTTTGCCCCGCGTGCCCAGAGGCAGCCAAGCAATTTGCCCGATGCCCGCATCGATGACTTGTTGTATGGCGTTCGGGTGGGCGGCGTAGTTGTCCAGATACAGCGGAGAAACGGCGTGCCTGAGCGTTTGGGTCATGGTGCCCGGCCAGCTGAAGAGTTGCTTTGGGACGGCCTGCGCCACAGCGGGCAGGCGAGGATGCATGTAGGCGGCCTCTACCCTCAAGGAATCGCCCTGAAACAAGATCAGGCCCGTGTAATCGGTGCTCAAAGCCTCTCCGAGCAGGCCCGCCGCCGCCAGCGTAATTTCTTCTGGCCCGAGGTCGAGATCCATCAGGCTGGTGACGCCTTCCAGCACTCGGCCGTGATCCATGATGCGGCGCAGTTCTTGGCCCAGTTGCTCCTGCGCCCCGAGTTCGCGGCTGAGTTGCAGATTCTTGATCCTGAGTTCCAGTTCATCTACGACCAGAGCCGCCAAGTCTTGAAGGGCCTGTAGATCGGCGGCAGTCAGCGGGTGGGGCTGATCGTCTACGACACAGAGCGTGCCGATGCGGTGTCCGCTGGGGCTGGTCAGGGGCGCACCCGCGTACATGTGGATATGCGGGTCGCCCGTGACCAGTGGGTTGTGGCAAAAGCGGGAATCGAGGTGGGCATTCTCGACGACCATAGGCGTGTCTTGCAGAATCGTCCAAGCGCACAGCGCCTCGGAACGCGGCATTCTGGCCGGGTCTACACCAACAGCCGCCTTGCCCCACAACCGGTGTTGATCTACAAAATTGACCATCGCCACAGGTGTTTTGAGCAAGTGGGCCGCCAGCCGAGTCACCCGGTCAAAGGCTTCTTCCGGGAAAGTATCGAGAATCTCGTACTGAGCCAGCGCCAACAGCCGGGCATATTCTTGTTCAGGGAAGGGAGCGCCGGTCATGTAAGCTCATCATAAACGCTCCATTCTGGCAAGTCCCTGACAACAAATTATAGCAATGATGATTTAAGAAACTCAGCCGTCAGTAAAGGCGCGAACCGGTCTGGATTCAAGCTGCGCCGAGGCTGAGAGAGGAAGGCTGGCACACGGGGGCTGACCGGAGGCCGCAAGAGGGTACGCCGCTCAGTTCAAGTTCAGGCGTGTCCAGAACTCGCACTTGTGATCGGCGGCAAAGGCTGTACTTTCTTGCACGCCAGTGGGTGTGAACACCTGCACGTTGGCGCGGGCGGGGTCAAAGGGTGCCCATTCCGGTTGCCCGGTTACGGTTGGCTTGCCCGTTTTGGCAAAAGTCGCCCACGCCTCGCTGAGATGATTGGAGAGTGTGGCCTGCTCCGGGCTGAACTGCTGCGGAGAGCCTAAGCCCTCGATGGGGGTCTGAAAAGCGTAGATCAGGCCGCTGCTGTGGGCCGAACCCAGCCCCGGCAAGTCGGCGGGCGCTTTGATGGAGGTGGCGGCCTGCGGATCGCTGAATTCGAAGGCATAGACAGGCACGTACTGAGACAGCGCCGTGCCGACCCGCACCGCTGGGCAGCTAAAAACTGCGTCGGTGAAGAGAGTGGCAAACGCCAGCGCAGGCGTGGAGTAAGACCGGACGGGATACTGCGCCAGCACCCGCCCGAGGTTGGCCGCGCCCGCCAGAAGACCCGAACCGCCCCAGTACTGAATGACGCTCACGGGTTTGCCCTGAGGGGAAACGGCGGAAACGAACAGGCGGCCTTCATCATGGTTGGTGCCTGCCAGCACGGGAACCCGGTTGAAGCGGCCCTGCGCGTAGGCGTCCTGAAGGGTCAGGGGCAAGATTCCGGCCCCGTACACGGGCGACCAGACCAGATTGCTGGCAGGCCGCAGTCCCGGCACGGTGGTTTTGAGCAGGGTTTCGGGGGCGACTTGACGCAAACAGGTCAGGTCGGTGGGGCGGCAGGCCAATTTGTCGGCGTAGCGCACGTTGCGGCCCGAGGCCTGCGCCAAAGTCACGGTGTTGCCCGGACTGAAACACAGCCCACTCTGAATAATGGCCTTTTGGAACAGTCCCGCTGCCTGCGGTGACGCGAGTTGGGCGCACACGCTCATGCCGCCTGCCGATTCACCGAAAATGGTCACGTCGCTGGGGTTGCCCCCAAATCCGGCGACGTTGCGCCCCACCCAGCGCAGGGCGGCCTGTTGATCCAAGAGGCCGTAATTACCTGAAGTCTGGTCGGCGGCCTCGGTATTCAGCGCAGGCAACGACAAGAAGCCCAGCGCTCCTAGGCGGTAATTGAGAGTGACTACCACGACGCCGTATTTCTCGGCCATCACGCTGCCGTCGTAGGCACTGCCAGAACCGAGCGTAAAGCTGCCGCCGTGTAGCCACACCATCACGGGCAGGCGGCGGTCGACGGTGGCCGATCTGGGGGTGTACACATTCAAAAACAAGCAGTCTTCGTTGCCCTGCACTTCTCCGGGCGTGACCCCGGCCACCGGAAACAGGCCGAGGGCGACTTGGGGACACACTGACCCCGGCTGGCTGGCGTCACGCGGAGCCGTCCAAGTGGGCGCGGCCTGCGGCGGTTGCCAGCGCAAGCTCCCCACCGGAGGCGCGGCGTAGGGAATCCCCAAAAAGCTGTTGGCGTCGGCCTGCCGCCCTATGACGGCCCCCTGATCAGTCTGCACGGTCACGGGAATCTGCGTGGTTGGAGTCTGCGTAGCTGGCGTTTGGGCCTGCGCCGCACAGAGGAGCAACACGGTCGTTGCCGTGAGCCGGGAAAATGCTGTTCTCAACATAAAAACCTCAAGGGAAGCAGGAAAGAGGCGGAGCGGCACCCGGTCAAGTGGAACGGCGATCTGAGATTGCCCTCAAGGTAAGCAAGCTTACGAAGATGTTCTGTACGGAGAGGGACAAAGGCGCGTAGACGGGCCAAAAATTCGTGCCCTACGGAGTCTGCATGAGTGGAAGCTCAGCGCCCGCGCCAAAATGTCGGGGGCCGACGCAAGAATTCAGTGTGCGGGCCGTCTGCCGCCCCAACGTCAACCCTTCCCTTGCCCTTAAGGTCTACCTGACACACCCGGAGAACGAGTCCGCCGATTGATAGGCTAGAGGCCTGATGAACTTGCCGCACCCTTCCCCCCATTCATTTGTCGGCAGTGGCCGCAGAGCCTCACCACTTATTTCACAGCCCAAGCATTCGGGCGAGGTGAGGCTGTGAGTGGCGGTTTGGTGGCCCTGCTCGACGATGTGGCGGCCATCGCCAAAGTCGCCGCCGCCTCTCTGGACGATATCGCGGCGGCGGCAGGCAAGGCGGGCACCAAAGCTATCGGGATCGTGGTAGACGACACGGCAGTCACGCCGCGCTACGTGGTGGGCTTTTCGCCAGACCGCGAGTTGCCGATTATTTGGCGAATTGCCAAAGGATCACTCCGCAACAAAATCGTGTTTATTTTGCCCGCCGCGTTGTTGCTCAGCCAGTTTTTGCCTTGGGCCATGACGCCCCTGCTGATGGTGGGCGGCGCTTATCTGTGCTACGAGGGCGCTGAAAAGCTTTATGAAGCTGTGGCAGGACATAAAGAATCGACGGACGAATCGGCGGCCAAACTGACCAGCGAGGCGCATGAACAGGCGATGGTGGCCGGGGCCATCCGCACCGACTTCATTTTGTCGGCAGAGATCATGGCCATTTCGTTGGCCGAGGTGGCTGACCAACCGTTTGTCTCACGCGCCATCATTCTGATCTTGGTAGCTGTTCTGATTACTGCGCTGGTGTACGGTTTGGTCGGCATCATCGTCAAAACCGACGATGTGGGGCTGAAGCTGGCAAAAAGCGGTTCTGGCGCGGCCCGCAGCATCGGGCGCGGCTTGGTCAAAGGAATGCCCATCGTGATGTCGGCCCTGTCGGTTATCGGCACGGCGGCCATGTTGTGGGTAGGCGGGCACATCATCATAGACGGCCTCGACAAGTTCGGTGTAGGCGGGCCTGCCCACGTTCTGCACGATTTGGCAGTAGGGGCGGGGGCGGCGTTGCCTGCGGCCAAAGCCGTCGTGGAATGGTTGGTAGATACCCTCGGTTCTGCACTTGTGGGCGTGATCGTCGGGGGCATCATCGTGGCCGTGATGCATCTGCTCCCCAGCAAGAACAAGTCCAGTCAGAACCAGCACTGAGAGGCGCTCGAACTTCTTTTACCACTCGGCCACACTGCCGTCAGGATGCCGCCACACGGGGTTTCTCCAGCGGTGGCCTATCGCGGCCATTTCGCGCACATAGTCCTCGTTCACCTGTATGCCCAACCCCGGCCCCTGCGGAATATTCACCATTCCGGCGGCGTACTCGAACACCAACGGATCGGTCAGGTAGTCCAACAGATCGTTTCCGGCGTTGTAGTGGATGCCCAAACTCTGCTCCTGAATAAAGGCGTTGTGCGATACGGCGTCCAGTTGCAAGCAGGCAGCCAGCGCAATTGGCCCCAGCGGGCAATGCGGGGCCAGCGCCACATCGTAGGCTTCGGCCATCGACGCGATTTTGCGGCATTCGGTGATGCCTCCCGCGTGCGAGAGGTCAGGCTGAATAATGTCGGCCAGCCCTTCTTGCAAAATCTGTTTGAAGTCCCAGCGGGAATACAGCCGCTCTCCGAGGGCAATCGGCGTACTCGTGAGGCGGCACACATCGCGCAGGGCCTCAATGTTCTCGCTCAGCACCGGTTCTTCGATAAACAGCAGGCGCATCGGCTCGAGCTCGCGCACCAGCACTTTCGCCATCGGGCGGTGAACGCGGCCATGAAAATCCACGGCAATGCCAAAGTCGGAAGAGGTGGCGTCGCGGACGGCCTGCACGCGCTCCAGCACTTGGTCTACTTTGTGTGCAGAGTCCACGTATTGCAGTTCTTCGGTGGCGTTCATCTTGATGGCGGTAAAGCCTGCGGCCTGCGCCAGCCGCGCTGCGTTGCCCACTTCGGCGGGGCGGTCTCCACCGATCCACGAATATACCCGGATACGCTCGCGGCAGGCGCCGCCCAACAGGTTATGCACCGGCGTGTCCAGCGTCTTGCCCTTGATGTCCCACAGCGCCTGATCTATCCCGGCAATGGCGCTCATAAACACCGCGCCGCCCCGGTAAAACCCGCTGCGGTACATCACTTGCCAGAGGTCTTCGATCCGGGCCGGATCAGCGCCGATCAGCACATCGGCCAGCTCGTGAACGGCGGCCTGCACGGTATGGGCGCGGCCTTCCACGACGGGTTCGCCCCAGCCCACCACGCCCTCATCGGTCTCCAGTTTCAGGAACAGCCAGCGCGGAGGCACCAAAAACGTCTCGAGGTGGGTGATCTTCATAGGGGTTCTCCCGCCTGTGCCCGGATATCGGCTGCCGTGCGGCCCAGCGCGGCCCAATCGGGGTTACTCCAGTCGGCGCGGGTCAGTGCGCCGCCGATGCCTGCGCCCACCGCTCCGGCGTCTAAGTAGGCGCGGAGATTGCCCGCATCCACGCCGCCCACCGCCAGCAACGGCAAGTCTGGATACGGCCCGCGCAACTGCCGGAAATAGTCTGGCCCCAGCACGCCTGCCGGGAACACCTTAACCGCCGCACAGCCCCCCTGAAATGCAGCGTAAATTTCGCCGGGGCTGAACGCGCCGCCCAGCAACCCCAAGCCGTGTGCGCGGGCGTAGGCGTTGACTTCCGGCACCGGGTGAGGCGTGACGAGGAAAGTAGCCCCGGCTTGCTGGGCTTGCCGCGCCAGTTCGGGTGTGATCACCGTTCCCGCTCCAAGCGGTACATCTGACCCAAAAGCAGCGTGCGCGGCCCGCAGTCCCGGCAAACCGAGGTCGTCGCTGAGGGCCACTTCAAACAGCTCTATGCCCGCGCCCAACAGGGTTTCTATCAGTTTGGGCACGTGCTGAGGCGGCACGCCGCGCAAGATGGCGAGGATGCGGGCGCGGCGCAGGTGAGACAGTAGATCAGTCATGGGGAGTTCCAAAGGGAGTCAAGAGGGCCATTATCGGAGCGGCTCGCCCCGGCTGTATGCAAATGCGCTTGCAGTGTCCAGCACGGCCCAGACTTCGGCTTCGGTGGCCTGCAACTGGTCGCCGGGAGTCGTGGTTTTAAGGGCCGCGCAAGCACTGGCAAAAGCGAGACTACGGGCCGGGGATTCGCCGTTCAGGTGGGCGTGCAGGAAGCCAGCGGCAAAGGCGTCGCCGCGTCCGATGCGGCCCGGCCCCTGCGTTGGCAAAGCTGTCTGGGTCACGGTTTCTCCACTAGGCAGAAGCACTTGACTGCCTGCCGCGCCGAGTGTCTGCACGATCAGAGCAGCAGGATTGAGGGCGCGGAGACCGTGCAAGCCGCCCAGCATGGCGGTATCCCGCTGGGCCACGAAAATCAGATCGGCCTGCTCCATTGCGGCACGGTAGGCAGCGGGCGCTTCGGCTTCAGGCAGCAGCAGACGGCGGTGATTCACGTCAAAGCTGATGAGCAGGCCCGCTGATTTGGCGTGCTGAATGAGGGCCACAGCAAGGGCGCGTGGGCCTTCTGCCAGCACCAAGCTGATGCCGCTGAGATGGAGGGCGGCGCGTCCAGCCAGCCAAGCCGGTGCAAAGTCGGGGGCAATGAGCGCGGTAAACGCACTGCCCGCCCGGTCATAGATGACGCGGCTGGAACGCGGCGAATGGTGGTCTTCCAGATAAAACGTTCCCAGCCGCCCCGCCCGAATGACGCTGAGATCAGTGACGCGCAGGGCATGAACTTGCTCTTTCACCCAAGTTCCCAGCGGGCCAGCGGGCAGGGCGCTGACCCAAGCGGCAGGACGGCCCAGCATAGCTAGAGCCGCTGCGACGTTCAGTTCTGACCCAGCACATTCGGCCCGTAGCGTGCCCAGCCCTTCCAACCGTTGTGCAGGCGGCAGCGCCAGCTTCAGCAGGGCTTCGCCGTAAGTCAGGACACCGCTCAAGCGGGCCGCCAGAGGCGACTATCAGGCAGCATCCGCCAACTGGTACGCGGTGAAGTCGGGCCAAAGCTGGGGCATGCGGAACAGTGGATACGAGCAGTCAAGGGCATCCTTTGAGCAGGGCCAGAATGGAACGGGTTGGAGGACGCTTTTACTCTAGGTCACGGGAGGCGAGTTAACAATGGGAGTGGAGAGGTGCAGGCTGGAATTGCTCTCCGCTGCCCTCTCCAATGCCTTCCAAACCTAGGGCGTCGGACTCAGTTTATAGATGGCGTTGGCGTAGTCGTCGGAAATCAGGATGTTGCCTGCCGCGTCCGGTACGGCGTCTACCGGGCGGCCCCAACGGACTTTGCTGGCCGCGTTCGTGACCCAGCCCGACACCAAATCCTGTTCGGTACCCGCCGTGCCCTGCGCTGTCCACGGAAAATACACGACTTTATGGCCCACGAACGCTGAGCAATTCCAGCAGCCGTGCAGCCCGATGACTGCGCCGTTGCGGTAGGCGGCGGGCACGTTGGAGCCTTGCAGGAACGTCAGGCCCAGCGGGGCGGAATGCGCCTGAATGCCTTTGCTGATGCGGTCAATTGTGCCGCAATTCAGCTTGCTTCCATCGGCGTTATTTTGCACGTCGCGGTCAAAGGGCATCAGATCTAAGCCCGCATCGGGGTTGGGATTGCAGTAGGGCCAGCCGTAGTTACCGCCGTCGCGCACGCTGGTAAATTCCTCGGGCGGGTGGTTGTCTACGTAGGACTGAATCACTTTGCCGTAATCGTCGCCGCTGCCATCGTTTTGCCAGTCGTTATGGAAAGGATAGGCGATATTGTCGCGGTTATTCACGGCCACCCACAGCGTAGTGGTGCCCGGAACCACGGCCAGCCCCTCGGCGTTACGGATGCCCTGTGCAAACAGTCTGCCGCCGCTGCCATCGGCGTTGTACACGTAGATAGCTGCGCGTTTGAAGCTGGCCGTCACGTCGCTGGGGCTGGCATTGGTGGCTGAAGCAACGGATACATACAGCTTGTGATTGCTGTCTATGGCGATGTTTTTGAGGGCGTGCGAATAAGTGCCCTGAAGTTCCGGCGTGCTGCCGTCGGGGAGGCCGCTGATGATGGCGGTGGCACTGCGCCGGGAGCTGTCGCCCGCCACGTACACCGAGCGCGAGATTTTGTTGCTCTCGGCCAAATACAGATAGTTCACGCCGCCCTGAGCGTCCAGCACGAGGTCGTGAGGAGAGGTGAGGCCGCTGGCAAACTCGCTGACCACGCCAACGCCGCCTGCGTCTGGGCGCACCAACAACACTTTGCCCGTGCTTGGCTGAGACACCAGCAGGTCGCCGCCCGGCAGCGGCAGCATAAACCGCGCCTTGTCTATCCGGGTGTACACCGAAATCTTGAAATTGGGGGGCACTTTCAGCGTGCGGGCCACATTGAAAGGCGCAGCGCGGAGGCTGGCAGGCACGTCTACCGTGACGTTTATGCTGGCAGCAGGCGGCGGGCCAGCGTTGGTCACACTGCACGTCAGGCGGGGAGCGGCCCAGTCTGCATGGTCATACGATTTCCCGTCTCCAGCGTCCGTCACCACCAATTTGAGTTCGCTCTTGCCCGCCACGCTCACATTCACGTTCTTCACGGTGCTACTGCCCGTCATCTTGCCAGAATCGAACAGTTTGGCTCCGTCTGCGAAGACCTGAAACACTACCGAGCCGCGTGTTTGCTGGTCTATTTCATCGTCTAGGCCCACATCGGCAGTGAAGGTAGAGCATTGGCCGCCCAGCGCGTAGGCGATGCTGGACACCGAATGCACGCCCAAGCCTTTGACATACACTTTGCCGTTGATGGTCAGGGCACGCCCATCGCCCGCCGCCGTTTCGCCGTTGCTGCGGTCACGTTCTACCGGCCCCCAGCCGTTGCTGGCCGAAGTCCAATTCAGCGCCGACAGATCGTTGTTGCCGTTGCCGATGCCCAAGCCTTGAAGCAGCGGTTGCGAGTCCGTCCAACTGTGGTCTATACCGTCTGCGTAGGGATCGGTGGCGTCGGGGGAGGGGACTGTTTGACCGGCGTCTATCTGGTTGGTCTGCTGCGAACAGGCCGTCAACAGCAGACCCGTGACCAACAACAGACTTTGAGCATGGCGGGAAAAACGGAACGGGCGGTGCAGGGCCATCGGAAACCTCCAAGTGAGTCCCGAAGAAAGTGCCGAAATTTCAGGGCCAAAGGTGCGGCGAGACCGGGAGAGGGCAGTCTAGAAAGCCCCGGTTCAGTGCTGGTGTGAAGCGGGTCAGAAGCCACTCAGAAAGTGATGCACGGGGTCAAATTAAGCCAAAGTCAGGTCAGCTCTGAAACACGTCGGGTTGAAAGGATTGCCGTCTCCAAGCGCAGGCAAGGCCGTAGCACTCGGTTTTTAGTTGCGATTGCGGAAGGGGGTCTTCATGAACAGTGGCTCCCATTCACCACCCAACGCAAGAAGCCAGCCCTGACATCCAGAACTGACTTCTTAAGATTGAAAGTTGATGAGCTATGTTGATCGGCTCAGTTGATCAGCTGGGGCGGGGGCCGTCAGTGGGGCCGCCTAGACGAACTTCGGTGCGGGCAGGGGCCACAGTTTCACGCCGTCCCGACAAGCCAGCCAAGCCCAATAGACCGAGCAGGCCAAGCCAGTTCCAATCGAAACCGTTGTCATTGTTATTGGTTGTCTGAACGGTGGTATCTGTCCCGGTGGCCGCCGCAGTATCGGTGGTTGTCGTAGACGTATCGGTGCTTTCGGTTTGTGCGCTGGCAGGCAGGGGCGCGAGAGCCAAAGTCAGGGCCAACAGCAAGTGCTTTTTATTTAGAGACATATGATCCTCCGGAGAACATAGATGGGAGAGGGGAAGTGGGCGATTCAGCGGGCTTAACGCTTGTTCTGCTGGTCTTCGGTCTCGTCAGTAATGCGGGCGTCACCCGTTTGATTCACGTCCAAGACTTCGCGGCCTACCGTGCCCGTTACTTGTTCCTGCGTGGTCACGACCCGCTTACCAATTTCCACTTCTTCGGTCACGAAGGCTTCCTTGCTCACGTTGGCGCGTTCGGCCTCTACGTCTACCCGGAGCGTTTCGCTGCCGCTGCCCAACTGCACCTGGCCTTCCACGGGGCGCGAATCGGTGACGGCGTGGCGCTCAATGATTACTTCTTCCCGCATCACGGGCACTTGCACTTTTTCCTCACGGGTTTCGACGTGCTTGGTGACCTGCACGCTGCCTGCAAGGTACTTCTCTTTGTTTACGGAGAGGCGCTCTTCCAGCAGTTGCAGGCGCTCGGGCGCTTTAAACATCTTGTCGCTGGTGTCTTGGTCACGGTAGTCGTAAGACTGCGCGGCGGTGGCCGTTGCTGTAGCTGGCACAGCCATTGCCTCGGTTGCCGTCGTCTGCGTTGCCGTCGTTTGGGCCACTGCACCCAGGTCGGCTCCGCGAAGCACGCGCTCGTCACTGTTCTGGTCGTCGAAGGTGTAATCTTCGTCGTCGCTGTAGCGGTGCAGTGAGGTCAGCTGGGTAGTGGTCAGATCATCGAAGTACACACCGTCGTCTTCAAAACGGGCGAGGCCGATGGGCAGCAGGACTGCGCCGTTCAGGTCGCCACCATCCTGATCCACGATCAAGTAACGGAGTTTGCCGTAATCGTCGTCCACAAGGGCGTCACGCACCATGCCCAACTGCTGCTTGCCAGACAAATAGGCAGTCGAGCCTACTGGACTGTACATGCCTGCATCTTGAAAGTCGGCGCTGTGCTCGTTGGAAATCTGGGAAAGTCTATGTAAATGGGTCATATTGGCTCCTTGAGGGTGAAGACGTACGTTGTGAATGGTGACATTCAGCGTCGCCGTCTATCCCTGAGAACAGATTCAGACCCATTTATTTTTAGACCATAGGATATTTAGTTTTATGGACATCCTCTGCCAGTAGCAATCAATTTAAAGCGGTGGACTTAAACATATAATTAACAGGAGATGCGTAAGCTAAAGCTCGGATTAAACCTGAGGAAGCTTTAGCTATACTGTCGAGAGACTTCTGCGTGCCTCAGATGACTTGTGATGTAGACGATTAACCCAATGGGCGCGCGAATGCTACCTACGGGAGTGATGTGAATACCGCTCTGAAAACGATTCAACAGCGATGGTCGAGAAAGCACTGAACCTATTGCCGCAACAGCGCATTCACCGCGTCCTTGATGGCTTGTCTGCGTTGAGCATCGTCCGTTTCTTGTTCCGATCCGTCCATCAGCAGGGGCCGGGTTTGCGTCAGGGCAATGACCAGATCGAGCAGGATATTGGGCGGAAAGGTGGCACTCAGCACGCCCGCCTCCTGTGCCTTACGAATTTCAGCCACTTTATGACGGTTGGCCTCGATCACCGCCTCAATCTTCATGCCTACCGCGCCACGTTCTAAGCCGTCCCACGCCCCTATCCGGGAGACTTCGGGATACTTTTGAAACTGATCGAACAGCCGGGCAGCGTACTCTGCGAGGTCCTGCACGTCCACCGGAACGTCGTCCATATTGCGAACGATGAGGGCGTCGAATACGGCGTCAAACAACTGGTCTTTGCTGTGGTAATAGGCGTAGATCATGGCTTTATTGCTGCCCGAAGTTTCCGCAATCCGGTCTATGCGTGCACCCGCAATGCCGTAGCGGGCAAATTCAGCGGTAGCTGCCTCCAAAATCCGTTGCCGTGTAGCCTGAGCGTCTCTCTTCACACCCAGAGCATACAACCAACTGGTTGCTTGACTTCTTGGGGCAGGCCTGCTGTAATGCATTTACCAAGCAACCAGTTGGTTGCATACAAGGATTCTCAGGATGCTGAAGCAGTTCAGCCGCCGTCCCACACCGCTTTGGAGGCACCACTTATGCGTTACAACAAACTGGGCAACACCGGACTTTTCGTTTCAGAACTGGCCTTCGGCACCATGACCTTCGGGGCCAGCGGCCCATTTGCGGCGATGGGCAAAGTCGAGCAGGCTGAGGCCGATGCGTTGTTGGCCCGCGCCATCGAAGCAGGCGTCAATTTGATAGACACCGCCGACACCTATTCGGGCGGCGACTCCGAGCGCATCACAGGACAAGCCCTCAAAAACCTCGGCGTCCGGCGGGATGAGATCGTGGTGGCTACCAAAGTGTTTGGCGATGTGGGCACTGGCCCGAACGCTCGCGGTTCGTCGCGCGGGCACATTCTGGACGCCGCCCACGCCAGCCTCGAACGGCTGCAACTCGATCACATCGATCTCTATCAGCTCCACGGTTTTGACCCGGCCACGCCCATAGAAGAAACCCTGACTGCGTTGAACGATCTGGTCAGGCAAGGGGTGGTGCGCTATATCGGCGTGTCGAACTGGGCTGCGTGGCAAATCAGCAAGGCTCTCGGCGTCTCGGCGCTGCACCACCTGACCAAATTTGCTTCACTTCAGGCCTATTACACGTTGGCGGCCCGTGATCTGGAACGCGAAATTGCGCCGATGGCTCAGAGCGAAGGCTTGGGTCTGCTGGTCTGGAGTCCTTTGGCGGGCGGTTTGCTCAGCGGCAAAGTCAACCGGACTCAGGACGCGGGGGCAGGCACGCGGCGCGGCGCGATGGCTTTTCCGCCTGTCGACATGAACCGGGCTTACTCCGTCATAGACGTGCTTCAGGAGTTGGCCGAGCAGAAGGACGCGACAGTCGCGCAACTGGCGATTGCCTGGCTGCTGCACCAACCCCACGTTACGAGTGTGCTGCTGGGCACCCGCAAACTGGAACAGTTGAACGACAATCTGGGCGCTGTAGATGTGACACTCTCCGCAGATGAGCTTCGGCGCTTGAGTGAAGTCAGTGCGCTGCCCGCCGAATATCCCGGCTGGATGCTGGACATGTGGAGCGGGGCGCGGGCACAGCAGTTGGCCGATGCGGGCCGTCCGGCGTAGGCCCAAGCCATTGCCTCTTCAGCACTTTCGCCCCAAGCTTGGCCCCATGTCCCCGCAGGAGAACCTATGAAGCTCACCGATTTCCGTACTCTTGGCCGTTCAGGTCTGATCGTCAGCCCGCTCTCCCTTGGCACCATGACCTTCGGCACGCCGCGCTGGGGGTCTACCGATGACGTGTCGGAGAGCATTTTTAACGAGTACGTAGATGCAGGTGGCAACTTTATAGACACCGCCGATGTGTATTCGGGCGGGCGCAGCGAGGAATTGGTGGGCCAATACACGGCGGCCCGAAAGCTGAGAAACCAATTGGTGCTCGCCACCAAATTTACCTTCGGGGCGGTGCGCGGCAATCCGAATGCCAGCGGCAATGGGCGCAAAAACATGCACCGGGCGCTGGAAGGTTCGCTGCGCCGCCTGAACACCGACTACATCGACCTCTACTGGATGCACGCTTGGGACGCCGTGACGCCCGCAGAAGAAGTGGTGCAGTCGCTCAGCGACCTTGTGCGTGCGGGAACGATCCGGTATTACGGCTTTTCCAACGTGCCCGCGTGGTATTTGGCCCGCGCCGCCACACTGGCCGCCGAGAATGGACTCCCCGGCCCAGTGGCCTTGCAAGCGCAGTATTCCCTCGTAGAACGCGGGATCGAGCAGGAATATGTCCCCGCCGCCAAAGCGTGTGGCATTGGCATTACGCCTTGGAGTCCGTTGGGGGCGGGCTTTTTAAGTGGCAAATACACCCGCGAATCGGCGGGGGCCAGTGCCGCAGCGGGAGACAAGACAGGGCGGCTCAGCGGCCCCAACCCCTTTGGCGATACCAAGTTCACCGAGCACAACTGGCAAGTGCTGGACGCCGTGCGCGAAATAGCTGCCGAAGTCGAGTGCCCGCCTGCGCAGGTGGCCCTCGCTTGGGTCTTGGCGCAACCCGGCGTGTCTGCGCCCATCGTGGGGGCCAGCAAACTAGAGCAGTTGCACGACAGTTTCAAGGCACTTGATCTGCACCTGACGCCCGACCACCTGAAGCGCCTGCATGACCGCAGCGTGCTTGACCCGGCGCACGGAATGACCAAAATGCTGAAAAACGCCGTGTTTGGCGGGGCTTCGGTACAGGGTTGGGAAGACTGAGATTCGTTTGGCACCACTTCGACGCTTAGCCGGGGCTGCGCTTCACGTCCATCACGGCCACCAACAGAGCGTGCGGCAGCGTCAGCGCAGCTATTAGGGCCAGATACAGCGCGGCGAAGGTTTCCAGATTGTCTACTTGCGGAGCTGCCCACAGGTACAGGCCGCCCAGCAGAGCGAGGGCGATCAGCGAAATGGGCAGTAAGTCGCGGCCAAGGCGTACCAGCGGGCGTGCGGCCACAGGTTGAAGGCCCAGCAACCGCCCCAGATGCCTCCAAGCGTGCCAGAGCGTAAAATAAATGCCGATAGACAGCGGCGCGGGTACCACTAAAAAGGTCAAGAGGAGCAGCCCCGTTTCGGCCAACTCGGTCATGGGGACTCGGCTGGAACGCACCGTATCGGCCACATATGCCAGCAGGATGACGCCCACCGCCACCGCCAACCCGGTGAAGACGGTGGGCGACAACAGCGGAGCCGTGACCGTTAGGGTGGCTTCCGCCTGCCCAAAAGCCTGCGCCACGCCCGACGCCAAGCGCCCGAACCATTCCGGAAAGGCCAACAGCGGCACCAGAATGGGCAGGCTTCCCCGTGCCAACAGCGTCACAGCCGCGCTCCAGCGCCCCAGCCAGCGGCGGCGGCCCTGCACCGTTTCGAGGTAATGCAGATCGCCGTGGCCCCAATGCAGGCACGACAGCAGCACGAATCCCCAGAAAGCGGCGCGGGGCAGCAGCCACCACAGGCCCAACGTAAGGGCCGCCAACAGCGCGTAGGCCGCGATATACAGCGCCACCGCGCCCAGCCGTTGCCCCCAGCGCCAGCCCAACCGGGTAGGAATCAGGTGGTCTAGCGCCCCGTGCGGAATGCCCAGCAGCACCGTACTGACCAGCAGAGGCAAATACATCAGGCGGGTGAGCGACTGCGGAAACAGCAGCCACAGCACCAGCAGCAGCGCCATGCTGCTCCACGGAATCAGAGTAAGGGGAAGGGGAGCGGTGCGGAGGGACTGGGGCCACAACCTCACCGCCGCACGATCAGAAGTCCACTTCATGCGGCCTGAGCTTGGGCAACCTGAGCGGGGGTGGACGGGGCGTGGGCAGGCTGAACACTGGCGGCGGCGACAGGAGAGGACAGCCGCGAGGGCGAAAGCAGCACTGTGGATAGGATCAAAACGGTCACGCTCCTCCTGAAAGCCGTTCAGCAATCGTTGTTTGCCCACACCACGAACAGGGAAGCCCCACATGTGTCAAGGCCGCTTGCCGGATGGTTGCTCGGTTTCTTGCGCCTACCCTAATCAAAGCCTCAGAAGCCCGCTTCAGCAGTTCATACAGTTGGCGCGGTCAGTTTGGGGCGGCGCTCAAACGGGCTTTGGCTCTGCTTCAGAAAGTCTTTGGGGAGGCGGGCAGCACGCTATGGTGGCCTCAAACTTGTCGGACACAGCATTCCCGGTTCGAACGTTCACCTTAACTTCAACCCACACAGGATTTCTAGCCTGTACAGGAGCAACAATGGAACCCAGACGACTTGGCAAAACGGGGCACCTCGTCTCCCCCATCGGTTTCGGCGCTTGGGCCATCGGCGGCACGTGGGGCGCGGTAGACGACGCCACCAGCCTGACCGCGCTGCACCGCGCCCTCGATCTCGGCGTCAATTTTTTTGATACGGCGGACGTGTACGGCGACGGCCACAGCGAAAAACTGCTGGCCCGCCTGCGCCGCGAGCGATCCGAGCCATTTGTGGTAGCCACCAAAGCGGGCCGCCGCCTTGACCCACACACCGCCGCGGGCTACACCCGCCAGAACTTGCGGGCTTTTGTAGAACGGAGCCTGAATAATCTGGGGGTGGAAACGCTGGATCTGCTGCAGCTGCACTGCCCGCCGAGTGAAGTGTATGAGCGGGATGACGTGTACGCCGCGCTTGATGAGATGGTGCAGGGCGGCCTGCTGCGGGCGTACGGCGTAAGTGTGGAAACGGTGCAAGAAGCCCTGACGGCCATTCAGCATCCCCATGTGGCGACGGTGCAGATCATCTTCAACGCCTTCCGGCTCAAGCCTGCCGAGGAATTGTTTGCAGCGGCGCGGGAGCATGACGTGGGCATCATCGCGCGGGTGCCGCTCGCCAGTGGCCTGCTCAGCGGCAAGCTAAGGCGCGACACCGCCTTTGCCGAAGACGATCACCGCCGCTTCAACCGTCACGGCGAGGCCTTTGACCGGGGCGAGACCTTTTCGGGCGTGGACTACGACACGGGGCTGGAGGCGGTGGAGCGGTTGCGCCCGCTGGTGCCGCAGGGCGCGACGTTAGCCCAATTTGCCCTGCGCTGGATTTTGATGTTTCCGGAAGTCAGTTGCGCCATCCCCGGAGCCAAAACGCCCCAGCAGGTGGCCGACAATACGGCAGCGGCAGCGCTTCCGCCCCTGACCGAAGAGCAGATGCAGGGCGTGCAGGCCGTGTACGACGACCTGATTCGCGCACAAGTTCACCCGCTGTGGTGAGGGGATTTTAAATGTATTGCAGCGTTCAATTCTTTATCCCTCTGCCCTTGTAGGAGAGGGCGTTGCGAGTCCCGCAGGTGGAGAGGGCAAGAACTTCTTGTTCGGGACTCTTTTTAAACTCGTATTATTCGCACATTCTCTGAGAGTCTGAGCAGAACAGATTTCACACGAAGCTGTCCACCACCGTCATTCCTAGCCCTGCGAACTGGTTCATGTTTATCAGTGCGTCAATAGACTCGGCCAGCGAAATGCGGTTGCCGATCAGTCGATCTGGCTTCAGCAGGCCGCCTTCGATCATTCTCAGCATCTCCGGGTAGGCGTGGGCGGCGAGGCCGTGACTGCCGTAGATTTCGAGTTCGCGCGAAATTACGGCGTCCATTGGCACAGCGGGGTGGCGTTGATCGGCCAGCAACAGGCCCACTTGCACATGCCGCCCCCGCGTTCGCAGGTTTTGCACCGAATTGAAACACGTCTGCGGGTGCCCCAGCGCATCGAGGGAAAGATGCACGCCGCCCCCAGAGAGTTCGCGCACGGCGGTCACCACGTCCGGAAGAGTGCGACTGTTGACGGTCTGATCGGCACCCAGTTGGCGGGCGAAGTCTAGCTTGGCATCGTCTATATCGATGGCAATGACGCTGGCTCCGTGCGCTTTGGCAATCATGATGGCCGACAAGCCTATGCCGCCGCAGCCATGCACGGCCACCCATTCGCCGCCGCGCACCCGGCCCTGCTGCACCACCGCCCGAAAAGAGGTGGCAAAGCGGCAGCCGAGGCTGGCAGCGGTCACAAAGTCCATGCTGCCCGGTAGGCGCACCAGATTTTGATCGGCAAACCCGAGCGCCACGTATTCGGCAAACGATCCCCAATGCGTGAATCCGGGCTGAAATTGCCGCTCGCACACCTGCTGATGCCCCGCCTGACACTGAGAACAGCGCCCGCAGCCGCAGACAAATGGTAAGGTCACGCGGTCTCCGGCCCGCCACTGCTGCACCTGTGCGCCCACCGCCACCACCGTTCCGGCGAGTTCGTGACCCGGAATATGGGGCAAGGCAATATCGGGGTCGTGACCCATCCAGCCGTGCCAATCGCTGCGGCACACGCCTGTGGCCCCCACCTGCACCACCACACCATCGGGGGCGGGAACAGGATCGGGCACAGTCACGAGTTCAGGCCGCTCGCCAAACGCGGTATACATGACGGCTTTCATGTGCAGACTCTCATAGGCAGACTCTAGCGGGCGGGCAGGGTTGGCAGTGCCTTGAGGCCAATCGGGTACGGTTGCCCCCTGACCAAATTAACCCTGCTCAGATTGAATAGCCCTGTGTTCGACTTTTTAACAACTCAGAACCTCTGAAACACACCCTAATAGCCGTCCACAGCCGGATCGAACACCGAGACGCGGTTACGTCCGGCGCGTTTGGCGGTGTACATGCTCAGGTCAGCTTGGCGCAGGCCGTCGCTGAGCGCGCCCCGCACAGAAGTCACTCCGGCGCTGACCGTGACCCGGAGGGGGCTGGCCGCCCACTGCGCTTCACAGGCCACCCGAATCTGTTCCAGCGTCGCGGCCAAGCTGTCCGGATTTTGTTGGAGCCTTCCCACCACAAATTCATCGCCGCCCAGCCGCGCCAACAGGTCACCCGGCTCGGTGTAGCGCAGAAATAGGGCCGCCAGTTCCCGGAGTACCTGATCTCCGGCAGTGTGCCCAAAGCTATCGTTGATGTGCTTGAAGTGGTCTATGTCGATGAAAGCCAGCGTGAGAGGCGAGCCGGAAGCCACTTTCTCGCCGCACCATTGCTCGAAATAGCGCCTGTTTTTGAGGCCCGTCAATTCGTCGGTCACGCTGACCGTTTTCAGGTCGTCTTGCCGGGCCTCTAGCGCGTGCATGGTGCGGCGCAACAGTTCCATATTCCGGCGTGTTTCCTCGGTGCGGTGAACTGTTTCTACTACCTTGAGTTGGGTGCTCAGTTCCTCTGTGTGGCGGGTTTTGACCGCAGCCACCATGTCCAGCAAGGTCAGGTAGGCCGCCTGAAACTCGCCCAGCCGTGCCTGTGCCGAGGCCCGCACCTGCAACACATCGTCCAGCATGTCTACGCGGGTGGTGTCCCACGCTGCCAGCTCATCCAAGTGCGCGAGTGCGGACGCGGGATCGCCGTGCTGTGCTTCCAATTTCGCCAGATGAAAGGTCAGAAAACGGCAACTTTCTAAGGGGAGGCTGCGGGCCAACGCAGCGGTCAGACGGGTGCGGGCCGCGCTCACCTCGCCTGCCGCTGCCAAGCGCAACGCCTGTTGACTCACCACGCCCACCCAATACGGCCAAGCGTGGGCGGCAATGACCTGTTCTTCGGCCACATCCAGCATGATTTGGCTGCGTTCCGTGTGGCCCAAATCCTGCTCGGCCACGCTGATATTAAAAGCCGCCAAACCCAACGTCGCTTCTAGGCCCGGCCCGGCTTCATGGGCCACATCAAAGGCCATCTGATAGCGCAGCCGCGCCCGCTCTGGATCGTCCCAGATCAGTTGCACGCCAATGTCGTTATGGGCCAGCGCCGCCATTTCAGCGTCTCCAGCTTGCTGAGCGAGGGCCAATTGCTCCTGAAACAGAGCCAACGCCTGCGGAGCCTGCCCGATGGACATCAGCACCGCACCTTTCACGTTTACGGCCCGTGCCAGCCAGACCAATTGACCCGCTTCGCGCAACGACGGTTCTGCGGCGTCGACGTCCTCTAGTGCTTCCGGATAGCGCCCCTCACGCCAATTCAAGTAGGCCCGCAAGACCAAGGCCTGTGCCGACTGTTGGACTGGTTGTTCTGTAGGGGTAAACTCCGCAAAAGCCCAAGCCGCCGCCGGGTCGCTCATTCGGCTGGCCCAAGCGCACTCGGCGGCTTGTTGATCGGTCATTCCCCAATATGGCAGATGGCCCAGTCTCCAAATGCTGTGTTTTTAGGCCAAACTGCGCGGACGAGGGGGTATGGAGAGAGGGGCAAGGGCGGCAGCTTATTCGCTGGCACATTCCACCCTTCTCAAGTGGGCTACCGCGCAAAAATGCGGGGCAGCGGCCACCAGAGCGGGACGGCAGCGGCTCCAGTTCATAATTACCGCCCCGCCACACGCTTTTGCCCTCAGTCCTGCGCCGTCTGTTCCTCTATTGTAGGGTTGCGTTCAATCCCCTTCATTCGTCCTCAGAGGAACTTCCCATGTCTTCATCTTTTCCGCCCCCTGTCCCGGTTCCCGTCGCTCCACCCAGCACCCTCGGCACGCTCTGGAAATCGGCTTGGTTTCGCCTGATCGTTTACGTGATGCTCGGGTTCGTCCTGCTGTGGCTGTACCAACGGCTCAGAACGGTGATCATCGCGACGCTGGCCGCTTACCTGATCGCTTACCTCGTTCAGCCGATCTTGCAGCGCTTAGAACGGTACGGCATCCGGCGGCCTTTTGGAATCACGCTGCTGATTCTGGCGGTCTTGGGCGTGCTGACCGCCATCAGCCCGCTGCTGGGCGTCGTCTTTAATCAGGTGTCGGCGCTGGTGCAGGCCCTTCCCAGTTTGGCCGATACCTTCAGCGCGTGGCTCAGCCAACTGGCCGAAAAGCGTCCGGCGTTGGCAGGCGTGCAGCAGGAAGTCGAAGTCTGGCTCAACGGAATAACGCACAACCTGTCGACCAATCTGGGAGCGGTGTTGGGAGAAGTCTTCTCGCCCAGCGGCGTGTTGGTGGGTGGCCTGTTGGGCGCAGTGGGCGTGATTGGGCAAGTGGCCTTGGCCGCCGTCATCAGCATTTACATGATGGCGGTCTATCCACACATCGGGCCATTTTTGCTGCGGCTGTTGCCCAAGCGCTTTCAGCCAATAGCCGCCGATGTCAGCGGACATGTGGGGCACGCGGTAGGCGGCTACTTCCGGGGTCAAGTGGTGGTGGCCCTCACCTTTGGCGTGCTGGTCGGCACGGGCCTGAGCATCATCGGGCATCCCTCGGCCCTCGGCATCGGCTTTGTGGCGGCCCTGTTTTATATCGTGCCGTACTTGGGCGTCTGGGTGGCCCTGATTCCCGCGCTGCTGCTGGCCGTTCCGTTGGGCGGGTTCAAGGTATTACTGGTGGCCGCTGTCTTCCTCCTCTCCGATCAGTTGGAGGTTCACGTCATTTCACCTAGGGTGGTGGGCCAAAACACCAATCTGTCTTCGCTAGCAGTGGTGCTGGCTGTTACTTTCGGTGTCGGTCTGTTCGGGGTCATGGGTGTGCTGATTGCCGTCCCCCTCGTCGCCCTTAGCAAAGCTCTGCTAGACGCCTACTACTACCGCAGCCGCAGCTATCAGGCCATCAGCCGCCCCGCCCACATACTCGACGCCGATCCTCTGAGCGTGCTGACCCCAGACCAGATGGGCAGGGCAGATGAAGGGCAACTGCGCTAAAGCAGGCGTTGTCGAGAAGGTATTGTGGTAACTGAGCAGAGAGGTGGGCGTCCGTATGGGCGTCCATTCTGCTGTGGAATGTGCTTGGATTCGGCCGAATAGTACGCAATTAACACGGCGTTTGGCTAATTTTTATCCCCTCGCCCCTTGTGGGAGAGGGCGTTACGGAGCAACGGGTGAGGGGCCACCGGGCAAACGTTCCCGCCCCTTGTCAAGCATTCAGTTCAATTCCGTAGTATTCCTAGAAAATTTGCTGTGCCTCAGCAATTTGGCAGCGTAGCCCCCCCGTTGCTGACGCAACGCCCCGCCTTAGAGGGGAGGCCTTATTGGTAGTCCGTTGACTGAGCCTGACGAACGAGCCAGAGGCCGTGTCCATCGCTGAGGTCGCCCAACCCACGCCGCGAAAAACGACGTGTTTCTGGGATCACCAAGACAACTCAACGGACTACCATTAAATATCCAGCGGGAGTGAATTGCATCATCCGCCCCAGGGCGAATGAGATTGGGAGTCGCCCCGGGACGGGATCGTGAGTCTGACGAACAGAAGGATTTTTACCCGACAGCTACTTAACTCTTTGATAGTGCTTATTTTGTGAGAGTTTGGATGATATAAAGTGGTATAGTCCCAAGTTTTGAAATAGATTAGATTCATTGCCACAATTCATGTAAATAACTTTGCGCCTCCCGATTTGAAAAGAAAATAACCCGTACAAATGGGGGTAAAAGTCGATGATCGCACATCTTTACTACCTGTCAGCCATGCATCTTATAAATACATCTGAACCTGCATAGGCCACGAAAATATATGGCTTGTCACGGATCGGTTTGGGGCAAAATTTTAAAATAGTCCAGTGCTGTCGTCACTGGAAGTTAAATAACAAAGGGGGAGTTATGAAACAAGTACGACAAAACGGCTTTGTGCTCGTCATTGTGCTCAGCCTGACCATGCTGGTTCTCTTACTTGTCTCTGTAACTACCATCACTTCAGTGAACACTTTGCAAGCGGTGGGGGCTGAAGCGAGAAAAATCCCAGCTTTTTATGTGGCCAACGCTGGTTTAGAGAGAAGTATGGCCCGCATGACTTTTCTTCTTACGTCCACTCCACCTGCGGTGACGGCCACCACATCAGAAGCGGGAGCGATTGCTTTGGCTGCCGCACTCAACTCCACCGGAAGCGGCACGTTAGAGGGAGGCAGTTTTGTGGTAACGGCCACTGCCGTTGGTCCTAAAGTGGTGCTGGCTTCTGAAGGAACGTCGCTGGGAGGCGGGAAGCGCAGGGTTACTTTGGAGGTGAGCGTTGTTCTTCCGCCGCCTTTGGGCAATGTTAAATTGATGGCTCCTGCGGCGATCACGACCACGGGCAGCGCAGTCGATAGCGGCAATGCCCCGATTCAAGGGGTCGCTGGCGCACCCGTTGACGCCCAAAAATTTACCATTGCCTGCGCGGTCGGACTGTTGGGTAATTGTGTGGGCACAGGTGCGCCCGTGACGTACTCCACCACAGTCACTGGGACGCCTCCTGTCGAGGGACAAAACGTCACGTACAACGTAGCGAGTACTGACCCCAAGTCGAGCATCACTTACCAGGTGACCAAAGTGACCACCACCACCAGTCCTTTTACTGGACTGAAAACAACAACAGCCGACCTCACTGCAGTGAGTGAGAACGCTTTGACCACGGTGCAGGGCAATGGTAAGCAAGTAACCCAGATTTTTACGCCGACGTCTTTGACAAACGGCGCAATTCTCGCTCCCACAACAGAAGTCCCGTCACTCTTAACCTACGGTACTTCGAGCACCAATGGGTCGAACACAGGTGATACATGCGTGACCTACAACTGCAACAAGATGGACATTCCACCAGACCAGTTGTTCCAGACGATTTTTGGAGTCACCAAAACAACCTTTGAAGCGAGTTTGCCCGCAATCAATAAGGTGACGACGGACTCTTGTCCCAATCCCACTGGGTCTAACACCGTGCAGTGGTTGACCTTAGGAGCAAGTGCGAGTGCCAATTTGGCCGACTGTCCTGCACCCTTGGCACCGCTGAAACCTCGCCCACGCGTTCTAATTGTCGATGGGTCAAAACTGCCACCAGGCTCGAGCGTGAGTATCCAGAATAACAATTCGTCGTTTTTTGGCCTCTTGTACGTCATCAACAACAAGGGCGGAATCAGTATGACGGGCAACGGAACTATTGCGGGGGCCTTGGTTGCTGAAACAGGTACAGAAGCCAACAATGCCGACTTTAAACTCGCAGGAACCGCAAAAATAGGCGTTTGCAATAATACAGGAAACCACGACGCCAAGATTTGCTATGACAAACCTCTGTTAGACAGCCTCCTCCTCGATTTAAAAGCGCAGGTCATCATTCCTTCGACACCTGTCATCACCCGCAACGCCAATACTTGGAAAGAAGTCAGCGGTAACTGATGAGAACTCAGGCGTTTACTCTTCTCGAAGTCTTGGTTGGATTGGCGATTATAGGTATCATTGCAGGCATAGGCATTGTGAGTCTGATTGGATCTATTCGGAGTTCTCAGGCCGATCAGGCGGTGACCGCACTGGTAGGCGTATTTGCCGAAGCGAAGAATCGTGTTCGGAATACCAACAAAAATGTCAAACTAGCCTGGAATAGCACAACAAAGACAATCACCTTGAGCCAGTCTGGCGCTGTTGTCAACACCACAAAACTTAGTGTTGATACAATGACTAGCGTTTGCCGATCCGTATGTGTTGGCAATGAAATTGAGTTGCTGGCTCCGCATGGAGCGTTGCCGCAAGACGTTAAATTCAGCTTGGCTGTGGTTAACCGCGGCCGTACCGCTTATCTTCTGGGTCCAACAGCGATGCTCAAGGTGACCAGTCCATGACTACTCTGGTTGGCTCTCGCCAAGGATTTACCTTGATAGAAGTATTGGTCGCTATAGCTATTTTTGCGATTGTGATGACGATGTCGGGATATCTCCTGACGTCTGCAGCGCAAAACACCTCCTCTCGCGGTCGGATGACCATCAATCAAGCGGCTCAAGCGTATATAGAAAGTGTTCAGGATGGTTGGCGTGATTCGACTGCGTTTGGAAGGCTGGACGCAGCCACACAACAGCCCACTCCTTTGTCTGGCTACTCCTGGACCGTGAAAGTCTGTGAAGTTGATGTGTCTACTTTCAATTGCAAAACCGCTCCAGTGGCACAAACGACCCAGCCTGTATTCACACCCAGTGGCACGGCCAGGCTGATGCGGCTCTCTATTGCTTACACTTCTTCCACAGTCGGGCGCGGTTCCCTGATCGCATCCACAGAAATGAGCCTCAAATGAATGGCAAAGCAGGATTTACTCTCGTGGAATTGCTAATTGCGATGGCACTTTCGCTGGTAGTGTTTGGCATTGCCTCGCAATTGATGCAGTCATCATCGCAATTTTCGCAACTGAGCATTGCCAACTCCTCCGGAATCAGGGACGCTCAAATGGCTGCCAACGTTATTGCCGACGACGTAAGACGGGCTGTCAGCATAGGCAACCCCGGTACACTGATTGACCTAGGATCAGCGGCGACCGGTGCTCCGGGTGCGATAGGCAACAATCTTCTGGTTCTAACCTCGTCTGCGGTAGTGGGCGGTCGATGCACCACTCCTTTTGAATTTACCGCTTATTATTTTGTCCTTCGCAGCGCCCTCGCCAGTGCGGACGAATGGACTCGCCCTGTGTCAGATGCCAACAACGGCAGTCAGCGGGTTTTGGTGCAGTATTCGGCTTGCGCCGACAAAACCGACACCACGGCGACCCTGACCAATGGACAGGTTCGGCTGACGACTGATTTCTTGGGTCAAGGTAGTTTCACTTATGCAGGACTGAATTCCCGCCGGGTTACGCTGAATCTACAGGCCGCCAAGAGTATTCGTGGACGCACTGTATCTGGCGCGCCCATTGCGCTCACAGTGTTTGCCCGAAACATCAATTGATGACTGAAGCTGTACATCAGTGACAACGGCGTAAGTTTGCGTTAGTTCCGTTCTGCTCCGGATTCTCCGGCTCGGCCTAGCAGGTTCGATTGACACCGAGAACCAACTCAGACTTTGGCCACTATCAATACTGGGAGTCCGCTGACTTCAGGAAGCAGGGCACTGAATACGGCGTCTGACTGGTGCCCATCTGGCCTCTCCAACGTCCTTCACGCTCTGAAAGACAGCTGACAGGCATCATGGGGCATTAAGTCAATGGACTGCCGCTAGCCTTGCCAGTGCGCTTGGGATTCAGCCCGAACCAGCCCACCAAGCCTGCCAGCCCGGCCAATACTCCAGACCACAGCGCCACCAGCCGGAAACTGTCGACGAAAGCCAGCTTGACAGCCTGCTGTGCTGTTGCTGCCTGCGCCGGCGTGAGGGTGCTCGGCAGAGGCACCCGCGCCAGTTGGTCACTTTGAGCGAGCATGCTTTGCCGTGCAGCTCTGGGCAGGGCGGCCCCCGCCAGCCGGGTGTCCAGCGAGCGCTCAAAACTGCCCAGTGTCAGCAGGGTAAATAGCGCCAGCATCAGCAGCCCGGCAGCGCGTGACACGGCATTGTTGACGCCCGAAGCGGTTCCGGCATAACTGGCCCCCACCGAGCCCATGACGGCAGTGGTCAGCGGCGCAACCGTGATGGCCATGCCCAGCCCGAGCACCACCATCGCGGGCAAAATGGTTGTCCAGTACGCAGCACCGACGCCAACCCGGGCCATCAGCGCAAAGCCCACGCCCGCCAACATCGGCCCCACCGTGAGGGGCAAACGCGGCCCAATGCGGTCAGCCAGCCCACCAAACACGCCCGACAAGCCCGCCAGCAACAGCGAGAGCGGCAGCAGCGCACTGCCGGCGGCGGTGGCACTGAACCCCAACGCGCCAATCAGCACCAGCGGCAAGAAAAACAGTGCCGATCCCAAGGCGCCGTACAGCAAGAAGGTCAACAAGTTGGTGCCCGCAAAGCCCGCCGAACGAAACAAAGACAGCGGCAGCATGGGGGAACGGGAGCGGGCCTCCCACACCACGAACAAGGCCACGCCCAGCACGCCCGCCAGCGTCGCCCCAAGCGCCACACCGTTCCAGCCGCGCTCGCCCGCCGTAATCAGGCCGTACGTGAGTGCGCCCAGTCCGGCCACCGCCAGCAGCGATCCCACCAGATCGGGCGGCGTGCCCTGCCGGGTTTCGTCGCGCGATTCGGGCACGCGGGGCAGGGCCAGCAGCACCAATGCGGCCAGCGGCAAATTCAGCAAAAAGACCCAGCGCCACGAGGCCGTATCGACCAACACGCCGCCCAAGGCTGGCCCGAAAATCAGCACCATGCTGGTAATGGCCGACCAAAGGCCGATGGCCCGCCCGCGCATCTGTTGAGGAAAAACGCCGTTGATCAGGGCCAAACTGCCCGGAATCAGCAAGGCCCCGCCGATGCCTTGAAGCACCCGCGCCCCAATTAGAACGCCCAATTGAGGCGCGAGGCCACACAGCAGGGAGGCCACCGCGAACAGGCCCACACCGAGGCCGAAGATTCGTTTGCGCCCGTACAGATCGCCCAGGGCGCCCCCTACCAGGATCAGGGCGGCCAACATCAGCGTGTAGGCGTTGGCGACCCAGCCCACCGCCGCCAAGGTCGCGCCAAAGTCTCGTTGCAGCGCACTGAGCGCCACATTCACCACAGAGCCGTCAAGGAAGGCCATCGTCGATCCCAGCACGGTGGCCGCCAACGTCCAGCGTTGCGGGGCCGTCCAAGGGGCGGGGCGGGAGGCAGTCATGGGCGGTGAGCTTCCATTGCCCTTTACTGTAAGGCTCTGGGCCACGCATAAGCCAGCTCAGCCGAAGAGAATGATGACTTGCTACAAACCACGTTGTTTAAGCAAACCTCAAAGCCTGCGCCGTCTGCATGGATACAGCAACATTGAGGCGCGGTGTTAGGCTCACCCTATGAAAATCAGCGATCACGTCTACGCCTTGCCACTCGATACCATCATGGGGAGCGGCCCATCGGTTCTGTTTGTGTCGCTGATCGTGGACGACGTGCACGGCGCGACGTTGGTAGATACGGGCGTACCCGGCATGAAGGACAAGATCGGGGCCGCGATGGAGAACATCGGCATGAGCCTGAGCGACATCAAGCGCGTCATCATTACGCACCATGACCTCGATCATATCGGCTCGTTGCCCGCCATCGTGGAGGCTACTGGCGCACGGGTGATGACCTCGGGAGGAGAGGTGCCCTACGTGCAGGGCGACCTGCCGGGCCAAAAGCAGCCCACGCCGGAAATGCGGGCCGGGATGTCGCCCCAAATGCTGGCCGTATTCGACAACCCACCCAAAGCCAAAGTTGATCAGGTACTGCAAGACGGCGAACGGCTGGACATCGCGGGCGGCGTGCGCGTGGTGTACACGCCGGGGCATACGGTGGGCCACATGAGCCTGTTCGTGGAGGCCGATGGAGTGGTGATTTCCGGCGACGCACTGGGCAGCCACGACGGAACGCTGACGCTGCCTTGGCCGCAGGGAACGGCGGATATGCCCGAAGCCCTGCGGAGCATAGCGAAACTGGCCCAGCTTCCGGCAAAGGCGGTGCTGGCCTATCACGGCGGCTTGGTCAACGAAAACGCCACGCAACAGCTTCAGGCGTTGGCCGCGCAACCTAGCGCTTAAAGTCAGCTGTGGAGTAGGCGGCTGATGTTGACCACTGCCATAGGGAGCGACATTTAAACTGTTGCAATCACCAAAGACCAGAGCCGCTGGGTATTCCGATCCAGCGGCTCGCCTTTTGTCTTGAACTGTATTTACGCCTTGCCCAGCGGCGACTGATCCAACTGTTCCAGCCAGTCTTGGGGATCGGCGTACACCGCCACCGCGCCTTCAAAGCGGGTGTCGCCGCCACAACGCAGAGCAATGGTCGCCACGCCAGCCTTCCGCGCACTTGCAATGTCAAAGGGCGTGTCGCCTACCATCAACACTTCGCCGGGGGTCAGTCCCAGTTTGCTGACGGCGGCCAGCACGATGTCCGGCTCCGGCTTGGAGGCTTCCACATCCGAGGCGGTGGTGTATTCGGTCAGCAAATCGGCCACGCCAGCCACTTTAAGCAGGTCGGCCACCAGAGCCTCATCTGCCGAGGTGCCCACGATCAGGCGCAGGCCACGCGCTTGCAGCCGCTCCACGAGGGCACGCACGCCGGGGTGGGCCTTCAGGTGCGGCAGTTCCTCAGCCTGAAAATGCTGCTTCCAACGTTCGCTTAGTCGCTTAAATTCGGGCGTGTCTTTTTGAATCTCGGTCAGGCGGGGAATCATCTGATCGCTGCCCATGCCGATCAAGGGGCGCACTTGGTCAAAAGAAACGGTCAACTGTTCATCGGCAAACGCCCTGACCCAAGCGCGGGCGTGGGCGTCGTTGCTGTCTACGAGCGTGCCGTCAATATCAAAAATAACGCCTTTATACATGCCGCCAAGGTAGACAAGAAAAGGGTGATGGACGTAAGAGCTGACTGGGCAAAACTTTAAGTGAAGGGAGAAGACATAACGGCGCACGGCTGAAGCTGAGCAGGTGGCAGGCATTCTGCGGTTTCTTTGGGCTGCCTAAAGGATGGGCCGGATGTTTAGTGGCCGTGAACCGCTATCTTGCCCACACTGTTGCAAGTCACACAAAGCGCCCGTTCTCAAGTTGGAGGCTGTCATGTTCCGCCGCACTACTCTGCTTGCCTTGCCCGCACTCGCCCTGACCGCATTCATCGTGCGTGGGCCGCCTGATCCGCTGCGCCCCAGCACGCCCGCAGACGGCGTAGGGCCACTCACCCGCCGCCGCTACTGGGCCGAGGTGGAGGGGGCCACGCGCACGCCGCAGGACATGGCCGCCGATTGGCGCAGCCGCTTGCCCCAGCACGCGCCCAAAGCGTTGGCTTGGTTCCGGGGGCTGGATCACGCCGCGCCGCCCATAGCGCAGGGAGACCGATTGTGGATTTTGCTGTTGGGCACGCGCCGCGCACGGGTGATCATCGAACACGTAGACGACTTGGGCTTCCGCGCCCGCACGCTGCGCCTTCACCCCGACGCCGGAACCTCCGAATTTCGGGTGCTGCCGGGGTCACAGGCTGGGCGAATGGTGGTGCAAGTGGAGTCGGTCATGCGAACCCACTCGCGCTTTGACCGAGTCGCCTACATTCTGGGCGTTCACGCGGCGCAGCGAATCACTTGGGAACGCGTGCTGGACAGCGTGGTGGCCTACAGCGGTGGGCGAATCGTGAACCGGGGGCATGAGTCGGTAGAACTGCCGATGCTGCCACATGTGCCGGCATTGGTGGCCGGGCAAAGCGCTTGAAAGGAAGTGGGCTTGATTGATGGTCACGGGTGCCGCTGCACCAATACTTGAGCTACCGCGCTAAAATTGGCAGGCCGGAATCCATGCGACACCAACGCCGGAAACGGCAAGGCGGCAGCATGTTCCGGATTCCAAAGGGCCAGATGCAAGACCTGTTCCCGTTGGTGCAGCGCCCGCACTACTTCCGTCTGAAGTGGGCTGAGTCTCCAGCGGTTGGTGGTGGCAAACAGCACGGGCACGGTGGGAAAGAGAGCGAGCAAGGCCAACGCTTCTGCCGAGTCATCACGCAATAGAGCCACCTGTAAGGCGGGAAAGTGGGGGCGGAGCACTTCGGCTAGGGCTGCACCGCTGGGCGCATCACCGTAAGGGCCGCCTAGATCACTGGTTTCAGGGACGATGAGAAGAAGGGGGGCGGTAGGATCGAGCGTGGGCCACTGGCCGCTGAAGCTGAGGCTTTGGGCCGCCCAAGTCTCAATCTGGCTTTGGTCGGCAAGTTGCTGAGACTGCGAATAGGGGCGCGGCATACCGGGAAAACGGGCGGCGGCGCGTTCCAGACGGCCTATAGCTTGGGCCACACGCTCTGGCGACAATCGGCCCTCATGCACGGCCCGGTGTAAGGCGGCGGCATGTTCGGCGTGGGTGGTCAGGTCGCCATGCCCGCAACTCAGTACGGCGTCAGCCCCGGCCAGCAGCGCCAATGGTGCCGCCTCGCCGTGTGGGTGGCGGTCTGCAATAGCGTGCATGTCGCTGGCGTCGGTCACGACTACGCCGTTGTAGTGCCAGTCGGTACGCAGCAACTTGGTCAGGAAGGCAGGCGAGAGGGTGGCAGGCTGCACGGCGTCCAGCGCGGGATACACGATGTGGGCGGTCATGATGCTGCCCACACCTGCGGCCACCGCTGCCCGGAAGGGCCGCCATTCGGTCTGTTCCAATTCGGCGCGGGATTTGGTTACGGTGGGCAAAGTCAGGTGGCTGTCTTGAGTGGTGTCGCCGTGCCCCGGAAAATGCTTGACGGCGCTCAGCACGCCTTCTTCTTCGCTGCCCAAGGCCCATGCCACGCCCAGCCGGGCGACCAATTCCGGGTCGCTGCCAAAAGCCCGCTCGCCAATCACCGGGTTCAGCGGATTCACGTTTACATCCAAACTCGGCGCGTAATTCCAGTTGATGCCCAGTTCGATCAGCCCACGTGCAGCGATTCGGCCCGCCTCCCGCGCCGCTTCCTCGCTGCCGATGACGCCCAATGCCTGCGGCGTCGGCGCAAGTGGCCGGTCGAGTCGCCGCAGCACCGCGCCCCCCTCCTGATCGGTGGCGATGAGGGCGTCGTGGCCCAGCGCATCGCGAATATCCCTCACCAGTTGGGCCGTGCGCTGCGGCGTACTGAAGTTGCGGGCAAACAAGCACACGCCGCCGAAACTGTGCCTGGCGAGGAACTGGGCCTGTTCGGGGGTGAGGTCAGGGCCGGGCAGGTCGATGATCAGTGTGCGGTTCAGGGCCAGGGTCACTTCACGGCTCCTTCCATCCCCTTCATGAAATAGCGCTGGGCCGCCAAAAACACCAGTAGTACAGGCAGCATCATGATCAGTGATCCGGCGGCAATGTTGAAGGGATCGTAATTGAATTGCCCTTTCAGGCGCAGCACCGCCACACTCAGTGGCGCTTTGTCGGGCGCGGCAGACAGCACCAGCATGGGCCAAAAGTAGGCGTTCCACGTGCCCACCAACGTAAAAATACCCAGCGCGGCCAACGAAGGCTTGGTCAGTGGCAACATGATGCGGGTCAAAATGGTCATCTCGCCTGCGCCGTCCAGCCGTGCAGCTTCCAGTAGTGCAGTGGGCACGCTCAAAAATGCCTGCCGCATCAGGAAAATGCCGAACGCGCCCGCGATGGTGGGAATGACCACGCCCAGATGAGTGCCCAGCAAACCCATCTTTTTGAGGGTGAGGGTATTGACGATAAAGGTGGTTTCGCCCGGCAGAACGAGCGTAGCGACGATGATGGCGAAGATGATGTGTTTGCCCGGAAAGCGGAAGCGGGCCAGCGGATAGGCCGCCAACGCCGACACGATCAGCGTACCGATTACCGTGAGGGCCGTAATGGAAATACTGTTCCAGACGTATTTGCCCAGTTCGAAGGTGCGGTAGACCTCAATAAAATTGTTCAGCGTGACCGCTTTGGGAAACAGGCTGGCGGGAAAATCGTAGATGCTGGTTCCGGCGCGTTTGTCTGTAATGGCAATGGCGAACGTCCAGACGAACGGGAACACGGCAAAGATCAGAACACTGAAGAGCAGGACGTAGCGCAGCACCAGCCGAAGCGCCTTTTTGCTGCTTTTGCGGCGCGGTACCACGCTTGGAATAGGTCTAGTGACAGCGCTCATGTGCCTTCTCCATCGCTCTCGCGGAACAGGCGGAAGTTGGCGACAGACAGGGCCAAGGCCACCACCGCCACCACCAAACCCGCCGCGCTTGCCAGCCCGTAATCGAAGTTGAAGCCCTGAAACGCCTTGGAATAGACGTACATCAGCGCCGTATAAGTACTGTTGAGCGGGCCGCCGTTAGTCAGCACCAACACCTCCTCCAACACGCGCAGAGCGGCGATGGTGGACAGCAGGCTGCACAGCAAGATGGTGGGTTTCATCATCGGCACGGTAATTTGCCAGAAGCGCTGCCACGCCGACGCGCCGTCCAGCACCGCCGCCTCTTCCAGTTCTTCGGGGATGCCCTGAAGACCCGCCAGATACAGCACCATGTAATAGCCGAAGCCGCGCCAGAAGGTGACCAACATGACGGCCCAAAACGCGGTGGCCTCGCCGTTGAGCCAGCCGACTGCGCCGTTGGGCAACAGATGCAGCGCTCCCAACACCCAATTCAGCGTGCCGTCTTTGTTGTAGACCCATTCCCACATCACGGCGGCCAGCGAAATACTGGTGACGACGGGCACGTAGTAGGCCGCCCGGAAAAAAGTCATGCCGGGCAGGTTTTTGTTGACCAGCACGGCCACCGCTAATGAGGCCAACTGCAAGACGGGCACCACCACCAGATACTTGACACTGTTACCCAATGAGGTCAGAAACAGCGGATCGGCAAACAAGGTGCGGAAGTTTTCTATGCCGATCCATTTGGGCGGGAGGCCCTGCCCAAACCGCGCCCCACCGTATTCGGTAAAACCCAAATAGCTGCCGTAAGCCAGCGGATAGAAGGTAAAGAGCGTCAGCAAAATGAGGGCGGGGGCCAAAAATGCATACGACATCAGCGTATCGCGCCACGAAAAGCTGGAACGGGTGCGCGGTGTGAGGCTGCGCTGGGCACGGGTCATAGAGCACCTCCTTGATAACTGTAGAAACTTGATGACTGTATAAAACTAATGGCTGTGGAAAGAGTGGGTGGTTTTAGTTTACGACTGGTTTATTAAATGGACTCAGTCCAAACATAGGCCCGCCCCAGCATTCAGCAGGCGGGCCAATTCGGGTGGGGCTAGGAAGTCAAGCTTCCACGCCCCAAGCCCTCACTTCTTCATATTCGTATTCCAATAACTCACGGTGTCATTCAGTGCCTGAGCGGGCGTTTTCTTGCCCAACATCGCGGCCTCTATATTGTCACTGAAGTTTTTGTACAAGTCGTCGCTGTTGCCGGGAACCTTGAAGCCGGGGTTGATGAAGCGGCCCGACGCGCCCACCAAGCTTGTGGCCTTGGCAATAGGATCGGCGCTGACTTTCTTGAAGTAAGGATCATTTTGTGCGGCGGCGGTGGTCGGCACAATCGGCACGATCTTGGCAAATTCCATTTGATTGACGTTGTTGGTGAAGAAGGCGGCAAGTTTGGCAGCCTCGGCGGGGTGCTTGCTGGCGGTGGGAATGACCATGCCCATGCTGGTGCCGGTTTGCACGCCTGCTTTGCCCAGTGGCGCAGTCGTGACTACCGTTTTGGCGTACAGGCTGGGGTTAGAGTCCTTGATTCGGTTCAGGGCTTGCGGCCCGCCCACGATCATGGCGACTTTGTTTTGGGCGTACAATTCGGTGGCCAACTGGAAAGCTTCTTTTCTCAGCGCGTCTTCGGGCAGGTAGCCGCCCTTGAACAGGTCGACGTAACGTTGTAGCAGGGCAATATGCGCGGGCGAGTTGAAGGCCGCCTGACCGCTGGCGTTGTAGATGGGCAGGCCATCGGAGAAGAAGTAGCCGAGGAACGACGCGCCACCGGGGTCTTTGAGGGCCGGAACCCACGCATAAGCGCCGGTTTTGTCTTTCACGGCCTTGACCATGTTCAGCATTTCGGTCATGTTGCGCGGCGCACTTACGCCTGCTTTTTTCAGCAGATCGGGGTTGTACAGCAACACGCCTTCGTTCAGCGAGCCGTACCAGGGGTAGCCGTAGACCTTGCCGCCAATCGTAAAGTTACGGAGCGTTTGCGGGTAGAACGTGGTTTTGAGGGTGGCAGGGGCGGTCAGGCCGTCCACCGCCCGCAGGAAGCCGTTCTGGGCGGCCTTGGCGGTTTCGTCGATGTTCAAGTTCACCACGTCGGGCGCGCCGCCCATGTTCACGCTGGCGATAAAATCCTGCACCATCGTGGCCTGCTTATCGAACCATTTGACCTTAATGGTAGGGTTGGCCTTCTCGAAGGCGGCGATGGTGGTCTTGATGTAGGGATCGAATTTGGGGCTGAGGTACCACGTCCAAAACTGGATTTCCACGGGCTGTTGGGCGGCGGCGGTGCTGAGGTGGCCGGAAGTGGCGCTAAATGCGAGGCCGAGGGTGAGCAGACGCAGGGCGTATTTCATATGAACTCCTTACAACTGGCCGAGAGGCCGGGAAGATGCAGCTTGAGCAGGGGCGGTCAGTATTTCTTGTCCACCACGCTTTCTGCGGTCACTCTGAGCATGGCGTGGCTTTCGGGACGGCGGGCCAGCACGGCGGCGTATAACATTTCCAGCACCAACGCCTGAGAAGTGAGTGTGCCCAACACGTTGTCGGTGAGTGGGTCTTCTTGAGTCGAGGCAAATAAAACGGCGCTGGCATAACGGGTGACGGGACTGCTGGCGCGGTGGGTAATAGATACGGTGAAATGGCCGCCTTGCTGGGCAAGTTTGAGGTGCTGCACGGTGTCGATGGTGCTGCCGCTTCCACTGAGGCCGATCACGACTCCGCCGCGTGGCATGGCGCTGATACTGACAGCGGCGAGGTGAGGATCGGTGTGGACGACGGCGGTGATGCCCAGTCTCATCAGGCGGTGGGCGAAATACTGGGCCAATAAACCGCTGTTCCCCTGCCCGGTCAGGTCGACTCGTGGGGCGCGTGCTAAGGCTTCGGCCACTACGTCCATTACGGCGGGATCGTGCAAATGAGCGGTGTCTTCAAGCGTCTGGGCGCATTGGCGAACCAAGGTTTGCGCGTGCGTTTCACTGGGGCCGGAGAGTGGCGGTGCTGGGCGGCCCAACACATCGGTGGCCAGCGCAATTTTGAAGGCGTGAAATCCGGCGAATCCCAACTTGCGGCACAGCCGCGTAATGGTGGCCTCCCCCACTCCGACGTGTAGGGCCAACTCGGTAATCGTTTGGTGCATCACGGTGTCGGCGTCGTGTGACACATGTTCGGCAACCCGTTTGAGGCTGGGCGAGAGGGCGGAAGCTTGCAACCGGATACGGCCCAGCACGCCAGCAGGCGGCGCAGAAATAGTCTGGGGAACGGTGGGCAATGCGTAACCTCCTGAAAACAGGTGGACAACAACTGCTGCGCTGTTTGCTGCTGTTCTGTTGACTAAGTGCAACTGTGTTGGTTGTGTCTCTATCATGATAAAAATAATTACCCATGTCAAGCCCCTATCTGAAAATTTCAGCCAATATCTGGAGGTGAGAGAGTTTTAGTGGCCGGGCTTTGGGGAGAGCAGCCTTGAAACGGCGGAAGGTGGAGACGTGAAAATCTCAGCCTATTTCGTCCCAGTCGACATTAATCAAATTCAGAAGCTGTCGGATTTGACTGGAAAGCTGGTTTAAACTGCCCGATCCCGTCTCCACATTTTCCGGTGAAAGATATTTTCAGGATTGTCAGCTTGCGCTGCCGAAGCAGCAAAAAGCGCCGCCCCCGAATTGGGAACGGCGCGAAAGAGGTCAGGCGCTTAAGCTTGAGCCAGCAACTCACGCAATTTCTGGGTGTCCTGATGGAAGCCCCGAATGCCTTCGTTCAACTTCTCGCCTGCCATCGGGTTTTCGGCAAGGCTCCAACGGTAGTCGGCTTCCGTGATGGCGGTCTCGGTGCGCTTGCCTTCGCTGGGCTGCAACTGGCGCTCCAGCACGCCCTCATCGGCGGCCAACTCGCCCAGCAGTTGCGGGCTGACGGTCAGGCGGTCACATCCGGCCAACGCTTCTACCTGTGCGGCACTGCGGAACGACGCGCCCATGACGACGGTCGCGTACCCCTGCTCCTTGAAGTGGCTGTAAATCTTGCGAACCGACTGCACGCCGGGGTCTTCGTCGATGGGATAATCCTTGATTCCGGTGGACTTTTTGTACCAGTCGGTGATGCGGCCCACGAACGGCGAAATGAGGTACGCGCCCGCCTGAGCGCAGGCAATCGCTTGTTCCAGCCCAAAAATCAGCGTGAGGTTGCAGCGGATGCCTTCGCCCTCCAAAATCTGCGCGGCCTGAATGCCTTCCCAAGTAGCGGCCAGCTTGATCAGAATGCGGTCGCGGCCTACGCCTTGGCCTTCATAGAGCGCGATCAGGTGGCGGGCACGGCTCAGCATGGCGTCTTTATCGAAGGACAGGCGGGCGTCTACCTCGGTACTCACGTCGCCGGGCACGATGCGGGTCAGTTCTGCGCCGATCTGCACGGTTAGGCGGTCGATCACCGCGTCCACGTTTTCGCCGCCTGCCACGCCACTCTTTGCCGCCGTGAGCAGGGAGCCGTAGCCCACCAACTGCGCCGCCTTCAGAATCAGCGACGGATTGGTGGTGCAGTCGCGCGGCTGATACAGCTTGATGGCCTCGATATCGCCCGTATCGGCTACCACGATGGACATGCTTTTCAGTTGTTCCAGTTTGTTCATGGGTCTTCCTCCGGTCATGCAAGATGGGTCGTTCGGTGCTGATGCTACTCCGCTGGCGTCTGGAGCAAACTTTAAGTGTTAGCACACGCACTTCTTTACCTTGGCGGCAACGACAGTTTGCCTGCAATGACGGCGTGTTTGGCCCCGGTGGTGCGCGGCAAGGTATTGGGCCAGCCCTGCGCCGCGTAGTAGCCCAACACCGCAAAGGCTGCCGCTTCCCGCGCCGCAGAGTTCCAGCCCTTTTGCTCGAAGGTCAGCACCGCAACCGGGGCAAGGGCCGCCCGAAACTGCACCATGAACACCGGGTTGAAGGCTCCGCCGCCCGCCACCACGATTTCGTCTAGGCCGTGTGGCAGGACAAAGCGGGCGTAACTTTGGGCGATGGCCTGCACGCTGAAGGCGGTCACAGTGGCGGCCAAATCGGGCACCGACAGCGCCGATGCACCAGGCAGATGCGCCAATGTCCAGTATTCGCGGCCTGTGCTTTTGGGCGGCGGGGCCGAGAGTTGTGGGTCTTGCAGCCAGAGATCGATCAAGGCTTGGTCGGTTTGCCCACTGGCCGCCAAGTGCCCGCCTTCGTCGTAACGCAGGCCCGCTAAGGCGGCGGCTTCGTCTATGAGGGCGTTAGCGGGGCCGGTATCGAACGCCAAGACTTCTTCGCCCATGCCCGGCAAGTAGGTCAGGTTAGAAATTCCGCCCAAGTTGTGAATCGCCCGCCGCACGCCCGCACCCGCAAACATGATTTGGTCGGCAAACGGCACGAGCGGCGCGGCCTGCCCGCCCGCTGCCAAATCTGCGGGCCGGAAGTCGGAGACGACAGGTTTCCCGGTGCGCTCGGCAATCACGGCGGCTTCACCGAGTTGTAGGGTCGCCCGCGTCACCCAGCCCCGGCCCACATCAAGGCGCGGAATGTGCATCACTGTCTGCCCGTGCGAGGCGATCAGGTCGGCTTTGTCGGAGAGTTCAGCCGCGGCTTCAGCCAACACTTCGCCCAACCAAAAATGCAGTTGGGCGAGGTCGGATGTGCTGGAAGTATCCCGTCCGGTAGCCAGAATTGCAGCCCGCAAGTCGTCGGGGAACGGGGTAAAGCGGTGTTCCAGCACCCGCACTGTGCCCACCACATCGGCCAGCGCGGGCGGCCCGCTTCTCCCCTGCCCCAACTGTGGCTCATATAGCCTTGGTCCATGCAGCGCAGGCCAGCCGACAAACTCGGTCAGTACAGCGTCTATGCCATCGGCGCTGGTGCCGCTCATCAGGCCCAGCACGCGGGGATGGGGTGCAGTCATGGGCGCAGGCTAGAGCATTTGCACTGACCAGAACAGCAGATCAGCGGTTTTGTGGGAAGCCCAAATCGACTTTGCTGCTCGCTGGATCGGGCCAGCGCGACGTGATGACCTTGGAGCGGGTGTAGAACTTGACGCCTTCCGGGCCGTACATATGCGTATCTCCGAACAGGCTGGCCTTCCAACCGCCGAAGCTGTAATACGCGACGGGCACAGGAATGGGCACGTTGACGCCCACCATGCCGACTTCCACATCGAACTGGAATTGGCGGGCCGCGCCGCCGTCGCGGGTGAAGATGGCGGTGCCGTTACCGAACTCGTTGCTGTTGATGAGTTCTAACCCTTCGGCATAGGTGTCGGCCCGCACCACGCACAGCACCGGGCCAAAGATTTCGTCGTCGTAAGCGGCCATTCCGGGCTTCACATTGTCCAGCAGCGACACGCCGAGGAAGAACCCGTCACCGTCGAATTGAGCGTCGCGCCCGTCTATAACGACAGTTGCGCCTTGTTCCTGTGCTGAGGCAATGTAGCCCGCCACTTTGTCGCGGTGTTCACGGGTAATCAGTGGCCCCATTTCGTTGCCTGCCACGTCGCCGGGGCCGATTTTCAGGGCGGGAACGCGCTCCCGAATGGCCCCGATCAGCTTGTCGCCAGAATCGCCCACTGCCACCAGCACGCTAATCGCCATGCATCGTTCGCCCGCCGAACCGTAGGCGGCACTCACGGCGGCATCGGCAGCCATACCAATGTCAGCGTCGGGCAGCACCAGCATGTGGTTTTTGGCTCCACCGAGCGCCTGTACGCGCTTGCCATTTTTGGTTCCCGTCTCGTAGATGTAGCGGGCAATCGGCGTGCTGCCCACGAAGGAGACGGCGGCAATGCCAGGATGATTCAAAATCGCGTCTACGGCTTCCTTATCGCCGTGAACGACGCTCAGCACGCCGTCAGGCAGGCCAGCATCTTTCAGCAGTTCAGCCAAAAACAGCGCCGAAGACGGGTCTTTTTCACTGGGTTTTAGAATAAAGGCGTTCCCGCAGGCCAGCGCGTTGGCGAGCATCCACAGCGGCACCATCGCCGGAAAGTTGAACGGCGTAATGCCCGCCACCACACCCAGCGGTTGCTGGATGGAGTACACGTCTACGCCCGTGCTGACCTGTTCAGAGTACCCGCCCTTGAGCAAATTGGGAATGCCACACGCATATTCTACGTTCTCGATGCCGCGTGCAATCTCACCTAGCGCGTCGGAATGCACCTTGCCGTGCTCGCGGGTGATGATGCGGGCCAATTCGTCCTTGCGGGCCACCAGCAGCTCACGGAACTTGAAAATGACTTCGGAACGCTTGCCCAGCGACGTCGAGCGCCAGATGTTGGCCGCAGCAGTAGCAATCTGCACGGCGGCGTCAACTTCGGCGGTGCTTGCCAGCGGCACTTGCGCCTGAATCTGTCCGGTGGCGGGATTGTACACAGGCGCGGTACGGCCCGATTGCCCGGCAGCAGGGGCGTTGTTGAGCCAGTGGGCAAGGGTGTGGACGGTGGGGGTGGGGGCGGTTGCAGTCATGGAAGAACCTCGGTTGGAGAGGGGGGTGAAGTGTCAGGAGAGGCTTGGGGAAAGGAGAACCGCTTCGCTCACTTCGGCCCCAGTTGCTTCGCAACAGTCCCCCCTTAAGGGGGGCGAGAACAGACTGAAGCCCATCACCGTTTACTCCTCACCCTTGAGTGGGAGACTGGGAGAGGGAAGTGAGCACCGCGAATGCTCTTCAATCTGCCGCCACTGGCTCTCCAATCATCTGATCCACCAACGCCAGCGCTTCTTCATAGACGCTCAGGCCGTGATCGAGTTCTTCTTTGGTCACGACCAAGGGCGGGCAGACCCACAAGAAATTGAAGCGGCTGTAGGCGTAGACGTGCTTGCTCTTGATGTGCGCGGCCAGCCGTCCCATTTCGGGCGAGGTGCCGTTGAAGGGCGCGAGCGGTTCTTTGGTGGCCTTGTCCTTTACGAGTTCGATGACGCTGAACAGGCCTTTGTAGCGCACGTCGCCTACGCAGGCGAAGCGGGCTTTGATGGCCTCCAGCCGCTGCCCAAGGTACGCGCCGAGTTCGCGGGTATGTTCGAACAGGTGTTCTTCTTCGTACACGGCGAGGTTGCCAATTGCGGCGGCCAGACTGACCGGATGCCCGCTATAGGTCAGGCCACCCGCCAAAAAGTGTGTTTCAAAATACTCGGCAATGGCGTCGCTGACGATCATCGCGCCGAGGGGCATATAGCCGCTGGTGAGGCCCTTGGCACAGGTCACGATGTCGGGTTTGATGCCGTAATGCTGTGTGGCGAGCCAAGTTCCGGTGCGGCCGAACCCGCTCATCACTTCATCGTCGATGAGGAGAATGCCGTATTTGTCGCACAGGGCGCGGAGCTTGGGGTAATAATCGTCGGGCGGCACCAGCAGACCGTTCGATCCGGTGATGCCTTCCACCATGATCGCGGCGACGTTGTGCGGGCCTTCCATCTGAATAATTTCTTCGATATGAGACACGCATTCGCGCTGGCAACTGTCGGGCGTTTTGCCGAAGGGGCAGCGGTAGCAGTACGGATCGAAGGCCCGCACGATTCCGGGCACACCGGGTTCCACAGGCCAGCGGCGCGGGTCGCCGGAAGCCGTCATGCTGCCCATCGTCGCGCCGTGATAAGAGCGGTACCGGGTAATAATCTTGTCGCGCCCCGTGTATAGACGGGCCATTTTCATGGCGTTTTCGTTGGCCTCGCTGCCGCCGAGGGTAAAAAAGCTCTTGCCTAAGCCCGTCACTTCGGCCAGCTTTTTGCCCAGCGTGGCACGGACATCGGTGGCAAAGCTGGGGCCAGCAAAGCACATCACGTCCACCTGATCTTTGATGGCCTGAAGCACGCGGGGATGCTGATGGCCCACGTTGATGTTGATCAGTTGGCTGGAAAAATCCAGCCACGTATGGCCGTCGCCGTCAAAAAAGTGGCTGCCCTTCCCGCCCGTCATGTGAATCGGGTTGGTTGTGTTCTGCACACTCCACGAAAACAGCGTGTAGTCGCGGTTGTCCTGAATGATCTGGCGGCTGTCGGGATGAGCCTGCGGAAAAGAATCGGGCATAGGTGACCTCCCTGAACTGAGTGTGCTGGCCTTCAGTTTAAGTTTATCTGCCCGGCAACGCGAGAGACACTGTGTCAAAGATTGCACCACCACTTCGGCTCAAGCTTAGAATATTTTTTAAATCGGTCCTTCATACTCATTGCTTGACAAAGTAAAGTGCTTTAGAGCAGAATACATTCAGTTGAGAAAGATGTTTTTGCCGTAAGCCAGGTCTCGTGCGCAGCCGTTACCTTCCTCCCCCCCTTCAGCAACAGAGGAGATCCACATGACTAAAGTACTATTCGTAAAGGGCAATCCCAAGAGCACCGAGCAGTCTTATTCGCTTCGCCTCGGCCAGAGCTTTGTCGATGCCTACGCCGCGGAACATCCGGGCGCACAGGTCACTGAACTCGACCTGTACGAGGGCAACATTCCCCTGATTGATGCAGAAGTGATGACTGCGTGGGGCAAATTGGCCCAACAGTCGGAACTCAGCCACCACGAAGCCGTCAAAGTGCAGCGCCTCGGTGAATTGGTAGACCAGTTTCTCGATTCCGACGTGATCGTGTTTGCCGCGCCTATGTGGAACTTTGGCTACCCTCCGATGGTCAAGGCTTACATGGACGCCATCGCCGTCGCCGGAAAAACCTTCCAGTACACCGCCACTGGCCCCGTAGGACTGGCGTTGGGCAAAAAGGCGTTCATCACCGAAGCACGCGGCGGCGTCTGGAGCGATGGCCCCGGACAGGGCATGGAGCATTCTCAAAGCCACTTGCGGGCCTTTTTAGGCTTTTTGGGCGTCACAGACGTGCAAGTGCTGTTGGCTGAAGGCTTGGCCTTCGACCCCAGCAAAGGCGAAGAAATCCTGGCCGAGGCCGTGGCACGCGCCCAGCAGGCGGCCAAAGCTCAGCCTGTCGCGGCAACCGTCTAACTCTAAAACCGTTTATCTCAAACAATTTGGACTCAGGGCCGCCAGAAATTGCTTCCCGGCGGCCCTGTTCTGTGTCGCCAGAAAGCGGCCTGTTTGCAATCCTGCGCCTCAACCTTCCCCTTCCGTGTCACCATAAGCGCCATGCCCGACGCCCTGACCACTGCGCAGCACCTCGTGCGCCTGCTGCAACGCCTGAACGAGTTGCACGCTTGGGCCGATGCCCGGACTTTGCCGCTGCCAGTGGGCATTTTTAGGGACGCGGCAGGGCAGGAATGGCCGATTGAAGAAGGCGGGGCGTGGCCGTCGCGGGCCTTTCCGGTGGTCATGCGCTTTGAGGTCACGGTGCCGGACGCTTGGGCGGGACAAGCCGTGACCGTGCAACTGTTACCCGGGGGCGAGGGCTTGCTGCGCGTGAACGGGGCCAGCGTGGGCGGCCTAAATCCATTTCATACCGAGATTCGGGTATTGGCCGCAGCGATGGGCGGCGAAGTATTGAGCCTAGAAATCGAAGCCAGCCCCAAAGGTCTTTTTGGTTCGCCAGAACGGAAAAATGCGCTGCACCGCGCCCGCTTGGTGGTTCCTGATCGTGGGGTGCGGGCGCTGTACGAAGACCTGCTGGCCATGTACGACGCGGCCCAGCATTTGCTGAAAGCAGGCCGCCCCGCCATTGCCGAGCGCCTGACCGACCTGCTGGCCGCGGCCTTTCGGCAAATTCCGCTGGAACGGGGCAACAGCGCGGCGTATCTGGCACGGGCGGTAGAAAACCCGGCTCTGAAGGCCACGCTGGACGGCCTCTGGGACGAATACGACTTTGAAACGGTCAGCCCGCTGCCTTACCCGGCGGAGTGGCAACCCCGATTGGCAGCGGCGCGGGAGTGGTTGCACACCGCGCTAGACGCACTCCGGGCCGAGTATCCGGCAGAAGGCAAGCTGGCTCTGACCGGACACGCGCACATTGATCTGGCGTGGCTGTGGCCCCTCTCAGAAACGCGGCGCAAGGCCCGGCGCACCTTTGCCACCGTGCTGAACCTGATGGAGCAGTACCCGGAGTTCGTCTTCAACCAGAGCATGGGCCAGCTCTATGAATTTGTACAGGAAGACGATCCCGCGCTGTTCGAGCAGATTCGGGCGCGGGTCAAAGAAGGGCGCTGGGACGTAGTGGGCGGCATGTGGGTGGAGCCGGACGGCAACTTGCCCAGCGGCGAGGCGTGGGCGCGGCAACTGCTGCACGGCCAACGCTACTTTCAGAAGGAATTTGGCGTGCAGGCGCGGGTCTGCTGGCTGCCCGACACCTTTGGGTACGCCGCCAACTTGCCGCAACTCCTCCGGCTGGCCGACTTGCCCAACTTTTTTACCACCAAGCTGAATTGGAACGAAACCAATCTGTTTCCCTACGACCTGTACCACTGGGAGGGACTGGACGGCAGCCGCGTGCTGGCGCACAGTTTCGCCAATCCTGCCGAGGGCTACAACGGCGACATCAAGGCGCTGGATACCTTCGAAACTTGGAAGGCGTTTCGGGGCAAGCGGCGGCATGGGGAAAGCCTGCTCAGCTTCGGCTACGGCGACGGCGGCGGCGGCCCAACGGCTGGAATGCTGGAACGCTACGCCCGCCAGCGCGATTTTCCGGGGCTGCCTAAGCTGCACATGTCGCGGGTGTCTGACTTCTATAGCCGGATTTCTGAGGAAACGCAGGCCACTTTGCCCGTATGGGTGGGCGAGCAATACTTCGAGTTGCACCGGGGAACCTATACCACGCAGGCCGAAATCAAGCGCCTGAATCGCCGTTTGGAACATACCTTGCCCGATGCCGAGGCCGCCTGTGCGCTGGCCGCCCGCCTCATTCATCGCCCTTACCCGTACGCCGAATTGCACGCGCTCTGGAAGGTGCTGCTGCGAAACCAGTTTCACGATATTTTGCCGGGAAGCAGTGTACAGGCGGTGAATATGGTGGCCTGCGGCGAAATGGGGGAAGCGTTGGTGGCAGCAGCACAGGTGCGCGACGCGGCCTTACAAGCCCTCAGTGACGCAGTAGCGGGGCCAGAAAACCGTGTGGTGGTCTGGAATCTGACGCTGCAAGACCGCCCGTTGAGTGGGGAATTGAGCGGACTAGACGGATTGAAAATCCCGCCGGGGCTGACCGTACCGGGGCTGGGGTATCTGAGCTTTCCAGTGGTTTCTGCCGAGCCTCTACCCGCCCCCTTTTCACCCGACAGCTTGACGCTGGAAAACGAGTATTTGCGCGTGCAGGTGAGGGCTGACGGCACGCTGGACAGCCTGTACGACAAGCAGCAAGACCGTGACATGCTGGACGTGGACGGGCGCGGCAACCAACTGTGGGCCTACGTGGACATTCCGCGCCAGTGGGAAGCGTGGGATATGGACGCCACCTACGCGCAGGAGGGCGAGGAGTGGACGGCGCTGGAGCAGCCTCGGCGCGTGAGTGCAACGGAAGTGCAGGTCAGGCGCGGCAGTCAGCACGAGCGGGGCAACCGCAGTGTAATTACGCAAACATACACGCTGAATCCGGGCAGCAAGCGGCTGGATATTCACACCCACGCCGACTGGCAGGGCCGCCGCTGCTTCCTGCGGGCGCTGGTGCCGCTGCAAGTGCGGGCCGATACCGCCACATTTGAAACCGCGTTTGGCGCAGTGACCCGCCCCACCCACACCAACACTCCGTGGGACGCCGCCCAATTCGAGAAACCCGGCCACCGTTGGGCCGACCTCAGCGAAGGCGGCAGCGGCGAGGCAGGCAGCGGCCTGAGCCTGCTCACCGACAGCAAATACGGCTACAGCGCGGCGGGGAACGTGCTGGGCCTGAGTCTCTTGCGCTCCCCCATCGCACCTGACCCCACTGCCGACGAGGGCGAGCATCAGTTCATGTACAGCCTCTACCCACACGCGGGTGACTGGCGAAACGACACGGTGGCGCAGGCCCACGATCTGAACGCGCCGTTACTGGCTTACCGCACGGCTGCGAGCGGCAGAACCTTGCCCGAATCGGCCCGCCTGCTGCACCTTCAGGGCGGCCCCGGCCTGCGCCTGAGCGCCCTGAAATTGGCTGAAGACAGTGAGTCGGTTATTGTCCGGCTGTACGAAACACACGGCACACGCGGTCAGGCCACACTCACGGGGCTGGATATTTTGGGGCTACAGGACGGCTGGCAGGCGGTAAACTTGTTGGAAGAGGCGTTGAACACGGAGGCATCGGCTCCACAGAGAACGCTGGCCTTCACGCCATACCAAGTCCTCAGCCTGCGCTCTGGCGGCGGGAACTAGCCTGAACAGCGAGTACAACCCTGCCGTGTCGGCCCCGAAATTTACCTGTTCGTTGGACCAGTCTGGAAGCGGTACACCCAACAAGTAACCCTGTACGCGGCTACAACCGAGGTCACGCACGGCCTGCAACTGTGCCGGGGTTTCTATGCCTTCGGCCACCACTTCCAGATTCAGCGTGCGGGCCAAAGCGGTCATGGCCTGCATCACCCGCAGCGCCTCCTTCGATTCGCCCAGCGTGCGGACTAACTCTCGGTCAAGTTTCAGGACATCAAAGGGCAGCCGCAGCAGGCGCGACAGGTTAGACTCTCCGGCCCCAAAATCGTTGAGCGCGATTCGGACGCCCAAGGCACGCAGCGCCGCAAATTGCCGCGCCGTGAACTCGGGGTCTTGCACGATGCCGCGCTCGGTGAGTTCGAGTTCTAGGGCGCTGGCATCAAGGTGATGGCGCTGGCAAGCGTCGTGAACGGTAGCCACGAAATCGGTACGGGCAAACTGCTGAGGAGACACGTTGACCGCCACCCGCGCCGCCGGACGCCCGCTGCGCCGCCATAGGGCCACCTGAGCGCAGGCCGCGTTCAGTACCCAGCCCCCAATCGGCACGATCAGACCGGAATCTTCGGCGGCAGGAATAAACTCGTCGGGGCGCACCAACGAGCCGCCGTCGGGGAACCAGCGCAGCAAGGCTTCCATGCCCACGATCAGGCCAGTTTGGGGATCGACTTGAGGCTGATAATGCAACCTGAATTCTTCCCGTCCCAGTGCGGCCCGGAGCTGGTTGCCCACCAGCAGGCGTGCGCGGGCGCTGTCCTGCATTTCGGGCGCATAGTGCCGCCAAGCATTTTTGCCCGAACGTTTGGCCTGATACATAGCCAAATCGGCGTGCCGAAGCAGCGTGCCGGGATCGGTGCCGCCCTGCGGATACAGGCTGATGCCGATGCTGACCGTCAGAAACACCTCTTGCTCGAACACGCGAAACGGTTCGTCCAGCGCGTCGGCCAACAGGTGCGCGAGGGTTTCAGCGCTGGCCGCGTCAGGGGCGCTTTGGGCGCATACCGTAAACTCATCTCCGCCGATGCGGCCCAGCAGATCGCCGGGAGACAAGACCTGATTCAGTTTTTGGGCCACCAAACACAGCAGCGTATCGCCCGCCGCGTGGCCCAAAGTATCGTTGACGGCCTTGAATCCGTCCAAATCCAGAAACAAGAGGGCAAAAGGCAAGCCCTCTGCGCCCAAGTCCGGTGATCCGGCCACCATCAGGGCCAGATGCGCCGCCACACCTGCCCGGTTGGCCAGTCCTGTGAGAGGATCGTGGTGGGCCAAATGCGCCATAGCTCGGGCCTGCCCACGGTGGTATTCGGCCTCGCGCTGCGCCCACGCCGCATGGGTTTGGGCCGCCAGCACGCCTACCCGTTGCCGCGCCTCTTCGTTCAGTCGCTTGCGCTCCAATTCCACTTGCGCCCTCAGGTGCTTCAGGGCCAACTTGGATTCTCCGAGGCGCTCAAAGACCTCGCTCTGGGTAGCGTGAATTTCCTCGGACAGCCGGGGCAGGCCCAGTTGCACGGCCAGCGTATGCGCCTGATCTAGCTCTGCCAAGGCTTCGGGCCAGCGCTCCAGCCGGGTCAGCAACGAGCCGAGCCGTTGCCGCTGACGGCCTTCCGCCTTGCGGTTGCCGCTACTTTGGGCCAACGCCAGCACCACATGGTGCAGCCGTTCGGCCTCTTCCAGCTCTCCCAACTGTTCGTGGGCGCGGGCCAGATGGTCGTAGCCCACCGTTTGTTTCTACCATCGCCAGACCGCCCTGATGGCAAGCGTCTACGCCTTGCCGCAGCCACCGGAGAGCTTCCTGCGGGTGGCCCGCCCCCAAATCCGAGACGCCCAACCCCACCAACGCGGAGCCAATTCCCTGCACATCGGCGGCGCTCCGGGCAAGAGCCAAGGCTTCCTCGAACACCAACCGCTGCGCCGCGTGATCGCCGAGTGCGCCGTCAAGGTTGGCCAACCCCGCCATAGGGCGTGCCAACCCTTCCAGTTCGTTCAGGTCGCGCAAAATGGCAATAGACCGCTGCTGCAACTCCAGCGCCATCGTGTCGTCGCCGAGTCCGGCCTGCACATGCCCCAAATGACTCAGCGCCCGCGCTTCGGCCTCGCGCTCGCCAGATTCTCTGGCCGCGTCTAGGGCGGTGGTGGCGTACCGGAGCGTGGTGGCGTAGTCCGAGGTTTGAAAGCTGGCCCACGCCTCCCGGTTGGCGGCGTGGGCACGTTCGGCCACCTCCTGCCGCGCCAAGTCAGAGGAGAGCGAGGGCCAGCCCTCCTGAGTTCCCAACCGGCGCGGCGTTACCGCAACAGTCCCGTGTGCTGAGTCCACGGTCTACCCAGCTTGCCTGCCGCCCTACGCAAACAGTAGGGCAGCAAGAATTTGAATAGATCAGGGCTGAGCATCTACATTAATTTTAACGCAGCTTCATACAACGTTGTGTTTAGTTTTAAACACTGTCAATAGTTAAGATCAGTACTTACCATCTAGGTCGTTACTCAAACGTGATTCAGATCAACTGACTTAAGTGTATCTGGGGACCGCGAATAGGGGTTGACAGAAGGGTGACTAGCCTTGGCGATTGGTAGATATCAGGTGATCGACAGCAGGTGGATGACCCATCAGGACAGGTGGTGGTCAATCACTCGTCGTACTTTGAGGTGGTCCAGGCTCAACGACACGATGGCGCTCGGATAATTCTTGCCCCACGCTGTGGGCCAGCCAGATTCGCATGGCTGCTTTGACATCGGCCGGCTCTCGCTCCCCCCGCTCCACCTCGTCAAGCAAAGGCATCAGTGGACGGACTGTTTCCATAAACTGAGAGAGGCTCAGTTCCACGAATGAACTCATGTTCATGTCCATTGCCGTGAACACGCGCCGAGCGTCCCGGTAGATGTCTGGGTCAATGGTCAGGTTAAGGCGAGCCTTCGTGGTCTTTCCCATATGTATAGCATACAGATGCTTAGGGCCAAACACAAGGAGCTCCACCACGCACCGCAACTAGGCATCTACAGGGCGGCACTCAGCCGCTGAGGTCAATGAATTTCATGTTGTGCGCCAAGATGCCAAGCGCGACCTTCAAGCGCAGACTGAGATAGGTCTTGACCTGTCCCCAGCGCAATCCCGCACTCACGAGGACGGAAAAGGCTGATTCGATCGCTTTCCTTGCGGCCCCGTACTCTTCCTTCCAGCGCGGGTCAATTTGCTTGGCATTGATTTTGGGAGGTGTGAGGCACGTTCCGGACTGATAGCCCTTATCCCCAATCTGTTTCGGCCCGCCGTAGGCTGGCCAATCTTTATTCATCTCGCACAGCACGCTGAAATCGTGTTCGTTTGCGGGACGAATCTCGTACTTGACGAGCTTGCCGTTCAGGGCGCTCCAAGCGTGCAGTTTGAAGCCATAGACCGAACCAGCGGTGCTAAATCCGTGACGCGCTCCGCGAAACTTACAACGCGGTGCGCGCTTGAACGTTGAGACAGGCAGGGGTTCGGAATCCACAATCACGAAGTCCAGTGTCTGGACTTCGGTCGCGAGCCGCTCGACTACTGGGGTCAGTCGAGCGAGTCGGATGCGAGCTTGGGGCTCAGATGGAAAATGCGGGAAGTGGTTTAGCTTCAGAAACCGCCACCACCGGCTGAAATAGGTCACCTTATGAAGCTTCTGAAGCAGGGCAACCGCGAGGAGTTCAGCATCTGGCACTTTCTCGTGCGGATGCAGCAATTTCGCTGGGATGTGTGGAGCGATCCAGTGGGCGAGGTGCGTCACAGCGGCGGGCAGCGGTAGAAACGTCAAATCTGGAGGGGTCATGAGCCCTCTCCCTAGCGCATTTCTAGCCGGCTCTGTCAACCCCTATTCGCGGTTAGGGGTACGAATCCTCAAATGACCAGCTCTTCACACTGATGATGTCTGTTTCGTGCGGTCTATAAAGCTGGCGCTGGTGGTCAGGCGAACTTCATCCAATGTCGCGCCGGGCATCAGCTCCGTTAACGTCAATTGGCCGTCTACGAAACTAAAGACCGCCTTATCCGTGATAATCATGTCCACTGCGCCGGATGTGGTGAGGGGCAGAGTGCAACGGGGCACGATTTTGGGCGTGCCGTCGGGGTCACTGTGGGTCATCAGGATGATCAGGCGGCCTGCTCCGCCCGCCAAATCCATCGCGCCGCCTACGCCCAGCAGCGGTTTGCCCGGTACGGCCCAGTTCGCCAAGTTGCCTGCTTCGTCCACTTGCAGGCCGCCCATCACGGCAATATCCACATGGCCGCCGCGAATCATGCCGAAGCTGGCCGCCGAATCGAAGTAACTGGCCCCCGGCAAGGCCGTGACCGGAATTTTGCCTGCATTCACCGGATAGTCCATCGCGCCGCCGCCATCGGGCGCTGGCCCCACGCCCAACATGCCGTTTTCGGTGTGCAGATTCACGCCGTGTTCGGGCGTAATCAGGTCGGCCACCAGCGTAGGAATGCCGATACCGAGGTTGACCACCGCGCCGGGCCGGAGTTCCTGTAGGGCACGGCGAGCCATGTTCATGCGGCCTTCGTCTATCCGTTTGGCCCCACCCTTCACGTCGGCACTGCTGCCCAAATCGGCCAACGTGAGGTGGGCTTGCACCAGATAATCTACGTACAGACCGGGCGTATGCACCTGCTCCGGCGCAATCTGGCCCACTTCCACGATTTCTTCCACTTCAGCAATCACCAGATCGGCGGCAGTCGCCATGCTGGAATTGAAATTCTGTTCGGTCAGGCGGTATTGCAAGTTGCCCGCCGTGTCGGCCCGCCACGCCCGAATAAAGGCCACGTTGCCGCGCAGAGCAGGCACGAACACCATGTCGCGTCCACCGATCACCTTGGTTTCGGCACCCTCGGCGATCAGGGTTCCGGCGGCGGTAGGCGTGTAAAAGCCGCCCAGTCCGGCCCCACCCGCCCGGATCGCCTCGGCCAGCGTGCCCTGCGGCATCAGTTCCACTTGCAGCGTGCCCGCCATGTGTGCTTTTACCGCTTCCGGGTTAGAAGTGAAATACGAGCCGATGGCCTTTCTCAGTTGCCCGTTGCGGAGCAGCAGGCCCCCGCTGAGGCCCGGCTCAGACACGTTGTTGGCGATGTAGGTCAGGTCGCCCGTGTCTGTCTCGGCCAGCGCATGAACCAGATGCACCGGGTTTCCGGTCATGCCGAAGCCGCCCACCAGCAGACGGTCTCCGGGCTTGACCAGGGCCGCCGCTTCCTGCACGGAGATGATCGGGACAGTTTTCATGCCTCCACCCTCTCGATCAGGGCCGCTTCGCCTTGGCCGACGCCGACGCAAAGGGTCGCTAGGCCGTAGCGCCCGCCCCGCGCCGCCAGTTCGTGCATGAGGGCCACCACTAACCGCGCCCCGCTCATGCCCAACGGGTGCCCCAGCGCGATGCCGCCGCCGTTCACGTTCACTTTCTCCTCGTCCAGCCCCAGTTCCCGGATACAGGCCAACGCTTGGGCGGCAAAGGCTTCGTTCAGTTCGATCAGGTCGATGTCGTTCAGGTTTACGCCTGTGCGTTCCAGCAGTTTGCGGGTGGCCGGAATCGGGCCGAGGCCCATCACACGCGGATCGACGCCAGCCGAAGCCGCGCCCACCCAACGGGCCAGCGGCACAATGCCCAGTTCCCGCGCCTTGCCCGCGCTCATCAGCACCAGCGCCGCCGCACCGTCGTTGAGGCCGCTAGCGTTGCCCGCTGTGACCGTGCCGCCCTTGCGGAAGGCGGGTTTCAGTCCAGCCAATGTCGCGGCGTCGGTAGCCAATTCAAACTGCTCGCCCGTACGCGTGTAGCGGGGATGTTCGTCGGTGTCAAACACCGTCACGCCCTTCTTACCTTTCACTTCTATCGGCACGATCTGGCTCCTAAACGCACCCGAATTCAGCGCAGCCACCGTGCGCCGCTGAGATTCCAGTGCGAAGGCGTCCTGCTCCTCCCGCGTAATTTCAGCGAAGCTGTAGTCTCCAGCACGGCTGCGTTCTACGATGTTTTCGGCGGTTTCGCCCATCGCCTCCAGCGGAAACAGGGCTTCCATCGCCGGGTTCGGAAAGCGCCAGCCGAGGGTGGAATCGAACACGGTCACGTTGCCGCTGGCAAACGCCTGCCCGCCTTTGGGCATCACGAGGGGGGCGCGGGTCATGCTTTCTACGCCGCCTGCCACGTATACATCACCGTCACCATTGCGAATGGCGCGGGCCGCCGTGTTGATGGCGCTGAGGCCCGACGCACACAGCCTATTCACGGTCAGGCCCGCCACCGATTCGGGCAGACCCGCCAGCAGCGCCGCCATTCTCGCCACGTTTCGGTTGTCTTCGCCCGCTTGGTTGGCACAGCCCAAAATCACTTCTTCGATCAGGGCGGGGTCTATTCCGGCTTGCTGCACGGCGGCCCGGATCACGCTGGCGGCCAAATCGTCGGGCCGCACGCCGGACAAACTGCCGCGAATAGCCCCGATGGGCGAGCGCACGGCGGCGACGATAACGACGTCACGGTCAGACAAAGCGTGGGCGGGGTGGGCAGAAGGTGGGGCGGAAACAGGTTCGGACATGCAGACTCCTTGAACAGACAGGCGGGAACAGACAAGAGTGGGAACGGCGGGGGCCAGCAAGTTTTTTGCTTCCGCCGAAGCGTGGCAAGTCGGGCGCGGCAGATCAGACCATCAAGATGCCCTATTCAAGCGCATGGAGTGGCCGATTTGGAAGGGCTGCACAGCGCGGGCCGCCAGAGTTGCCCTGACGCTTGCTCTGGTTTGGAGAGGGTAGGGCGTTCAGGCGCAAGGTGTGGGGTTGGCAGGGTAGAGTGCAATCTTTTCGTAGACTCTTAGAGCCTTGACCCTTAGACACAGCAACCGTTGACGCCCCTTCGCCCCAAACCACACATTCGACTGGTCAACTGGCTCCTCTGTGATAGAATCCCGCGCCAAGTCAGGTTGTGCCTGATACGGTGAGGCTGACGTGACGACGCCCACGCAGGAATCTGAACAGCAGCGTAGGGCAGCCCTGACGCGGTATGCCGTCATGGATACGCTGCCGGAAGAGGCTTTTGACCGCCTGACCACGCTGGCGGCCCGCCTCTTCGACGCGCCGATGGCCCTGATTTCGCTGTTGGATTCAGACCGGCAATTTTTTAAGGCTTGTTTTGGCCTGAACCTGCGCGAGACCCCACGTTCACAGAGTTTTTGCGCCCATGCACTGCATTCGCCGGAAGTTATGATTGTTCCGGACGCCACGCAAGACCCCCGCTTCCGCAGCAATCCGCTGGTGACTGGGCCGCCCCACATCCGGTTTTATGCGGGTGCGCCGCTGGTTGCGCCGAGTGGCGTGGTGCTGGGTACGATATGCATCATCGACGACCAATTGCGCCCTCCGCTGACCCAGCGGGAGCGCGACACCCTCACCGATCTGGCTGCGTTGGTGGTAGATGAGTTAGAACTGCGGCTGAAAACGTTGGAAGCGGTGCGCGAGGGCGATGCACGGGCGCGGGTCATGCGGCAGCTGAAGGACGCGCACCTGTTGTCTCAATTGCTGTTGGGCATCGGCGGCCTGACCGATCTTGACCTTGCGCCCGGCGAACTGCTGCGGCATGCCGCCGAACTTGCCAGCGCAAACTTGGAGGTGGACTGGAGCGGTTTGGTGACGCTCGAGCAGGGACAAACCCAGATTCATACCGTGTGGCACAGCGCAGCTGGAGAACGGCTTATGCATGAGGTCGCGCAGAAACAGGAGTTGCCGCTGGGCGTAGCAGGAGTGGTGGCGCAGGCAAAAGCTCAGGCCGGAGCTGCGCCCCTGTTCAGCAACGATGTACCGGCCAGTACACTCCACGCAGAGTCGCTTCCCACTGGGCCGCTTCACACCGGGTCACCTCATACTGAGCCAAAGCCGAACGCAGTGATGGCAACGGTGTTGAGCACGCACGGAACCGCCACCTACGTCCTAACGATGTTGAGGCTGGGGCAAGATCAGCCGTGGAGTGCGCATGACCGTCAATTGGTAGAAGCCGTGACCCGCGCCGTGCGGCAAGGCACCGAGCAAAGCGCCCGCCGCGCCGCCCTGCGGGGCACTCAGGAGCAGCTGCAGTTGGCGCTGGACGCCGCGCCACTGGTGCTGTGGACCACTGACGCACACGGCACCGTGACCCTCTCTGAAGGGCGGGGACTGCGGGCCATTGGCAGCACGCCGGGCGCAGTAGTAGGGCAGCGTGTAGAAGACGTGTTTGCGCGGGTGCCAGACGTCATTCACAACGTAGCCCGCGCCCAGAACGGCGAAGCCTTTCAGTCCAGCGTGACCATCGGAACCCGGATATTCGATGCCCGCTACGGCCCGCTCAAGGACGCCGACGGAACCCTGACGGGCAGCGTGGGCGTGGCCTACGACGTCACAGACTTGGTGCAGGCGCGGCAAGAAGCCGTGCGGGCACGCGAACAGGCCGAGGCGCTGCTGGAGCTTTCGCACTTGCTGGACGCCCAAGAAGCCGTGGAACTGGTGGCACAGTCGGCGCTCTTGGCGGTCAGCCGCGCACTGGGCAGCGGCGGGCTGGTGCTGTGGCGGCGTGAGGGCGACGTGTTCCGGGCGCTGGCGTGGCAAGGAGAATTGCCCGTGAGTGTGCGGCAGCAGCGAGATGCGGGGCTTCCTCTCAGCACTTTTGGGGGCGGCGTCCTGGAAGGTGAGAGCCAGTTCTTAGACCGGGCCAGCCTGCCCGGCGCCCTGAGCGCCGCCGATGTGCAGGGCGTGGCGCTCCTGCCTGTGGCGCTGGACGTGCCGGAGCGGGCGGTGGTGCTGGCGGCCTATCAACACACCGGACCGAGCGCCGATGTGCGGGCCACTCCGGGTGAAAGTGCCCCAGCAAACCGGGCCGGCACGTGGCTCCCCTTCGAACGAGATGTCCTGACGGTAGCGGCCCGAACTTTGGCGGCTGGCATAGAGCGGAAGCGGCATTTGCAGGCGCTGGAAGCCGCCGCCAGCGTGGATACCCTGACGGGCTTGGGCAACCGCCGCGCATTGGAGGCCGATTTGGAAGCCACGCTCCTGCGGGCTGCCCGCACTGGTGAACAGGTGGGCGTGTTGTCGATTGATCTGGACGGCCTGAAAGTGCTGAACGACGCCAAAGGCCATGCACGCGGCGACGCCCTGCTTCAGGAATTTGCGCGGGCGCTGCGGCTGTGCTTCCGGCAAGAAGACCGCATTCACCGCTTGGGTGGAGACGAATACGTGGTCCTTTTGCCCGGCGTAGGCAGCGCGGAGGCGGCAGGAATGCTCGACCGGGTGCGGGCCGCCGTGATGATGACCCGCGCCGCAGGCTTTGGCAGCGTGGATGCCAGCGCCGGAGTCGCCTCCTATCCCGCTGACGCCGCCGACAGCTTGGGCCTGCTGCACCGCAGTGACCGCCGCATGTACGCCGACAAAACGGGCAAACATTCGGCGGCTGTGGCGGGGGCTACACCTTCACTGCCAGATTGATTCTTAGCTATGGCTCCTGAGGGCGTGCAGCACGTCCTTCGTACCCGTATACAAGTCACGGTACAGGCCATACAAGCGGTCATATTCGGGTTTTAGTGCGGCATTCGGCAAAATGATGTCGGCGGGGCGCACCCATGAATCCAAGTCGGCCCGCGTCAGCACACCCGCCGCAATTCCAGCCAGAAAAGCATCTCCGTAGCTGGCCCCCACTGTCACCTCTGGCAAGTGCTGGGCCTCGCCGCTGATGTCGGAGACGATTTGCAGCCATGTGCGGGTTTTTGCGCCGCCGCCCACCGCCACCACGCGCCGCACATCCGCGCCCAAATCCCGGAAGGCTTCTATGTTGTGGCGAATGCCGTAACCCACGCCTTCCAGCACGGCGCGGAACAGGTGGTCACGGGTATGGGTCAGGCTCATTCCGGCAAAGACGCCGCGTACGTGGGGGTCATTGATCGGCGTGCGCTCGCCGCTGAAATAGGGCAAGACCAGCAGGCCATCCGAACCGGGCGCGATGGCCTCGGCCCCAGCAAACAGCGTGTCATACGCCTCGTTGGTAGGTTGGTCACGGGCGAATTCATCGGCAAACCAGCGGGTCAGGCTGCCGCTGGTGCCCATGCCCGCCGCCAGATTGTGCTGGCCCTCGAACGCGCCGCCCACCGTCCACACGCGGGAATCGGGCGTGGGCATGTCCTGCACCAAAATAAAGAAGGTGGTGGAACCGTACATGATCATCAGGTCGCCGGGATTGACCACACCCACGCTGAGGGCTTCGCTGAGGGCGTCCACCGCACCCACCGCCACAGGCGTGCCTTCGCGCAGTCCAGTCAAGCGGGCGGCTTCGGCAGTCACCGTTCCGGCCCGTTCATCGCTCCAGCCGAGTTCGGGCAGGCGCGACAGGTCGGAGTCCCCCAGCACAGGCACGGCGAATTGGGGCGTCCACTGACGCGAGGCCGGATCGTACAGCGGCATGGAATGGCTGGCCGTGTGGTGATCCATGACGTGCCGCCCGGTGAGGCGGTAGGTAAGGTAGGCACTGGCGGTGGTGAGGGTGGCCGTTTTCGCCCAAAGCTCAGGCTCCTGCTCACGCAACCAGCGAATTTTGGGGCCGATGGCTTGACTGGTGAGGCTCATGCCGCTGTGGGCAAAGATCGCGTCTGCGCCGATTTCGGCTTCCAGCGCTTCTATTTGCGCTTGGGCGCGGGAATCGACGCCGTACAAGATGCCGGGGCGCAACGGACGGCCCGCCGAATTCAGCGGCAGCAGTGTGGGGCCGATGGCGCTGAGGGCCACACCCGCTACATCCTCGCCCGAATACGGCCCAGACAGCAGCGCGGCAAGAATGGCTTGTACATCGGCCCACCACACGGCGTCGGCGTCTTGCTCGGCGTAGCCGGGCGCAGGGAAGGAAACCGTGTGTGGGATGACGTGCTGGCGCAGGATTTCCCCGGCAGGAGTAACCAATACACCCTTGCTGGAATAGGTGCCGACATCTATGCCCAATAAAAGCTCAGAAGACATCAGACGGACTCCGTTCCATTACCGGACATCCCAAACAGCACGGGATGTCCGTCCATTGCACGCAGCCCGCTTCCATTCCTACGTGCTCCACTTGACTTGAACGCCCAAAAAACACGGCGTTCAATCGGAATTCACCTCAATCATGACCTTCATGCTGGTCTTCTTCTCGGCGTCGGCAAACACGAAGGCTTCGGGCGTGTGGGCAAAGTCGTAGCGGTGGGTGACCAACAAGTCTAGGTTCACCGCGCCGCTGGCAACGAGTTCTATAGCAGCGGGATAGCAGTTGGCGTAGCGGAACACGCCCCGAATGCTGACTTCCCGGCTGGCCGCACTCACGATATCGAGGCTGACTTCGGGGTCTGGCGGCAGGCCCACCAGCACGGTGACGCCACCCGGCTTTGGGGCCGCCAAGCTCAGGCGCGTGGTGGGCAAACTGCCCGCCGTTTCAAAGCTGACATCCACGCCCGCGTGAGACAGGGGCAGGCCATCCCGCGCCGCCGTGACGCTACGAATAAACTCTAGCGGATCGCCAGTACGGGCATTGAAGGTGTGGGTGGCCCCCACTTGCCGCGCCAAGTCCAGCCGGAAATCTTCGAGGTCGACGGCGATTAAGGTGGTCGCGCCCGCTGCTTTGGCCGCCTGAATGGTGGTGCAGCCGATGGGGCCAGCGCCGAACACCGCTACACTGTCTCCAGTTTTGACTGCGCCTTTGCGGGCCGCCCACACGCCTACCGCCAACGGTTCCAGCAGCGCCGCCGCATCGTCAGACACGCTGTCAGGTACGGGAAACACGAAGTCGTCGGGCCACAGGATGTACTGCGATAAGGCACCGTCTATGGGCGGCGTCGCCATAAACGTCATGTCTGGGCACAGGTTGTAAGCGCCGGATTTGCAGTAGGCGCAGCGGCGGCACGGCACGCCGGGTTCTAGCGCCACGCGGTCGCCCACTTTCACGCGGCTCACGCCTTCGCCCACTGCTTCCACCACGCCGCTGACTTCGTGCCCCAGCACCAGCGGGCCTTCTACCACAAAGTTTCCGATGCGGCCATGCGTGTAGTAATGCACGTCGCTGCCGCACACGCCGATGCGCCGCACTTTTACGCGCACTTCATGCGGCCCCGGCGCGGCTACCGGGCGGGTTTCCCAACCCAGAGAACGGTGTCCAGTGAGGACTGCGGTTTGGGAATCGAGTACGGTCATAGAAGGTGCTCCTTCGGTCAAGTCATGGGGAGTTTTACAATGCTAAAGTGGAACTGAACGTGCGGGAATTAGATATTTGGGAAGATTGATTCTCTGTTTGGTTGGAGTGGACTGTGATTGGATTAGAAATCGCCAACCTGCCTACACCGACTCACCCGCCCGCTTGGAAAAGATGTCGTTCTCTTAGATCATGAACTGGTCGGGCTGCTAGGTCGGATCGCATCAGCAGCGGCACAGGCCATAGACCTCTACGGACTTAGACGCATGACTGACGATTTAGCTACTTTGAAAAATTGGAATCTATTACTGAGGCACTGCTGACAAGACACTCCTACAGCCGCCCTATTTAGGCTCTCACCAGACCGTGTAACCGCCATCTACTACCAATGTATGTCCGGTCACAAAGCTGGAGGCGTCGGAGGCCAGATACAGCACGGCGGGCGCAATTTCACGCGGTTCGGCTACGCGGCCCATCGGGGTTTCGCGCAACCACACGTCGCTCCACTCGGTAATCGCCAGCCCTTTTTTGGTCAGCGGAGTGGCCGTGTAACCGGGGGCCACCGCGTTCACGCGCACGCCGCGCCCCGCCCACTCGCCCGCCAAGCTGCGGGTCAGGTGAATCACTGCCGCTTTACTGGCGTTATAAGACACTTGTGCCTGAGGGTGGTTGGAGATCATGCCGGACATGGAGGCGGTGCTGACGATGCTGCCCGATCCGGCATCCAGCATCTTTTTGCCGAACTCGCGGCAGCACCAGAACACGCCGTCCAGATTCACGCGCATGACCGCATTCCAGTCATCGTCGGAGGCCTCTTCGGCGGGGCCGTTGCGAACAATTCCGGCGTTGTTGACCAACACATCCACGCGCCCCAACCGCTCAGCCAGAGTTTTCACTGCCGCCGAATCGGTGACATTCAGCACTTCAAAGGTGCCGCCGATGCTGGACGCGGCTTCTTCACCCACCGCCGGATTCATGTCGGCAATGATAATGGTCGCACCCGCTTCGCCCAGCGCTTTGGCAATTTCAAAGCCGATGCCCTGCGCCGCGCCCGTGACAAGGGCCGTTTTGCCGTCTAGTTTGAACAGATCAAGGATGTTGGAAGAAGTGGGAGCCTGAGTCATGGGTTGTCCTTAAGGGGAAATGAAAGAGGAAGAAGTGAGCTGAAGGGATTGAGAAGGCTCACACGGGTTTGATTCACAGGCTTCAGGCTGAACCCGCGCCCACACTGGTTTTGCTCCCAGTTTTGGTGGCCAGTTCTTCTAGTGCGCCGAGTGCGCCCAGACGCTGCACACACTCACGGCCTGCCAGATACGCTGCCCGGAAGCGCTCGCTGTGGGCCAAATCGCCAAAAATATCTTCAAGCTCTAAGAACGCTCCCGGCTGCTGGCTCTCGCGCAGGGCCGCTGCCGTCAGTCGTTCGGCGCGGGGATCTACGAGGGGAAAGCGTCCGGCGCGGGCCGCTTCTATGTACACGCTCCAAGCCGCCACGACGAGGGCCGAACGCTCTATTTCGCCGCCCGTGTCCAGTTGCTCGCGGATGACGGGCAAGAGGAACTTGGGGATACGCTCTGAGCCTTCGGCCACCAAGCGGGCCAGCGTGTCCTGAATGGCGGGGCTGCCAAAGCGCTCGATCAGTTGGTGGTGGTAGGCGGCTAGGTCGATTCCCGGCACGGCCTGCAAAGTGGGCGTGGCTTCCTGCGCCATGTAACCCAGCAAAAAATCCACGAACAGCGGGTGCTGAAGAACTTCGTGGGCATAGGTGTAGCCTGCGAGCAGCCCCAGATGACTCATCGCCTGATGCGAGGCATTTAGGAGCCGCAGCTTCATCAGTTCGTAAGGTTCCACATCGTCTACAACGTGTACGCCCACACTTTCCAGCGCAGGCCGTCCCATCGTAAAGTTATCTTCCAGCACCCATTGGGTAAAGGTTTCGGCCAATACCGGCCACTCATCTTCAACGCCGTAGTCGGCGGCCAATTCTTGCTTGGTCTGCTCGCTGGTCACAGGCGTAATGCGGTCTACCATCGAGTTGGGGAAGGCGACCTGTCGCGCCACCCACTCGCCCAGTTCGGCGTCCTTCAGGCGGGCGAAGGCAGTAAAGGCATGCTGGGCCACATGGCCGTTGCCCTGCATGTTGTCGCAGGACATCACGGTAAAGGGCGCGATACCGCGTTCACGGCGGCGGCGCAGCCCTTCGGTGATGAACCCGAATACTGTTTGGGGCGTCGCCCCCGCTCTCAGATCATTCTGAATAGCCGGACTGGACACTTCAAACTCGCCTGTAACGTTGTTAACGCTGTAGCCGCCTTCGGTGACCGTCAGAGAGACGATTTTGGTGGCCGGATCAGCCAGTTTTTCCAGCACTGCTTCAGGATCATCGGGCGCAAACAGAAAGCGGTTGATCGCCCCGATGATGCGGGCCTCCGACTGACCATCTGGCGATACGGTGATGAGGGTGTAAAGGTTGTCTTGGGCGGCAAAAACAGCCTGCATCCGGGCATCGTGAGGCAGCACGCCTACCCCGCAAATGGCCCACTCGGTACTGCCTCGCGCGTTCAGCAGGCGGTCTAGGTACATGGCTTCGTGCGAGCGATGAAACCCACCTACGCCAAAGTGAACGATGCCGGACTGAAGGGTTGAAGGATCGTAGTTGGGAACCAGAACGCTGGAACTCAGTGCGTCTAGGGCTGATCGGTTGAGTTTGACCATATCGGGACTCCCACAATGCTGAAGGTGTTCTTGTGATTCTGTTCTGTCAGTGGTTGGTGTTGAGTCGTGAGAGACGAGCAGGGCGAGCGCAGAACCTAGGGGGCTCTCAAGAAGAACTTTTGAAACGCTGTCATTTGTGTGGATTTACGCCCCAAACAACGCGGCCCTGAAGCGCTTGACGGCGGTTCAGAGCCTGAAAGGTGCGCCCACTGTCTCTTGGAACAGTCTCCAGTTACTTTGTCTCAGGATTGAGGTTTGGCGTGGGCTGGGGCAGCCCCCGTTGCCCGTCCCACGCTGAAAACCTTTACTTCACGGCTCCGAGACTGAGGCCGCGCACGAGTTGACGCTGGGCGACCCAACCGAAGATCAGCACAGGCAACACGGTGAGGGTCGCGGCGGCGCTGAGTTGCGCCCAGAACAGGCCCATGCTGGTTTTAAACGAACCGATATACACGCTGAGCGGCGCGGCGTCCGATGTGGTGAGGTTCAGGGCAAAGAAGACTTCGTTCCACGCGAAGATCAAGCACAGCAGCGCGGTCGCCGACACACCGGGCATACTCAGCGGCAGCGCGATTCTGAAGAATTCTTGGCTGACGCTCGCGCCGTCAATTTTAGCGGCCTCATAGATCGCATACGGAATCTCGGTGAGGTACGAGTGCATCATCCACACCACCAGCGGCAAGTTCATGGTGGTGTACATCAGGATCAGGCCCAAGCGGGTATCGAGCAGGCCGAGGCTTTTGTACAGCAGGAACAGCGGCACGATCACGCCCACTGCGGGCATCATCTTGGTAGACAGCATCCAAGTCAGGGTGTTTTGGGCGCGTTTGGTGGGATACACCGCCAGAGCAAAGGCAGCGGGCAGACCCAGCACGAAGGCCAGAAGTGTGCTGCCGATAGCGGCGATGAGACTATTGACCAGCGCCGGAAAATAGCTGGGCAAAGCCCGCTGGAAATTGTCGGTAATAGGCGTAAAGGAGAAGACAGGCGGCACCGCGAAAGCCTGAGCTTCTGTTTTGAAGGCGGCCATCATCATCCAGACCAGCGGGAAGAGGAAGGAAATGGCGATGATGTAGGTGATGGTGGTCAGCACGATGTTCTGAACGCGTGTGCGGGCGGCAGCGCTGCTCCGTTTGGCTGGGGGCGGCGCGACTGGGGAAGGGGTGGTGGGTACGGCAGTCATGGTCAGTCCCCCTTGTTGTGGGCCAGCGTGCGGTTGATCATTCGCAGCAGGTACACCGCCAGAATGTTGGTGAGAATCACGGTCAGCACGCCGGCGGCACTGGCGAGGCCGATGTTGTACTCGGCAAAAGCCTTCTGGTAGATGAAGTAGGGCAAGTTGGTGGTCGCCACACCCGGCCCGCCCGACGTACTGCCGTAGATTTCCCCGTAGACCTGAAGCAGCGCGATGGTTTCCATCAACACGACGACTTGAATGGCCTGCGTCCAGTGGGGCAGCACCACGTAGCGGAACTCTTGCCAAGGGCTGGCTCCGTCAAGGCGCACGGCTTCCAACTGGTCTTCGGGCAGGCTTTGCAGTCCGGTCAGCAGGATCAACATGGCAAACGGCGTCCATTCCCACGCGATCATGGCAATGACGCTGGCCATCGGAAATTGGGCCAACCAGTCGACGGGCACGCCGCCCAGCGAACTGACCACCCACGAGAAGAACCCGAACACAGGGTTCAGCAGCATGTTCTTCCACACCACAGCGGTCACGATGGGCATGACCAAGAACGAACTGATCATCAGGGTACGCAGCAGGGTACGGCCCGGAAAATTGCGGTTGAGCAGCATGGCGAGCGAGCCGCCCAAAATGAGCGTGACCGTGAGTGTGCCGCCCGCCAACACCAGCGTATTGAGGACGATTCGCAGGTTGCTGGCATCGGTGAGCAGCGAAATGTAGTTACCCAGCCCCACGAACGGGCGGTTGGTGGGGTCGACGAGGTTATAGCGGAACAGCGAGTAGTACAGCGTCATGAAAAACGGCACCTGAGTGGTGAGGATCAGGTACAGCATGGCGGGCCAGATGAGTGCCGCAGGCGTAAAGCGGAAGCGTTGGCGCGGAGCAGGCGGGCTGGTGGCAGCGAGGTTCTGAGCGACAGTCATGGGATCCACCTTCTAAGCAAAAACAGCCAGTGAGGGCTGGTCAGTTCGGAACCGGAGCGGGGCTTGAGCTGAACAGAAGGGAGTTCATTTTCCGGGGAAACGGTTGCATGGGGCGGAACACTGCCGCCCCATGCAGGCCATCAAGTTTCAATTGCTAGAACAGGCCCGCTGTCAGCAGAATTTACTTCTGGTAGCCGCCGTCTTTGGCCGTCTTGTTGGCCGCGTCCTGCGCCAGTTTGATGGCCTGATCGATGGTGGTCTGGCCGCTGAGTGCGCCCGCAATGTACTGCCCGACGACTGTGCCAAGGGCCTGGAACTCAGGAATGGCGACGAACTGAATCCCGGTGTAGGGCACGGGGTCTTTGGTGGCCTTGTTCACGTCTGCGGTGTTCAGAGCGTTGATGACCAGACCGCTGAAGGCTCCGGCGGCCTTCTTGTAGCTGGCGTTGCTGTAGGTGCTGGCGCGGGTGCCGGGAGGGACGCTGGCCCACGTGCCTTTGGTCTTGGCGACCAGCGCGATGTACTCCTGACTGGTTGCCCACGTGATGAACTTGAAAGCCGCGTCTTCTTGTTTGCTGCTCTTGGGAATGGCGAGATTCCAGCTCCAGTACCAGTGGTTGCCGCGCGGGGTGCCGGGGCCGACGGGCGCATTGGCAAACCCGACGCTCTTGACGATTTTGCTGCTGCTGGGATCGCTGAGGAATCCAGCAGCCACCGTCGCGTCTACCCACATTCCGCACTTGCCCTGGCTCATCAGGGTCAGGTTTTCGGTAAAGCCGTTGGAGGTGGCTCCGGGAGGGCCAGACTTCTTCATCAGGTTGACGTAGAACGTCAGGGCGCTCTTCCAAGCGGGGCTGTTCAGCTGGGCTTGCCAGTTGTTGTCGAACCAGCGTGCGCCGAAGGTGTTGGCCAGCGTGCTGAAGAACGCGGCGTTCTCCCCCCAGCCGGGCAGGCCGCGCAGGCAGATGCCGTACACGCCCGCAGCGGGATTATGAATTTTGGCGGCAAAGCCCTGCACTTGGCTCCAAGTGGGCTGAACAGGCATGGTCAGGCCGGCCTTCTTGAACAGGTCTTTGTTGTAGTACGTCATGGAGCTTTCAGCGTAAAACGGCACGGCGTAGAGGTTGCCCTTCACGGTCAGAGCGCCGCGCACGCTGGGCAAAATGTCGTTCACGTTGTAGCTCTTGGCGAGGGCTGCATTCTTGGCAAACAGGGGCGTCAGGGGATCGAGCCAGCCGTTCTTGGCCCAGATCGGCACTTCGTATGCGCCGACGGTGGCCACGTCAAAGCTGCCCGCGCCGCTTGCTACGTCCAGCGTAATCTTCTGGCGCAGTTCGTTTTCAGGCAGCACCACCCATTTCACGGTGATGTCAGGGTACTTTTTGTTGAACTCTCCAGTCAGGCCCTGCATCGTGACCATGTCGGGGTTGTTGACGGTGGCAATCGTGATGGTGCTGGCCGCCGACGCAGCCGACAGAGCGGCGGCAGTGCCGAGCGAAAGGGCCAAGGTCAGAGAACGCTTGAACGAGAACCGCTTTGAAATCGATTGCATGGGTGAGCCTCCGGGGCGCGTGCCGCCAATACGACGGCAGGAAGAGGATGAGGCGGCAAGGAACGCGGTACACAGGCGTACCGGGCAGACCGGGTGACCGCTTTCACCCAGAACTTTGATTGATGGTCTCGTGACCATTAGTGAACCACATCTTTCACCGAATGTCCAGCCCTAAGCGTATTCTCTACACTTGGTTCAATGATCTCGTGACCATTGGCGTATCGTGGAGTCGTTCAGAGCGTTCTAGGAGTCTGTGTATGCCGCGTATGTTGATCGCCAACCGCCCTATCTGGGGCATACCCTCAGGCTTGCCGAACTGGGCAGGAGGAGAGCCGCGTGATACGGACTTGCTTTGAGGCCTGGGCATCCGCAACGACACCAGATGTTCGTGGATGGCCGCCGTCCTCTCCGTGTTGCCGCTCGTTCCACTCGGATGAGGCCCGCACATCAGCGCCATTCCGGACGACTCGTGTTTTACCGCTATGACGCATAGAATGGCCCGCGTGTCCACCATTCAAGACGTCGCGCGACTCGCGGGCGTCTCCCCCACCACTGCAAAACGTGCCCTGCGTGAAGCCGATAAACTTACGCCCGAAACCCTTGCCCGCGTGCAGGCCGCGATAGAAGCGCTGCACTACGAACCCGACCAACGCGCGGGCGGCCTGCGCGGAGGCCAAAGCCAAACGGTGGGTTTGGTGCTGGGCAGCATCGTCGAACCCTTTTTTGCCCAGTTTGCCCGCACCGCCGCCCGTACCCTCAACCGGGCCGGATACACGCTGATCATTACCGAAAATGAGTACAGCGCCGCCCGTGAAGTGGAAGAACTGCGCCGCTTGTACGGGCAACGGGTGGCGGCCATCATGATTCGGGCGGGCTACGGCCCCGAAAGCCGTGAATATCTGGCCCGCATGGTGGCGCGGGGCGTGGTGGTCGTAGAATTCGATTACACGTCGCCCAACAGTCCCTATACCCACGTGATGCTGAACAACGCCGCTGCCATGTACAGCGCCGTCGCTTATGTGCACAGGCTAGGCCACCGCCGAGTCGCTGCACTGGGTACCTACCACCCGAGCATCCACCCTGAAGAACGCAGCCGCGCTTTTCCGGAAGCCATGAACGCGCATGGCCTCACCGTGCCGCCCGAATACCAGCGCGTCACACTGCTCACCGAGGACACCGCTTACCGCCTGACGCACGACCTGATGAGTCTGCCTGCGCCGCCCACGGCCCTGATCGCGCTGGCAGGCACGCAAGCTGTGGGCGCTTACCGGGCACTGCGTGAACGTGAACTGCATATTCCGGGCGACGTCAGTTTGCTCACCTTCGACAATTACCCGTGGACAGCGCTGGTAGAGCCGCCCATTACGGTCATAGAGCAGCCGGTAGAAGCGATGGCCGAAGCGACAGCGCTTAAAATTATCGCCGCCCTAGAAGGCGGCTCGACGGGCGAAAGCATCACGTTTCCGGGCAAACTGATTGAGCGAGGAAGTTGTGGTCCGCCTAAGCCGGATTGAGGGCCACCCTCTGAACCTTAAAGCTCGGCTGCACCGAACTGGCCCATCTGTCCCTGCTCCAGATCTTCTTGCTGCACGAGGGCCGGAATAGCCAAGGCGGCCAGCACCATTGCGGCGGCGGCGGCGGCAGCCATCGCCCAAAGGTTGCCCGTAAACAGCAGCACCAGCGTCAGCACGCTCAGCGCACTGGAACTTCCCATCAGCAGCGAGAGGACAGAGATCATGCTCTGAGTGTGGCGCAACAGATCAGGCTACACATGAATTTCTCATAAAGCTGGCCTTTGGCCGCCCTTCGGCTGACCTGAAGAGTCCGGGTGTAGCTCTCCAGTGCGTGCAGGCACACGGCAGCAAGGAGCTGAAAGCTGACAGAATGCACACTGGAGACCAGCCCACCTTTTCCGCCGCCTGCCCAAATAAGGATTCCAGTTGATCACCTCACACGACCTGCGCCAGCTCACCTTTTTTGCCGACCTCGACCCAGCCGGACATGAAGAATTGGCGTTGGTCGCCGCAGACGTGTACCTGAATGCAGGAGACTGGCTGATTCAGGAGGGCGACACCGGGGCATTTTTTGTGCTGCTGAAAGGGGAACTGGAGGTCCGCAAGGAAACGGCAGGGGCCGAACATGTGATCACCCGCTACCTGCCCGGCGAGGCGTTTGGAGAAGTGCCGCTGCTGCTGGGATCAGGAGCAGTTGCCAGCATCCGGGCAGAGAAAAATTCGCGGGTCATGCGGCTGGAAGCGCCCGATTTTTATGCGCTGATGGCGCGTTCGGATGCGGTGGCGTCGCGGGTACTGAGGAACATGACGCGGCGGGTGGGCGACCTGCAACGGCTGGCTGTAGAAACGCCGCAGGCCGTGACCCTGCTGATCGGCGGCCGCGCCGAATCCGGTTGCGCTGAGCTGCGTGATTTCTTGGCCCGCAATCAGATTGCGTTTCGGTGGCTTGACCCGGAAGAACCCGCCCTAGCCGCGCTGATTCCGCCGGAGGTGGCCCACCTGCCTCAGCCCACGGTCATCTTGCCGAGCGGCGAGGTGCTGACCCGCCCGAGCCTGCGCAACTTGGCTGTGCAGGTGGGCCTGCAAGTCCGTCCCGAGCGGCCCGAATACGACATCGTCATTCTGGGCGGTGGTCCGGCGGGGCTGGCGGCAGCGGTGTACGGCGCGTCAGAGGGCCTGTGTACGCTGCTGATCGAAAAACACGCTCCCGGTGGGCAAGCAGGCACCTCGTCGCGCATCGAAAACTATTTGGGCTTTCCCACTGGCCTGTCTGGAGATGACCTGAGCGCCCGCGCCCTGCGGCAAGCGCGGCGATTCGGGGCCGAAGTGGTGACCACCCGTGAAGCGGTGGCCCTGACGCCCAGCCCCACACCGGGGACAGGCTGCCATACGGTGACTCTTGACGGGAGTGCAGGAGAAGGCGGCGAACGCCTGCAAGCCCGCACGGTCATCGTGTCTACTGGGGTGGAATGGCGGCCCTTGCCGCTGGCAGGAGCCAAAGCACTCAGCGGGCGCGGCGTGTGGTACGGCGCGGCCCGCACCGAAGCGCCCGGCACGCGGGGCAAAGACGTGTATTTGATCGGCGGCGGCAACTCTGCTGGGCAAGCGGCCATGCATTTTTCGGGCTACGCCGAGCGCGTGAGCCTGCTTATTCGTGGCCCCAGTTTGGAAGCGGGAATGTCTCAGTATTTGATAGACCAGTTGCGCGGCAAAGCCAATGTGCGGGTGTGCCTGAGCTGCGAAGTGGTGGCCTTGCACGGCGAAACTCAGCTGACGGGGCTGACGGTACGCCACGCCCACGCTGCTGAAGAACAGATCGAAACGGACGCCCTCTTCGTGTTTATCGGAGCGGACGCCCGCACCGATTGGCTGCCTGAGGCTTTGGTTCGGGAGAGCCGCGGTTATGTGCTGACAGGAAGCGCCGTTGCCGCTCCCCACTGGCCGCTGAAGCGTGCTCCGCTGCTGCTCGAGACCAGTGTGCCGGGCATCTTTGCGGCGGGCGACGTGCGCCACGACTCTGTTAAGCGGGTGGCGTCGAGCGTCGGCGAGGGCAGCATGGCGGTGGCCCTAATCCACCACTACTTGGGCCTGCACCCGTAGGGTGAAACCGCCCTGAGAGGGTCAGGACGAAATTTGGCCTATCGTTCACACCACAACCTGACTGGGCAATTGCACAAGAGCTCCAGCGGGTCGTTCTGGGCCAGACCCAAATACACCCGACGCACCCAGAGAATGAATTCGGCGCGACATGAGGAAAAGACGAGAAGTCAGGAACGCGAGGAAACTCACGGCTGAGGTTGCGGGATCATGCCAGCATGGGCCAGCGTGACCACTCCGGGAAAAAGCTTCTGAATCAGCGTGATCGTCACATTTTGGAGGCGATGACCGATGGGTACGTCGCCCTAGACCGCGAGTGGCGATTTACGTATGTGAACCGGGTCATTGCCAAAGCCACCGGCAAAACGCCCGCTCAGTTGGTGGGCCGCCGCCTGCCTGACGAGTTCCCAGAAGCTTGGGCGCTGATCGAGCGTCATACAACAGTCATCCACAGTGGTCAGTCGGTGGCCTTCGATGCCGAATATCCACCGTTGGGCGTGCATTTTCATGTCAAAACGTTCCCGACTCCAGAAGGAGTAGAAGTGTTCTTTCAGGACATCACGTCGTTTCGGCACGCCCGCCGCAATGCTTCGCGCCTGCTGAACCTGACCGAATCGCTGAACGCCGCAACCCATCTGGATCAAGTGTTGAAAACTGTCCTCCAGCACCTACAGGAAGAGACCTACGGGGTGTTGGTGGCTCTCCACGACCCCGAAGAAGACGTGCTGAAAGTGCGCTACGCCGTCAATTTTGATCCATCAGTCGTTCAGCCCTATTTGCGAATTGCCTCAGACGCTGCCGTGCCGCTGGCCGAAGCCTTCAGGACGGGCCGCCTGATGGTCATGAGCCGGGCCGAATGTGAAGCCCGCTATCCGGCCCTGGCCATCGACCCGCAGACCCAGGAGATCGTGGTGTTGCCGCTCCGGAGCAGCGGGCGGGTGCTGGGGAGCTTGGCCCTGAGCATGAAGCAGCCTTGGGCTGTAGACCTGCTGACCCGCAGCAAACTGACGGTGGTGGCCGCCCAGTGCGCCAGCGCCATAGAGCGCGCCCAACTGTTCGAGGAAGCGCGGCGCAACGAGGGTCTTTACCGCACCCTGCTGGAAACGACGCACGCAGTGATCTGGGAAGTGGACGCCGAATTCAGGGTGACGCGGCCCCTACGGACTTGGGAATATTTTACGGGCCAACCCTTTGAGCAGCACCGGGACTTCGGCTATATGGCGGCGGTTCATCCAGCCGATCAACAGGCCGCCAGCGATGAGTTACAAGCCCAGACCGCCCTCGGTCACTCGTTCAAAATGAGGGTGCGCTTGCACCACCACAGCGGCCAGTTCCGCGCCACCGAGGTGCAGTGCGTGCCTGTGCAAGATGAATCGGGGCAGGTGTGCGGCTGGGTAGGCGCCATCCGGGACGTCTCGGAGCAGGAGCGCCAGCTGCGGTGGGAAGGCGGCGCACGGCAATTGCTGGCACAACTGGGGCAAGCCACCGAAGCGCTGAGCGTCTACCGCGACGCCCTCCAAGCGGTGGCCGACATTGCCGGAACGCCGCACGCCCTCATGGCTGGCCCACTAGACTCGGCTGGAGCGTTGTCCGGAACATTCCGGGTGCTGCACGCCGGGCAAATACCCGCACGCATCTTGAGCCACCTGCGCCAGTTTCAGGCCGCGCCAGAGTCCAGTGTTGGGCGCGCCATCACCCTCGGCCTCCCCTTCTGGCTGCATGACGAATTGCCTGACCCAACGTTACCGGACGCAGTGTTGCCCGGCGTTCCCGGGACGCCTCACCGGAGTCTGTTAAGTGAGGTCGGCCCTGTCCTCCTGGTGCCCCTCAACCACGAACATCAGCTGACAGCCCTGATCGCGCTGAATTTTACGGGACATCCAGAACCCGGCCAAGACGTGCTGGAGCATCTACGCTGGCTGCAACCTCAGCTGGCCCCCGCTCTGCAACGCGCCCACCTGCTCAGAACGCTGGAGCGGAGCGAACGCCAAGCCCAAACCACGTTGCGGGCGCTCGACGAGGGCGTGCTGCTGTTTGACGCTGCAGGCAACGTGGTGGCTGCCAACCCTGCCGCCTACCAGCTGACCGGCCTTGGCCTGGACGTTCAAGGGGACCACTCTGGAGGCGTGGGAGGCAGCGGCACAGCGGTGTTCCCCTCAGCCTTCGATACGGCGTGGGGGCTGCGCGACCCAGCGGGTCAACTCCTTCCGGTCAGCGCGTATCCGGCGGCTCATGTGATCACGACGGGCGAAACAGTACGCGACGCGGTCATAGAATTTGTGCGTCCAGATGGGCGGGCCATTTTGGTCTCCATTAATGCCGTTCCGCTGGCAGAAGATGGAGTCTTTCGGGGCGCTGTCGTCTCTTTTGCCGACGTGACCGAGGCCTATAGGATGCGCCAACAACTGGAGCGGCAGGCGCGCGAAGACGAATTGACCGGCCTGCCTAACCGCCGGGTCTTCAACTGGTCGCTGGAGCAGTTGGCCAGAGAACCGCAGGCCAAAACCGCTGTGCTGCTGCTAGACATAGACCAATTCAAGACCGTCAACGACACTTTTGGGCATCATGTCGGAGATTCGCTCCTTCAGGCGGTGGCGCGGCGACTGACGGAAGTTTGCGAAGGGCGTGGCACAGTGATTCGGCTGGCTGGCGACGAATTTGGAGTGCTGTTGCCTATCGTGAGGGAGGAGGAAGCGGGCCAGATGGCCACCCTGCTCCTCGAACGCTTGGCAGAGACTCTGGACGTGGCCGATATGGAATTTCATGTCAGCGTGTGCGTGGGCATCTGCATCAGCCCAGACGAGGGCGCGGCGGCCAGCGAACTGTACCGCCAAGTCGATCTGGCGCTGCATGAGGCCAAACGCATCGGGGCGGGCAACTGGTGTCTATTTACACCCGATCTATCGGCCATTCAGGAGCGGCGAGTCCGGTTGGAACGGCGTCTACGGGCTGCCCTACAGGCCCAAAATTTCCTTCCCCAAGCGCTCCCTGCTCCGGTTTCACACCAACGTGCCCTGCATGCCCAAGAGCTGCTTCCCCAAGGTCTCAGCGTGCATTATCAGCCCATCGTGAGCCTGCTGGGGCGGCAAGCGGTGGCCTTTGAAGCTTTGGCACGCTGGCACGATCCTGAACTTGGCTGGGTCAGCCCGCTGGAATTTATCCGCGTGGCCGAGGAAAGCGGCCTGATCCACGAATTGGGGGCGCTGGTGCTGCACTGCGCCCTCCGGCAAGGCAAAGCTTGGGCGCAAGCATGGAACAAGCCCGTGTCCATCAGCGTGAATGTCAGTTCTACCCAGTTGATGAGCTGCGACTTCTTAGAGCAAGTTCTGGGGGCACTGGAAGCCACTGGCGCGGCGGCCTCTTCCCTCATTCTGGAGATTACCGAGGCTGTCGTCATTCAGGATATGGAACTGGTCAACAACCGCCTTCAGGCATTGCGTGACCTAGGAATGCGGGTAGCTCTCGACGATTTCGGAACCGGCTTTTCTAGCTTGGCCGTGTTGGGCACGCTGCCAATTGATGTGCTCAAAGTAGACCGGCTGTTTGTGAAGGGCGTCGCGCAACACACCCGGCGTCAGGCACTCTTAGCCGCCGTCATTTTGCTCGGCCACCGCCTAGGAATCATGGTGGTGGCCGAGGGCGTCGAGGAAATTTCCGAATTGGAAGTCCTGCAAATCTTGGGATGCACCCATGTTCAGGGTTACTTGTTTGCCCGGCCTCTGCCCGCCGCAGAAATTAAGGGCGTGGCCCATCTGGCTTTCGCAGAGCAAGCGGTGTTGCAACCTGCGCGGCAAGGCGACAATTAAGGACGCCCGCCTATTTCCGGCCTATTTACGGGCGCTTCTGATCGTCAGACTCAGTTTGAATATTGGCCGCACTCGCAGTGGGAGACACAGCCGCGTCTATTTGGCTGCTCTCGTGCGCCAAGCCCATCGGATCGATCACTTCCAACACCTCGCGCCGTAGCGACAGCGTTTCGCTCTGATCCACCACGCGGCTTTCCTTCCAGATATGAACATTTAAGGCTGGGTACACTTCCTTCTGAACAGTGGCGTGCTCTTCCAGCAGCAGCACTTCATGGGTGCGCCCCGGCTCTAGGGCCACACCGTCGATCGTCACTTCACCTGCACCGGGCGCAATCGTAATTTCCAGCTTCTCTGTTCGCAGCATCACAGGCACGAGTTCCTGCCTTTCAGTCACCACTTTATTGATGGTCACGGAGCCGTAGACCTCACGCGTCACATCTACACGGGCGCGTTCCTCGTGCAAGGTCATATGTTCGAGATGGACTTTGGAAGACCGCTGCTGTTCTAAGGCGGCCAAAAGTTCGGGAGAGGCGCTTAAGCCCGTGCTGGCCGGAGTGCTTGGCAGCTGACCGGGCAATAGGGAGAGGTCGTCATCTGGTCTGGCGTGATCGCGTGGGTCAGTCATGGGAAGCCTCGCAGTTGGACGGTAAAGGTAAGGTGCAGCGTCGGAAACGGAACACTCGGAGCAGGGCGGATAGTGTCCACGCTGCTCCGAGTGATGGTCAGTGGTCTACGGCAAATCTGATCAGCAGCCGCGTTTTAAAGCTCAGACCTTGCGGTTGGTGGTGCTGGTTTCGGTGGTCGTCGTGCTGCCCTCGTCGATGCGGACTTCGCCCGTCTTGGTCACGTCCAACACTTCGCGGCCCACGGTTTCGGTCACGACTTGGCTGTCGGTCACGGTGCGCTTGCCGATCTCGATCTCTTCCACCACGTAGGCTTCTTTGCCCACGTTGGCACGCTCGGCTTCCAAGTCCACGCGCATCGTGGTCTGACCCTCGCCCAACACAGCCCCGACAACAGCTTGCCCATCGGTTACGGCGCGGCGCTCGATGATCACTTCTTCGCGCTCTAGAGCTACGTTCACTTGCTGTTCGCGGGTTTCGACGCGCTTGGCGACTTCTACACTTCCGGCTTGGAAGCGGTCTTTGTTGACGACCAGACGCTCTTCCAACAGTTGCAAGCGGTCAGGCGTGCGGTAGGCGGTTTCCTTGTAGGCGGCGCGGGCGGTTTCGTCAACTGCGGCGGTCTTGTCGGCTCCCAGCAGCACGCGCTCGTCGGATTCATACGACTCGTCGGCGTACATTTCGCCGGAGCGGTACTCGCCCAAATCGCGGGCCTGCTCACGGGTCAGGCTGTCGAAGTACACGCCGTCGTCGGTAATGCGGGCGTGGCCTACTGGAATCAGCACTTCCTTAGAAGAAAACCAACCGCCGACATCAGCGATCAGGTAGCGCAACTTGCCGCTGGAAGGATCGACGAGGGCGTCACGAATGGTGCCGATCTTCTCGCCGTTGGTACCGTAAGCGATGCTGCCGTTAGGCAAATAGACGCCTTCTCCAGTCAGGGTGTCGCCGTGCGTGCGGGTCAGTTCGGAAAGCAGTGCAAGTTGGGGCTGTGTCATGGGAAAACCTCCGGTGAAGGGGATAGGGAAATACATGTAGTCCTGAATGTCCGGTCTTACACAAACAACCAGCGTTCCCTGTGTTCAGGCCGTCCGTCAGGGTCAGGAGCAAGTTTAAGCAGAGTGCCTCGCCCCGCTGCTGAGTGTTTTCTTAATGCCTACCGAGGTTTGTCTTGGGTTAGGGTTTATGCCGAATTGATCAAGTCCATAAGAATTGAGTCAACAACCCCTGCTGATTGAAACTGTCGAACTTGGCCTACTACTCGGCAAACATTTAAGCTGGAAGTGCAAAAGTTGCAAACTTACATTTAGTAACAGTAGTTACATTTTTATTTTTGATCAAAGGGAGCTTTGTAATGCATAAAGCATCCCCGCTCTGCACTGGAAATCAGTGAGGCGGGGATGACGTAGATTTGAGTTGGTGGCTAAGTTATCAGCGTCCAGTGCGTCCCAGCAGGTCTACCAAGCGGTCTACCTGTGCTTTCTGCGCGGCTTCCAGTGCAGCTACCGCTTCTTTCTGTAATGCCTTCCATGCTTCTAGTGTGCGAGTGGAGGAATGCATCACGGCGGCGCTCACCGTAAAGTGGAGCCCCGGCGAACGGCGCATGCTGGCTTCTACGGCTTCGCCCCGTGCGCCCAGCACCGCACCCAAAATGCCCTTTTCTTCGGCCCGGCGTTGAAGTTCACGGCGTAGGGCACGGTCTTTAATCCGTTCCACGACTTCCCAAGCCGCGTCTTGTACCAGATCGCGGCCCGGTGCAGCACGGAAGGCTTCGACCCACAGGTCATCGCCACGCCGCCCGGTTCTAAAATGCAATCCGCCCGTATGCAGCGTCCACTGGCTCTCAAAGTCGCGCCCATCTTCAACCAATACGCGAATCTGGCGGGTTCCAGCTTCCAGCATGAAGCGGTGGCCTTCGGGCAGCACAGGCCAACTGCTCAGGCCATCGGCGTCAAGCGCCTGCATGGTGGCGTAGGCCGAAGCCAAGACTTCAGGGGCGTCTTGGGCGCTTCCCACGCGTGCGCCATCTGCGTACAGGCCCAATGCGCCGCCTTCTTCCGCCCGGACTTCATGGACAATGTGCCGAAGACCCAATCCCCACGCCTCGTGCGCGCGCGTCAGGGCGGCACTCAGTGCGGCGGGATTGACGGCTTCACGCACGTCTAAGTTCAGGTCAGGCAGGGCGGTTCTGAGGAGTGCCTGAAGGGCTGTCAGTGCCCCGGCTTCAGCATCTTGCGCCAACTGGGCGGCGTCTGGGGCGGCTGTTTTCTTGATCTTACTGGCTTGCGTCACGGGAATCCTCCGGGCATGTTCTGGTGGGCGAGGTCACCCTCAGTTGTAGGTGGCTAAGTCTTTTGCTAGGCCGAGATAATACGAAGTTCTCGCGGTGAGTGTAGCCCAATAGCACAGAGGCTCTCCTGTTGCTCCACTCCCGCCAGCACGGGTTTATTCTACTCTATTTATGCGACTGAAAACAGAAGCCGCTCCCCCAATATGTTCATAACAGATTTACTGCGCAACTCACTGAATTTGGGAGGCAGGATGCACGGGAGCGGAGGCGGCTTTCCAATCTGTACTTTCTGGAAGCACCAACGGTTGCCCTTCCAGATCCAAATCTTTTCGAGTTGAGATTGCCGGTCTAGATTTTGAAGCAGTCCAGTTCTCCCCTATACAAAAATCGAGCTTGCAAAAATCGCCCTACTCATTGAAATCTAATCAGATACTCATTCTACGATACAGTTTGGATCAAGTTTGAATATCTCCCTAGAAGCCACGAGAGGGGCTTTGCAAGACTCTGACATGACTGGGGGGCGTGAATGGAGTTAGAGGCATCTTCTTGGGGCTCTGGTGAGCTGCCAAGGCTATCTGAATCTGGATACCAGCCAAACAAATGTTATTTGGGGCCAAATCATGTCAAAAACCCGGTTTAGCTGACCGGAAAGATTTATACTTGAGCCCGATTTTTTTTATGCTCGCCCTGATGTTGATTCTTTTAGAGCTTTTAAAAGATTTAAAAGATTGATGATCATCATCAGGGGGCTAGAGCGATTCCCCAGAAACACGACGTTTTTCGCGTTTATCGCCTGAGTAGACCGGTACTTTTAGCTCAAACCGCCTGAGTAGACCGGTACTTTTTGACCCCAATCGCCTGAGTAGACCGGTACTTTTAGCTCAAACCGCCTGAGTAGACCGGTAGTGCCTCCTCTCAAACCGCCTGAGTAGACCGGTATTTTTTCAGCAAACCGCCTGAGTAGACCGGTAGTCGAATCTCAAACCGCCTGAGTAGACCGGTAGTGGTCTGTTGCGGCCAATAGTGGGTGTTTCTTAGCTCTGCTACGTTCAATCTGCCGATTATCGCTCATTCTGTTTTCAGCTAATCGCCTGAGTAGACCGGTACTCTCTGCTGCCAAACCGCCTGAGTTGTCCGGTATCGCGTATGAGGAGCCGGGCGCGTATCATGAGGACAGTTCTGAGGAGGAAAGCAGGAGTGACGACCCCCAAACGGCAGGCCAACAACCGGTTGTCAAAGCTCCCCCCTTCCCTTCCGCAGGAAGTTCGGCGCATTGATGAAGCCAACGTCGGTCGGCTCGGACTGATCAGCATTCAGGAGCGCATTCCCGAAAGCTTTACTTCTTGGACGGTGGATTTTGAGGTGGATGGCCGCCCCGCCCGCCTGAGTTGCGACGCGGTGCCCAAGTACGGCGGCGTGCCACACGGCCTAGACGGCGATGTGGCCACGGCCCTGATGGATTTGTATGTGGAGAGTGGCTGCCCCGAAGACGGCGTGCTGCACACCACGGCGTATCAAATTCTTAAACGGGCTGGATTGGGCGATTCGGGCCGCTACTACCAGAATCTACGCCAAACTTTGTTTCGGCTCAGAACTGCCACCTACAGTGCATCTGAAGCGTGGCGAGACCATCGGCAGCGGAAGTGGACAACCGTCACCTTCAATTACATAGAGGCGCTGGAATTTACCAGCCCAGACGGCGAACTGGGCCTCAGCCGCACCAGTACGCTTAAACTGCGCTTGGCCGAATCCATCGTGCGGTCTATTCGGGCGCAGTACACCAAGCCGCTCGACCTAGAATTCCTGACCAGTTTGGATCGCCCGCTGACCCGCGCTCTGTACCGCTTGCTGGACGCCCGCCGTTACCCGCCAGAAGACCCGCGTGAACGGTTGCCGTCCTACACGGTCAATTTGATCGCTTGGGCTGACGCCTGCAAAATTGTAGATCAGCGCAGCAACAAAATTCGGGCGACGTTACAGGGCGCACACGAAGAATTGATCGAGCGCGGCTATTTGGCCGACGTTGCCTACGATGGGCGCGGGCAAAAGCAGGAAATCACCTACCTGTTTGCCGATACTGGCCCGGAACCCGAACCGTTGACACCGCCTTCTGCCCTCCTGCAAGACCTCCTGAATTACCGCGTGGCGTTGTCAGTATCCGAACGTCTGCTGCATGAATACGGCGATGAACACGTCGCCGCACGCTTAGCCCGTTTTCAGCGCTTGCTGGAGCAGGGTTACAAGGCCCGCAACGCATCTGCCCTGCTCGTAGACGTGATTCGGGATACGGAGGGCAAATACGAAGAGAAGACGGTTGAGGCGGTGGTGGTCAAAGCCAATTCGCGTGCCCGCCCCGGCAATCGGCCCAGTAGCAGCAATCGGCCCAATAGTCTGCCCAGCGACCCAGCGCCGCTGCTGCTGCCTGTGGCCGAAGAAGACCCCAGCCAGAATGCTTCTCTGGAAGAACGGGTAGACGCAGCCATGAAAACAGTTCAGTTTTTATTGCGTGAACGCTTGAGTGTGACTGAATATGCCCGCCTCAGAATGCATCTGATCATTGGGCACCCTGAACCCCAACAGTTGGGGCGCCGCGCCCTAAAAGCTAAGATGGAAGGCCAATTGGACGCCTTGGCAACAGAGTTGTTGACCCTCTTAGATCAAGAGACTTCTGCTATTGAAAGTCAGCCGTAAGGTGTTGTTTAGGTGCAGCGCCTCTCTTTCACCTCTTCCGGAACGCATACTCTTGTCATATTATCTTGGCTGTTCTAGGCCGTTTCTATGTGGCAACTGACCTCTAATTAATTTCGAGGTGATTTAGCCAACCTAAAGGTCATAGACCAAAGTGTCTGTGCGGTTCATCATGGATACATCGTGGCTGATGTGTCAAGCAATGCCCACTCCATTTTTTATGCCGAGACGCAAGAGCGGCCAAAAGATGTGTGGCATTCGTGACGGCGGAAGACTGGGCCACAACTGTTATTAGGCTCTGTTTGGGGGGTGACGCTTTGCTGGGGATTGCGCTGGCGGCCTTTGCGCCAAGATTGCGGCCCGGCGCACCCGACCAAGTGACGCGGATGGTGCGCCTGACTGCGTTGGTGGCGGCATTGTGGGCGGCTTGTTTGGCACTGGCTTGGCCGCCCTCTGTGCCCTTCTACCAACTGGCGGCGGCCATAAGCGGGTTCGTGGCGTTGGTGTTGGTGCTGGTACTGGTGCGGCTGTTATTGCGCTTGCCGCCTGTCCTGACCGCCGAAGAATCGGTGCGAGACTTGCTGACCGGTGCCCTGAGCCGCTCTGGTCTGATTCAGGGTTACCGGCAGTTGCCCAGCACTACACCTGTGTCGGTGGCGCTAATCGACGTGAACGGCCTCAAGCTGATGAACGACGTGCAGGGCCACAACACGGGCGACCTGTTCCTGCACAGCATCGCTCAGGCGCTTATGTCGGCCTTACCTGCGGGCAGCCTGATCGGGCGTTGGGGCGGTGACGAATTCGTGACCCTCACGCCGTACACGTCGTCTGAAATTGTCATGGATACCTTGAAAGCGGCGTTGCGGGATACGCCGGGAGCGCGACCCGGACTTCCTGCGTTTGCGTTTGGGGTAACCGAAACCCACACGCCCGAACCGCTGGAACGGTCTATTGCGGTGGCCGATGAGCGCATGTACACCTTCAAGCAGCGGCAGCGCGAGGTACAGGTCATGCAGGGCAGCGGCGTGGGGCCAGAGTCGCTGGACGAATTTGCCCGCCAACTCGATCTCCTTTCTACGCCAGACGAATTGCTCCCGCTGGGGCTGTCCTTGTCGCTGCAGTTCGTGGGCTTTGAGGCCGCCGCCTATTACGGACGGATAGACGGGAGCTTCCGGCTGCTGAATTTCTCTGGGTCTTCTGAGTTGCGCGACCTGCACGGCCAATTGCAGACCCATCTGAACAACGGACAGGGTACGACGGGCGAGGCGGTCACCACCCGGCAAACCACATGGAGCGCCGACTACCAGAACGATCCGCGCAGCGTGCCCGAATGGAGAGAGGCGGGGCTGAAAAGTGTGCTGACCACGCCGGTTTACGATGCTACGCGCTTAGTCGGGGTGCTGTGCCTGACCAGTTTCAACACTTGGCACGCCGTCACGCCGCAGCGCCGGTATTTGCTGGAACGATTGGCGCAGCGCATCGGCTACTCGCTAGAGCGCACCAGAATGCACGACTCCGACCCGTGGCATCCTTCCGAGGAGCGTGGGCAGACCTGAAATTGGTAGAGGCTGAGGTTGGTGAGGGCTAGAGCAGCCCGCGCCGCAACGCCTTCACTGCGGCTTGGGTGCGGTCGGCGGCCTGAAGTTTCACCAGCAAATCCTGTACATGCAGCTTCACGGTACTCACGCTGACGCCGAGGCGCAGGGCGATGTCTTTGTTGGCCAACCCATCGGCAATCAACCTCAGCACGTCCATTTCGCGGGCGGTTAAGGGCGAGGCGGTATCGGGGGCGCGGATGCCGCCCAGCACATGGTGGGCCACTTGCGGGTCAAGGTAGGCGCTTCCGGCGGCGGCGGCACGAATCGCCAGCAGCAGCAAATCAGATTGGGCGCTTTTGAGGCAGTAGGCATCGGCTCCGCCTGCCAGCGCCGCGAACACTTCGTCGCGCAGATCGTGGGCGGTCAGCATCACCACGCGCACGGCGGGCCAGGCCCGCTTAATTTCGGCGCAGGTCTGAATGCCGTCTATGCCGGGTAGACCGATATCTACTACCGCCACATCCACCTCATGCCGCACCAACACTTCTAGCGCTTCTTCGCCGCTGCGGGCCTCGGCAGTGACGCGCAAATCAGGTTCCAGATTGATGGCCGCCCGCAGCCCATCGCGGGTAAAAGCGTGATCCTCGACCAGCAAAATCCGGGTGTGTGGTGCGGCAGGCTGTGATGGGGCAGATTGTGAGGGAACAGTCATGGGCGCTCCGGTGGAGTGGTGGGGGGCAGTTCGCGGGGCAAAATCAGGCTAAACGTGCTTTGGGCGCGGGCGGTACGGGCGTAGGTCACGTTGCCGCCGTGTGCCTGCGCGATTCGGCGCGTGAGGTACAACCCCAGCCCTGTGCCGCTGCCTGCGCCGCCTCCCCGGAACCGTTGAAACAAGGTCGGAATACGGCTGGCGCTGACGCCGGGGCCGTCGTCCTGCACGGTCAGAATGGCTTCGTCGGCGTCGACGCTGAGGGTCACGCGCACTGTGCCACCGGGCGGGCTGAATTTGACGGCATTGTCGATCAGATTTTGCACCGCGCGGCGCAGATCGTGGGGACGGCCCTGGACCCGCACGCCGCTGAGATGCGGTTCCAGCGTGATGCTGCGGGCCTCGGCCCTCGCCTGAAGCTGAGACAAGACGCCCACGGTGACGTCCCGCAGATTCACGTCGCTGGGCGGGTCCTCGGGTTCGCCGCCCTCCACTTTGGCCACCGCCAACAACTGATCGGCCAACGCCAGCAGGGTGGCATTGGCCTCCAGCCCATTGTGCAGCGTGGCACGGTAAGCGTCGGGCAAGGGGCCGTAAGCGCCGCGCAGAGCGGTTTCCATGCTCATGGCGTTGGCCATCAGGGGCGTTCTCAGATCGTGCGAAAACGCGTAGACCAGATCGCGCAACACTTCACCACGTTCGGTCAATTGAGCGCGTTGCAGCCGCAGTTCGTCCAGCAGTCCGGTGCGGTCTAAAAGGGGCTGAAGCGTGCCCACGGCCTGCGCGATTTCTCCGGGTGGCGCGGTAGGCCGTTCTATCAGCACCAGCAGGTCTCCCCCACCCTCGGCGGCAGGGCGGCGAGACAGTCGGGCCAAGACCAGATCGCCGCCGTTTGCAGCCCACACCTCTGACCCCACACCGGGCGGACGGGTCAGGACTTCGAGGGGCAGCCGGGTATTCAGGCGCGGAGGCTGCTGCTTATGGGGCTTGCCTTCCGTCTCAGCCGCCGTGCTGATGCTGCGGGTATACGGTTCGCGCAACATGGCCCGGTCTACTGCGCCAATTTCCACACTCCGCGCTCCGGTCAGGGTTTGCAAGGCTGCCGCCGCACGGGTCACGAATTCGGCCTCGCCCAGCGGGCCACTTACGCTCTCTACCAAGGCCCGCAGGCTGCGCTCGAAGGTCAGGCGGCGCTCTTCTTCCGCCAAGCGTGCGGCGCGGGCATTGGCTTCGCGGGCACGCAGGGTCAGCAGGCCCACCAGCAGCACGGTCAGAATGCTCACGGTGCGGTTCACGGCGTCAAAGGTGGTGATGCCGTCGCGCCCAGCGTTCAGCACGCCCGCGAGCAGATTGGCTCCGACGCTACAGGCCAGCAGCGCCAGCGTGGTGCGCTGCGAGGCTCCCAGCGCGGCCAGCGCCACCGGCGCACTCAGCAGCGTTCCCAGTACCCACTGGGCAGGCGTCAGGATGTCGGCGGCCGTAATCAGGCCCAACAGTGTCCATGCCAGCGCCGCTGCCGTGCGTTCTCCGGGCACGGCAAACCGGACGGGCAGGGCCGAATTCACGCTGTCCATTCTAGGGCTTGTGGGCCACACGGAATCTTGAGGGGTCAGGGGCGCGGCTTCTGAAATAAAAGCTTGCTCAGGTTGTGGGGGTTCGGGCAGCAAGGGTCTCCCTTTCACTGCCCCACCCTAGAGCGGGCGCGGGCCGGGCGAATTGGCCAAGTGGCCCACGCGGATAGCCAAAAGCAGAGTGCCGCGCCGCCCAGCCGGAGCCGAGGATGCCTCCTATGGATGTGTTCTTGTTGCTGCTCGTGGTGGCCCTCGTCGTTTATTTGCTCTACGCCCTCATCCGTGCCGAGAGGTTTTAGCGGTGGGCATCTTGCTTGGCTTCCTGATTTTGCTGGCCCTCTTTGGTGTGGTAGCCGCCGCCCTCGCGCTGCCAGAGAAGCTCTGAAATGGACATCTTTTTAACCTACGCGCTGGCCTTCGCGCTGGCCCTTCCGCTGGGCATCCTGATTGCCCGGCTGTTCTCTGCCCCTGCTTCCCGTTTTACTTCCGGCTTGCTGCGCCTGACCGGGGTAGACGCCACTCGCCCCATGAACTGGCGGCAATACGGCGCGGCCTTACTGGGAACCAACGTCCTGATCGGTGTGGCTGCCTTCCTCCTTTACAGCCTGCAAGGTGGCCTGCCCCTCAACCCCGACGGCATTCCCAACCTGCGCTGGGATACAGCACTCCATACCGCTGCCAGCTTTATTACCAACACCAACCAACAGCATTACAGCGGGCAGAACAGCCTCAGCTACCTGTCGCAGCTGGTGGGAATTACAGCCCTGCAATTTATTACTCCGGCGGTGGGCATGGCTGCCCTGTTTGCCGTGCTGCGCGGCCTTCGGGGTGAAACCAACGTCGGCAACTACTTTTTGGATGTGACGCGGGCCATCGGGCTGCTGATTCCGGCGTCGTTCGTGCTGGCCTTACTCCTGACTTCTCAGGGCGTCCCCAGCACTTTCAGCGGCGCGAAAACAGCCACATTGATTGAGGCTCAAACGGTGGAAGGTCAGGCCGTAACCACCCAGACCATTCCTGTTGGGCCAGTGGCCGCAATGGTGGCGATTAAGCAACTGGGCACCAACGGCGGCGGCTGGTACGGCCCCAACAGCGCCGTGCCGCTGGAGAACCCCACGCCGCTTAGCAATCTCTTCCAGAGCGTGTCTATCATCTTGTTCCCGGTGGCGTTGGTCTGCGCAGCTGGCCTCTTTCTGCGCCGCCGCCGCTTTGGCGTGGCCCTGATCGCAGTCATGAGTGTGATGTCGGCGGCCCTGACCCTCGGCGCGGTGCTGAGTGAGCGGCAGCCCAACGCGGCCCTGTCTGGACTGGCAGCGGCGAGCGGCAATATGGAAGGCAAAGAAGTGCGCTTCGGCACCGACGCCACCGCGCTGTGGGGAGCCATCACCACCCAAACCAGCAACGGTAGCGTCAACGGGATGCTGGATAGCTTCAACCCGTTGGGCGGCTTGGTGCCGCAACTGGGGATGTTCCTCAACGACGTGTACGGCGGCATCGGCGTAGGCCTGATCAACATGCTCGTGTTCGTGATCTTGACCGTCTTCATCGCGGGCCTGATGGTGGGCCGCACGCCCGAACTGTTTGGCCGCAAGATCGAAACCCGCGAAATCAAAATCGCTTCGCTGGTTATTCTGCTTCAACCCTTGCTGGTGCTGGGATTTACGGCGGCAACGGTGGCCCTGCCCAGCATCACCGCCAATTCCAACCCCGGTTTTCACGGCTTGTCGCAGGTGCTGTACGAGTACAACAGCGCCTACGCCAACAACGGCAGCGGCTTCGAGGGGCTGGGCGACAACACACCTTGGTGGAATGTGACCTGCGCGGTGGTGCTGATTCTGGCCCGTTTCCTGCCCATTTTGGGGCCACTCGCCATCGCCGGATACCTGGCCCAAAAGAAGGCCGCGCCCGAAACGAGCGGCACCCTGCGGGTGGATACGCCCGTGTTTGCCGGAATGCTGCTGAGCGTGATGCTGCTGCTGCAACTGCTGAACTTTGCGCCTGCGCTGGTGCTGGGGCCGGTGGCCGAACAACTGACTCTGTCTTCTCCTGTCAACACTGGAGCCACCAAATGACTGCTCTGCCCAACCTGCCCGCGCCCAATCCAGCTCCGACTCCGGCTAAGAAGTCTCTGTTTGCCCCAGAGCAAGTTCGCAATGCCCTGCGTTCCAGCGTGACCAAACTCAACCCGCGCTCTATGGCCCGCAACCCGGTCATGTTCGTGGTATTGGTCGGCTCGGCGCTCACTCTGTATCTGACTCTTGCCAACATCGCCACGGGCAAAAGCTGGGGCTACGAGGCCGCGATTACCGTGCTGCTGCTGCTCACAGTGCTGTTCGCCAATTTTGCCGAAGGCCTCGCCGAAGCACGCGGCAAAGCGCAGGCCGCCAGTTTGCGGGCCGCCCGCGAAGATACCCCCGCCCGCCGCCTCATCGGTGGAACCCTGACGGGCACGGAAGAAACCGTTCCCAGCACCCGCTTGACTCGCGGTGACCTGATCGTGATCGAAGCGGGCGAAATCGTGGCCGGAGACGGCGAGATTATTGAGGGTTTGGCGAGCGTGGACGAAAGCGCGATTACCGGGGAAAGTGCGCCGGTGATCCGTGAGGCCGGAACCGACCACAGCGGCGTCACGGGCGGCACACGGGTGTTGTCTGACCGCATCGTGGTGCGCGTGACCAGCCAACCGGGGGAGTCTTTCCTCGACCGCATGATTGCGCTGGTGGAAGGGGCCAGCCGCCAGAAAACCCCCAACGAACTGGCGCTGAGTATCTTGCTGGCGGCCCTCACGCTCATTTTCTTGCTGGTGGTGGCGACGTTGCCGCTGATGGCCCGTTTTGTGGGCGTCGAGGTAAACGTGGTGACGTTGGTGGCGCTGCTGGTGTGCCTGATTCCCACCACCATCGGCGGCCTGCTTCCGGCCATCGGCATTGCGGGGATGGACCGAGCGCTGCAGGCCAACGTGATCGCCAAAAGTGGCAAGGCTGTAGAAGTGGCGGGCGACATCGATATTCTGCTGCTGGACAAGACCGGAACGATTACCATCGGAGACCGTCAGGCCACGCGGTTTGCGCCGCTGCCCGGAGTGACCGAAGCAGAATTGGCCCACGCCGCCGCGCTGTCTTCGCTCTCCGACCCCACGCCCGAAGGCAAAAGCATCGTGGCGTTGGCTGCCGCGCAGGGCATCAAGCCTACGGCACCCAATAATGCTGACTGGATAGAATTCTCGGCCCAAACGCGCATGAGCGGCGTGGACGCTGGGGAAATCAGCATTCGCAAAGGGGCAGGCAGCGCCGTGTCCCGCCTCACGACCGAGCGTGGGGGCCGCATTCCACCTGAACTGCAAGCCACGGTGGATGAGGTCTCACGCGGGGGTGGCACGCCGTTGGTGGTACTGAGCGGCACGCACATCTTGGGTGTGGTGGCCCTGTCGGACATCGTGAAACCGGGCATGCGCGAACGCTTCGAGCAGTTGCGGCGCATGGGCCTGCGAACGGTGATGATTACGGGTGACAACCCTCTGACCGCCGAAGCGATTGCCCGCGAAGCTGGCGTAGACGGCTTTTTGGCCGAAGCCACGCCCGAAGACAAAATGCGGATGATCAAGGAAGAACAGGCGGCGGGCAAACTGGTAGCCATGATGGGCGACGGCACCAACGACGCGCCCGCGCTGGCCCAGGCCGATGTGGGCCTGGCGATGCAGAGCGGCACGCAGGCCGCCAAAGAAGCGGCCAACATGATCGATCTGGACTCCGACCCTACCAAACTGATTGAAGTCGTGGAGATCGGCAAGGGCCTGCTGATGACTCGCGGCGCACTGACCACCTTTTCGATTGCCAACGATGTCGCCAAGTATTTTGCAATTCTGCCCGCCCTGTTTGCCGCGCAACTTCCCGTGCTGGCTCCTCTCAATGTGATGCGCCTGAACAGCCCGGAGAGCGCCATCTTGAGTGCCGTTATCTTCAATGCCCTCGTGATTCCGGCCCTGATTCCCATCGCCCTGCGCGGCGTGCGCTACACGCCCGGCAGCGCCGACGCCCTCCTGACCCGCAACCTGTTGGTCTATGGATTGGGCGGCATCGTCATTCCGTTTATCGGCATCAAACTGATCGATCTGCTGCTGGGCGTGATTGGCGTTTAGGCCGCTCTGATTGCCGAGCAGCAGAGAGTCAGGGGGCAAGTAACGAATAGACATTTTCACACTCCCTCTCCCTTGAGGGGGGAGGGCTGGGGAGAGGGTGAATGAGCGCAGCGATTGCTGTTCTCCGCGTTCACTCAATTTCCCAAAGGACGGACATCATGACGACTTCTGACCAAATCCAACCTACCGAAACTTCCAACCTGCCCCAACCCGGCCCCCTGTCTTGGCTGCGCTTCTCCCTGTTCTGGCTCGTGGCCTGTGGGCTGGCCTACCCTGTAGTCACGACCTTCACGGCGGGCACGTTGTTTCCGGCGCAGGCCAATGGCAGCCTGATCACGCGGGGCGGCGCGGTGGTCGGCTCCGGGCTGGTGGCCCAAACCTTCACCGGCGACCAGTATTTTATTGGCCGCCCCAGTGCTGCGGGCGCGGGCAACGACCCGACCAATGCGTCGGGCAGCAATCTGGCCCCCAGTAATCCGGCCCTGCGTGAGCGTGTGGCGGCCACATCTGCCGAGATTGCGGCGCGTGAGGGCGTGCCCGCCAGCCAAATTCCCGCCGATCTGGTCACGGCCAGCGGCGGCGGCCTTGATCCGCACATTTCGCTTGCTGGAGCCGCCATTCAGGTAGCGCGGGTGGCGCGGGTACGCGGTCTTTCTGCAAACCGGGTGCGCGAACTCATCGCCGCCAATACCCAAAGCGGCGTGCTGGGATTGGGTCAACCGGGCGTGAATGTCTTGCGGCTCAATCTGGCGTTGGACGCTGCACAATGACGCGGGACAGTCAAGCCACATGACCGAGGAGCGCACGCCCGAACGCCTGACCTTGCGCCGTGCTGAAGTGCCTGCTGACGCTGGCCCTGCACGCGGCGTTCACAAGATTTTTGTGGGCATGGCGGCGGGAGTGGGCAAAACCTACCGGGCATTGAATGAGTTGCGCGAGCGGCTGGAACGTGGTGAAGATGCTTTGATCGGCGTGCTGGAAACGCATGGGCGGGCGGGAACGATTGAGGCGGCGCAGGGTTTGCCCCTGTTTCCCCGCCGCGACGTAGTCCACGGCTCGGTGACCCTGACTGAACTGGATGTAGACGGCCTGCTGGCCCGCCGCCCCTTCGTGGTGCTGGTGGACGAACTGGCCCACACCAACGCCCCCGGCAGCCCCCGCGACAAACGCTGGCAAGACGTGAACGTGCTGCTGGACGCCGGAATTCATGTGCTGTCTACCATGAACGTGCAGCACTTGGAGAGTCTCAACGATACGGTGGCCCGCCTGACTGGGGTGCGGGTGCGCGAGCGCGTGCCAGACCGGGTGCTGAGCGAGGCCGACGAACTGGTGTTGATCGACCTGACGCCCGATGACCTGCGTGCCCGCCTGAGGGCCGGGAAGGTGTATGGCCCAGAAAAAATCGAGCAGGCGTTGGGCAACTTTTTTACGGGCGCGAACCTGACGGCCCTGCGTGAAATTGTGCTGCGGCAAGTGGCGAACGTGGTGGAACTCGGCGCACCGGACGGACAACCGGGCGTGCAAGAAATCGTGGTGGTGGCGGTCACCGCCGAGGAAACCGCCGCCCGTCTGATTCGGCGCGGAGGCCAACTCGCGGCCCGTCTGCACGCCGATTTGCATGTGGTCAGTGTGCGCCCCACACGTCTCAGTCGCCCGCAATCGCAATTGCTGGACACTTTCCGGGCCATTACCCACGCGCTGGGCGGCCAATTCGAGGTGCTGACTCCGGCAGGCAGCGTGGCCCAAACCCTGATCCGATATGTCGAAGCTGTTCATGCCACCCAAGTCGTAATGGGCGAAACCAGCCGCAGTCGGTGGGCCGAATTCCTCTCCGGCGATATCATCAAAACCGTACTTAGAGATACCAAGAATGTCGATGTGTACGTGATTACGCGGGAATAGGCGGGCGTGTTTGGTTCGGAGATAAAGTGCCAGATAAGCGCGGCTGATGGCGCAGCAAATCTGGGGCGCGTAGGGTAGGGGCGAACCAACTCACAGGAGGCGCTATGACTACTCCAGCATTTGCCCGACAGGATCTGCTGCACCGTGACTCTCAAATCAATGAGCGAATTGAGGACGCCCTGAGCCAGCACGACAGGCTGGAAGCTGTGGCCGACGTACTTCAGCGTCAGTTAAAAGCCGTCGAAAATCATTTGCCGCCGGCGCTGATTGCCGCGCTACACGGTCAACCTCTAGGCCATCCCCTGCATCCCATTTTGGTGCATCTGCCGTTGGGGGGCTGGTTGGTGGCCGGAATCCTAGACTTTTATCCGGGCCACAACAGTACCGAAACCGAACACGCTGCCGACCTCGCGTTGCTGTTGGGCACCGTGGGCGCAGTGGGAGCCATCGCCTCGGGCTGGACAGATTGGGCCAATACTCGTGGCGAGGCACGGCGCACTGGCCTGATTCACGGGGCGCTGAATGAGACGGCCTTTTTGCTGAATGCCGCGTCGGTGTTGGCCCGCCGAAAGGGGCGCAGGGGCTTTGGCAAAGTGCTGTCGGGAACGGCCTTGCTGCTGGCATTGGGCGGCGGATTTTTGGGCGGGGAACTGGTGTACCGACATGGCCTCGGCGTAGGCAAAACCTTGGCTACTCCACAAGGCTGAGGCCGCTTTGGGCTGAGGCTCCTGCCCTGCCGCATCCCAAAGCTTGCGCGGGCCGTATAAGCTGGGTCATGACATTCCTGCAAAGTGTTGGGCTGACCCGCTTTCAACGTTCCGCACTTTGGCTCGGCATGTGTGCTCTTCCCGCTTGGGCTGGGGCCGCCGCCTGTGACACACAGTCCTATATAGCCAACGGCACGGCCACCTATCAGATGGTCAGTCCTGCGGGAAAAACGACGATTGTCAGCAAAGCCGTCGTCAAGGGGAGTAGCGTTCAAGTGACGTCTACCATTGACGGCAACAGTACCAACATGGTTTGGAATTGTACGGCCAAGGGAATGACGGCCAGCCTCCCCACAGGCAAGGCGACGGCCAGTTTCGATTTGGGATTTTTGCCGCCGTCTAGCGCATGGAAAGTGGGCTATAGCTGGACTTCGACGGGCAAGATTTCGGGGATGGCAGGCATGACCATCAACACATCGACCCGCAGCAAAATTACGGCCAGTGAGCGCGTGACGACGCCTGCCGGAACCTTCACTGCCTTGCGGGTGGAAAGCACCTCTGCCAGTACGGTGCAACTGCCTCCCGGTATGCAGGCCGACGCCATGAGCAAGGCCATGAACAGCACCACCACCAGCACAGCTTGGTATGCCAAAGGCGTGGGCACCGTCAAAAGCACTTCGCCCGAAAGCAAATTTACGATGACTCTGATCAAGTTTGTTCGCTGAGAGTTTTAGATTAGCTGTCCTGCACACCGTTTAGGCCATGTTCCGAAGTTGCTCGTCACGTGACGAGCAACTTCGGAGCTTCTGAAATTAGCTGTTTATCAAAGGCGTTTGGGACAAGGCGGTTGAAATAGCGGAAGCTGGGGTAATCGGCACGACAAAAGCCGCAACCCGCGCTAGAATGCACAGAACGCACAATCCAGCGCCTGTCTGCGGCGTCCGCACTCAAACTCTCGTTTGCGCCTTTTCCCCTCTTCCGGAGGTTTTGTCATGACCCAAGATGCCCACCTGAACCCGACTGCTGCACCGACTCCGACCCGCTACTGGCCGCCCCACAAGCCGCGCACCCTGACGTTGCCGCAAGTCGGAATTATGCACAACCTTGGGGTGAGTGCCGCACGGTATCCGACCAAAACCGCGATGTGGTTTTACGGGCGTGAAGTGCCTTACCGCGAACTGAACGAATCGGCTCAAAAGTTGGCCGGACACTTGGCGGCGCAGGGCGTAGGCAAAGGCGACCGAGTGGCCCTCTGGATGCAGAACAGTCCCGCATGGGCCGTCGCCGCGCACGCTGTTTGGCATCTGGGGGCTGTTGTCGTGCCCCTTGCGCCTATGCTTCAGGCGCGGGAATTCGGCTTCTTTTTGCAGGATGCGGGCATTCGGGTGGGGGTGGTAGGCGCGGAACTGTACGAGAAGGCCAAGCAGGGTGGGTTGGCTCACGCCGTCTGCGCCAACATCATGCAGGGCACGCAGGCAGACCGGGCGGGTGTGCCTCTGCCCGACGGCCTAGACGTGAATCCTGAGCTGCAAGCAGGCGACGTGACCCTAGAAACGGCGCTGCAAACCGCCCCTGCTCCCGCCGCAGAAGTCGGCCCCGATGACCTGAGCGTGATGCCGTACACCAGTGGCACCACTGGCCTACCCAAAGGCTGCATGCACACGCACCGCAGCGTGCAGGCCAATATTTTCGGCGCGGGCGTGTGGATAGACGGCAACGTAGAAGACGTGTTTTTGGCGTCACTGCCCTTCTTTCATGTCACGGGTTTCGTGAATAGTTTGCTGGCCCCTTTGCTTAGCGGCGGAACTGTCGTGGCGATGGCCCGCTGGGATCGGGACGCCGCCCGCACCCTCATTCGGGAACGCGGGGTGACGCTCTGGACAAACACCGCCACGATGGTCATCGACATGATGGCCTCGCCCAATTTCAATCCCGCCGACCTGAGCAGCATTCGCAACATGACGGGCGGCGGCGCGAGTCTACCTGCGGCAATAGGGCAGCGTCTTTTGGATTTGACCGGCATCAACTTTTTGGAAGGTTACGGCCTCTCTGAAACGATGGCCCAAAGTCACAGCAACCCCAAAACCAGACCCAAATTGCAGTGCCTCGGCGTGCCTTTGTTTGGCGTGGATGCCCGCGTGGTCGACCTCGATACGGGTGCAGAGCTGCCGGTGGGCAGCGTAGGCGAGATCGTGATGCGCGGCGCACAGGTGATGCAGGGCTACTGGAACCGCCCCGACGCCACCGCCGAAGCCTTTACGGAGATTGACGGCGTGCGGTTTTTCCGCAGCGGCGACCTCGGGTATGTGGACGACGAAGGCTACTTTTTCTTCACGGACCGCTTGAAGCGCATGGTCAACGTATCGGGTATGAAGGTCTGGCCTGCCGAAGTGGAAAACGCCCTGCACGCCCATCCCGCCGTGCAGGAAGCCTGCGTGATCTCGGTGCCTGATGAGCGCACTGGAGAACGTGCCCGCGCCCTGATCGTATTGAAACCCGGTCAAAGCGTGACGGGCGCAGAGATTGAAACTTGGGGCCGCACTCAAATGGCGACGTACAAGGTGCCGCGTGACTACCAGTTTGTAGACAGCCTGCCGCGTGGCCCGACTGGGAAAGTGTCGTGGCGGCCCCTGCAAGAAGCGGCGCGGGCGGCTATGCAAGCGGCTCAGAACTGAGTTTAAACCGCTCTAAACCAGAAGCAGACCGTTTGCCGTAAGGAGCGGTCTGTTTCTGTTTTCCCAACAAGCTAAAGCCGCCGCTCAGTCTGCCGCGCTTTCCCCCGCCCCGGCTTCGGCTACCGCAAATACTTCTATCGGCGTGCCGTTCACAGCGGCGTTTCCGGTCAGCGAATCTATCCGGCTGCGGTCGGTAAGGTCATTCAAACTGGCTCCGGCATGGGCAGCGGCGACTCCTTGCCGAATGCCGGGGCGACTGTGCCCAAAGCCGTGGGGCAAGCACGCTACGCCGGGCATCAGGTCATCGCTGAGTTCAAGCGGCACGGTCACGCTGCCTACCCGCGAACGCACTTCGACTTGTTGGCCGTCTACAAGGCCGCGTGCAGCAGCGTCGGCGCGGCTCAGCAGCAGGGTGCAGCGGTTGGGGCCGCGCATCAGGCGGGGTGTGTTGTGCATCCAAGAATTGTTGGAACGCAGTTGCCGCCGTCCGATCAACACCAGTTCGGGTACGGGTGCGTCTAGCACAGCTTCTAACCTCGGCACATCGGCCAGCATGGGGGCGGGGGCCAAGTTGACGCGGCCAGTAGCAGTCAGCAGGCGCTCAGGGAAACAGGGTTGCAGCGGGCCGTAATCTACGCCGTGTGGCGCGGCTTTCAAGGCGTCCAGACTTGTTTTATAGGGGCCGTGCCGGAGGCCCAAGTCCAGCCGTGCTTCGGGCAGGCTGCCTGCTTTCCCGGTCAGGCGTTCAGTCAAGCCGCCAAAAATCTGATAGTCGAAGCGTTGGTCGGGGCCAATTGGGAACACGGGTTCCGAGTACCGCGCCGTATTCTGCACCGCCAGATGGTGAAAAATCACGTCGTAGTGGGCCACTTCTAGCCCAAACGCAGGCGGCAAAATCACATGCGCGTGGCGGGTCGTTTCATTCAAATACGGGTCGATGCTGACCATGAACTCCAGCCCACTGAGGGCCGCGTCCAGCGCCGCGCCGTCGGGGGTAGACAGCACCGGATTGCCCGCCACCGTCACCAGCGCCCGCACTTGCCCCTCTCCGGGCGTCGTCATTTCTTCGGCCATCACTACATTCGGCAGTTCATGGTCAAATTCCGGCAAGCCGCGCACCCGCGAGCCGTAGCGCCCGTGATGGGTTTCGCCGCGCTTGGCCCGCATCAGCAAATCGAAGGCAGGGCGCGTGAACATCATGCCGCCTTCGCTGTCCAGATGCCCGGTCACAGCGTTTAGTACGTTCACAAGCCACTGGCACAGCCCGCCAAATTCCTGAATGCTGAGGCCGATGCGCCCGTAGACTGCGCCGCGCTGGGCAGCCGCTAAAGCACGGGCCAACGTGCGCGTCGTCTCGGCAGCAATTCCGGTGCGTCCGGCCACCCGCTCAGGCGAGAACGGTTGAGCCGCTGCTCGCAACATCTCTAGCCCGTCACTCCATTCTGCCAGATGGCCCAAACGCTCTAGCTTTTCTTCCAAAATCACATGCAGCAGTGCAAACATGAAAAAAGCGTCGCTGCCGGGGCGAATAGGGTGGTAGTCGGTGGCGTGGGCGGCGGTTTCGGTACGGCGCGGGTCAATCAAAATCACTTGGCCGCCGCGTTCCCGAATCCCTTTCAGGCGTTCCCGAATGCCCGGCGCGGTCATGATGCTGCCGTTGCTGGCCGCAGGATTGGCCCCCAGCATCAAGAAAAAATCTGTACGGTCTACATCCGGCACAGGCATCAGCAGCGGGTGGCCGAACATTTCGGTGGCAGCAAAATGGTGCGGCAGCTGGTCGATGCTGGTGGCCGTAAAACGGTTGCGCGTATCCAGCGCCTTCAGAAATCCGCCCGCCGACAGGAGAGTACCGCTGTTGTGCACACTGGGATTGCCCTGAAAAGCGGCTACGGCGTCGGCTCCGTACTGTTCCCGTATCGCCTTCAAGCGCTCCGCCACAAAGTCCAGCGCCTCATCCCAGTCCATCTCCGTCCACGTATCGCCGTCTCGCCGCAGGGGGCGTTTTAGCCTGTCTGGGTCGGCGTGTAGGTCGGGCAAAGCTACCCCTTTCGGGCAAATATGACCCTTGCTCAGCGGGTCGAGGGGATCGCCGCGCACATCGGTCACGCGGCCCCCCTGCACGGTCAGGGTCAGGCCGCAAATGGCTTCACACAGGTTGCAGGCGCGGTGATAGATGCCGTCGGCGGGCAGTGTGGTGGGAGACACTGGAGTGGGTGCAGTCATGGGGAAACCTCCGGGGCCGTGCAAGGGGTGAGGCAGTTGGAACCTAAGTTGCTCGTCACGTGACGAGCAGAATGACCGACATTAAAAACAAGTGTGTTGGACGCAGTTTAACTCGCTTCCTTCTCCCCTGCTAGCGCCAACTCTGCAATTCTGACGTGAGGTGGCCCGTTTCGTTGAAGCTGTCCAAACTGGCTCGCCCAGCGCCATATGTGACACGGGTCAGGCTGGCATTCCGCACCCGCCAATTCAGGGAAAGAGCCGAGGGATCTGGCGCTTGCAGCACGGCAGCCACCGTAACGCCGATCACGCCGCCGCTGGTGAAGACCAGGACTGTGCGTCCGGATGGCCCCGCCAGCAGATCATGCAAGAACCCTCGCACCCGCCCCCGGAAATCGGCCCAAGGCTCTACTTCTGCGTGTGTCACCTCACCGCGCAAATAGGCAGCAGTGAGTGGCTCCAGCATTCGCTGAAAATGGCGGTTGCGTTCCGGGGAGTTGCGGTGAATCTGGAAGGCGTTCATCAACCCTGCAAACTCCAGATTCTGAGCGGCCAACACGGGGGCGAGGTACTGCATCAAGCCGTCGCCGTCATACTCTGCCAATCGTGGTTCGGTGACAATTGCGGGCCAGTCTCCCCCACTTGCGGCATGTGCCAACCGTGCGCTTTCGCGTTGGCGCACCAATGGGCCGCAGATTACATCCGTGGGTTCAAGTCCCACCGAAGCCAGATGCACACCCACCGCCCGCGCCTGCTCCTCACCTAACGAAGAAAGTCGATCCGTGTCGGCCTCGAACGGGGTAGCCTGCCCGTGCCGCACCAGAATCAGTTCACTCATCTGGAACGACTTCCGGCACGAATTCGGCTCCCTCCGCCGCGCTCGCCGTCTCGGTAATACGCCGCCACGCCTCGCCCATCAGCCACGCCGCTTGCTGTCCCAGTGGGGCAAACCGGGGGTCTTGGGTTTGCCCAGCGCGGTAACGGGCATAGATTTGCTGCACGATCACCGCCAGCTTGAAATGCCCTAGCACCTCGTACCACAGCACGCCCGACACGTCGCGTCCGGATTGGGCGGCGTAGCGTTCCAGGAGGGCTTCACGGGTCAAAAAGCCTTCGGCGCTAGCGGCAGCCCCTACCCGGCTCTGCTTGCCGCCCGGTTGCTCCGGCATGGCCCAGTAGGTCAGCGTCAGGCCCAGATCGGCCAGTGGGTCGCCCACCGTCGTCATCTCCCAGTCCAGCAGCGCCGTCACGTGGGCAGGGTTGGCGGGGTCAACCATCAGATTGTCCAGCTTAAAATCGTTGTGAACGAGGGTGTGTGCGCTCTCGGTCGGCGTGTGGGCCGTAAGCCAACCGATCACAAGTTCATCCCGCAGTTCGCTCACAGACGGCAAATCGTCGGTTCTGGCCCTGCGCCAACGCCCAGCCCAGCCTTCCACTTGCCGCCCATTAAAGCCAGCAGCCCGCCCAATGTCGCTGAGGCCCGCCGCCTCAATGTCTACGGCGTGCAGGGCTGCCAAAGTATCGGCCAGTGCGTAAGAAAGCTTTTGCGGGGCGTCCAAACTCTGTGCCAATTCGGGCGGCATGCGGTCTCGCACGATCAGCCCGTTGCGGCGTTCCATCAGGTAAAAGGGCGAGCCTAAAATTGCCGGGTCCTCGACCAACAATGCAGGCTTGGGCGCTTGCGGAAACACCGGATACACCCGCTCCAACAACCGGAATTCGCGGGCCATGTCGTGCGCCCCTTTGGGCACTGGCCCCAGCGGGGCGCGGCGCAGGACATACTCTGTTTGAACGCTGCCTTGCTTCCCTAAGTTCACCAAGTAAGTCAAGTTGGAAAATCCGCCCGGAAACTGCTCTACGGTGAGGGCGTCCACATCGCCTGCCACACGCCCGCGCAAGGCTTCGCGCAACGCCTCCAACGGCAGTTCTTCCCCAGCCCGCACCGGAGACGTGTCGGTCACGTGCTGCCTTCCGTTCGCGGAGCCTCCGCCGTTTGTATGGCTGCAACTTTGGCGGCTTCTCCCCCACCAAACGCCTCATGTCCCGCCAGCAAGCCCATCGCTTTTTCACGCAAACGCACCATTTTGCCCATCCATTTTTCGTTGTCGCTGGCCTTCAGTTGTGCGGCGGGCAACGTGGCTTCGTGCGTCGTGATCAAAAAGCGGTTTTCGCGCAGGGCGGCCAACGTTTTTTCTACCAACTCATCCGTCGTAATTGCCGTCTGCTGCAAAATCGGCGCATTTTCGATCATGGGTGTCCACACGCCTTCCGGACACAGGGCCGAAACGAAAATGCCCCGGTTGCGGTAGGTAATCCCCAGCCATTCGGCAAATGCCAGCGCCGCATGTTTGGTCACGGCGTAGGGCGCGGAATGCAGTTCGGTCAGCAGGCCCGCCGCCGACGCGGTATTCAGGAAGTAGCCTTCGCCCCGTTCTAGGTAGTGCGGCAACAGTGTGCGGGCGGCCCAGACGTGGCTCATCACGTTTACGCGGTGAATCAGATCCCAGTGCTTGTCCAGCGTTTCCGGCCCCGCACCGATGGCAATTCCGGCATTCGAGCAGAACAGGTCGATCTGGCCCTCGTTGCCCAATACGTCGTCAATCAGGCGCACCACGTCGGCTTCCTGCCCCACATCGGCCTGAACAAAGCGTGCCCCAGCTTCAGCCGCCTGTTTCGCGCCCGCTTCCGCTTTCAGGTCAGAGGCAATCACGGTTGCCCCTTCCTGCACAAATCGCTTCGTCAGCGCCAGCCCGATGCCGCTGGCCGCGCCCGTCACTACGATGATTTTGCCCTTAAACTCCATCCTAGTTCCTCCCCGTCCGGTACTCCACGCCCTGCCGTTTCAGTTCCTCTTTCGCCACCGTTTCGGTATGCACGATGTCGGGGCCATCGGCCAGACGCAGCGTGCGGGCCTGCGCGTACATGGCGGCCAGCGGGGTGTCTTGGCTCACACCCGCGCCGCCGAACACCTGAATAGCCCGGTCGATGACGCGCAGGGCCACGTTGGGCGCAACCACCTTGATGGCGGCAATCTGCCCCCGCGCTTCCTTGTTGCCCACCGTATCCATCATGTGCGCGGCGTTCAGGGTCAGCAGGCGGGCCTGATCTATTTCCATGCGGCTCTGTGCAATCAGTTCGCGCACGTGCTGGTGGGCGGCCAAAGGTTTACCGAACGCCACCCGCGCCCCGGCCCGCGCCACCATAAATTCCAGCGCCCGTTCCGCTTGCCCGATGAGCCTCATGCAGTGGTGGATGCGTCCTGGCCCCAGTCGTCCCTGCGCGATTTCAAAGCCCCGGCCCTCGCCTAGCAGCAGGTTAGAGGCGGGCACGCGCACATTCTCGAAGGTCATTTCGGCGTGGCCGTGCGGCGCGTCGTCGTAGCCGAACACGGTCAGCATGCGCGTCACCGTTACGCCGGGCGTGTCCATCGGCACCAAAATCATGGATTGCTGAAGGTGTTTGGCCGCGTCCGGGTCGGTCTTGCCCATAAAAATGCTGATCTGGCAGCGAGGATCGCCCGCGCCGCTCGTCCACCATTTCCGCCCATTGATGACGTAGTCGTCACCGTCCCGCACAATGCTGCTCTGAATATTGGTTGCGTCGCTGGAAGCCACTTCGGGTTCGGTCATGGAGAAGGCCGAGCGAATTTCACCGTTCAGCAGGGGCCGCAGCCACTTCGCCTGCTGTTCGGGCGTGCCGTAGCGGGCCAGCACTTCCATGTTCCCTGTATCGGGGGCGTTGCAGTTGAAAATTTCGGGTGCCCACCACACGCGGCCCATGATTTCGCACAGCGGCGCATACTCCAAATTGCTGAGGCCGGGGCCGTATTCGCCCTGCGGGTCGCTGGCAGGCGGCAAAAACAGATTCCATAGCCCCACTTCCCGCGCCTTCGGCTTCAAGTCTTCGATGAGTTGAATATGTTCCCAGCGGTTGCCCGTATTCACTTGACGGTCAAACTCCGCCTCGTTGGGATACACATGGTCGGTCATAAACTGCGTCAGGCGCGAGCGGAGGTCAGTGGTGCGCGGAGAAATGTCGAATACGGTCATGGGGACTCCTGTGCTGTGCTGGCTTCGGGTGTAGTTTTGGGTGCTTTGCCGACTGGGGCGATGGTCGCCAGCGCCACCGCTACCAGCGTGTCTGTGCCGTCTTGGGTCACGTAGACATCGGCCCGCACCACCACTTGACGCTTCCCGGCCCGCAAGACTTCGCCCCGCGCCCAGAGAGTTTCGCCGCGTGCGGGGGCCAAAAAGTTCAGTTTGTATTCAGCCGTCACCACGTCTCCGGCCAGGCTGGCAGCAGCCCAAGCGCTCACCGTATCGGCCAGATACCCGATGATCGCGCCGTGTGCCTGTCCGTGATGCTGCGTCATATTGGGGCGCAGATCGATCTCGATCTCCACTTTGCCCGGCTCGAAGCGTCTCAGCCGCGTGCCGATCCACTGCGTGAACGCGCTGCCTTCCGCGCCGCGCTGCATCAATTCCTGCGCGGCAGGCGACAGGATGCCGGATGGGTCAGGAGTGGTCATACATACACCCGGAACACCGATTCCGCCGTTGCAGCGGGCTTATCGAAGCCTTCCAACTCAACCGTATTCAGCACTGTAATTTGCATGTATCCGGCTCCAACTTCTGCCGATTGCAACATGGCGCGGTTGCGAAGGCGGCTGCCCACCGGTACAGGCGCGATAAAGCGCACGCGGTTCAGGCCGTAATTGACGGTCATGCGCACGCCCTGAATGTCGGGTGCGCCGCCCCGGTTCATAAATTCTCCGGCCAAAAGCGACAGCGTAAGGAAGCCATGCGCGATGGTGGTTCCAAATGGGCCAGCAGCGGCCCGCTCAGCGTCCACATGAATGAACTGATGGTCGCCCGTCGCATCGGCAAAAGCGTTGATGCGCTCCTGCGTCATCTCGATCCACTCCGACAGCGCCACTTCCTGCCCGATGTGCTGGGGCAATTCCGAGGCCATGAGCTTAGTCATACGCTGGTAATGCCGCCGTCTACAGCAATGTTTTGCCCAGTGATATACGCACTCGCATCACTCGCCAGCAGCAGCGCGAGGCCCTTCAGGTCGGCGTCGGTGCCGAGACGGTGCATAGGCGTGGCGGCCAAAATTGCTTGTTCGCCATATGCGAGCGTGCCTTTGGTCATCTTGGTGGGAAAGTAACCGGGGCAGATGGAATTGACGGTAATGCCGTCCGGGGCGAGTTCGGCGGCCAGCGTGCGGGTAAAATTGACCACGCCGCCTTTGCTGGTGTTGTAGGCCAGCGTAGGCGTCATGCGGGGGTCGTTGCCCTGCAACCCGGCAACACTGGCAATGTTGATGATTCGGCCCGCGCCCTGCGGCAACATACAGCGCTTCAGCACGCTCTGGGTGATCAAAAACAGGCCGTTGAGGTTCACATTGATGACTTTCAGCCAAGCGTCCAGCGGGTGATCTACGGTCGATGCGCCCCACGTCGCCCCGGCGTTGTTCACCAGAATATGAATTGGCCCCACTTCGGCCACGATGCGCTCTACAACAGGGTCAATCGTGTCGAACGCACCCAGATCGTTGGCGTACACATGCGCCTCTATGCCCAGCGCGGTCAGGTGCGCCTTGGCTTCATCCAATTCGTTTTGCTTGCGGGCCGTCAGGACGACTCTCGCCCCATATTCGCCCAACGCTTCAGCAATTTGCAGGCCAAGCCCACGCGAGCCGCCCGTAATCAGGGCGGTTTTTCCAGTCAAGTCCAGCAGTTCTTTTAGGGCCATGTCGCCTCCAGAGCTAGGGTTGTCGGGTTGAGTTGCCCGTGCAGCATAACTAGAAATGTACGTGCACGTCAATTCTGAACGTTAACGGATATTTTGCTCGCCTCTGTAAGAGTTTAAAGTTGCTCGTCACGTGACGAGCAGAGTGATACTGAGGCAAAAGCTCTGTCTAGCACGCAAAATTTACATGACACACTATGAATTTTGGATATTCGCACACGATATAGACTCTGAGGCTGCCACTCCTTTCCCACGATCTACAATCTCTACCGCCAACCAACGCCTTTCAGTGCTTGCCGATAAAAGCCAACACGTCCCGGTTGAACTCAGTCAACCGTTCCAGCGTTGGAATGTGGCCCGCGCCTGCATACGTGATGAATTCTGCTCCCGGAATCTGCGCCGCCAAGTGTTGTCCATTCTCAAAACGCACCAGCGGGTCGGCGTTTCCGTGCAGCACCAGCGTCGGCACACGCAAATCAGCAAGTTGGGCCGTCACGTCATGCGTGCGGGTAGAGCGGAATTGGCGGGCGTAACGTTCGGGCGTCAGCGGGCGGTAAGAGGCTGCGGCGGCGATGGCGTCTAGCGTATCGGGCCGCGCCGCCACGAAATCGGGGGCCATCATCAGGCTATAGGTACTCCGGGCACGTTCGCCCGGAGTCAGGGTGAAGTCGGGCCGCAGGGCTTCCAGTCCGGCTGGGTCGGGATGCACGTGGCCCGCACCGCCCGCTGAAGTCGCCACCAACGTCAGGCTCCGCACTACTTCTGGGTGCCGCACGGCCAAATTCAGTCCCACGAACCCGCCCATGCTGATGCCGACAATGTGCGCTGGCGCGGCGTTCACGGCCCGCAAGAGTGCAGCGGCGTCATCGGCCTGGTCAGTGGTGGAGTAGTCGGCGTCTACGGGGTCGCTGTCGCCCGTATCCCGGTGATCCAAACTCAGGGCACGGTAAGTCTGCCCGAACACAGGGAGTTGTAAGCGCCAGCCGAGGCGGTTGCTGCCCAGTCCGGTCAAAAATAGGACGTTGCCCTGTGGGTGTTCGGGGGTGATTTCATCATAAGCGAGGCTATGTGCGCCAACACTGACGCGCTTTGGGGCAGGAATATGCGGGTGAGTTTGAGCCGTGTTGGGGCTAGAAATATCTTGGGTCATTAGAACCAGTCCTCCTGCATATCGAAGGTGGTCCGGTCTGCTGCCGCAAGAAGATCGGCGTGGGCCTTCACCTTGGGCAGTTCATACACGGCAAAAAAGCGGGCCGCTTGAAGTTTGCCCCGGTAGAAATTGGCGTCGGTGGGCTTGGCATGTCCCAAAGCGCGGGCGGCGGCGTTGGCTTGCCTCAGCCACATCCAGCCGATCACGGTATGCCCCAGCATTTCCAGCGCACTGTTGGCGTTCGCCAAAAATAGGTCGGGGCCGAGGTCGGCGGCTTTGCCCAAAATCGCGTGAATGGCCTTGCCGTTTTGGGCCAACGCAATCGTCAGCGCGGCGCGGATTTCGGCCACGCCTTCCAACCCTTCCGAGGCAGCCACTTCTGTCTGAATCTGGCCCAGCAGCACGTCTAACGCGCGCCCGCTCGCCTGCGTCAGCTTGCGCCCCAGCAGGTCGTTGCCCTGAATGCCTTCGGTACCTTCGTGAATGGGATTCAGGCGGTTATCGCGGTAGAGCTGTTCTACCGGATAGTCACGGGTGTAGCCTGCGCCGCCGAGGACTTGAATGGCGTCACTGAGGGCTTCTTGACTGTATTTGCTGGGCCAACTTTTTACGATGGGCGTCAGCAGATCCAGCAGCAGGCTTGTATCGGTGCGGCGGTCTTCAGGGCCAGTCGTCAGGTCGTCCACGAGGCTGGACGCATACAGCCCCAGCGCCAATCCGCCTTCTACAAACGCCTTTTGCCGCAGCAGCAAGCGCCTGACATCGGCGTGTCCGATGATGGGAATGGCTTGGCTTTCCGGGTTGCGGTCGGCGGCGGGGCGGCCCTGCCTGCGCTCGCGGGCGTACTCCACACTCGCCATGTATCCGGCGTAGCCCAGCATCACTGCGCCCATTCCCACACCGATTCGGGCCTCGTTCATCATATGGAACATGTAGGCCAGCCCGCGCCCCGCTTCGCCCACCAATTCGCCGATGCTGTCGCCGCCCTCGCCAAAATTAAGCAGCGTATTGGAGGTGCCCCGGTAGCCCATTTTGTGATTCAGGCCCGCCAGCACCACGTTATTCGGCTCGCCCACGTTGCCGTCAGCTTGCACCCGGTAGCGCGGCACGATAAACAGACTGATGCCCTTGACGCCCGCCGGAGCGCCCTTGACGCGGGCCAGCACCAGATGAACGATGTTCTCTGACAGTTCGTGTTCGCCGCCCGAAATCCACATCTTGCTGCCGCGTATGGAATAGGTGCCGTCTTCCAGCGGCGTGGCAGACGTCGTAATGTCGGCCAATCCTGATCCCGCCTGCGGTTCAGATAAAGCCATCGTACCGAACCAGCGGCCTTCCAGCAGCGGCAACATATATTTTTGCTGCTGTTCTGCGCTGGCAAATTCGCGCTGAAGATTGGCATTACCGATGGTCAGAAAGGGATAGCCGCTGGTGGCGATATTGGCCGCCTGAAAGTGGGCCATCACTGCTTGCACGATGACCCACGGCAGTTGCAGGCCGCCCAATTCTTCGTCGTGGTGGGCGCTGAGAAACCCGGCTTCGCGGAAGGCGTTTACCGCCTGCTGTGCGCCGGGCACCAGCCGGACTTTGCCGTTTTCTACGTGTGGTTCATTCAGGTCGGCTTCGCGGGCGTGGGGCAAAAAGTGGCGTTCGGCCACCGTATAGGCCAGTCCCAAAATGTCTTCGTAGTCGGCGCGAGATTGCCCCGCGAACCGCGTGCGGGCGGGCAGGTCGGCGCTGCTCAGCACTTCAAATAACTGAAAATTCAGGTCACGTTTGCTCAGAAAGGGGGCCATAAGAGCTTCACCTCGGATCAGAATGGGGGGGCTAGGGTTGTCAGGGTTGTCGTGCGGGTTCAGCGGTAGCATGTCAGGAATGTACGCGCACGTCAATTTGTAACCTGCGCGGATATCTCCGGGTTAGAGTTGAGCCAACGTGCAGGCCCGTTTCTTTCTGTTCTCCCCGGAGGTTTTGCCATGACTGTTCCCCAACCTGATGAAAGCAACACTTACCAAGCCGTGCTGTGCCAAGCCTTCGACGAACCCGAAACTCTGACGGTGGAACCTCGGCCCATGCCCGTCCCCGGCCCCGGCGAAGTGCTGATTGCCGTGCGTGCTGCGGGTGTCAACTACCCCGATGCGCTGATGGTACAGGGCCTCTATCAGGTGCGCCCACCACTGCCGTTTGTGCCGGGGGCCGAGGCTGCGGGCGTTGTGGCAGCGGTAGGGGAGGGCGTGACTCATCTGGCGGTGGGCGTGCGGGTAGCGGCCTTTACGGGTACGGGTGCCTTCGCCTCGCACCTGATCGCCCCGGCCCATGCCGTGATGCCCATCCCCGACAGCATGGACTTTGACGTGGCCGCCTGCTTGCCGCTGGCTTACGGCACGTCTATGCACGCCCTGTCTGACCGTGCTGCACTCAAGGCTGGAGAAACCCTCTTGGTCTTGGGCGCGGCGGGCGGCGTGGGCCTCGCAGCGGTGGCGATTGGCAAGGCCATGGGAGCGCGGGTCATCGCGGCGGCAGGCACCGATGAAAAGGTGAAGCTGTGCTTGGAGCACGGAGCCGATGCAGGGATCAACTATAGCTCTGGCAACCTGCGCGACGAACTGAAAGCCCTCACCGACGGCAAAGGCCCGGACGTCATTTTTGATCCGGTGGGCGGCGACTTCACAGAAACCGCGTTCCGGTCTATCGGCTGGGGTGGGCGCTTGCTGGTGGTGGGGTTTGCGGCGGGCGGCGTACCCAAGCTGCCGCTCAACTTGCCGCTCCTCAAAGGGGCGTCGGTGGTGGGCGTGTTCTGGGGCGAGTTTGCCCGCCGCAATCCTCGCGGCAACGCTGCGAATCTGGCGCAGTTGGCAGGCTGGGTGGTGGACGGCACCTTGCGGCCCTTTGTCAGCGCCCGCTATTCCTTGGAGCGCACGCCGGAAGCCCTCCGTGCCCTACTGAACCGAGAAGTCACGGGCAAAGTGGTGGTCACGCCTTGACCAAGGCTGTACCAATCACCTATTTCACCACCGCAGAACTGGCCCGCGCCGCCGCAGTCACGCGCCGCACGGTCATGCATTACGCCGAAATTGGCCTGCTGGCCCCCGATCAGGTCACGGCGTCGGGGCGGGCATTGTACGGGCCATATGCTATGCGCCTCCTCCGCGACATTTTGGATTTGCGGGCGTTGGGTGTGCCGCTGGACGAGGTGGCCGATATGGTCAGGCTGCGCCGCGCCACACACACGGTAGAGGGCATGTACCGCCACGACTGGACGCGGGCCGATATTCCCCTGTCGGATGAACGGTTGCGCGTCGTGCACGCCCGCCTACGTGACCTGAACGCCGCCTATGACCGTCAGGCCGAGAATCTGAAGCGCTTTGACCGCTGGCTGACCAAACGTTTTACGGGTGTAGAAGGGTTAGATGCTGGCCCACCGCAGGAAGAAGACGAGCCGGAACTGGAGGGTTAGGCTGCGCGGCTAGAATAAGTGCCGTGACCGCTTCTGATCTGGCCCCCACATCGCCGCTTTTGCTGGATACCCGCTTGACCGAGCGCGTGTGGGGCGGCTCCCGTTTGAAGCAGTTGGGTCAGACTGGGGAAGACGGGCCGATTGGCGAAGCTTGGGCAGTGTACGAAGGTAACCGGATTCAAACTGGCCCGTTTGCAGGCCAAAGCTTAGGCGATCTCACCGCCCGGTTCCCCGCTGAACTATTGGGAACGCAGGCCAAAGGCTCCCGCTTTCCGCTGCTGATCAAGCTGCTGGACTGCGCCGACTGGCTGAGCGTGCAGGTTCATCCCAACAACGAGCAGGCAGCGGAGTTAGAAGGCGCGGGCGAGTTAGGCAAAACCGAGGCATGGCACATCTTGGAGGCCGAGGCTGGCGCGGAATTGATCGCCGGAATCCGGGAAGGGACAGACGCCGATGATCTGAAAGCCGCCATTTTGCGCGGTGATGTGATGGACTACGCCGAACGCTGGCCCGTGGGGGCGGGCGACACGGTGATGATGCCCGCCGGAACGCTGCACGCGCTTGGGCCGGGGCTGCTGCTGTATGAGGTGCAGCAGACCAGTGACACCACTTACCGCGTCTATGATTGGGATCGTCCCGCCAGCGCAGGCCGCGCCTTGCATCTGGAGAAAAGTGCGGCGGTGACGACGACGAACCGTGCCCAGCCCGAACCCGCAGCTGCCGCCGCACCGGGCCAGAGTCAAGTGCTTACGTCTTGCCCTTACTTCGTGCTGGAGCGATTCAGCGGGCCAGAACTGTTGGCTGACACGCAAGGCCAGAGCTTTCACGCGATCACGGTTATGGCAGGGGAGATGACGCTACAGGCCGGGGCAGAACGGTTGACGCTGGGTGCTTTGGCCTCGGTGGTTGTTCCAGCGGCAGCGGGCGCATATCGGCTCAGCGGAGAGTTTCAGGCGCTGCGTTCGCGCTTGCCTTAAGCCGCTCTTACAGCACTCAAAAAGTTGCTCGTCACGTGACGAGCAACTTTTGTAGAGCCAGATTTCGCCGTCTCAGCCGATATCTACTCCGAATCAATGCGACAAGAACGCAGACGGTCGGAGAGCTGAGCGGCACAACGCCTTCTCCACATTCTCTGACCCGGAGTCTGTACGACACTCCCACAGACGAGTTGGCCCAGCGTGTGCGCGGCGTCAGAATTGGGTCAGTGGAGTGGACGACGCTTGCTGAACCGAATGTCATTCTTATACTGAGAAGGTCACCGACTTCACGAACATCTCTCGAGAGCGTCAACCAGACAGGACAGCTCATCAGTGCAAACGATCAGGGGGCCAGATGTCTAAGAACACTCGGATCAACATGGGAATGCAGGTCGGCACGCCCGCTCAGCGGCGGCTCTGGACATTGGTCGGCTTTGGCCTCGCCTCGTCTGCGGCGGCCTTTTGCGGGTTTTTTGTCGCCAAGGGTGACAGCAAAATCTTCAACCGCTCCAATCAGGTCATCATTGCCCGCGACGGCAACCGCAGCGTATTTACCATGATGAACGACTATCAGGGCAGCGCCAAAGATTTTGCCCGCATCGTGCCTATTCCTGTCGTGCCAAAGCGCGAAGACATCCGGATTGGTGACCCCAGCATCGTGAAAAAGTTGGACGCTTACAGTGCGCCGAGGCTGGTGGAGTACTTCGACGAGAATCCTTGTGCGCCACCTGTGGTGTACGACATGGCGATGCCGACGACCAGCGCACCTCAGGCCAGTCCTGCTCAGGCCCGTGCCAACGCCCTCGGCGTCAAAATTGAGGCCAGTTATCAGGTCGGGGAATACGACATCGACATTTTGAGCGCGACCCAGCAAACGGGTTTGGCGACCTATCTGCGTGGTGAGGGCTACACATTGCCCGCCGGTGCCGATGCCATGTTGGGCGGTTACCTGAAGGGCGGCATGAAGTTTTTTGTGGTGCGCGTGAACATGGAGCGCTTTGACGCCAGTGGCGGCGGCTTTCTGAACCCCATCGTGCTGTCGTATACGTCAGAAAAGTTCATGTTGCCCATTCGCCTCGGTACGCTGAATTCTCCGGGCGAACAAGACCTGACCGTGTACCTGCTGTCGCCGCAGGGCCGCATAGAAACCAGCAACTACCGCACCGCCGCCATTCCCACCGACAAGGAAGTGCCGATGCTGGTGAAAGACCAGTTCGCGCCGTTTTACCGCCATGTGTTCCGGCGGGCCTACGAGCGCGAGGGCAAAAGCGTGGCCTTGTTGGAATATGCGTGGAATACCAACAACTGCGATCCCTGTTCCAGCGAGCCGCCCACCTCCGCCGAACTGAGGGCGGCGGGCGTGTTTTGGCGGCAGGAAGACGGTTTTGGTGGGGCAACGGGGGGCATTGTCCCCCAACCGGAAGGGCAGGCCAAACCCGTGTTCCTCACGCGCCTGCATGTGCGCTACACCGCCGCCACCTTCCCCGAAGATTTGCAGTTTAAGGTCACGCCTAACCAGAACACTTTTCAGGGCCGATACATTCTGCGCCATGCCTACGAGGGTGGCGGAAGCTGTGCAGCGCTGAAGACCTACAAAGCCGACCTGAAACGCCGCAACGAGACTCAGGCCCAAACGTTAGCCAACCTGACGGGCTGGAATATCAACCACATTCGGCAACGCATGGCGGAATAGAAGAAGGTGTACTACGGACTCCGTTTAATTCCGCCATATCGCGTAGCCCGTATTCTTTCCTACGGAATCCGTATAAGACAGCCTACAGCCACACTTTCCGGAAGTCTTCGGCAAATTGGCGCAGGCTGATCGGTGGGCGGCCCAAGACTTCGGCTACGGTGGTGCTCACTTCTGCGGCCAGTCCCAGTTTGGCAACCGTGTATTCGGCCAGCATAAACAGCGCAAATGTCCAGGCGGTGCCCCGTTGGTGGACCACACGCACAAACCGGATGGGCGACGGACTGACATAGCGCACGCGTTTGCCGAGCGTCACGCTGAAAATACCGGCGGCCTGTGCATAGGTCAGTGCCGCCCCGCCCGTGAGGTTGTAGGCGCGGTTGCGGTGGCCTTCCATCAGGGCTTTTGCGCCTACCGCCGCTACATCGCGCACATCTACAAAGCTGGTGCGGCCCTGTCCGGCAGGCAAAAAGATTTCGCGGCGTACCCGAATATCGTCGCGGTGAACGCCGCTCAGGTTTTGCATAAAGTAACTGGCCCGCAAAAACACCCACGCCATGCCCGACGCCTCCAACGCCTGCTCGACTCGGCGGTGCGGCACGATCCGCACCCGTTCTGCGCCCAAAATAGACAAGAACACCATCTGTTGAACGCCGTGTTCTTTGGCTGCCGCGATTACGGGCAGCACGTCCTTCGTCACGTCGGTGCCGGGAGGCCACAACAGGAACATGCGCTGCACGCCTGCCAGCGCCCCAAAACTGCTGGCGTCAGAGGCATCGAAGTGGGCAATCTCGGCCCCCGCAAACGCCCCCGATTCAGTCACGCGTTCGGGCGAGCGCACGCCCACCCGTACCCGCGCACCCGCCGCCAGCAGTTGCCGCGCAATTTCGCCGCCCATGTTGCCGGTCGCGCCCATCACGAACAACAGGGGAGAGGCGGGCTGGAGTTCTGTGTGGGTTTCTGGCTCAGTCATGGGTGCAGTGTGGGGCCTACGCACCCGCGTTGATGAGAAGTGAAATTCGGTTTGGAAAGGCTGGCAGGCAAAGACTCTGGCTCCATCAGTTGCTCACGGCTGGAGCTTGCCGAATGGATGTGCTTGCCTCGGCAGCGTCCAGCATGAAGGCGGCGACGCTGGCACGGGTCACACGCGGCCCAGTGTGGCCCACAGGCCCGCTTTTTATGGGCGTAATCGGGCCGTCTTGCAGCATCGGCGCACGCACGATTGTCCAGTCCAGAGTGGAAGCGCGGATCAGGTCGGCGTGGGCCACCGAATCGCGCAGTACATCGGCCTGCATCACTTTCAGCAGCGTTCGGAACACATTGTCGATCAGTTTGGGTTGATCGCCGGGATGCGGCACGCCCGCGCCCGTGAGGGTAATCAGCCGCCGCACGCCCGCTCTGGGCATCAAATCCAGCAGTTGCGTGGCCGCGTCGGTCATCACCGTTTTAGAGCCGCCTTTGACCGGGCCAAGCGCACTGATGACCACCTCGGTTCCGGTCAAGACCTGCGACATAGCCGTATTGTCGGTAATTTCGCCCTGAACGACCATAAGGGCAGGCGAGCGTTTGTTGAGCTTTTCCGGGCTGCGGGCCAACACCTGCACCGTGTGGCCGCGCTCCAGCGCCAAATCTAAAATCAGCCGTCCGGTACGTCCTGTGCCGCCCAACAAAGCAATGTTCATTGCGCGGCCTCCATACCGGTAGATTCCGGTTGAAAAGCAGCGCTATGAAGGGCCAGCCAGTCGGCAAAAGAAGTCATGATGACAGGCAAAGCGGCGTGCAGCGCGGCAGGATTGATAGCCATCGCGTCCGGCGCTCCTTCCCAAGTCAGGCGGTAGGCGCGGGTGGCGGCCTCCCCCATTTCTGGCCCGAAGACCTGCGCCATTTGGCCGCCGAACGCTTCGGGCGTCGTGGCCTGATAACGGATATGGCGGCCCACAGCGTCAGACAAGTGTGCGGCCAACTCTGGCCCAGTCAGAGCCTCCGGCCCGCCTACGTTCAGGTGTCCGGTCAGGTCGCTGCGCTCTAAGGCCTCAGCGGTCAGTGGCCCCAAATCTTCGGCGGCCAACCAAGAAACGCGGTGGGTGTCGGGAATCGGGTAGGCCAAAGTATCGTCGGCCACCACCGCAGGCCGCGCCCAAGGCCCCAACAGGTTTTGCAGGTAGGCGGTGGGGCGCAGGATCAAAGCGCTGAGGCCGCTCTCACGCACCAGTTGTTCCAGAGGCAAACGGTAGTCCATCATCGGCACACCGGTCGGCGTGTCGGGCGTCTGACCACTGGTATTCAGCACCATTCGGCGCACTCCGGCGGCCTTCGCTGCCTGCACTGCAAGCCCTGTAGCTGCAAGCGGATCACCACCCAGCGGCAGTGTCAGCGAAAGCCGCGTGACGCCCTCAAAAGCCCGCTGAACATCGGCCTTCTCTTGAATATCGCCCACCAACACTTCGGCTCCTCGTGCGGCCAAATACGCTGCCCGCTCTGGACGACGCACCATCACGCGCACCGCCGCTCCCCGCTTCAAAATTTCTTGTGCCACTGGGCCGCCCTGTTCGCCCGTCGCGCCGTACACCAAGGTCAAGTCGCTCATAGACGCAGCCTAAAGAGGGGAGAAGACTCTTGGGAAGAAGGCGCACTGTTTCGCCTAAGTTTCTTTTTGGAAACCATGCCTCTGTGTCCATGTCGGTTCCTTTTGGGAAGCGCTAGAGTACAGCCATGCAATACGGACAGGCGATGGCCAAGCGGCCCGAATGCGGCGTAGAGCGCACGCTGCACGTCATGGGCGGCAAGTGGACGACCCTCATCTTGCGCGAACTTTTGGCGGGCACACGCCGCTACAGCGAACTCAAACGCTCGCTGGGGCGGGTGTCGCCCAAAACCCTCACGGAACGCCTGCGCCACCTTGAAGCCGAAGGCCTGCTGACCCGCACCGTGTACGCCGAAGTGCCGCCCCGTGTGGACTACACGCTGACCACACGCGGCCAAGGCTTGGGCGACATCATCGCGGCTATGGCCCGCTGGGGCAGCATTTCGTCAGATGACGGAGCGCAGGTCTCCAAGCCTACCAATGAGCAAGCGGCAGATTGAATACGGCAGCCTGAGCGACAACCCTGAATTACAGGGAGGGGCCGCGTTCACTGTGCCAAACGGCAGATACGGCATACGGCATTCAGCTTTTACACTGATCCATGACCCTGACTGTGCGCCGCCTCGGTGTGGGCGATGAGGCCACCGTATTGGCCGCCGCCCATCTGTTCGACGATCCGCCTGTGCTGCAAGCGGTGGCCGATTTGCTGGCCTCGCCGTCCGATCATCTCCTGCTGGCCTTTATAGACGGCCAGCCCGCCGGATTTGCCCTCGCCCACGAACTGCGCCGCACCGATGGCTTGTCCCGCGAATTGTTTTTGTACGAAATCGGCACGGATGAAGCGTTCCGGCGGCGTGGAGTGGCCCGCTCGCTAATTGACGCCCTCACAACTTTGGGCCGCGCCCGCAATGCCCACTTGATGTTTGTGCTGACCCACGATTCCACGCCCGCTGCTGTGGCGCTGTATGCCGCCACCGGGGGCACACGCGAGGGCGAAGATGTGGTGCTGTTCGACTACAAGTTGGATTGACACGGTAACTTACACGGACTCTGCTCGGATTGAAGCGCCAGCCTATTGTGTTTTCAATCGGAATCCGTATTAGTATTTCTTGTCTACCACGCTCTCGGCGGTCACGCGCAACATGGCGTGGCTTTCGGGGCGGTGCGTCAGCAGTTGCGCGTACAGTAGTTCTAGCAGCAGCGTTTGGCTGGTCAGAGTATCTAGGACTTTGTCGGTCAGCGGGTCTTCCTGCGCCGCCGTAAACAGGACGGCGCTGGCGTAACGCGTGACTGGGCTGCTGGCGTGGTGGGTAATCGCCACGGTGTAATGCCCGTGTCCCTGTGCCAATTTAAGGTGCTGCACGGTGTCGATGGTGCCTCCGCTGCTGCTGAGGGCCACCACCACGCCCGCACGTGGCAGGGTGCTGATACTGACGGCGGCCAAATGCGGGTCTGTATACGTGGTGGCACTCAGGCCAATTCTCATCAGGCGGTGGGCAAAATACTGGGCCACCAGACCGCTGTTGCCCTGCCCGGTCAGGTCTATGCGCGGGGCGCGGGCCATCTGGCGGGCCACTGTGTCTAGCAAAATGGGGTCGGCAAGGCGGGCCGTATCTTCAAGCGTGCGCGTGGTTTGGCGCACCAGCCGGGTTGCAAAGCTCGGGGCGTCTTCGCCTGTGGCCCGTCCGGTACTGGCGTGCGCGTGCCCCCGTCCGGCTACATCCGACGCCAACGCGATTTTGAAGGCGTGAAATCCGGCGAATTCCAGCTTGTGGCACAGGCGCGTAATGGTGGCCTCGCCCACACCGACGCTGCTCGCCAATTCGGTAATAGTCTGATGCACCACCGTTTCGGCGTGCTGCACCACGAATTCGGCCACTCGCCGCAAGCTGGGAGACAGGGCTTGACCGTGCAGACGAATCCGGTCTAGGGCGCTGCTGGGCAAACGAACTGAGGTCATAGGGGCAATCCAAAGTATTCAAAATTGAGAAGACGGGGCGTATCGATGGGCGGAGCGTAGCGCCTGAAAAGAATTTTCGTCAAGCGGGAGGAGGGATGAAATTGGCCTTACCCCCATCGCAGGGCGGCGGATCGTTCAGCGGAGCTAGGAGTGTGGGCGCTGTTCGGGCGTGAGCGTATGGGCGGCGTGGGCAATCACATCACGGATCAGGTGGGTCACATGCGCGTCGTCAAGGCGGTAATACACCACGCGGCCCTCTTTGCGGTTGGTCACCAACGCCAGATCGCGCAAAAGGCGCAATTGATGACTGACCGCACTCTCACTGGTTCCGGCCAGCACACTGAGGTCGCAGACGCACAGTTCGCCACTGGCTAGCGCCGACAGCAGCCTGAGCCGGGTTGGATCGGCCACAGCTTTCAGCACCGCGCTGGCCCGAATCAGGGCACTGGCAGAAGGCATGGCGGCCTGAGCGTGGGCCACCGCCTCTGGGTGAACACAGGCCACCTCGCAGGCATCGCTGGGGAGGGGCACAACCGTAGGCGTCATAGGCTGATGATACGGCGTTCTCAGGCCGAACGGGGCGAGCCGCACGAGAGAGGGCAAATTATTTGACGTTACGTGCAAGGTTTAGCGCGGGTTTTCTTCGAATATACTTGTACTCGCAAAAATCTTTTATATCGCTTGCCCTATATCCAAAACACTGTGTTCAGAGAAAAACGAACAGCATGACTACCAATGCGATAATCAAGGCGATAGCCACTACAAAAAAGCGGTTTTGCTGTAAGGTCTGCAACGTTTTAGGAGGCAAGCTGGCCGATGTGGCGCTGTGTGCCTCGGCAATGTTGGTGGTGAATGCCCCCGCCTGTGTGATCTGGGCTTGCTGTTTCAACAGTTGTGGGTCAAGGTCTTCTGCGTTGACCTCGACTTCATCCCAATCTTTGGGACGTTCGGCGTGCCGTCCAAACCGCTCATCTTCAGTCATTGTTCGACCCTAGCCCACTCCGTCTTACAACCGAACAACATCACGGTCGGTATTTGACGGTAAACGCACTTTTTCGGTTTCATAAGTGTATTCGCCGCGTTTACTGACTGATAAGATTGTTTAGTAAACAGTCAATTTAAGATATTAAGGCTGAAATAGACGGCGCTTTACATGAATTGTGAGTAGATTGATAATAAATGCATGTCGAATTGTAAAATTTTGAGGGGTGATCGCCATTTAATCAGATGTTTTGCTTCTTACGGTTACCATGTAGGAGTTTAAGATCACCGATGTGCGTCTAGCACGTGAAATTCAGCCCAATTGTTGAGATTGACTCAACGGCAGTTGCACATTCCATAAACGGCTTTTGCATCCGCTTTTGCTTGGGCGAGCGCACACTGCCGTATGGAATTCGTTCTCGTCATGGCCTGCATGACCATCCTCATGATGGTTCTCGCCTTCCTGACCCTCACCCGAGAAGACCGGGAGATTGTGCAGGAGCAATTGGCGCTCGACGCCGAAGCCAAGACCCAAATCACTTCAGCGTCCAAGCCCCAAAAAGCTGCTTCTTTTAACCCCAGTACCCGATGATCGATTTGCACACAGCAATTGCCCGCCCAAGCTTAGGCCTGTGGCGGGATTCTTTATTGTTTTCAACTGTTTGAAAATTTTTAAGCATTCTAAAATCAGTGCTGGATGACGCTAATAGGCCAAGCCGCCCCGCTTGAACAGGAAGCCTGTTTTTGTGAATACAACCATCACCGTTCTGCCCTCTGCCTTGAAGCTGAGTTGTGAATTCTGATAAGTGTTGGAGGTGCTGACGCAGGTTCCCTCTAAGCTGTAGGTCGTGCCTTTGGCAAATTGGGGAACTGGTGTAGGAGTGCGGCCCACTGGCTTGACTTGCCCATCAGGTGTGACCGTCACTTCTGTTTTTAATCTTGAATTTTCAAATACCTTTACGCGCACGCCGAGGCAGGGCGAGGGCGCATCGTTGATCGCCAAGAGTCCATCCATCTTGTAAGTGGATGCCGAAGAAACCGATCCCCAAACGGTCAGCGCACCCAGAGTTGTGAGAATCAGAGGACTCCGCCGCCTCAAATCGGCCAACCGTTGAAGAATTGTCATTTGTTTTAGAGTAAAGGCCCACATCCAACAAATCTCTTACCCCCTAATACCTTTCGCCAGCTTGGTCTAAAATGTGTGGTTTTACACAACTGGGATCAGTGAATCTTTAAAATCTTAATCTCACCTCTTTTGGAAAATTCATAGATTCGCTCTGTGAAAGGCCGATGGAACCTCAGAAACGGATTGACTCCATGCTCTACCCTTAAGTCATGCGTTTTCCTTCTGCGGCTCGGTCAGTGTCTGCGCGTTCGAGAGTTGCTCCCGGTGTTGCTGCCGTGTCTGCTTGCCTATCGTTACTTACAGCCTGCGGCGATTTGGGCGGCGGCGATGGTGGAACGGGGGGCGGCACGGGCGGAGGCGCAGGTCAAATTTGTCAGCAGGCCGTGTTGCCTGCAAGTGTTCGCTCGGCGTCCGTATCGGCTAGCACGGTGTTGCCCAGTACGGTGTCTGCGCCCAATTGGAGCGCGCCGCACGTACCCGGCGAACTGTTGATTACGCACACGCCGGGCAGCCTAAGCGGGGGCAATCTGAGTGCACAGTCGGTACAAGCTTTAGGGCTGGTCAATGTGCAGGCTCTGACACCTACCCTGACACTGGCTACCGTGCCAGAGGGCGAATCTGAAGAATTGTCGGCTGCCCGACTTGAGGCTGCTGGCCTGACCGTTCAGCCAAATTTTGTGTATCAGGCGTTGGCTGTCCCCAACGATCCGGGATACCGCTCTGGCCTACAAGTCAGCGGCACCACTATTCCCCAACATTATTTGCCGCGCATCAAGGCGCAGGAGGCGTGGGATTTCTTGGCTGGGTGCGGCAAAACGCCCGCCAGTGTCAAAACCGCTGTGCTGGATACGGGGGCCGACAGCAGCCACCTCGATTTGGTCGGAAGGCTCCTACCTGCACGCAACTACACAGGCAGCACGGTCACCACCAATACCAACGACACCGATGGGCACGGCACCGGTGTGATCGGGCTATTGGGCGCGGCCACCAACAACGGAGTTGGCGTGGCCGCCGTGACTTGGAGCGGGCAGAATTTGATGCCTTACAAGGTGCTGGGTGCAGGCGGTGGGTCTACTGCGCAGGTGGCCCGCGCCCTCAACGACGCCGTTGCACAAGGCGCAAAAGTGGTCAACATGAGCTTTGGCATCGTCCCCGGTGATTACGGCCAAGACCCCGGCGACAAAGTGCTGGATACGGCGCTGAACGCGGCGGCGGCAAGCGCAGTGTTGGTGGCAGCGGCGGGTAATACCCCTGACGACGGCGTGTATTACCCTGCCAGCAACCCCAATGTGATTGCGGTAGGAGCCATTGGCACGGGGAATGCACTGGCCTGCTACAGCGCCCGCCCCAACAGCAAATATTCCCGCGCCCTAGATGTGGTGGCCCCCGGCGGCGCAGGCGGATGCAGCGGAAGCGGCCCGCAAGACAACATGCTGATTCTCCGGCCCACCTCGCAAGGCAGCTACGGCCTCAGCGCCGGAACCAGTGAAGCGGCCCCCTTGGTCAGCGGCGTAGCCTCACTGATGCGGGCGGCCAATCCCGCGCTGACGGCCCCACAAACCCGCGCCCTATTGCTGGCGAGTGCCCAAGCCAATGCCGGTTACGCGCAGCTTGATGCATTGGCGGCGGTCAAAGCGGCCACTCGGTAAGCACCTTCCAAATTTGGCACTCAGGGCCGTCCAAATGTTGGGCGGCTTTTGTTTGGGAAACAAGCCGATGCAGTGGACAAATGGCCTAAAATGTGATATCACTTTGATACATATTTGATGGCTTGTAAGCTTCTTTGCCATCACCTGTTGTGGAGCCTGCTATGAGTAAACTTGAACAACCTCCAGTTATTCCTCCTCACCAGAGCGGCGTTTCTCCTGAGCCGGGGGTTGCCAGCGTAGAACGCCGCGCCTTTGGACTACCGGGCGTGCCTGCCGTCTTGCTGTGGCTTGTCGTAGCCGGACTGTCGTTTGCGCTCCTCGTCTCAGAGCAGATCGTCTTAGGACTCTTGCTAGGCTTCTTCAATTTTCTCGGCCTGCTGGGTTTTTTCATCGTGCAGCCCAATCAAGCCTCATTGCTCACCTTGTTTGGCCGCTACGTGGGTACAGAACGCCGGAACGGGTTTTATTGGACGAATCCTTTCACTGTGCGGAAGCGCATTTCGCTCAGAATTCGTAACTTCAATTCCGAGCGCTTGAAAGTGAACGATCAGATGGGCAATCCTATAGAAATTGCTGCTGTCATCGTTTGGCGCGTCGTCGACACTGCCCGCGCCGTATTCGACGTAGAGGATTACATAGCGTTCGTAGCCATTCAGGCCGAGACAGGGTTGCGCCACCTCGCCTCGCAGTACCCCTACGACAATTACGACGAAGCGGGCATGAGCCTGCGCGGAAACCCTGATGAAGTGGCCGAAGCGTTGGTGCGTGAACTCGGAACCCGGCTCCGGCACGCGGGCGTCGAAATTCTGGAAGCCCGCCTGTCTCACCTCGCCTACTCGCCCGAAATTGCCGGGGCCATGCTTCAGCGCCAGCAAGCCAGCGCGATTATCGCCGCACGCACGCAAATTGTTCAGGGCGCGGTGGGCATGGTGCAAATGGCGCTTCAGCAACTGTCGGAGCAAAAAATTGTGGAACTTGACGAAGAACGCAAGGCCCAAATGGTTTCAAACCTGTTGGTTGTCCTGACCAGCGAGCGCGGCACCCAGCCCATCGTGAACGCGGGGAGCCTGTATTGAGCGCCTTGAGTGTGGCGCGGGATAGCCGGAAGCGGGCCGGGTGAGGGCGTGTGGCACGCAAAAACTACCCTCTGCGGATCAGTCCCGAACTATACGCCGCCCTAGAACGCTGGGCCGCCGACGATCTCCGAAGCGTGAATGCCCAAATCGAATTTCTGCTGACCCAGAGCGTGAAAAAGGCGGGCCGAATGGGGCAAACGCTGAAGGCAGCGGCAGAATCACCCTCATCTCTAGAAAACCCTGAGCAGTAATCCAGTTCAACTCCCCGTTGCCAGCATCTTGGACGGGGAGTTGTGTTGTTGCTCCGGCTTATTGATCTCTGCATATGTCTGCGACGCTATGAGTGCAGGGGTATCGTCCCAGTGCGGAATTTTGGTTCTACTTCAACAAGTGAAGCGCGAAAAGCGTCGCCAACTTTGGCAGAGATCAATAGTCCCGCTCTATTCCGCGCAACAATAAGCCCACAAAGCTGTCGGCCACGTCAGTTTGACTTAGGCGGCCCCCCGGCCTGAACCAATTGGGCAGCCAGTTTGCGCCCGACAAGGCCAGCACCGCCGTAAGCTTTACATTCGTATCGGGCGCAAAATCGCCGGAATCTACGCCATCTTGCAAAATCCCCCGAAAGACCCGCTCCACTGCGTCGCGCCGCGCCGTCACCGCTTCTTGCCGCTCCGGGGGCAATTGTCGCCACTCGCTAAACAGCACCGCCGAGAATTCCAAGTTGCGCGTCACGACATCGGTGTAGCCCTCCAGCGCCAGCCGGAGACGGTCTGCAGGCGGCAGTTCACTGCGCTGGGCGGGAAGTAGCGCCTCATCAAATTCGTCGGCCACGCTCTGCACGATGCCCCACAGCAAGTCTTCTTTGCTGGTGATGTGCGAATACAAGCTGCCCGCCTTCATATTCAGCGCGGCGGCAATATCACGCATAGACGTAGAACGGTAGCCCACTTCCGAAAAAAGGCGAGCGGCCACACGGTAAATCTGCTCTTTGCGGCCTCCGACAGGCGCGGCGGCTTGCAGATCGGCGTCAATCATCGGCTGAATGCTAGCAGCCCAGTCGCACTAAGGGGCGAGCTTTGGCACACGCAGCGGTCAGGAATCTGCGAATCTACGAACGCGCTTCGGCATTTTGTGCTTGCCAGAGCCTATAATCAGGGCGCTCTACCACGTCCATTCTTCTGCTGTCTTTTCATCAGACGGTAAATCCTGCCGGGCCACGCTGCTCCGACCAAGTCGGCAATCAGTGTGGGGTATAAATATTCATCGGTTTATTCAATTTTCTGCTCAATTGGCCGGAAAGACCGTACACTCTGTCCAAAAACTACCGATCTAGACATAGAAAATGTGTTTTACTTGCATCCTGTCATCTCTTGACGCTTGATGTGATTGGTCTTACTATTATGCACATCGGTTAAATCGGCTCCCGTGAGGGCACGAACCGACCTCTTGCAGCCGGGCGTGTGTGCCGCGTCCCTCCACTCCGAGGTCTGTCATGACATCTATTCCGTCAGGTTCGTCTAGTCCGCCCGATTCTGCCTTCAGCTCCCCCGATCTCTCTTCCAGCGGCAGTGCATGGCAAGAGTTGTTGCCGCCCATGACCGAGCACGAGGCCAGCGTGGAAGCCAACCGCTGCCTGTACTGCTACGACGCGCCGTGCCTGCATGCCTGCCCCACCCACATCGACATTCCCACGTTTATCCGAAAAATCGGCACCGGAAACTTGCGCGGCAGTGCCCGCGTCATTCTGGAATCTAACTTTTTGGGCGGCACCTGCGCCCGCGTGTGCCCGGTACAAGAACTCTGTGAAGGCGCGTGCGTGCTGGGCGCAGACCACAAGCCGATTCAGATTGGCAGGCTGCAACGCTACGCCGTAGACCATGTGCAGGAGCGCGGATTGCAGATGTTTGCGCCCGGCACGCCGACCGGCAAAAAGGTGGCGGTGGTGGGCAGTGGCCCCGCCGGAATCAGTGCGGCGGCGGAACTTGCCAAGCAGGGCCACGCGGTGACGTTGCTGGAAAAACGCGAACTGGCGGGCGGCCTCAGCACTTACGGCATCATCAGCCTGCGCGAACCAATCGAGGTGGCGCAGCGCGAGGTGGATGCAGTGCGGGCGCTGGGTGTGGACGTGCAAACGGGCCATGAACTGAGCGGAGCCGCAGAACTGGGCATTTTGCTGAACGAGCATCACGCGGTGTTTTTGGCACTGGGTCTGGGGGCCGTCCCCGCGATGGGTATTCCCGGTGAAGAACATGTGCTGGACGGCCTAGATTTCATCGAGCAAGCCAAATTGAATCCCGCCAGCATTCAACCCGGCCACAAGGCCATAGTCATTGGGGCAGGCAACACGGCCATAGACGCCGCCACGATGGCCCGCCGAGCCGGGGCCGATGTGAATATGGTGTACCGCCGCACCGAGCGCGAGATGACGGCCTACCGCCATGAATACGAATTTGCGCTGCACGAGGGCATTCACTTCACGTTCCTGACCCAGCCGATAGAAGTGCTGAGTAAGCATGGCAAAGTGACGGGCCTACGCTGCGTGAAAATGGCCCTCGGTGCGCCTGACGCCTCTGGCCGCGCCCGCCCCGAACCCGTGAAAGGCAGCGAATTCGTGATTGAATGCGACACCGTGATCAAGGCCATTGGGCAGGAAAAGCCCGCGCTGGCCGAAGTGCTGGGGCTGGAGCTGGAAGGTGGCTATATCAAGGTGAATGACGATCTTCAAACCAGTTTGCCCCGCGTGTGGGCAGGCGGCGACGGCGTGCGGGTGCGGGGCAGTGCCAGCACTGTTATGGCCGTGCAAGACGGCAAAATCGCGGCGGCGAGTATTGGGGCGGCGCTGATGACAGACGTGCCGGCAGACTGATGGACGTTGTACCAGTTGTGCTTTCCACTGCCCACGTCCTACAACCCACTTCCACCTTACACTCACAGAGCCGTGAAACGGAGGAATCCAATGGCTGACCTGTCCATCAACTTCGCGGGCATTCGCGCCCCCAATCCGTTTTGGCTGGCTTCCGCGCCACCGACCAATTCCGGGCTTCAGATCAACCGTGCCTTCGAACATGGCTGGGGCGGGGCCGTCTGGAAAACTATCGGCGCACCCGTACTCAACATTTCCAACCGCTACAGCGGCCTCAGCATCGGCGGGCAACGGCTTCTTGCCATCAATAACGTCGAACTGATTTCAGACCGCCCGCTGGATGTGAACCTGCGCGAAATTGCGGAAGTGAAGCGGCTGTGGCCTGACCGCGCCGTGATCGTGAGCGCGATGGTAGACGCCGACCCGCAGGCATGGCGCGACATCGTCATGATGATCGAGGACACTGGCGCAGACGGCATAGAACTGAATTACGGCTGTCCGCAGGGCATGAGTGAGCGCGGCATGGGCGCGGCGGTGGGCCAAGTGCCGGAAATGTGCGAGCTGAACACGCACTGGGTCACGTCCGTCACCAGGCTCCCGGTGATCGTCAAGCTGACGCCCAACATCACGCACATCATCGAACCCGCGCATGCCGGAATTGCGGGCGGCGCACACGCCCTCAGCCTGATCAACACCATCAATTCCATCATGAAAGTCGATCTGGACACCTTTCAGATCACGCCCAATATCGGTGGACGCGGCACACACGGCGGCTACGCGGGGCCAGCGGTCAAACCGATTGCGCTGAACATGCTGACCGAACTGATGACCGACCCGGGCGTGCTGCGTTCCGGCGTGCCCGTGTGCGGCATGGGCGGCATCGTGACTTGGCGAGACGCTGCCGAATTTATGCTGCTAGGGGCGACCGCCGTACAGGTGTGTACCGCCGCCATGCACTACGGCTACCGCATCGTCGAGGACATGATCGACGGCCTGAGCAACTGGATGGACGACAAGGGTTTTGCCACCATCTACGACTTTGCCGGAAAATCCTTGCCGCAGGTCAGCACGTTTGGGCAGCTCGACCTAAGTTATCAGGCGGTGGCCCGCATCAATCCCGACAAATGCATTCAGTGCAACCTCTGTTACGTGGCCTGCAACGACACCGCGCACCAGTGCATCGATCTTTATTCGGCAGATGGAATTCGCGTCGATCCCGGTTTCGATCCACGCATGAACGGGCGGCAGGTGGCCGACAGCCGCCCCGTGCCTGTCGTGCGCGAACCCGACTGCGTGGGCTGTGCGCTGTGCGCCAACGTGTGCCCGGTAGACAACTGCATCGAAATGGTCAGCGTACCAAGTGGCCGCGAGAGCGTGACATGGGATGAACTGACTGCCGCCCGCCCCGCCGTCACGCAAAGCTGGGCCGCTATGGAAGCGTATAGGGCAGAAGCTGGGATTGAGATTCACTGAAGTGGATCGAATGACTTTCTTTGAGTTCTTAATTTGTGAGGCCAATGGAGGATTGTTTGAATACAATTTTGCCAAAGGTGAGTTTGCAGCTGCTCTTCAAATTTCCTCTCAGCCAGCTCAGGTAGTTTCTGGTCAAGGAATGCACTGTTTGAAGCTAAGAGGTTTTGAAATTGAAATGAATGATGAGTTGCCCGGTGTGCAAGTGGTCTTTTCTGGCGATTTAGAGCATCAAATTGCAGTTGATCTCACGCACGAGTTGGCCGAAAGTCTGAGCCGATTTACAGGCCAACCTGCCGCAGTGATTGACTTCAACGGAGAACTCAAAGGCAAAATCGTCTCCTTCTAGAATCTGTAACGTGGGGTAAGGCATGACCATACTCATCCAAAACGGCGAACTCATCTCAGACGGCAGGCGATACAAAGCCGATCTGCTGATTGAAGGTGAAATCATTGCCCAAATTGGCGAGAACCTGACTGCCCCCGAAGGCGCACGGGTCATTGATGCCAGCGGCAAATATATCTTCCCCGGATTCATTGACCCACATGTGCATGTGCATCTGCCGTTCATGGGCACCTTTGCCAAAGATACGCACACTACAGCGTCTCAGGCGGCGTTGGTTGGCGGGACCACGACATTTATTGAGATGCTGTGTCCGGCAGGAAATGAAAAGCTGGCTGATGCATGGAACATCTGGACAAGAAAAGCGGAAGGCAGTAGCGCGAGCGACTACACCTTCCATTTGGGCGTGACCCGCTGGGATGATGAAACCGAAGCTACTTTGCGCCAATTGGTAGCGGACGGAATGAAGTCGTTCAAGGTTTTTCTGGCCTATAAGGGCGCATTCGGCATAGATGACGCCGCGCTTTACCAAGTATGCAAGCTCGCCAAAGAATTGGGCGTGATCGTGACCGCTCACTGCGAGAACGCCGACTTGGTGTCTCAATTGCAGCAAAAGCTGTTGGCAGAAGGCAACACCGGCCCCGAATGGCATGAACCCAGCCGCCCAGAAGCGGTGGAGGCGGAAGGCACAGCGCACTTTGCCACCTTCCTAGAAATGACGGGCGCGAAAGGGTACGTGGTGCATCTCTCCAACGCCCGCGCGCTAGAGGCCGCGCTGGACGCCAAAGCACGCGGCGTGGATATTGGCGTGGAAGTGGTGATTCCCCACCTGTTGCTCGACAAAACCTATGCCGAACGCCCCGGCATAGAGGGCGCAAAGCATGTGATGTCGCCGCCCCTGCGCGACAAAAGCAACCAGCCCGCGCTGTGGCAGGCGCTGGAACTGGGGCAGATCGATACGGTGGGCACCGATCATTGCCCCTTCGACGTGGCCCAAAAACACATGGGCGACGGCAATTTCACCCTGATTCCCAACGGCATTCCCGCCATCGAAGACCGCGTGAACTTGCTGTATACCTACGGTGTCAGCCGGGGCAATCTGCGGCTGGAACGCTTCGTAGACGCGGCCAGCACCCGCGCCGCGCAACTGTTCGGCCTCTACCCACGCAAAGGCACATTGTCGGTGGGCAGCGACGCCGATATCGTGGTGTTCGACCCCCAGTATCGGGGCGTGGTCAGTGCCGCCACATCGCACATGAACAACGACTACAGCGGCTTTGAAGGCTTTGAACTCGATGGCCGCCCCGAACTCGTGACCGTGCGCGGCGAAGTGGCCGCCGAGAACGGCGAATTCGTGGGCACGGTGGGGCGCGGGCAACTGCTCCGGCGTTAGTGGTTGCCTTTTCTGTCCCTCTCTCAGGGGGGCCGTTGCACAGCAGCCGGGGGTTCGCCTTCCATCTCAGCCACCATTTCCCGTCTCAGAGGTATTCCCCTTGACCGTATCCCGCCCAACTTCTGACGCTCCCATCGTCTCCGTGCGCGACCTCAGCATGATTTTCCCCACTCCCGGCGGGCAAACAGTGGCCCTCAAGGATGCCAATCTACTGATCATGCCGGGAGAGTTTATCAGCCTGATTGGGCCGTCTGGATGCGGCAAAACCACGCTGCTAAGGTTGATGGCCGACCTGATTCAACCCACAGGCGGCGAATTGTTGGTGAACGGAGATACGCCCAGAAAAGCCCGCGAAAACCGGGCCTACGGTTACGTGTTTCAGGCTCCGGCGTTGATGGAATGGCGCAATGTGCTGAACAACGTCAAGTTGCCGCTGGACGTGATGAATACGCCCAAAGCCGAGAGGGACAGCCGCGCCCGCGAGATGCTGAAACTGGTGGGGCTTGAAAAATTCGAGCGGTCTTACCCTTGGCAGCTGTCGGGCGGGATGCAGCAGCGCGTGAGCATTGCGCGGGCGCTGGCTTTCGATCCGGCGATGCTTTTCATGGATGAACCGTTCGGGGCGTTGGACGAAATCACCCGCGAGAATCTCAATCTGGAACTCTTGCGGTTGTGGCGCGAGACGGGCAAAACGGTGGTGTTCGTGACCCATTCCATCAGCGAGGCGGTCTTCCTCAGCACCCGCGTGGTGGTCATGACCGCCCGCCCCGGCAAGATTGAAGGAATCGTGGATATTGGGTTGCCACACCCTCGAAGCGAAGAAAGCCGTGAAGACCCGCGTTTTTTCGAGTACGCGACCCAGATTCGGGAACTGCTGAAGAAGGGGCATTCGTGAGGGGGGCGGGAAGACAACCCCCCAGTCTGCTCTCCTTCGGAGCTGTACCAGTTCGCAGCCAGCCCCCCTCAAGGGGAGAGCAACAGCGGTTGTCCTCCCCTTTAAGGGGGGGCGTTGCAAAGCAACGGGGGGGTTTGCCCCGATGACCACGCTGCCCAGTTCCCCCCGCCCCGCCCGCCGCCCTTCCAATCTGTTGCCCATGCTCGGCGTTGCCCTCGCCGCCCTGCTGCTGTATTGGCCGCTGATGCTGTGGGCCAATTCGGGGCAGGCAGCCCGCTCGCTGGCCAGCGGTGCAGATTTGGGCTGCTCGACGGCTTTGGCCTGTGCCACACAGCTCCGCAATCCGGTCATTCCCGCGCCGGGCCAATTTGCCAGCGGCTTTCGTAATCTCAGTGTGCCGCCATTGGCTCCCACCAGTGCGCCCTACAACGCCCTCGTCACAGGTGGAGAAACGCTGCTGGGGCTGGCGCTGGCGTCCGTATTCGGACTCGTTTTGGCAACCCTACTGGTTCGGAGCCGCAGCTTCGAGCGGGCCACGTTGCCTTGGTTGGTGGCCTCGCAAACCGTGCCCATCGTGGCCCTCGCGCCCATGCTGGCTGTGCTGCTGGGGCAATACGGCGTGCAGGGGTTCGTCCCCAAAGCCATCATCGCCGCCTACATCGCCTTTTTTCCTATAGCCATCGGTATGGCGCAGGGCCTCCGCAGTCCCGACCCACTGCAACTGGATTTGATGCGAACCTACCGCGCCTCGCCCGCGCAGGTGTTTGGGCTGCTTCGGATTCCGGCCAGCCTGCCCTACCTGTTCACGTCGCTGAAAGTGGCGGCGACGGCGGCGCTGGTGGGCAGCATCGTGGCCGAAATCAGCACCATCTCCTTTTCCGGGCTGGGCAAGATGCTGGCCGAAAACTCGCGGGCGTCCGATACGGTGGCGCTCTGGGTCATCATGATTTACGGCGCGGCGCTGGGCATCGTGCTGGTGGCAATTATTGGCGGACTAGAAAGGTTGGTGACCCGGTGGCGACCCCCAGCATGACGCAGGACTCTGTGCAGGTGACGGCGCTTCCGGTGCGCTCTGGCTTCGGCCTGCCGCTGCTGCTGCTTGCCGCTCTTGGATTACTAGGCCTGAGTTTCCTGCTGGCCGGACAACCCGCCCCGGCGGTGGCGTGGCCCTGGTTATTGAGCGTGGTGGCTCTGCTGGTAGTCGGCGCAGTGGGCATCCGGCAAAGCGCACAGGGCGAAAACCGCACCGCCCGCATTTTGCCTGCCGCCGCCACACTCATTCTCGCTGTCCTCGCCGCCGAAGCTGTTCTCCGCGCCTACGCCATTCCCACCGGACTGATTCCCACGCCCAGCAAGGTGGCGCAGTCGCTGTGGGCCGCCCGCACCGTGTTGCTGCAAGACGCTTATTACACCTTCGTACTAGAAGCGCTGCTTGGATTCGTTATCGGCACGTTGGCGGGGTTGGCGCTGGCACTCTTGGCCGTGCGATTCCGCATCCTCGAACGCGGCGTCCTGCCTTACGCGGCGTTGCTTTCTAGCGTGCCTATCGTCGCTTTGGCCCCGGTGGTCATCAAGGCGGCGGGATTGGGCTGGCCATCCAAAACCATCATCGTCGCCATTACGGTGCTGTTCCCCGTCGTCATCAACGCGGTGCGCGGCCTGCAAAGCGCCCAACCTATGCACCTTGACTTGATGCACTCCTATGCCGCCTCGCCCGCCCAGACCTTCCGTGAGGTACGCTGGCCCTCGGCCCTCCCCTTCATTTTTACCGCTCTGCGCGTCAGTTCAACGCTGGCCCTCATCAACGCCATCGTCGCGGAGTTCTTCGGCACCGAAGGGCACGGGCTGGGCTTCCGCATTCAAATCGAAGTCGGGCGCTTCGGGCTGGACATCGTGTGGGCCGCGATTGTGGTGGCCTCGGTTATCGGCATTTCGTTCTATCTGTTGATTTCAGCCCTAGAACGCTACGTGTTGCGAAGAAATTAGAGATCACTCCCCGCACTTCCCCTCTGTTTTGGAGGTTCCATAATGAAGAAATTCGCGCTCTTGTCCGCCCTGCTCGGCCTCGCCATCCTTCCCACCGCCGCCGCACAGTCCGGCACGCCTGCCAAGCCCGTGCAGGTGCGGCTGCAACTGAAGTGGTTCCCGCAGGCCCAGTTCGCCGGATTCTTTGTGGCGCAGGCCAAAGGCTACTTCAAGGCGGAAGGGCTGGACGTGCAGTTGTTGCCCATCGGGGATCAGTCACCTATCCAAACGGTGTCTACAGGCGCAGCAGATTTCGGCACCACTTGGATTACTGACTTGCTTACGGCCCGCCAGCAGGGGCTTCCAGTGGTTCACATCGCGCAACTGTTCCAAAAATCTGGCTTTACGTTGGTGTCCCTCAAATCCAGCAACCTCATCAAGCCCGCCGACTTTAAGGGCAAGCGCGTGGGCGTGTGGCCCAGCGGCAACGAATACCCGGCCATCGCCCTGATGAAAAAATACGGCCTGACCACCAGTCTCGACTCCACCGTGTCCAATCCCAGCGTGCAGGCCGTCACTTATCCCTTTGACCCCAGTATCGTCTTCCCCGACAAAGTCGACCTCGTGTCGGCCATGACCTACAACGAAGTCGATCAGATCGTGGGCCTCGGCTACAGCATGGACAAACTCCGCATCTTCAAAGCGTCCGACTACGGCATCAACTTGCTGGAAGACTTGATGTTCACGTCTCAGAAGGTGCTGGACGACAAGAACTTTAAGAACAGCGGCCTCAGCGGGCGCGAAATTGCGGCACGGTTGGTGCGGGCCAGCCTGAAGGGTTGGAATTACGCTGTGAAAAATCAGGCCGAGGCCGTGAATATCGTGCTGCCCCTCTGCGGTAACACCTGCAAAGGCTCGGGCACCCGCGCCGACGCCAAAGGCCACCAGACGTGGCAAATGGCCGAAATTGCCAAGCTGTACAACAGTGGCCCGACGCTCAAAGGCCGCGCCGGATACCTCGATCCAGCCGTGTACAAATCCAACGTGACCCTCCTCAAAAGCTTGGGCATTTTGAAAGCTGACCCCGCTGCCGGAGCGGTGGATTACACCGTTTGGCAGGCGGCGACGGGCAAAAAGTAAGTCCGGCAATCTCAACATAGCGGGTACTGTTCAGTTGGGGGAGTGTAGCCTCAAGCTGAACAGTTCCGCAGTAGAGTAGACGGCATGATTCCTTCGGTGCGGTGGTTGGCGGCGGGCTGCGTTTGCTCTGGCAGCCTGCTTTTTTCTCAAGTGGCCGCCCAGAGCGCCACCATGACCATTCCCGGTATGGGGCAAATGTTGGCAGGCGACAACTCGGCCCGCGCCCTGAAGTGCAACGGCGACGCCGTAACTGTGAGCGGCAGCGGCAATAAGCTGACGTTGACTGGCAACTGTACCCAAGTCGTGGTGAATGGCAGTAAAAATGTCGTCACAGTTGTCGCAGTCGGGCAAATCGTTATCAACGGCAGACAGAACACCGTGACTTGGAGCAAGTCGTTGAAAGGGGTTAAGCCCATGACGCGCATCACGGGAACAGCCAACAAGATTCTTAAAAAGTAGCATCCTGACTCCTCCGCCAATTCCAGTTGCTCTGGTTGGCGGGGTTCTAATTTTCCAGTTTCACTCTTGAAGGGGAGCCTATGACGACACTCGATCCGCGCCGGACTGTAAACGAACTCAAGGCCCTCCGTGCTCTCACAGGCGATGAACACGGCGCTCAACGGGTGGCGTTTACCGACAAATGGGTGGCGGCCCGCAACTTTTTGAGGGAACGTTTGGCTGAGTTGCCTGTGGAAGTGCATAGCGATCCGGCGGGAAACCTGTGGGCCACCCTACGCGGCGAATCGGAGCGGGAATTGTTGATCGGCGGTCACCTTGACAGCGTGCCGAACGGCGGTTGGCTGGACGGCTGCCTGAATGTGCTGGCGGGCCTAGAAGTGCTGCGCCGCATTAATGCGCAGTATGGGAGCAAGCCGCCTGTCACCGTGCGCCTTGTGGATTGGGCCGACGAAGAAGGCGCACGCTTTGGTCGCAGCCTGTACGGTTCCAGCGCGGCCAGCGGGTATTTTGACGTAGATCAGATGGCGAAATTGCATGACCGCGACGGCGTTTCGTTGGCCGATGCCCTGCTGAAAGTGGGCGTGACTCTGGCCGATGCGCCCCAAGCTCGGGCCGAACTGAAGAATGCGGCGGCATATTTGGAACTGCACATAGAGCAGGGGCCAGTGCTGGAAGGGCTGGGGCTGCCACTGGGCGCGGTGTTGGGCACGGTGGGCGTGGAGCGGCACACCATCACTTTTCATGGGCAGGCGGCACATTCGGGCAGCACGCCTATGAATGTCCGCAAAGATGCGTTTCTGGCGGCAGGCCGATTTGGGGCAGAAATCTACACCATCGCGGCCAAGCACGGCGGCGTTTGCACCATCGGGAGCGTCAAAACCCTGCCCGGCATCGTGACCAGCGTCGTGGAAACCTGCGAAATCACACTGGATCAGCGCCATCTGAACGCCGAAAAACTGGCCGCCATGTGGCAAGACGCGCAGTTCGCCGCCACCCAGTTTGCCGAGGAGGGCGGCTGCTCCGTTACCTTCGCCGATCTCTGGAACATAGAGCCGATTTTGTTTGACCCAGAGCTGATCGACGCGTGTGAGGCGTCTATTTTGGAAGTCACGCCCACCAGCCACCGCCTCCCCAGCGGCCCCCTGCACGACGCGGCAGAAGTGGCCCGCGCCGGAGTGCCCACCGTGATGCTGTTCGTGCAGAGTTTACGCGGCATCAGCCACAACAAAATCGAAGACACCCGTGAAGACCACCTTGAGTTGTGTGTGTCGGCGCTGGATCAATTGGCCGATAAAGCGGTGGCATGGATAGAGGGGCGGGCATGAGTTCGGCGGCAGATCAGGCGTTGATCGAGCGGGCACGGGCACTGATCGAGTCCTTGCCCGACGATGAAAATCACACGGTAGCGGCGGTAGCCCTCGATACGGCGGGCAGGCATTTCGATGGCGTGAATCTGTATCACTTTACGGGCGGCCTCTGTGCCGAGCCAGTGGTGTTGGCGGTGGCTGCCGCTCAGCAGGCCGCGCCACTGGAAGTCGTCGTGGCGGTGGGCAACCGGGGGCGCGGTGTGCTGGCCCCTTGCGGGCGGTGCAGACAAATCCTGTTCGATTACCATCCAGACATTCAAGTGCTGGTTCCACACGGGCCACAGATCCGGCGCGTCGGTATCCGCGAGTTGTTGCCCTACACCTACAACTGGCACGCTCAGACTGACCGGGAGCATGGCGAAGCAAGCCGTCAAGCCGAGTAACTATGAAAACCCCTGAGGAAATCGTTGGAGGTCAGGTCCATGCCCTCAATGCTACTGACATAGACGCATTCATGTCGTTTTGGTGGGAAGATGCAACGTTTTATGGTCATCCCTCCAAACTGATGGCAGACGGCGCACTAGAAATCTGGCAACTTGTTTTCACTAACTTTAACGTTTGCAGCACCCAAGCCACATTGATCAGCTGTTCATTCCTCGGCGATAGTGTGGCAGAGCCTGTTCCTTTGACTCAACCCGGCTCTCTCGGACCAATGAGTTCAAATATTGCCGCTCTATTCAAAGTTGAAGGGCAGAAGATCAAAACCGCTTCGGCTATGGTCACTCCAGCTCCCCATGTATCTGCGATGTTGGCCTGATTCTCCAGTGCTGCCCACGCTTGCCGACTTGTTGACCCTGCCGGCGTTTGCGGGCGCAGAAGTTCTGAGCGGTCAGAGCCGATTGGCGCAGCCCGTCACGTGGGTGCATGTCTCCGAAATTGCCGACGCCGCCCGCTTCCTCAGTGGGGGAGAAGTGCTGCTCAGCACGGGTTCGCCACTCACTTCACTGAATGATGTGGAAGCCGAAGCCTATTTGCGCTCGCTGGCAGAGGGCGGGGCGCACGGGCTGATCTTGGAATTGGTGCGCGACTTGCGTGACCCCCCCCCGGCCCTGCTCGGCGCGGCCCGCCTCTACGATTTCCCGTTGATCGTGTTCCGAAAGGAAGTCAGTTTTGCAGCCCTGACCCGCGCCGCCCATGCCCGCATTCTTAGGCCGCCTGCCGACGCCTCCGAACCGTCGTTGGCCCCGCTGCTGGACGCCCTGAACGAAACGGGCCGCAGCCTCGGCTTTATGCAGGCGCATTTGGGTGCGCTCTTGGCCCTGCCGCCGCGCCCGCGTGCCACGCTGCTCAGCACGCTCGGGGCGCTGCTCGACCACAATTTCAATATGGCGCAATCTGCGCGTCAGTTGGGCGTCCGCCGCCAAACCATCTATTACCGTCTAGAGCAACTGCGGGCCATGTTGGGCGATCTGGACAGTCCCCGGCGGCAACTGGGCTTGCAACTGGCCCTAGAGATTGCGAGGGGAGAGGCGTCGGCAGGTGGGGAAGGGTAGCGTCTAGAGAGGTTGAGAGGAGACGGCTAACCCTCCAACCCCTGCGCTCTCAATTCGTGCAGCAGTGGCGCGTAGATGTGGCGCTCTCCACGTGGGCCGCAGCCATCCCACAGCCCGTTGGGGCAGGGGCGGTCATCATCCCAGCCCGCATGATTGAGGATCGGATAGAGGCACACGCCTTCCACCGGAACGCCCTGCTCCCGCGCCCGCCGCACCTCATCCGTCACGCCGCGCAGCCATTCAGGACGCGCTTCTCCCTCTGTGCCCGTCTCAGACAACCACAGGGGGCGGCCATAGCGGGTATGCACTTCGCCCAACAGGTCGCTCAGCGGGCGGTGCAGTGGGTGTCCGGCGGGCACATGCTCTCGCTCGTGGGCGAAGGGGTGAAAAATCCACTGGTTATAGGGATAGTAATTTAGCCCCACGATGTCCAGCGCCTCCGCGTAGCCGCCCAATTCGGGGTACAATCGCCCGCTCAGCATATCTAGCGTTTGATATTGCCCCAAGTGTTCGGCCTGCGCCAACGCTTCTTCGTGCAGGCGGTGCGGGTGGCAGCGACTCGATAGCAAGGGTTCGGCGTAGACAATCCGTACATTCGGCAGCACTCGGCGGAGCGCGTCAGTGGCCCGCAACGCTGCCCGTACCAACTGCATTTTCAGCTCTAGCCCCCGCCCATGTGCAAACGGGTTCAGATAGCCCACGTCGCCGCCTGCCCACGTCAAAAATGAAATTTCGTTGATGGGGCACACGAATGGTACGGCGTTGGGGCCTCCTTGAGCCAGCACGGCTTCTTGGGCGATGACTGCGGCGCAGGCAGCGGCATAACGCCCAAATTGTTCGGGGAATTCGGGCGAAAACACATCCACGAAATCGGGCCACCCGTAGTGGCACAAATCCCAAATAATTTGCATTCCAGTGTGGCGGGCAGCCCGCAGCATCGGCAACACGCTCCGAAAGTCGTATTCGCCAGGAGTATGTTCAATCAGGTGCCAGCGAAAGCCGTCGCGGGCAGTCTGCATTCCGATTTCCTTGAGGCGGCTGTAATCTTGTTCGGCAAAGCGGTCATGGGCGGTGGCGTCAATGACGTCCAAGCGCCGTCCTGCCCGCAGGCGCTGGGTAGAACATTCGAATCCGCCCTGAAAAAAGCTATGGAAGAGCTGTGAAACCATCGGCTGGACAACACAGTCGGGGGGATAAGTGACAGCCATGCCCACCATTTCGCCCAGATGGAGCTTCATTTCCAGATGAGAAATAATGAAACCACGCTCACTGATTTCTCAGCCCACAAACAAAGTTTATGAATTGGCCTTCGCTGGATTGGCACGGGCGAAGCCAGCTGGGGCGCTAAATTTCTCGAATGTGCCCACGCCCCATGACTCTCATCCCACAAAAAGGAAGTCTACTGTGACATATTCTGCATCCACTTCGCAAGCCCCCTCCCCCGCCCTGATCTGCATTGCCCACCTGCGGTGGGATTTCGTGTTTCAGCGTCCTCAACACCTGATGACGCGGGCCGCGCAAACCCGCAGCGTCTACTACGTGGAGGAGCCGATTTTTGGCGATCAGGGCGATACTATGGCGCTGCGAAAAGATCAGAGCGGCGTAACGGTATGCACGCCACACGTCACGCAGGGCTTAAGTGCCGACGAGTCCCAGGCGCGCACGGCCAAGCTGCTTCAAGGGCTGGTGCGAAATGAGGGGCTGACCGAGTACGTGCTGTGGGTCTATAGCCCGATGGAATTGCCGATCACGGCGGGCCTGAGTCCTGCACTGACGGTGTACGACTGCATGGACGAACTCGCCAATTTCCGCTATGCCCCGCCCGAATTGCTGACCCGCGAAACCGAGCTGTTCCGCCGCGCCGACCTGGTGTTTACGGGGGGCCACCGCCTCTGGGAGGCCAAGCGCCACAAGCACTCCCGCGCTTTCCCGTTTCCGTCCAGCGTAGACGTGCCCCACTTCGCTGCCGCCCGCACCGTGAAGGCCGAACCCGAAGATCAGGCGGGATTGCCCGGCCCACGCCTCGGCTTTTACGGCGTACTGGACGAACGGTTTGACGCCGCGCTGATGTCTGAACTGGCCGAGCGCCGCCCCGATTGGACGTTCGTGCTGCTGGGGCCAGTGGTCAAGGTGTCGCGTGAAGAGCTGCCGCAGGCCAGCAACGTGCATTATTTGGGCCAAAAAGGCTATGGGGATTTGCCTGCTTATCTAAGCGGCTGGGACGTGGCTCTGCTGCCGTTTGCCCGCAACGACGCCACCGAATTCATCTCGCCCACCAAAACCCCCGAGTACTTGGCGGCGGGTGTGCCCGTCGTGTCTACTGCCATTCATGACGTGGTCCGGCCCTACGGCGAAGCTCAGTTGCTGGAAATCGCGCACGACGCGCAGGGTTTCGAAACGGCCATTCAGAAGCTGTTGGACGCACGCGGCACGGCGCAGGCCACCGAACGCCAGAGCCGCGCAGACGCCCACCTGAGCCAACTGTCTTGGGACAAGACATGGCAGGGGATGGAAGACCGGATGGCCGAAGCTGCCGCCGAACGCACAACTCTCGTGGTGGAGGCCGCCGATGACTGATTCTTTAACTCTCAATATGCAGGGCAGCCGGAAAAAGCAGGGATTTGACTATTTGATCGTGGGTGCCGGGTTCGCTGGATCGGTGTTGGCTGAGCGCCTTGCCAGCGTGGGGAAGCGCGTGCTGATCGTTGATCGTCGCCCGCATATTGGCGGCAACGCCTATGACCGCCACGACGAGGCAGGCATTCTGATTCATCCGTATGGCCCGCACATTTTCCATACCAATTCGCGGCAGGTGTTCGATTACTTGTCGCAATTTACAGCGTGGCGGCCTTACGAACACCGCGTTCTTGCCAATGTGGACGGCCAAAAGCTGCCTATTCCCATCAATCTCGACACCGTGAACCGCCTGTACGGCCTGAGCCTGACCGCCGCGCAACTCGAAGACTACTTTTCCAGCGTGGCTGAACCCGTTGAGCAGGTGCGAACCAGCGAAGACGTGATCGTGAACCGGGTAGGCCGCGACCTGTACAACAAATTTTTCCGGGGCTACACCCGCAAACAGTGGGGCCTTGACCCCTCCGAACTCGATTCTTCGGTCACCGCACGCGTACCGACCCGCACCAGCCGCGACGACCGCTACTTTACCGACACCTATCAGGCCATGCCGCGTCACGGGTATACGCGCATGTTCGAAGCGATGCTGGCGCACCCTCACATCAGCGTGATGCTAAATACCGATTACCGCGACGTAATCGACATGCTGCCGCACGATCACCTGATTTATACCGGCCCCATCGACACGTTTTTCGACTTCCGCTATGGCCGATTGCCCTACCGCAGCCTGAATTTTGAACACGTCACGTTGCCGCAGGAGCAGTTTCAGCCGGTGGGCACAGTCAACCATCCCAACGATTCCACCTTTACCCGCGTGTCGGAATTCAAGCACATCACGGGGCAAACGCACGCGCAGACCAGTCTCGTGTACGAATATCCCACCTCAGAGGGCGACCCTTACTATCCTGTGCCGCGCCCTGAAAACGCTGAGCTGTACCGCAAGTATGCCGCCGACGCCGAAGCCTTGCAGGGCGTGACTTTCGTAGGCCGCCTCGCCACGTACAAGTACTACAACATGGATCAGGTGGTGGCGCAGGCGTTGATGACCTTTAAGCAGTTGGAGCCTGATCTGGCAGGTGTGAGGACGGAGGCGGAAGTTCAGGTCTAGGGTGCCGCTTGGGGGTTGGTGGCTATGAAGGTGCCGCTCCCTAACACCTCAACTCCGGGCAAGCCCAGGCGTGTTCCACCGCTCTTCGGAGCAGCTATTTCAAGTTGAAGGCGGCCCGCTGATGTAGGGGCCGCCGCTCCGTGTCGCCGAATGCCCACGCCCGAGGTGCGCTGAAGCCGACTCGCGCTACTCTAAGCGTAGATGCAAACGCTAACGCTCTTTAATCATGCGGGTGGGGTGATGAAAACCAGCCTGACGCGGGATGTGGGCTACACGCTCGCACACTCCGGGCTCCGGGTTTTGCTGATCGACCTCGATCCTCAGGCCAACTTGACCGACTGGCTGGGCGTAGAAGCTGTGCGCCGCGAACAGACCGCCTACGGTATGGCGACGCGGGGCGATCCCTTGCCTGTGCCGGTGCCTGTGCATGGCCTGCACCTCATTCCCAGCGACGTGTCTTTGGCACTGGCAGAAGGGCAGATGATGGGCGTGGTGGGGGCGCACCTGCACCTGCGGGGAGCGCTGGCACAGGTCTCAGATCAATACGACGTGGTGCTGATCGACAGTCCCCCCAGTCTCGGCCAACTGTCCATCTTGGCGGCCCTGGCCGCCGATCACCTGATCGTGCCCGTGCCGACGCGCCAAAAAGGAATGAACGCGCTGGCCGGGTTGGGTGAGGCGATGGCCACTTACCGCAAGCTGCGCCCCGACCTGACGGTGGGCCTGTATGTGCCCACGCTCTACGACGCCCGACGTTCTCATGACCGTGAGGCGTATGCGGCCTTACAAGGCATTCTGAAACCCCTTGCCAGCCCGATTCCAGACCGGGGAGCCGTGTGGAACGACAGTGCCAGTGCGGGCCAACCGGTTGGCGTGTACGCGCCAGGTTCGCCTGTGCACGCCGACGTGTTGCGCGTGACCGCCGAAATCGCAGCCGTCATCGGGCTGCCATTTCACCTCAGCGAACCCGATCCAGCCGGAGCAGAGGTACAGCGGTGAGTGCCAAAAGTCGCCCTGCCGTCCGGCCTGTCGTCGGTTCGCGCCTCAGCGGGCTGGTCTCTGGCGTGGAAGCCCTATCTCAGCCCGCTTCGACGAGTCTGCCCGTCGCGGCCTTACAAGCCGGAACCTTCCAGCCCCGCGTGCATTTTGCACCTGAAGCGCTGGAAGATTTGGCCCGCAGCATTCGTGAACAGGGCGTGCTGCAACCGCTGTTGGTGCGTCCGTTGGCCGGGGGCCGCTACGAAATTATGGCTGGAGAACGGCGCTGGCGGGCGGCAAGCTTGGCCGGACTTGCCGAGGTTCCCGTTCTGATCCGTGACCTGGACGATGCACAGGCACGGTTGGCTGCTGCCGTAGAAAACTTGCAACGCGAGAATTTAAATGTGATTGAGGAAGTCCGGGCGCGGCTGCAAGTGGCCGCCGCAACGCTGAACGTGCCGGAAACCGAAGCTGTGGCCCGGATGTTCGCGCTAGACCGCACGCCGGAGGCCGACCCAGAAATTGTGTCACGCCTCGATACGACCTTTGGCGCACTGGGCCGCGAGTCGTGGCGTTCGTTTATTCGCAACCGCGCCGCCGTCCTCAACTTGCCCGAAGACGTGCAGACCGCCGTGCGTCTAGGTCTGGATTACCGCAAGGCATTGGTCATTGGCCGTGTTGCCGATGCCGACGCCCGCGCCAAGTTATTGCACTCCGCCGAAGCGGGAGCCACTGTGCAAGACCTCCGCGCACAGGTTGCACCTACCGCTGAACCCGCCGAGGGTTGGCAAGCAGTGGCTCGCCGCCTCAGCCATAATCGGGCACTGGATAACCTTGACCCCGCCCGACGCAAAAAAGTTGAGCGGTTGCTGGGGCAAGTGCGGGCTTTGCTGGACGGCGAATAACCAAATCTGACAAGTTGCTCGTCACGTGACGAGCAGTTTTTTGCTCTGCCAACTTACTCCATATCTAGGTCTGCATCTACAGCCGCCGACAGCCTCAGTAGTGGCCCACTCCCCGGAATCATGGCAAAGTCACACAGGGACAGAAACGTGGCGTCGTTTTGGCTGGCGCTCACACCTACCGTCAACTCCACCTCGCCTTCCAGTGCAGACAGGACGTAGTTCACGGCGCTTTCGGGGTTAATTTCACGCGGCAGCATGGTCAGCAGGTCGCCTTCACGCATCAGGCGCAGGTCGCCCCGGAATGGGCCTTCTTCTAGCCAGGTGGCCCACGTCAGAGCAGCCGCGTCCAGCGCGTAATCGAGGTCGTGCGGGTGGGTCAGGCGCACCAGCAGCGGACGGCCCGCCCGTTCTATCAACTCGGCCTCGGTGCCCAGTTGCCCCAGTTGCCCGATATGCTGCGCCGCTTGAAACGCCAGATTCAGGGCGTCGGCCCGCTGCGCCAGCGTTTCTACGGTCAGTCGCCGCCACGCCGGGTCTTCTTCTCCGTCCGGATTGACCACGACTGCACCGTGCAGCAACACTTGCCAAGAGAAAAAGGCAGCGGGAACGTTCAGCAACTCGTCCTCGTTCATGCCCGTGACTGGGATGAGCGTGGCCTCGTGCAGCAAGCGGGACAGGCCCGACATGCGGCGGTCAAACTCTCCCACGACGAAGGCGTCGGCAGGGAAACCGTCCGAAGTGGGCGCGGCAGTGAAGGTATCCACCGGGTTCAGGAAGGCGTAAATCATGCGCCCATGCTAGGGCAAGCAAGCCCCCCGAAGCCGCTCGTCACGTGACGAGCAACATTTACCTGAGTTTGAACTTGGCGGCAAGTTGTGTGCTGGTGCGGGCTAAGAGGGTTACATCTACCCCTACGGCGACAAACGAATAGCCCCATCCCAAATAGGTGCGGGCCACAGATTCGTCGGTAGCGAGGATGCCCGCTGGCTTGCCTACAGCTTTGAGGCGGGCTGCGGCGGCCTGAATTGCGGCCTGAACATCAGCATGATTGGGATTGCCCAAGTGACCCATGCTGGCGGCGAGGTCGGCGGGGCCGATGAACACACCGTCTACACCGTCTGTGGCAGCAATGTCTTCCAACTCACCCAGCGCCGCCGCCGACTCTACTTGCACGATTAGGCAGATGCCCTCGTTGGCGTGCTGCACATACTCAGTGTCGCGGGAAAAGGCGCTGGCACGGGCTAAGGCGCTGCCCACGCCCCGAATGCCCTGCGGCGGATAGCGTGTTGCAGCCACCACTGCGCGGGCTCGCTCCGCCGTTTCTACCATCGGGATCAGCAGGTTGCGTGCGCCGATGTCTAGCAGTTGCTTGATCAGCACGGGGTCGCCCACTGGGGGCCGCACCACCGCCGCCGAGGGATACGGCGCAACGGCTTGAAGCTGTGCCAGTGTGGAACGCAGGTCGTTGGGCGCGTGTTCGCCGTCGATCAAGAGCCAATCGAATCCTGCCCCTGCACAGATTTCTGCACTATAAGGATCGGCCAACGCCAGCCAGAAGCCGAACAAATGTTCGCCAGCACCCAAGCGCGTTTTAAAAGTGTTATTTGCCAGAGTGTTGTTACTGTCCACGTGCAGCCCCCGCGAATCGGCAAGAAAAGGTTCCCAATGGCCCGTAGTCGAAGGTAAATACGTCGCCGGTGCCGATGTCTACGGGGCGCGTAAACGATCCGGCCAAGACCACTTCTCCGGCCTTGAGGCCCTCGCCATGCGGGGCTAGGCGGTTTGCCAGCCACGCGATGCCCGCTGCTGGGTGCCCCAGCACGCCTGCGGCCACGCCCGTTTCTTCAATGACACCGTTCCTGATACACAGCGCCGCCGCCCACCGCAGGTCTATATCGTCGGGGCGCACCGCCCGCCCACCCAGAATGATTCCGGCGTTGGCGGCATTGTCGCTGATGGTGTCCAGCACGCGGCGCGGCTTGCCTGTGGCACGGCTGATGCGCTCGATACGGGCGTCGATGATCTCGGCGGCGGGCGTCACGTATTCGGTGGCCCGCAGTACGTCCAGCAGCGTTACGCCGGGGCCATTCAACTCCGATTTCAGGAGAAAAGCCAGTTCCACTTCGACCTTCGGGGCTACGAAGCGCGACAGCGGAATGTCGCCGTTCGGCTCGAAGAACATATCGTCCAGCAACGCCCCGTAATCCGGCTCGGTGATCTGGGACGCCATTTGCATGGCCCGCGAAGTCAGGCCGATTTTATGGCCCAAAATGCGCCGCCCCGTACTGACTTTACGGGCCACCCACGCCCGCTGCACCGCGTAGGCATCGGCAATGGTCATGCCTGCAAAGCGCTCTGAAAAAGGGGAGAGCGTGACGCCTGTGGCCTCGGCCTGTTCCAACTCGGCGGCGAGGGCTGAAAGCTGACCGTCTGGAATGACGCGCCCAAGGTCGGTCATCCTTGCCACACGTTAAATAACATGAACCGGCATTCCCTTCAGCTCGCCTTCTTTCGCCTCAATCCAGCCGCCCTCAAACGCTTCTAGGCTGGAGCCTTCTTCAAACCAACTGCGCGGCGTTTTGGCTCCCCACAAGGTTTGTCGGCGGGGATCGTTCAGATGCCAGCGGATCGGCTCGAAATCCGGGTCAACCGTGATGTAGTCGCTGGTATACAGTTCGATCCGGTGGCCGTCCGGGTCGCGGACATACAGAAAAAAGGCGTTGGAAATGCCGTGGCGTCCGGGACCGCGCTCTATCCGTTCGGGCTGCCGCGCCCCGGCCAAGATGTCGCAGGTGCGGATAATGCTCATGGCATCGGGCATCCAGTAGGCCCAGTGATGCAGGCGGGGGCCGGTGCCGTTGGTCATGGCGAGGTCGTGGACGCCGCCGCGCCGCTGCACCCACGCTGCCCAGATTCGGCCCTCATCGTCCTCGGTATATTCCGACGTGCGAAAGCCCAGTTCTTTGGCATACCAGTCGCGCATCTTGCCCACTTCGGGCGTCATCACATTCACATGGTCTACCCGTTGCAGGCCCGGCCCCCGGTGCAAATGGTAGTCCTGTAGCAGCCAAGGGTACGTCACACTTTCGCGGAAAAGGGCGACGGGCACACCAAATGGGTCTTGCATTCGCAGCATTCGGGGGCGGTCTCGTTCGGATTCCCAGCGGTAGGGGAGGCCTTCGCGTTCGGCCAGCGCCGCCATGCGTTCCAAATCGGCGTCGGCCCGCACGCGGTAAGCAATGTGCCGCACGCCCGCTTGCCCCGCAAGTTCTAGTTTCAGCGTCCATTCGCGGTCTTCTACACCGCGCAAATACAGCGCGTCCGGTTCTTCGTGCAGCACGTTCAGGCCCAGCAGGTCTACGTAAAAGGCACGGCTGGCGGCCAAATCCGTCACTGTGAAGATAGTGTGGGCAATCCGGATGATGTCGGGCATGCCTTGAGACAGATCAGTCATCGGCGGCCACGGCTTCGGGCGTCTCGCTGCGTTTTAGGAAGGTGTGAATCCGCTCTACATACGGCGCTTTGTCGTACACGTCGTACAGGGCCGAGCGCATCCTCACTGGGTCGCCGAAAAAGAACTTTTCATACAGGTTTTGCCGCCCGCCAAAGCTGCTCATGGTCATGTCCCATGCGAGCCGGAACAGTTTCAGACGTTCTTCGGCGCTGGCGTTTCCGGCCTGCAAATACTTGGCGATCATCGGCCCCAGCGGGCCTTCCCGGTCGGCCTTGCTCGGCATCATGATGATTCCCGACGCGCCCAACAACTGAATCAGTTCAGTCAGGCGGGCGTACACGGCGGGGTAATAGTTGCGGGCGGCGTCCAGTGGGCCACGCGCCGGGGTCATCACGCCGTATTGGTTGAGGGTTGCGCCGTCACGGGCCGCCACTTCCAGCGCTTTCATAATTTCCAGCGTCAAAATAAACTCGCTGACTTTCTCCTGAACATGTTGAAACTGCCCGCTGCCAATAGCGTTCACGATGCCCTGCGCGACGCCCAGCAGAGCCTCGGTTTTGGCAATTTTCAGATTCACCACCTGATAGGCCATGTGGAGTACGGCGTCGGTGCCCGCGTAGGCTTTGTTCGCCAGTTCGGTGTCGTACAGCAGGAACACACGCTCCCAAGGCACCAGCACGTCGTCGAAGATGACGAAGGCGTCTTGCTCATCAAAGCGGCTGCCCAGTGGGTGGTCTTCGGGGTCGCGGCCAATATCGAACGGTTCGCGGCACTGAAAGCTGAGGCCGGGGGCGTTGGTCGGCAGCGCAAAGCCCATCGCGTAGCGCGATTTGTCGGCGTTCTCCTTGAGAACCGTTGACGGAAACACCAAGATTTCATCGGCAATCGGCAGGGTCGCCATCATGCGTGCGCCGCGCACCACCACGCCGTCTTCCCGCTCCTCCACCACGCCCAGCGCAATATAGGGGTCGGGCATCTCGGAGGCTTGCTTGGCCCGGTTCACCTGCGGATTGGTCAGCGCGTGCGTCAGGCAGAGGTCGTTACGCCGCACGAACTCGTAATAGTTCCGCATATTGGCTGCAAAATCGCGCTGGCCCTCGCCGCTGGCCCCGCACGCGCCGAAGTAGGCCGCGCCCAATCCGGCGGCCATCACGTTGGCATTCATGTAGTCGGGCGCACGGCCCAAAAAGCCGAGGGAATAGTTGGCTCGAAGGTGATGTGCCTTGCCAATCCGGGCCAAATCAGCCTTGCTGCGCGGCACGAAAAAGCTCATGGCGTAGTGTTCGCCGTCCTCTTCAAAACTGAGCATGTCGCGCAAATCGGGTTGATGCTGAAGGTCGTACAACCCTGCCAAACTGCGGGCCATATTGCGCGTGGCCGGGTGCGTGGTGGGATCGGTGACGCGCTCGCCGTCGATGTACAGCGTCGGCGGCTGGTGCTGAAGGCGGTCTAGAAACTGCTGTCCGGTCAGAATAGCCATGTGTTTGTGCTCCTTTTGGGGGCAGAAAACCCCCTGTCCGCTTTGCGTCTACCTCCCCTTAAGGGGAGGACAAAAACTCAGAGCTGCTCCCCATTCGAGGGAAACATTGCGAAGCAATTGGGGATTACTCCGCCAACTTCTTATCTACTCCGTCCCGCATTGGCTGCCCTTCCCCCACGCCCAGCCGCGCCGTTTTGTGCGTGCCCAGCGAGATAGCAATGTTTTTGGTTTCCATATAGAACTCGAAGGAATGGTCGCCGCCGTCGCGCCCGATGCCGCTGTTTTTCACGCCGCCAAAGGGCGTGGGCAGATGCCGCACATTTTCGGAATTGACCCAGACCATGCCCGCTTCCACTTGCTGGGCAAAGCGGTGGGCGCGGGTAATGTCGTTCGTCCAGAGGTAGGCGGCGAGGCCGTAGCGCACGCCGTTGGCGACGCTCAGGGCTTCGGCTTCGTCGGCAAAGGGGATAGCGGTCAGCACCGGGCCAAAGATTTCTTCTTGAGCAATTCGCATGTCGGCCCGCGCCCCGGTAAACAGCGTGGGGGCCACATAATTTCCGCCCCGCGCTTCTCCACCCGCCGCAATGGTCGCGCCTTCATCCTGCGCCAAATCAAAGTAGGAGGTGACTTTGCCCGTGTGCCGGGGGTGAATCAGCGGCCCGACTTCGGTGGCGGGGTCGAGCGGGTGGCCCACGCGCAGATTGCGGGCGCGTTCGGCAATGCGGGCGGTAAATTCATCGTAAACGCCGCTTTGGATCAGCACCCGGCTGGAGCTGGTGCAACGTTCCCCGTTCAGGCTGTAAATCATGAAGACGACGGCGTCCAGCGCTTTTTCTAGATCGGCATCGTCGAACACCACCACCGGATTCTTGCCGCCCAGTTCGAAGTGAACGCGCTTGAGGGTGTCGGCCCCCTGCCGCATGATGTGGCTGCCCGTCGTCGTCTCGCCCACAAAGGCCACCGCCTGAATCAGCGGGTGTTCGGTCAGCGCCTTGCCCGCGCTTTCGCCGTAGCCGTGCACCACATTCACGATGCCGCCGGGCAACCCCGCTTCCTCGAACACGCCGTTCATGATTTCGGCCAGCAGCGTGGCCGTTACCGGACTCCATTCGGCGGGTTTGTGGACCACCGTGCAGCCCGCCGCCAATGCTGGGGCAATCTTCCAAGTACTCAGCATAAACGGCGTATTCCACGGCGTAATCACTCCCACCGGGCCAATCGGTTGGCGCAGGGTGTAGTTGATAAACCCGGGTGCAGGAAGGCTTTGGCCATCGTTTGCACTGGGGGCACGGTCGGCAAAAAAGCGGAAGTTCTCAGCCCCGCGTATGGCCGCCGATTTCATAAAGCGGATGGCCTGCCCGGTGTCGAGGCTCTCCAGCAAGGCGATTTCGTCGGCGCGGGCCTCGATTCGGTCGGCGATACGGTGCAGCAGGCGGCGGCGTTCGGCCCCGCTCACGTTGCGCCAGATTTGGAAGGCGCCGTGGGCAGCGCGGGCAGCGCGGTCAATGTCGCCCGCCGTGCCGCTGGGGGCGCTGGTCAGCACGCTGCCATCGTGAGGATTCACCGAGTCGAAGCGTTCGCCCCCGTCCGATTCTGCCCAGTGCCCGCCGATCAGATGGCGTAGGGGCTGAAGCTTGGCTACAAGAGCTGCCGCTTTTTCTACGTTCGGGTGCGTCGTTTTGGGAAGCATCGTTTGGGTCATGGTTGCTCCTGAGTAGGCGTGCGGGTGAGTGGCGTGCTGATGGAATAGGCGAGGAACGGTTCGGTTTGCAACAGCTTTGTGCCCTGCTTTACCTGCACAAACGCGGCGTAGGGATGAAATTTAATCAGATAGGTATAGCCGGCTTTATTGAAGGTGTATTCCGGGCCAATGTCATCGTGCGCCACCGTGCCGCCCGTCAAATAAACTTCCAGCGTGCCGTCAAAATTGCGTGTGGCATAGGTAATCTTGCCACCGTTTTCCCAAATGATGACGGTGCGTTTGGCGGTTACGCCCATAAAAGCGGCGTCCGGCACGTAGCGGCAGCGCACATCCTCATAAGGCGTTTTGAAACCGTTCACGGCGCTCATGCGGTAAGCGGGGTCGTTAACGTTCAGCACGTTGCTGAGGCGTACATTGCCGTCCGAATCAGGCTGTTTGGCTGGATTCAGAGCCACAAAAATCGTTCCCGCCGCTCCCTCTCCCGGCCCCAGTTGATAGGTTCCGGTTTGAATCTTATTGGGCGCACGCTTCAGCCAGCGGGCCAGCGTCACAGGCTGCGGTGAGGCGGGTGCTTTGGCTGGGTTGGTCAGTGCCAGCACGCGGTCAGGAGCATCGCACCAAGCAAAGGCGGGCTGCGTTTTGCCGTTCAGCGTCACGTAAGAATCCATCCGGTAAGCGGCTTGAGCGGCGGCAGAACCAGAAGCGGCGAGGGTCAGAGCCAGCAGGAAGAGTCGAAAAGTCATACCCGCAGACTGCTCTCCACGCATGAGCTTTCGCCCCAAATTGGCTGACCACTCATCGCCTTTCATCGCCCGTCCCACTCGCCTTCTTTGCTTTCCTTCCCCGTAATCGGCTCCGCACCCTCATCCTCTTCCTCAATCCCGTTTTGCAGAACGCCGAGGCCTTCCACTTCCAACGTCATCACGTCGCCGGGGCGCACATGGCTGATGCCTTTGGGCGTGCCCGTCAAGATCACGTCGTTTTCCTGCAGGGTCATGAAGCGTGAAATATGCTCGATCAATTCGGGAATTGAGAAAATCATGTCGCGGGTGCTGCCCTGCTGCCGCAACTCACCGTTGACGTGCGCCGTCAGTGTCAGATTGTGCGGGTCGGCTACCTCGTCGGCGGTCACGTAGTACGGCCCCAGCGGGCCAAATGTATCCCAGCCTTTGCCGCGCATCGGGGGCCGGAACGTGTTGGTCACGTAATCGCGCACCACCAGATCATTCCCGATGGTGTAACCGCCCACATAATCCATTGCATCTTTGGCCTTCACGCGGCGGGCGTCGCGGCCAAGGATCACGCCTAATTCCACCTCATAGTGCATAAATTCTGCGCCACGCGGATAAATTACCGTTCCGCCGTGAGGCAGCAAAGTGGTGTTGGGTTTCCAGAACAGGGCCGGTTCGCTGGGTTGCGTCAGGCCCAATTCGCCTGCGTGGTCGTTGTAATTCAGTGCCAGCGCGATTACTTTGGGCGGGTCTACGGGCAACATAAATTGCACGGCGGCAGGGTCATGGGCGACACCAGCAGCATCTATCAATTTTCCGTCGTGCAGGTGGCCTTTAAGCTGCCGGCCCCCAACAATAAATCTGGCGTATTTCAAGGTTGAGACTCCTTTGGTGGAGAGAACGTTGGATTGTTGATTTGCTCAGCATAAGCCCAACACTCCGCTGCCTTTTAGACAAAATGTGGATTGTGTTCGTCTGCTTTGTACAATGCGACAAATGCCCAACCTTACCCAGTTGCGGGTTTCTCTACATCTGCCCAACGGAAAGCAAGGGCAAAAGACCTTTGGAACGCTGGAAGAAGCTGCTGCACTGCTTCCTGCTGTGTCTGCGAAACAAGTGCAAGAAGCTGCTCTTGGACTTTTGGCGCAAGAAGCATTGGCCCCCGCCGCACTTCCTGCCTTGCTCTCGGCATTGCGTGAATCCATGCTGCATGTCCGCCCAGAGCAAGAACTTACCGCACTCTTGGCCCGTCTGACTGGAGGCCGCGCCGAAATCCGGGCCAGTTGGGGCGACGTGGTGGCTTGTGCAGGCTTGCCTACAGGTGAGCCTCTCTCGCTGCGCCTGATGCACGGCGGGCGGCATGTGGGGGCGCTGTTGTTGGACGTACCCGCCCAGTGGCAGGCCATCTTGCCCATCGCTGCCGAATATGCGCTGCTGGCGCGCTTGCAATCGGCGGCGGCGGGCGCGGCACGGCGTCGGGTGGGCGAGCGCACGCTGGACGCTTTGCTGCTGGGCAATGGTTCCGAGAATGCTGTTTTGGACGGCGAATCCTACGCTGTGGCTGTGGCTGCCTTCTCTTCCGAATCGGCTCCCGGCGTCCGGGCACGCACCGCCCGTGCCGCCGCGCTGGATGTGTTGGCAGCAGTGGGCGAAGGCTACTTTTTTGAGCGCACGCCTGGGCCAGAGTTGGCGTCTGAGCGGGCCGGACTGGTCTACTGCACTGTGCAAGACAACCGCGCCGTGTGGTTGTGGCCCACGCACGAGCTAGAGCGGGAATCAGTTGGTTTGCACGCCGCCCTGACCGCCTCGACTGCTCAGGATGTGCGCCTCGGGGTCAGCGGGCGGCATGTGGGGGCAGGAACGGCCCGCGCTGCGCTGAACGAGGCCCGGCAAGCCCTCGCTGCCACCCGTGAGACACGCGGGTTCACGCTGTTTCACTCGATGGACGCGCTGTATGCCTTGCTGTCGGGCGGCGCACTGGGCACCTTGAAAGCCCAGATTCGGGCCCGCTTGGCCGTGCTGGACGACGATGGGCGCATAGAGACTACCTTGCGGGCCTACCTGACGCACACAGGTTCGCTGTCGCTGCTGGCAATGCGCCAAAATCTGCACGTCAATACCCTACGTTACCGCCTGCGCCGCGCCGAGGAAGTCTTGGGCGGCAGCCTTAGCGATCCTCAACTGCTGGCCCGGCTGTATTTGGCGTTTGGGGCGGAGGAGGGCTGACCTTACCGCTGCGCGTGACCCTCTGCACGGGCTGTGTGTACCAACTCGGCAATAGCTCCGGCCCACTGTGGAAACTCGAAGACAAAGCCCGCCTTGAGCAGACGCTCCGGTGTAACCCAGCGGCTCTTGAGGAGCAGTTCTGCTTCAGACTTCATCACCCGTGCGCCCAAACCGATCAGGCCAGCGGTAGACGGAATCCCCAGCGGCACGCCCCACGCGGCCCGGTAACCGCGCAAAAACTCCCGGTTGGGCAGAGGTTCGGGAGCGCTGACGTTCACGCCGCCTGCTAAGTCGTGTTCGATCAAAAACTCTATGGCCCGGCAAAAATCACGCTCATGAATCCATGAGACGTATTGCCCGCCGCCCGCCATCGCGCCTGCGCCGCCCAGCCGCACCACAGCGTCGGTGGTTTGCATCACGCCGCCTGCACCCACGCCGTACACCATCGCGGTTCGCAGGGCCACGCGCCGGGTCTGGGGCAATTCTTCTTCCATCAGCGCGGCTTCCCAGCGGCGGGCCACATCCACGCTAAAGCCGCTGCCGATGTCGCCCGCTGCTTCGGTTTGGGCGTGGTCGCGGGCATCTCGGTAGAAGGTGGCGGTGCTGGAATTCAGCCAGACGTGGGGTGGCTGGGCGGCCTCCTGAATCGCTCGGCCCAGCGCACGGGTGCTGAGAAGGCGCGACGTGTAGATGTCCAGCATGTTCTGAGCGGTGTAGCGGCAATTCACCGTTCGGCCCGCCAAGTTCACCACTGCCTGCGCGCCGTTCAGTTCACGCGCCCACGCGCCTTGCCGCACGCCGTCCCACTGCACCCAGCGGGCCGGAGTGGGCATGGAGGGTGCCGAACGCGAGAGGATGATCACATCCCAAGCGCCCTGCGCTGGCGCAGCAACATACCGTGCCAGTGCGCGGCCCAAAAATCCTGAACCGCCCGCGATGACCATGCGCCGCGCCTGCTTTGTGTGCATGGCTCTAAGTTACGCTCGGCCAGTCTGGACAGATGGCCCGCTCCGCCCAGCCGTCAGGGTGTGCCGGGGGCCGCGTCTCCGGTCTGAATCTGGTCTGTCTGTATCTGATCTGGGCGCTGAAGTTTCCAGCCCACAGTCAACTGGGTCGCGTGTTCCGATATCCAGCGCACAGCGTCGCTGCGGGGGCTAGAAATGGCGCTGTGGTCTTCGCGCACCGACACGAACGTCTCAATTCCGGTGCGGCTCCCATCTGGGCGGGCGTTGCGGGTCAGGTCGAACAGGTAATTGATGGGCAGGCCACCCGCCGGACTGGTGCGGGCAGGCAGGCGCTTGCTCTGCACCTCTAAATTGCGTTCTACGTTGGGCCACACGACATCCTTGCCGCGCAGCGTACCCGCCGAAGTCGCCAAATTATCGCAGGCTTGGGCGGGCTTAGGCAGGCCGGGGGCCGGATAATTCAGCGGTACGGGCGGCCGGTCGGTGGCGCGGTCTGCCGTCCAGAAGGTGCAACTTCCGTCTAGGTCGATCAGCAGCGAAAAGCGGACATCTGGGTTGATGCGCGTCAGGTAATGCGTCCAGATCACGCCCTGCGAGTGGCCCAGCAACACCAGACGCGGCGGATTCGGCCCGGCCAGCCAAGACGTTTTCATGCGGTCTAGGTCACGCACCAGCGCCCCGAAGCCGGGTTGAAAGGCCAAGACCTGCCTCGAGAAAAAAGTTTCGTTGGCGTTGCTGGCGTACCCAGCCACCTGCACGCTCAGGCCTGTGGCGGCCAAGGCATTGGCCACAGCGTCTACCGTCCCCCTCGGCGTCAGCGAATCCCAATCGTCACGCGGGGCGGCGCAGGGGGGGCCGCAGCGTCCCGAAACGCTGAGCAGCACCACATCGGGCGGCGCGGCATTCAGGTTCAGCGCAGGCGACGCACCGGGGCGCCACGTCAGCGGCGCACAGCTGGACAGCAGGGCCGCCGTCAGTAGCGCGGCAACTGAGGTGGGGCGAATGGGGAGCGGAGGCCGGGGCATCGTGCCTCACTGTAGGGCCTCCCAAACAGCCAAACGTCAGGCGGGTGACGGTTGCCGCCCTCTGCCCCCGTTGCCTCTAGGTTTGATTGCCCCGCGTTGGCTAACGCTTGTTAGCCTGACCGCTTTTTCTGCTACCATCCCTCTAATCCAAGTTGCCAGTTTTCCCGCCCAGTTTCCCGCTCGGCGGCGTATGGAGGTTCACCCATGAAGCGTTCCCATCAGGCCCGTCTGACCCTCACTGCACTTCTCGCCGTGTCCTCGCTGGCCCTCGCCGATGTGCGGGTGGGCGTAATCGTTTCGGCCACTGGCCCCGCCGCCAGCCTCGGTATTCCCGAACGGAACACGGTGGCCCTGCTGCCCCAAACCATCGGCGGCCAAAAGATCATCTACACCATTTTGGACGATGCCAGCGACACCACCACTGCCGTGACCAACGCCCGCAAGCTGATTCAGGAAAACAAAGTCGACCTGATTATCGGCACCACCACTACCCCTGCCAGCCTCGCCATGATTGACGTGGCGGCCGAAAGCAAGACGCCGATGATCTCTCTGGCCGCCTCCGAAAGCATCATCAAGCCGGTAGATGCCCGCCGCTCTTGGGTCTTCAAAACGCCGCAAACCGACGCATTGATGGCAGCGGCCATCGTGGCGCATATGCAGCAAAACAAGGTCAAAACTGTGGGATACATTGGCTTCAACGATGCCTACGGCGAAGGCTGGCTGGCCGAGTTGCAGAAGAACGCCGCCGCACGGGGCATCCGGGTGGTGGCCACCGAACGCTACGCCCGCACCGATACCAGCGTGACCGGCCAAGTGTTGAAAGTGCTGGCCGCCAAGCCCGACGCCGTGCTGGTCGGTGCGTCGGGCGTGCCCGCCGTGCTGCCCCAAAAAACCCTGAATGACCGCGGGTACGCGGGCAAAATTTACCAGACGCACGGCGTCGCCAACGCCGATTTCCTGCGTGTGGGCGGCAAAGACGTCGAGGGCGCGATCCTGCCCGCTGGCCCCGTGCTGGTGGCCGATCAATTGCCCGATTCGAACCCCATGAAAAAAGTCGGACTGGCTTACAGCAATCTCTATGAGGGCAAATACGGCCAGAATTCGGTCAGCACGTTTGGGGCGCACATGTGGGACGCGGGCCTGCTGATGCAAAAAGCTATTCCAGTGGCCCTGAAAAAAGCCAAACCCGGCACCGCCGACTTCCGTGAAGCTCTGCGAGACGCCCTGCAAGGCACACGCAACATCATCGGCGCACACGGCATTTTCAACCTCAGCGCCACCGATCACCTTGGCCTAGACGCCCGCAGCCGCGTCATGGTGCAAGTCGTGAACAACACTTGGAAGTTGATCAAGTAAAGCTTTGATCACGGATTCCGTCTGATTCCCGTCCAGTCGGGAAAGCACCGCCTGTTCGTTCATCTCCCGGAATCCGTACATTTCCTTCTCGCTCTGCTCGGATGAAAAGCGCAAATGCACCGCTTTTCATCTGAATCTATACGAGTCGTAGGCCTTGAGCTATGGGCTATGGGCCGTGAGCAAGCATGCTCGGGCCCGTAGCTTTTTCCTTATCTGCACCTTCCCTAGCATCAAAAGGCCTCGCTTTGAATATTTTCGATCCTGCCATTTTCCCTATTCTGACTGCCGATGGTCTGACCAACGGCGCGGTGTACGCGCTGCTTTCGCTGGCGCTGGTGCTGGTGTTCGCTGTGACCCGCGTGATTTTCGTGCCGCAGGGCGAGTTCGTTATGTTCGGAACGTTGACCCTGGCGAGCCTACAACTGGGCCGCGTTCCCGGCACGCTGACGCTGCTGCTGGTGCTGCTGGCTATTTCTACCGTGCTGAACGTCGTAGAAGCCCTCCGCCGCGGCGATGGACGGGCGGCGGGTCTTGCTGCTGGCTCAGGTGTGGCCCTGGGCGCGGGAGTCTGGGCACTGACCACCACGCTGGCCGCCGCCAAAGCGCCGCTGTTGGTGCAAGTCCTGCTCACCCTCCTGCTGGTGGTTCCGCTGGGGCCGCTGCTCTACCGCGTGGTGTTTCAGCCGCTCCGTAACGCGTCGGTGCTGGTGCTGCTCATTGCGTCTGTGGCGCTGCATCTGGTGTTGGTGGGTCTCGGCTTGGTGTTTTTCGGGCCGGAGGGCAGCCGCACTCCCGCCTTTGCCGAAGGGAATACCGCGCTGGGCGGCGTGACCCTCAGCAACCAAAGCCTGTTGGTGATTCTGGTGTCGGCAGTGCTGATGCTGGCGCTGTATTACTTTTTTGACCGCACGCTGACGGGCAAGGCGCTGCGGGCCACCGCCGTCAACCGCATGGGTGCACGGCTGGTGGGCATTCGGCCTACAGCGGCGGGTTCACTGGCCTTTACGGTGGCGGCACTTATCGGGGCACTCAGCGGCCTGCTCATCGGCCCCAGCATCGCCGTCAGCTACGACACGGGCTTCCTCATCGGCCTGAAGGGGTTCGTGGGAGCAATTATTGGCGGCCTCGTGTCTTATCCGGTGGCGGCGCTGGGCGCACTATTGGTAGGCCTGATCGAGAGTTACGCCAGCTTCAGCCTCAGCCAGTGGAAGGAAGTGATCGTGTTTACCCTGATTTTGCCGGTGCTGTTGTGGCGCAGCCTGAGCAGCAAACACCATGACGAGGAAGACGAATGATTCCGTTTAAGGCGCAGCCGCAAACCGCGCAGAGCGCGTGGGAACGCTTCGAAGTGGGAGCTGTCCGATGACTCCCCGCCTCATCCTGACTCTCGTCGCCGTCCTGATCGCCCTTGCCCTACCCGCCGTGCTGCCTGTGTTTCAGGTCACGCTGCTGACCAACGTGGCTATCGCGGCCCTGACGGTGGTGGGCCTCGTGTTGCTGACGGGCGTGGCGGGCCTGACCAGCTTCGGCCAAGCGGCGTTTATGGGCGTAGGCGCGTACACCACCGCGCTGCTCACCACGGTGTACGGCTGGAATCCGTGGCTGACGCTGCCCGCCGGAATGGTGGTCACGGCAGGTGTGGCGGCGCTGCTGGGGCTGGCAACTTTGCGAATGCAGGGGCACTATTTGCCGCTGGCGACCATTGCTTGGGGCATCAGCCTGTACTACGTGTTCGGTAATTCGCCCGCGCTGGGCGGCTTTACTGGGCTGCGGGGCATTCCGCCCGTCAATGTGTTCGGCCTAGACCTGACCGACCCCCGGCGCTTTGCGTACCTCGCGCTTGTGTTTTTGGCGCTGGGCATCGTGGCCGCGCAATTTTTGCTGTCCAGCCGCGTCGGGCGGGCCATGCGGGCGCTGCGCTCCGGCACAGTTGTGGCCGAGGCGTTCGGGGCCAACACTTTTTCGCTGCGGGTGCAAGTCTTCGTCCTTAGTTCGGTGTTCGCTTCGGCGGCGGGTTGGCTGTACGCGCACCAGCAGCGGTTCGTGAATCCCACTCCGTTTGGCCTGAATGTGGGCATCGAGTACCTGTTTATGGCCGTGCTGGGCGGCGCGGGCTACGTGTGGGGCGGCGTGGCGGGCGCAGTCCTGATTACGGCGCTGCGGGAAGTTCTGCAAAACGTGCTGCCCTCTTTGCTGGGCACAGGCGGCAATTATGAAGTGATCGTGCTGGGCATCATCATTATTCTGGTGCTGCAATTTGCGCGGCGGGGGCTGTGGCCGCTGCTGGAACGCCTTGTGCCCGCCGGAACGCCGCGCCTGCTGGCCCGCGCCCTCACTTTCCCTCACCGCCCCGACCCCACACCGGGCAGCGTCATTCTGAACGTGCAGGACGCCGTGAAACAGTTCGGTGGCCTGAAAGCCGTGTCGGACGTGAGTTTTGACGTGCAGGCAGGTGAAATCGTGGGCCTGATCGGCCCCAACGGAGCAGGCAAAAGCACGATGTTCAACCTGATTACGGGTGTAAATCCAGCCACTCGCGGCAGCGTGAACCTGCTGGGCCGCGACGCCACGCGCCTGCCCGCCCGCACCATTCACCGCCTCGGCGTGGCCCGCACCTTTCAGCATGTGCGCCTGTTTCCAGAACTGAGCCTGCTGGAAAACGCCATGATGGGTGGCTATGCACGCGGAAAAGCTGGAATAGTAGCGAGCCTGCTGCACCTAGAGCGGCGCGAGGAAGCGGCGTTGCAGGGTGTCGCGCTGGCCCAACTGGAGCGCGTAGGGCTGCGTGACCGCGCTTTCGATCAGGCCGGAAACCTCGCGCTAGGGCAGCAACGCCTGCTGGAAATCGCCCGCGCCCTCACCGCCGACCCTGCCTTTTTGCTGCTGGACGAACCCGCTGCGGGCCTGCGTTACGGCGAAAAGGCGGAACTGTCGGCCTTACTCCGGCGACTGCGAGATGAGGGCGTGACTATTTTGATCGTGGAGCACGACATGGATTTGGTGATGAATCTGGTAGACCGGTTGGTAGTCATGAACGGCGGGCAGGAGTTGGCGCAGGGCAACCCGCAGCAGGTGCGCGACAATCCCGCCGTGCGCGAGGCGTATCTGGGCGCGGATGTGGAAGAGGGGGCCGCATGACCGCTGTTTCTCCGTTGCTGGAGGTTCACGATCTGCACGTCAGTTATGGGCGCGTGGAAGCTGTACAGGGCGTGAGCCTCAGCGTGGGCGCGGGCCAAATCGTGAGTGTCATCGGGGCCAATGGCGCGGGCAAAAGCACTTTGCTGGGCGCGATCATGGGGGCGTTGCCGTCGCGTGGCCGGGTGGAGTACGCGGGCCGCACCTTGGCCCATACGCCGCTGGAATCGCGGGTGGCGGCGGGCATGACGCTGGTGCCCGAACGCCGCGAACTGTTTTCCTCCATGACCGTGGAAGACAATCTGCGGCTGGGCGCATACACCCGCAGGCGCGAGGGCGCAGGCGACTTGGGCGGCGTGTTCACCCGTTTTCCACGCTTAGAAGAGCGCCGCAAGCAGTTGGCCGGAACCCTGTCGGGCGGCGAACAGCAGATGCTCGCCATTGGCCGCGCGCTGATGGCCCGCCCCAAACTGCTCCTCCTCGATGAACCCAGCCTCGGCCTCGCCCCCCTGATCGTGCGCGAGATTTTGCGGATCGTGGCCGAACTGCGCGATGCGGGCGTCACGGTGCTGCTGGTGGAACAAAATGCCCGGGCCGCCCTCGCCATCAGCGATTTCGGCTATGTGCTGGAAGGCGGGCAAGTGCGCCTGAGTGGGCCAGCCGCCGACCTCGCCCACGATCCGGCAGTGGTGGCCAGCTACTTGGGGACTGGGAAGTGACCGAGGCGACGAACTGGCAGGCGGCGCTCCAATCCGCCCTGCCAGAGCCTAATTCTGGTGGGCGTGTCAGCCTCGCCCCCGGCGACTTGGCGGGCCATGCCCACGATGAGGGCGTACCGTTCACGTCCCTTCCCGGCGCAGTGGTTTTTGCCCACTCCGAGGCCGATATTCTGGCAACTTTGGCGGTGGCGCGTGAGTTTGGTGTTCCGGTCACGCCTTGGGGCGCGGGCACCAGTTTGGAAGGGGCGGTGTTGCCGTCTCTCGGTGGTATCAGCCTCGATCTGGGCGCACTGGACAGCATTTCTGACTTCGATTCGGTGGGGTTCACGGTGCGGGTGGGGCCGGGGGTGCGGCGGATCGCGCTGAACCGTCGCCTGCGGCCACACGGCCTGTTTTTCCCCGTCGATCCCGGTGCAGACGCCACGTTGGGCGGCATGGCCGCCACCAACGCCAGCGGCACGACGACTGTGCGCTACGGCGGCATGCGTGAAAACGTGATGGCCCTGCGCGTGGCTCTGATGGATGGCCGCGTGCTGAATCTGGGCAGTTTGGCTCGAAAAAGCAGCAGCGGCTACGCGCTCAAGCAGCTTCTGATCGGCTCTGAGGGCACCTTGGGCGTCATTACGTCGCTGACGCTGCGGCTGCATCCGCTTCCGCCCGCTACCGTCAGTGCCCAACTCGCCTTTCCCGATGTGGCCGCCGCCGTGTCTGCCAGTGTCGCCCTCCGGGGCCTGGGCCTGACCCCCGAACGGCTGGAATTTGTAGACGCCGACACGGTGGCCGCCGTGAACCGCCAGCGCGGCCGCCATGACCCAGAGTTGCCGACGCTCTGGGTGGAACTCGCAGGCCGTGACATTGCCGACGCCGAAGCGAGCTTGGCCCTGCTGCGCGAAGTGGCTGCCGATACTGGCGGGCAAGTGGTAGGCGAGGCCCGCACGCCTGAAGCCCAAAGCGACTTGTGGGCGGCACGGCACGGCGTCTATGACGCTCTCCGCGCTGCATGGCCAGGCCACTCCACCCGTATCGGTGATGTCTGCGTCCCGCTGTCGGCTCTCGCCGAAACGGTGGGCTTCATGACTGAAACTCTCTCCCAACACGCCCTTACTGCCCCGTTGGTGGGGCATATCGGAGACGGCAACTTGCATCTGCTGATGCACGCGCCGCCCGAAGATGCCAAAGCTTGGGCACACATAGATCACGCGCTGCACGCTATTGCCCTGCACGCGCTGTCGGTGGGCGGTACCTGCACGGGGGAACACGGCGTGGGCCTCCGCAAACGCGTGTATATGCGTGAAGAACACGGCGAGGCGCTGGACATGATGCGGGACGTGAAGAACCTGTTTGACCCTTTGAATTTGCTGAATCCGGAGAAGGTGGTGGGAGAGTGAGCGGTTTCTTCTATGGTGCAAGGTGAATTCCCAGTCTGCTCCGCAGCCAGCCCCCCTTGAAGGGAAGCAAAAGAGCACTTGTCCTCCCCGCTCAGGGGGGGCGTTGCAAAGCACCGGGAGGTTCACCTTCCAACTCCACCCTCTCTCCACCGAGGTTTTCCATGTTTCAACCCCACCTAGAAGCCCTGCCGCTCCCTGAACTCCGCACTCTGCAACTGTCGCGCCTACAAACGATGGTGGCGCGGCAGTGGGAATACGTGCCCCCCTACCGCGCCAAATTCGGGGCGGCGGGCCTCGTTCCGGACGACCTGAAGACGCTGGACGATCTGACCCGCTTCCCCTTCACTTACAAGGCCGATCTACGCGACAGCTACCCGCTGGGCCTGACCGCCGTGCCCCGCGCCGATCTGCGCCGAATCCACGCCAGTAGCGGCACGACGGGCCGGGCGACCATCGTGGCCTACGATGACAACGACCTCGGCGTGTTTGCCGAAGTGGTGGCCCGCAGCCTCTACGCGGGCGGCGCTCGCCCCGGCATGACGTTCCACAATGCCTACGGCTACGGCCTGTTTACGGGCGGCCTAGGCACGCACGCCGGGGCCGAGCGGCTGGGGCTGTGTACCGTGCCCGTCTCGGGCGGCGGCACCGAGCGGCAAGTGCAACTTATCCTTGACCTTCAGCCTGAAGTGATTGCCTGCACGCCCAGTTACGCCCTCGTGCTGGCCGACGAATTTACTCGCCGGGGCCTTAGGCCAGAACACATTTCCCTGCAGTACGCCGTGCTGGGTGCAGAACCCTGGGCCGAAAAAACGCGGGCCGAAGTGCAAACGCGGCTGGGCGTGCGGGCCACCAACATTTACGGCCTGTCGGAAATTATCGGCCCTGGCGTCAGCAATGAGGACGCCGCCGAGCAGAGTGGAAGTTACCTTTGGGAAGACCATTTTTATCCCGAAATCGTGAATCCCGAAACAGGCGAAGTGCTGCCAGACGGAGAATACGGCGTGCTGGTTCTCAGCAGTATTTCGCGCACCGCCCTGCCTATCTTGCGTTACTGGACGGGCGACATCACGCGCCTGTTGCCTGCCACCAACGCCACAGGCCGCACGATGCGCCGCATGGACTTGATCCGGGGCCGCAGCGATGACCTGATCATCCTGCGCGGCGTGAACGTGTACCCGACCCAACTGGAAGCCGTGCTGCTGGGCATGGGCCAGATCAGCCCGCATTACCACATCACCCTCACGCGCACCGGAACCCGCGACGATCTGCGCCTGCAACTGGAAACCAGCGATCAGGGGGCAGCTCTGCGGGATGAGGTAGCCCGCCTGATCAAAGCGCAAGTGGGCGTGACGGTGGAATGCGTGCTGTGCCCGCCCGGAACGTTGCCCCGTAGCGAAGGCGGCAAGCTGAAGCGCGTGACGGATTTGCGGGGGGAAAGGTAGAAGATTGGGGTGATGGGAGGGCGTCTCAGCAGCTCAGGTCGCGGGAAAAGTTTCCCCTCTAGCCGGTCCCCTCGCCCCTTGCAGGAGAGGGGATATGTGAGCAACGTGCCCGCACTCATCCCACCACTTGACACGTCTCCTCTCTTGCGTCAAGCTTTGAATGAGTATTCATTCAGTTGAATGGAAATTCAAGGAGGTTCGGAATGGTCAAGGATGCTGTGCAAGAAGGGCTAGCGGCCGCGAGGCGCACGCAGATTCTGGAAGCTGCCGCCACCGTCTTCGCCGAGAAAGGTTTTCACCCGGCCACAATTCGGGATGTGGCGCGGGCAGCGGGCGTGGCTGACGGCACCATTTACAACTATTTTGAAAATAAACCGGCGCTGCTGCTGGGCCTGTTTGAATCTATGAGCACTCGGGCGCAGCAAAATATCGATCCAGCCAGCTTTACCGGCCTACGTCAGCGCGACTTCATCGCCGCTTACCTTGCCCACCCTCTGCGGGCGCTGGGGGCTGACAACTTCGAATGGTTCCGGGTCATCGTGTCCGAAATGATGGTCAACCCCGAGTTGCGCGGGCGCTTTTCGGCGCAGGTGTTGGGGCCGATGCTGGTGGGCGGCGAGGCGGCATTTGAGCGTTGGGCGGGACACAATGGAGATTCTGCGCCGCGCCTGAAGCTGCGGGTGCGCCTGATGTCCAGCTTGATCTTGGGCCTACTCCTGCAACGGGTGTTGGGCGACGAAACATTGGAAGCACACTGGGCCGAATTGCCGGGAATGCTGGCCGATCTGCTGATGGAAGGTTTCAGACCGGAACACGGGCAAGACCAGACGCGGGAGCAGGCATGACTCCCGCCGATCTGCTCACCGTGCCGCTGGATTCCCTGACGAGTCTGAACATCACTGACCCGGCATTCAAGGCCGACCCTTTTCCGTTTTACGCCCGTCTGCGCGAAGAAGCGCCTGTGTTTCCGGTCACGCTGAAGCTGCGCGGCCAGCAGCGGGCTTGGCTGATCACACGCTACGAAGACGTGCTGGCTGTACTGAAAGATGACAAGCGGTTCGTAAAAGACAAACAAAATGCTATGTCGCCCGAACAGCTAAAGCGTGCGCCCAAGCTGCCGCCGATGTTCGGAGCGCTGCAACGCAACCTGCTGAGCCTGGACGGAGCCGACCATGACCGCCTGAAAGTGTTGGTGCATCAGGCGTTTACGCCGCGCCGGGTGGAAGGGATGCGTGACCTCACCCAAGCCGTGACCGACGCCGCACTCGGCCGGGCCGAGCGTGTGGGCCACATGGATTTGGTGGCCGATTTCGCCCTACCCGTGCCCCTGACCATCATTGGCCGAATTTTGGGCGTACCGGAGCAAGACAACGCCACGTTCAACCGGGGCATGACAGCGTTCGTCGCCATCGGGGGCAGCCCCAATCCGCTGCTGATTCCGCCGCTGCTGTCCTTTGTGGGCTATCTCCGCAAGCTGATTAAAACGCGGCGGGCGCGGCCTGGTGACGACCTGATTTCGGCGCTGGTGCAGGCTCAAGACAGCCACGATCACCTCACCGACGATGAGATTTTGGCGATGGTGTTTTTGCTGCTCAGTGCCGGACACGAAACCACCGTGAACCTGATCGGCAGCGGCGTGCTTGAATTGCTGCGCCGCCCAGACCAACTGGCCCGTCTGCGCGATGATCCCGGTTTGATCAAATCTGGCGTAGAAGAACTGGTGCGGTACGTCGTACCCGCCGAAACCGCCACTGAACGTTACGCCGCACAGGACATGATCCTTGCAGGAACGCGCATTCCAAAGGGTGAACTGGTGCTGGCCGTCATCGCTTCGGCCAACCGCGACCCAGCCGTATTTCAGAACCCCGACACTTTGGATGTGGGCCGTCAGAACAACAAGCACCTGTCATTTGGTCAGGGCATGCATTACTGCTTGGGTGCGCCCTTGTCGCGCTTAGAGGCCCAGATTGCCATAGGAACCCTGCTGAGGCGTGCGCCGAATCTGCGCTTATCTGCGCCGCCGAGTGGCTTGCAGTGGCGCAAAAGCTTCATTGTCCGCGGTCTACAGGCGCTCCCCGTGATGCTGTAACCCCTGACCTTGCCCACGCAGTCCTACTCTCCTTACCCTGCCGGTTGCGTGCCCGCCTTCACCAATTGCCGCCCCGTTTCCGGCAGGCTGGCTGTGACTTCTCCGTGCGGCGATACGGCCAGCACGCGGCGTTCGGCCAAGGTCCACAGCGCCCGGTGAACGGGCATTTCGGCTTCGGCCTTGCCGCTGGGGGCCAATCGGTCTAGCAGTTGCGTGTAGCGCAGGGCTTCCGGCGTGTTGCCGCCTGCCCAAGCGGTGGTCTGGGCCACCAACATTAAGATTTGACGTTGTACCGGGTTTTCTGCCGTGTCCAGCAGGGTTTGGCGGGCGCGGAGGCGGGCAGCTTCGGCTTCGCGTTCTTGCCTCCGGCGGGCCAGCAGGCCGGCTACGTCGTCAGGCACCACATTGCCCCGGCGCTCAAAAATCAGTTGCTCTAGGCGCGAGTCGGCCCGTTCCTTCACCGACGCTCTGGCTTCCCGCACGCGCCCCAGCACGCCCTCTGCCGCCCCCTGCACGCGGCCATCTTGCCGCACCACGTCGGCTACCCGCCGCGCCGCGCCGCGCACGCCGCCTGCTCCCGGTGCAGGGGTTTCAGGCGTCCGGGTGGCCGATTCCACCAGTCCGGTCAGACGAATCAGGGTTCGCAGCTTCATAGGTGTAGTGTGCCCTAACCGGGGGGCGGGCAAGGTGAGGCGAGGGGGAAACCCATTTTGCGGTTTCCCCCTCACTGCCTACGCCTGTGCTGCGCTGACGCTGCTTTATCCTCCCGCGTGGACCACCGGGCGGCGTTTTCGTTCGGGTTCGGCCTGCCGTAAAATCTCGTGCGTCAGGGGCGGAATGTCGCCTTCTCCAGCAATCAGAAAGCGCAGGGCGTTGCGGATAGGACTGTCTTCATCCCACTCGAAGTACACATGGGGCGGTACACCCGTTTCGTCGCGCACGAACAAGAGGAACGCGGCAATAGCGTTGGGCACGCTACTGGCGCCTTTCAGGCGCAAGATTTGGTACGGCCCGACATGGTGACCCGTGACTTGCAGATCATCGCTAAAGGAGCTGGCATCCCGAATCTGCACTTCCAAAAAGGTGGCGGTGTCGCGTCCCGGCAGGTGGGTATCGGCCCGCACTTCCAGTTCCTTCTCGCGGTATTCGTCAGTGTCTCCGGCGTCTAACGCGTTGGCGATCAGGCGCAGCGGGCGGCCTTTGGTGCTGCCCATGATCAGGTGGGCGGTGTCGTCAACGGTAATAGAATTGACCCGAAGTTCAGTGCTGCGGCTGACCCGGCTGGCCACGCTGAACACCAGAATGGCCCCAATAAACATCAGGGCGATATATAGACCTTCTGGGCGGCTGATGACGGTCACGGCGCTGGTGTAGATGAACAACACGCTCACCAGCGCAAACGCGGCGGCAGGCCAGCGGTGCTTGCGCCGGAGTTCGGTGAGGAAGACCGCAATGGCCGCCGAGGTCATCAGTGCCAGCACACCTGTGGCGTACGCGCCCGCCTGCGCGTCTACGTTGGCCTTAAACAAGATGGTGACGAGGGCGCTGGTCAGGGTAAAGACCACTGCTAGCGGACGGGTGGCGCGTGCCCAATCGGGGGCCATGCCGTAGCGGGGCAAGTAGCGCGGCACGATGTTCAGCAGGCCCGCCATCGCGCTGGCCCCAGCAAACCACAAGATCAGAATGGTAGAAACGTCGTAGAGGGTGCCGAAGCCTTCACCCAACCGCTTGTGGGCCAGGTACGCCAGCGCCCGTCCGTTGGCTTCTCCGGCGGGCTTGACCACCGTGACCTGTTCGGTACCGGAGGCGGCGGTGGGCCTGACGGTGACGGTCATGGGCACCACGCCGCCCGCCGTTTGTGCATCCACACGGTAGGTGCCGGTCTTTCCGGCCACCAGAGGCAAGGAATGCACTTCGTTGGGCTGCGCGGGGTCGTCCAGCGGCATGTTGAAGACGGCGCGGCCAGCGTTCAGGTCGGCGGCATTGACGTTGCGCGTCACCGTGATGGCGGGCCAAAACTGGGCGCGGGGAATCAGGAAGGTCGTCACCAGCGCCGATCCGATCAGCATCACACTCATGATCAGGGCGGCGGTGGTGAGTAAGGTTTGGGTGTTGCGGATGCGGCCCGCAGGCTTGGCCTCGGTGTCGCCCGCTGCGCCGCGTACCAGCGGCATCACCACCACGCCTGTCTCAAATCCGCTGAGGCCCAGCGCCAGGCGAGGAAACACCAACAGGGCCGCGCCGATCAGGGCCAGCGGCGAGAGGTAGGTCGTGGTCAGCGCTTGCCACCAATCCCCGATTACTTGCGGCGCGGCCACCACGTCCAGCAGGCCGCGCCCGATCACCACCGCGCTCAGGCCAATGTACAAAATGACGATGCCCACCGCGATCCCGATGGCTTCCTTGAATCCTTTCAGGAACACCGCGCCCAGCAGGGCAATCAGGGTCAGCGTGATGGGCACTTGCTTGCCTTCCAGCGCCTCTTTCAACAACGGGTTCTCGATCAGGTGGGCCGCGCCGTCTGCCGCCGACAGCGTGATGGTAATGACGAAGCCGGTGGCGACAAAGCCGATCAGGGCCAGCACCAGCAGTTTGCTGGGCCAGTACGCCAGCAGTCGCTCTAGCATAGAAATACTGCCGTCGCCGTGCGGACTTTCGGCAGCCACTCGGCGGTACATGGGCAAAGCGCCGAAGAGCGTGACCAAGACCAACACCAGCGTCGCAACCGGACTTAGCGCCCCGGCGGCCAGCGCCGCGATGCCCGGTTGGTAGCCCAGCGTCGAAAAGTAATCCACACCCGTCAGGCACATCACTTTCCACCACGGATGCGTATGCTCCTGGGACTTGACGGCTCCTTCTTCCTCGTAAAAGCCTTCTTTTTCGGGCTGTCCAGTATCTAAAAACCAGCGCAAAAACGGGCTGGTGGGCGTTCGGGCGTTGCGAAGTGGGGGGGGCGAGGCAGAATCCGGCACGCCCATCAGCTTAGTGGCCAACTGGCTAGGTTGCATTGGCCAACTGGCCAGATAATCCCCATCGTTTTGCCTCTTTCGGTTCTGCCGAAGCAGCGGCACTAGGCCAACCCTGATCGGAATAGCCCGCTTGCCCGCCTTAATACTTGGGCCAAACAGTGGGAAAGCCCACCACAACGGCATTCTTTAGCCTCGCTCAAGAAAACGGCCCGAAACCGAAAAAGAGCGTGCTGCACGTCGTTTTATTTTTGCGGATTTCTCTAAGGGCGTGTCAGTGGGCTTTCCCCACCCTACCCCCCCCTTCACAGCGCACAGTTCATATGTCATGCTGCTCACCATGACGAAAAAGTCGACGAAGGCCCCCGCCAAGAAACCCGCTGCCGCCGCTCCCAAAGCTGCGAAGGCCCCCGCCAAGGCTGCTGCCGTAGCCGCCCCCGCTGAAAGCAACAAGGTCGCCAAGACCCAACTCGTCGAGCAGATCGCCGACAAGACCGGCCTGACCAAGAAGCAGAGCGAAGAAGCCGTCAGCGCCATGCTCGACGTCATCGTGACCGCGGTCAAGAGCGGCAAGAGTGTCGGCCTGCCCGGTCTGGGCACCTTGAGCGTCAAGGCCACCGCCGCCCGTACCGGCGTGCGCCCCGGCACCAGCGAGAAAATCCAGATTCCCGCCGGCAAGAAAGTGGCCTTCAAGGTCGCCAGCACCTTGAAGGGCAACCTCTAAGACTTTTAGAGCTGTTGGCCGGGCCGCTCCCAAGTGGGGGTGGCCCGGTTTTTTGGTGGGTGGGCAGGGGCGGTCTAAAGGACTAGGGCCTGAAGTGCTGGGGCGCAGGCGCTACGAAATCGCTACCTCTACTTTGCACGTCTATGCTCAGTTCAATTTCCCGCCAGCAACGTATTCCCCACCGCCCGCCGTAAGCGCTGAATATCAAAGCCGGAATGCCGCGTGGGGTGAACGCGGTTGGTGAGCAGCGCCCATGCCACGCCGCGCACCGGGTCTACCCACAGCCCCGTGCCCGTAAATCCGGTATGGCCAAAAGATTGTGGGCTGCACAGGCTTCCGCCGCTCCAGCCGGGTTGGGCCTGCACGAAGGCGAGGGTTCGGCCCTCGGCGTGGGGGCGCACCGCCGCCGCTTGCCCAGCAGGGGAGAGCCAGCCGCCACGCAACAAAGCTTCGGCCTGCGCCAGTACGCCCGCCAGCGTACCGAACAGCCCCGCCTGGCCCGACACTCCACCCAATGCGGCAGCGTTTTCGTCGTGTGTTTCGCCGCGCAGCACCCGCTCCCGCCACAGGCAGTGTTCAGCCGCTACGCTGCGGGCTGGGTCAGGGGCAAAGGTCAGACCGTCGTCCAGCGCAAAGTCCCGCAGAGGTTGCCCATACACCCGCTCCAGCACGCGTCCCAGCAGCATGTACCCTAAATCCGAATAGACGACTTGTCCTGCTTCAGCCACTTGCCAAGGCTCCTGCAATAAGCGGGCGCGGATGGTGGTGGCGGCGCCCCACGTGTACAGCGGTGACCATGCAGGCAAGCCTGCCGTGTGGGTCAGCAGTTGCCTCAGCGTGCGCTCTTTCAGCGGGGTGGTCTGCATCCACGCGAGGTCAGGTAGGTGGGCCGAGAGGGGGTCATCCAGATCAAGTCGGCCCGCTTCTACCGCCCGCAAGACTGCCCTCGCCGTAAACAGCGGTTTGGTTAGGCTTGCCAAATCCCACCAGAAATCGGGGTGCAGCGGCACGGCTTCCGGCACAAGTTGCGCGTGCCCCAGAGTCAATACGTCCCGCTTGCCGTCCATCCAGACCACGCCCAGCGCGGCTCCCGGTATTCCGCCCCCACTCACAGCTTGCTGCAACAGGGCGCGACTAACGTCAGGAATCAAGAGTCCACCTCACCTGTTTCGCCCAGTGCCGTCCGGGCATGGCCTCCCGCCGCTGCCAAGCGTGCTTCGGCTTCCGCCGCCGTCACCTTTAGCCGCAGCATAACTAAAGCTGTCTTGACACTGCCTCCAGCGTTGTCCAGCACAGCTTTCGCGGTGGTTTCGTCTGTACCTGTGGCGTGGCGCACCAACCGCACGGCTCGGTCTTCCAGCTTGGCGTTCGTGGATTTCACGTCTACCATCAGATTGCCGTACACCTTGCCCAGCCGCACCATTAGGGCGCTCGACAGCGTGTTCAACGCGATTTTTTGGGCGGTTCCGGCTTTCAGGCGGGTGCTGCCGCTGATCACTTCGGGGCCAGTGTCCAACACAATGGGGCAGTGGGCGGCGCGCAGCAGTGGTGTACCGGGATTGTTCGCCAACGCAATCGTCAGCGCCCCCGCTTCTCTTGCCGCCCGCACCGCGCCGAGGGCATACGGCGTAGTTCCGCTGGCGGCCACCGCAATCAACACGTCCAGCGGGCCAATCTGTACCGCCCGCACGTCGCTTGCTCCGCCTTCCTCATCGTCTTCCGCGCCCTCTACCGCCTGCCGAATAGCCCGCTCGCCGCCCGCGATCAGGGGCACGGCCCGCTCTGGCGGCCAAGAGAAGGTGGGCGTCAGTTCGGTGGCGTCCAGCACGCCCAAGCGCCCGCTGGTGCCTGCGCCTGCATACACCAAGCGCCCGCCTGCCTCTAGGCGGCTCAGTGCGGCTTCTACGGCCCGCGCCAACGCTGGGGCGGCGGCCTGCACCGCATTCAGCGCGTCTTGCTGATCTAGCACCAGCACCCGCACCAGCGCGGCAGCGTCCAGCAGATCAAGGTCGGCGTGGTCAGGATGCACCCGCTCGGTACGGCGCGGGTCTTGGTCAGTCGGATCGGTGCCGTTCTGTTCGGTCAACTGCGCTGGCTCAAACGTCATTTGGTCTGTTCCTCCATGTTCCACGTTCTACGCTGCACGCTCTATCCCCCACGTTCAGACTCCCCTTCTTGGCCGCCCTGCAACTCCATCACAAAGTCGTATCGGTCGCCCCGGTAGTGGGCGCGGGCGTGTTCTATCGGTCGTCCTGCCGCCGTCCAAGACACGCGCTCGGTGGCGATCAGGGCCGCGCCGGGGGCGATGTCCAGCAGCGCGGCCAGTTCGGCATCTGCGTTGACGGCCCGCAAATGCCGAATGGCCCGGTGGGGGCGCAGGCCACGCGCCGCGAGTAGGGCGTACAAACTGGCGTCTGTCACGGCGTCCAGCGTCAGGTCTCCGGCGAGGGCGGCGGGCAAGGTGCTGTCTTCTACCGCCAAAGGTTCGCCGCTGGCTGTTCGCAATCGGCGCAAGCGGATCACGCCCTCTGTGGGTGAAAGCGCCAGCGTCATAGCTTCTTGCGGTGTGGGATACCCACGCTCGAACCGCAGCACCCGTGCCCCCGGAATGAGGCCCCTAGAGCGGATATCGTCGCTGAATCCGGTCAGAAGTCCAAGTGGGCGCGAAGCAAGTCCAGAGGCTGCGTGCTGGCCTGAATCCTCTGGCAAGTCGGTTTGCTGGGTTGGACTCACCTCTGCCGAACTGACAAACGTACCGCTGCCGTGCCGCCGCACCAACAAGCCGCGCTCGGCCAGCACCGCCAACGCCTGCCGCACCGTGACCCGCGAAACGCCGAGTGTGTGGGCCAACTCCCGTTCTGCGGGCAGGGCGCTGCCCCGGCGGATGGCCCCGGCCCCGATGCCCTGCTCTAGCCCCTGCGCCACCTGCACGTACACGGGCGTAGCACTGGCCGCGTCCAGCGGAATCACCCAAGGCAGCACAGCGGTCATAGCTTAGACCATACCACTTCCGCACCTCTACGCAACCACTGGGCCAAAACTTGTCAGGGGCTTGCAAGTGGATAGCAAGTGGTATTAGTCTAGAGGGGCTTAATTCCACAATTCCTGCACGCTGCTTGCCCAACCCCTGTTTTGGAGGCTGTCTATGTTCAAACGTTCCGTGACCGCGCTGGCCCTGATTACGCTCTCCCTCGCCGGGTCTGCCCTCGCTGCGCCCAAAAAAGTAACTGGGTACGGCTCTCTAGGTATCGTCGATGGCAAAGCGGGCGGCACCTACACCCTCGCCCTCGGTGACAGCCCCCAAAGCCTGAATTACTACGGCGTCATCGACAGTAACCTCGGCTTGGTGGCCCAGCAGATGTTCGACGGTCTGATGGAATTCAACCTGTCTACGTACAAGCTCGAACCCGCTTTGGCCGAAAGCGTGGCTGTCAGTAGCGACGGTAAAACCTACACCTTCAAACTTCGTAAAGATGTGAAATGGAGCGACGGGCAAGCCTTCAACGCCGACGACGTGATGTACACCTACGAAAACCTGATCATGAATCCCGAAGCGCGGGCGGGCGATCCGGGTAACTTCAAACTGGACGGCAAGCCCGTAGAAATGAAGAAGGTGGACGCCTACACGGTGCAGTTCGTCTTGCCCCGCGCCGCCCCTGCGTTCCTGCTTCAGCAGCGGTATTTCATTATGCCGCAGCATAAATTTGGCAATGCCAAAGGCGCAGCCGTGAACAACGTGTGGCCCAGCAACACCGCCCCAGCCGACATTGTGGGCACCGGGCCATTTAAGCTTGCTAGCTACACGGCAGGCCAAAAAGTGGCCCTGACCAAAAACGCCAACTACTGGAAAGTAGACGCCAACGGCACCAAGCTGCCCTACCTGAACGCCGTGGAATACCTGATTATTCGTGATCCACAGGCGCAAGTGGCCCAGTTCTTGGCGGGCAACGTGGATCAACTGAACATTACGGGCGCACAGTTCCCCGACCTGAAGCAAAAAGAAGTGTCGGGCGCGGCCTTTAAGGTCTTCCGTTCTACCGCCCTGTTCGGCAGCCCGCCCTTCGTGGCCTACAACTTTGATGCCAAAGACGCGACTCTCGCCAAACTGTTCAGCGACGTGCGCTTCCGCCGCGCCATGCAGGGCGCACTGAACCGCGAGCGCATCATCGATACGGTGTACAACGGCCTCGCCAGCCTGCCCGGTCACGGCGTGGCCCCGGTCAACAAAGATTGGTACGCCAACACCAAGCCGCAACTCGGCAACTTCAATATCGCGGCAGTGGGCACGGCCCTGAACGCTCTCGGCATCCGCGACACCAATGGCGACGGCATCCGCAACCTCTCCGGCGGCAAAAATCTAGAATTCGACTTGACCTACGGCACCGATTCCAGCGTGTACCCGGCCATTGCCGCCATTATCCAAAGCGACTTTGCCAAGGCGGGCGTGAAGGTGAACCTCAAGGGCATTTTGTCCAGCAAACTCCTGTCTACAGGGCAAAGCGGCGACTGGGAAATGATCCTGCACGCCTTTGGCGATCAGCCCGACCCCGAACTCCGCAAACCCATCTGGCAACCCGGCGGGGCGCTGTACTACTGGCACCGTACCTTGCAGCCCGCTGTCGACGGCGGAACCCCCAATCTGGCGAAAATGGCTGCGTGGGAAAAAGAAATCTACGCCATCTTCAACGACGCAGCCACCACCACCAGCCGCTCCACCCGCAAGGCGTTGTACACCCGCTGGCAGCTTATTTTCGCCCAAAATCTGCCCGTCACGCCACTGGCTAAGCCCGAAAACATCGGCGCGGTCAGCAACAAATACGGCAACTACATCTACAACCTCGGCGTCATTCCGGGCTACAACCCCGTCCCACTTATTTTTCAGAAGTAAGGCCGACAGTCAGGCTAGCTGCTAGAGGTCAATTCGGGGCGCGTGGCGTGTGAAAGGGCAGAACAGCGCCCGTCCCGCGCACGCGCCCCGTTTTGACTCCCAAAGGAGTTTCAGATGTCTCTCCACGCCCCACAACCCACACTCCACCGCCCGCAATGCTGACCTACACGCTGCGCCGCTTGCTGGGCATGATTCCCACCATCCTGATCATCAGCGTGGTGTGCTTTGCCGTCATCAAGCTGCAACCCGGCAATTTTACCGATCAGTACCTAGAAGACCCCCGGTTTACCCGCGCTACCGCCGACGCGATTCGGCGGCAACTCGGCCTCGATCAGCCCGCCGCCGTGCAGTATTTGCGCTGGCTGTGGGGCGTGGTGTCCCGCTTCGACTTCGGCTATTCCTTCTTTCAAAACCGCCCTGTGACCAGCGTCATCGGAGAACTGTTGGGCTGGACAGTGCTCATTTCGGGCCTCACGCTGCTGGTCAGTTGGTTGGTGGCTGTGCCGCTCGGCATTTACACGGCCTTCAACCGTAACGGCCTCGGCGCACAAATCGCCAATTTCTTCGGGTACATCGGGCTGGCCGTGCCCGACTTTCTGGCGTCGCTGTTGTTGGTGGCCTTCGTTCTGAGCTTGGGCGGCACCAACGTGGGCGGCATCCTCAGTTCCAAATACATAGACGCGCCTTGGTCTTGGCCCAAAGTGCTGGACTTGCTGAATCACCTGTGGATTCCGGTCATTGCCATTGGACTGGAGGGTGTGGCGGGTCTGATGCGCCAAATGCGGGCCTCGATGCTGGATGTGCTGACGCAGGATTACGTGCGGACGGCCAAAGCCAAAGGCCTGACGCAGCAAAAAGTGATCTGGCGGCACGCCGTCCGTAACGCCATCAACCCTATGATCAGCCTCGCTGGACTCAGTTTGCCCGCCCTCATCAGCGGTACCATCGTCGCCTCCATCGTGCTGAACCTGCCCACCATCGGGCCGATGCTGTACACCAGCCTGCTGAACAAAGACCAATACATGGCCCTGACCCTGCTGATGATGAGCGCTGTGTTGCTGCTGCTGGGCAATTTGCTGTCGGATTTGTTGCTGGCGTGGTCTGATCCACGGGTGAGGTACTCATGACCGGTGTGTGGAACGTGGATTATGCGCCGTGGGGAGCGGGGCTGTGACGGCTGTTTCTGCTCCTGCTGGTGTGGCCCGCGTGCCTTCGCCGCTGGCGTTGGCTTGGCGGCGCTACCGGAAATCCCGGCTGGGCGTGGTGGGCGGCTGGATGCTGCTGATTCTCTATCTGGTGACGCTGTTTTCGCCCTTCCTCGCGCCGTATTCGGTCACCACCCAACACGAAGCCTTCAGTTATCAGGCTCCGCAAGCCGTGCATATGGTGCACAAGGGCAAGCTGTCGCGGCCTTTCGTATACGGCGTCAAGCAGGGCCGCGATCCCGTTACCTTTGCCCGCACCAATGTCATAGACCGCGAAAACCCCGTGTACATCAGCCTATTCGTGCGCGGCGAGCCTTACCGGATGCTGGGCATTCCGGCCACCGTTCACCTGTTCGGCGTACCTGAAGGCCAGTTCTTCTTCCCGCTCGGCACCGATCTGTTGGGCCGCGATTTGCTGTCGCGCATGCTGGTCGGCGGCCAAGTCAGCCTCACAGTAGGCGTGCTGGGCGTAGTGATTTCCTTCGGCATCGGCATCGTCATGGGCGGCCTCAGCGGGTATTACGGGGGCCGCACCGACGACATCATTCAGCGGGTCGTAGAAGTACTGCTCAGCTTTCCGCGCTTGCCGATTCTGCTCGCCATCAGCGTTCTCGTTCCGGCGCGTTGGCCGTCTACGTGGGTGTACGCGGGTATCGTGGCGGTGTTGGCGATGATCGGCTGGGCGAGTGTGGCGCGGGTGGTGCGCGGGCAAGTGCTGGCGGCGCGGCAACTGGAGTATGTGGCGGCGGCTCAGGCGCTCGGCGTGCGCGATCTGCGCGTCATCCTGCGCCACGTCATTCCCAATCTCAGTTCCTTCCTGATCGTGTCGGCCACCCTCGCTCTGCCGGGCTACATCATCGGAGAAAGCACGCTGTCGTTTCTCGGCGTAGGCATCAAGGAACCCATGACCAGTTGGGGCTTGCTCCTCAAGGAAGCCAACAACTTCGAGACGCTGGCAGGCCGTCCGTGGCTGCTGGCTCCGGGCCTGCTCATTTTCCTGTCGGTGCTGGCCTTCAACTTTTTCGGTGATGCCCTGCGGGATGCGGCGGATACCCAAAGCCGCTAGCAACTTGGTTTTGCCTTACACTACCCCCAAATGCCTCTATCTTCAGCCCTATTCCCGGTAATTTTTTGACCCGCTCGCCCTTGCTGTTGGGCCTCGATGCGGGCGGCAGCGGTACCAAATGGGTGCTGGTGCGCGGCGGCGTCACGGTGGCTTCAGGAATGACGCCGCCGCTGACCGCCGCGCTGCTGGCCACAGAGGTGGGCGCGGCGAATTTGGCTGCATTGGCCGCCGCCCTGCCCGGCCACCCTGACGCTCTGCACGCCGGAATGCCGGGCCTGAGTACCAACTCTGCCCGCGCCGCAGAAGTCAAAGTGTTGCTGGCTACAGCACTCAATATGTCTCCCGAACGGGTGGGTGTAGAAGGCGATCTGGACTTGGCCTACCGCGCCCATTTGCGCCCCGGTGCCGGTATTTTGGTTTATGCAGGCACGGGCAGCATCGCCTACCATGTCGCAGAAAACGGTGCGGTGGTGCGGGCAGGTGGGCGCGGCTTCTTGTTAGGAGATGAAGGCGGCGGCTTCAGCATAGGCCGGGCGGCCCTACGCCTCCTCACCGACGCGCTGGATTCGGGCCGGGTGCCCGATACCGTCTTGGCACGGGAGCTTGCAGCCATCACCGGGGGCTTGGATTGGCACAGCCTGCGGGCGTTTGCCTACGCTGCTCCCGGCGCGTCTGCCATTGCCCGTCTGGCCCCCGCCGTAGGCCGCGCCGCCGATGGGGGCGATGCCGATGCTTTGGCGATTCTGGACGCTTCGGCGGCAGCGTTGGCCGAGTTGGCGCGGCGGGTTCGGGCACGGGTGGGGACGTTGCCCGTTACCGTCACAGGCGGCGCACTGCGCGTCAGCCCCTTGTTTTCTGCGCTGCTGACCCGTGCTTTGCCCGGTGCGGTGGTACAGCAGCGCAACCACGCCGAAGCAGCGGCCAGAACAGCGGCGGTGTTGGCAGGGGAGTGAACGAGAAAGAGTCTGCCTTGAGGATAAGCAAGGACAAAGCTCAGGCCGATGCAGTGGCCTGAGCTTTGCTGTTGAGAATTAAACGTGTCTATCTTATGCGGCGCTCTGGTCACGCACCCGCTGACGCGCCAATGCCAGTTGCCCGTGCTTGGGCGCAAACAGGAAGGCGGCAGCAAAAAACAGGCTCTGCATCAGCACGATGCACGCGCCAGTGGCACCATCCAAAAAGTAGCTGAAATAGGTTCCCAAAAGGCTAGACAGCACGCCGCAGCCCACCGCGATCCAGATCATGCGGTTAAATTTGTCGGTCAGCAGGTAGGCGGTGGCACCGGGCGTAATGAGCATGGCGACCACCAAAATGACGCCCACTGTTTGCAGCGCCGTCACGATGGTCAGGGCCAAAATCGTGAGCAGCGCGTAGTGCAAAAACGTGGTATTCAGGCCGATGGAGCGGGCATGCGTGGGGTCGAATACGAACAGCATCAGGTCTTTTCGCAGCACCATGATGGAAATGAGCGCAATGACGCCCACGATGATGGTCTGAATCACATCGGTATCCCGGATGCCCAGCACGTCGCCAAACAGGATATGGCTGAGGTGCACGTCGCTGGGCACTTTGGAGAGCAGGAGCAATCCCAGCGCAAACAGTCCGGTAAAGACGACGCCGATCACGGTGTCTTCCTTGACTCGGGAACGCGATTGAATAAACCCGATGGCCGTAACGCTGCCCAGCCCGAACACGAACGCACCCACGATGAAGGGGACGCCCACGAGGTAAGCCAGCACCACGCCCGGCAGTACGGCGTGAGACACAGCGTCGCCCATCAGTGACCAGCCTTTGAGGGTCACGAAGCACGACAGCACGGCACAGACAGCTCCCACCAGTGCACTGATCCCCAGCGCCCGCAGCATAAAATCGTATTGCAGCGGGGCCAGTAAAGTTGTTAGAACTTCCATCAGTTGGCCCCAGTGTTTGTTGGACTAGGGTTGGGTGATTTGGGTTGGCTTCCGGTCACTACCACAGACCCGTTTGGGGTCAGCATGGGCAGGCCGCCAAACACCCGGCCCAGATTTTCGGGCGTAAAGACTTCCCGCGTGGGGCCACTGGCAAGCACGGTGCGGCCCGCCAGCAGCGCCACTGTGTCACACAGGGCTTCGATGCTGCCTAAATCGTGCGTACTGATCAGCACGGTGTGGCCTTCATCCCGCAGGTCGCGCAGCAGGCCCATGATGGTGTCGCTGGTGCTGGCATCCACACCACCAAAAGGCTCATCCAGCAGCAGCAATTTGCCTTCTTGGGCCAGGGCGCGGGCCAAGAAAGCGCGTTTGCGTTGCCCGCCCGACAGTTCTCCGATTTGGCGTCCCCGGAAGTCGATCATGCCCACGCGGTTCAGGCTGTGGGTCACGACATCGCGGTCGTGGCGAGACGGGCGGCGCAGGCGGCCCATATGCCCGTAGCGGCCCATCATCACCACGTCTTCGACACTCACCGGAAAAGTCCAGTCCACTTCTTCGCTTTGCGGCACATATGCGATGAGGCCGCCGCGCTGCGCCATGTGCACCGGCTGCCCATGTACCAGCACTTGCCCCTGACGCGTAGGCAAAAACCCCATGATGGTCTTGAACAAGGTGCTTTTGCCTGCGCCGTTCAGTCCGATCAGTCCGCAAATGGTGCCTGCATTCAGGTGCAGGGTCACGTCGCGTAGGGCCACTTGTCCGCCCGAATAGGCCACACTCACGCCTTCTACGCTGAGGCTGGGAATGGGCTGAGTCGTGCCCGTTCCGGCGGTATTAGACAAGACGGAAGCGGTCATTTGTTCCCCTTTAAGCCACGTAAGATCGTGTCTACATCGTGTTGCAGCAGTTTCAGGTACGTCGGCACCGGGCCGCGTGCATCGCTGAGTGAATCTACATACAGCAGGCCGCCAAACTTGGTGTCTGCCTCCCGCGCCACCTGCTCCATCGCGCCGGGCGATACGGTGCTTTCACAGAACACGGTGGGCACTTTCAGTTTGCGAACCGTGTCTATGACGCCCTGCACTTGCCGGGGCGTGCCCTGACTTTCGGCGTTCACGGGCCACAGGTACGCTTCGCGGAGGCCGTAATCGCGGGTCAAGTAGCTAAAGGCTCCCTCACAGGTCACGAGGGTTCGCGTGCCAGTCGGCAACGTCGCCAGTTGAGTTTTGAGGGTCTTGTCCAGCACCGCGAGTTTGGCGCTGTACGCCTTGGCATTGGCGTTAAAGGTCGCTGCGTTCTTGGGATCGAGCTTGACCAACGCGGCCCGAATGTTTTCCACGTAGATCAGGCCGTTTTTGGGTGACATCCAAGCGTGCGGGTTGGGTTTGCCCCGGTAGGCGTCGCCCGCAATATTCACCGGTGTGATGTTCTGGGTCAGCGTGATTCGCGGCACGCCCTTCAGGTTGCGCTGAAACCGCTCGAACCACAATTCGAGATTCAGGCCATTGTCAAAAATCAGGTCGGCTTTGGTGGCCCGCACAAGGTCGCTGGGCGTCGGCTGATACCCATGAATTTCTGCGCCGGGCTTGGTAATAGACACCACGTTGACCTTATCGCCCGCCACGTTTTTGACCATATCGGCAAGGATCGTAAATGTTGTCAGTACCGTTTTTTTGCCGCTAGAAGTGTTTTGGGCTGATGCTGAAGCCACAAGCAGGGTCAAACCTAGTAGTGCAAAAGATCGAGACTTTGGGGCGGCCAACCGAATGTCTCTGGACGAAGAACTCATAATTTAGGTTGCCCTAAAATATTTCTTTTGTCAAGCTCGAAAGCTTCATTCTTTGGCGGTAAAAGAGCCGTTCGTGGGCCAACTTCCGAACTTGGCAGCCAACAAAAAGCGCCGCTGTGAGGCCGACGCTTTCAAGTTGAGTTGGCTCTCTAGAACCTACCTACTCAGGTCAACATTTTAATGTTGATTGCTCAGTTGATATTGCCGTAACCGCTTTTGCGCCATACCGACGACCCATGCCCGCGCAGGCAAGCCCGTAGATTCCCAGCAGTGACACCAGTGCTGAACCTCGTCCAGCATGGCAAATACGGCGGCTTCCCGGTCTGCTACGCCTGCCCGGTCTGCCAAGGCAAACAACACGGGTAAGAAGGGCCGCACACACTGACCCAATTCGTCTGCTGTCGGCAGCGAGGCTCCGCCCATGCGTGAACCTGCCAACGTCCGCAGTAAGGCGGCGTCTGAGTCGGCAGAAATCATCACATTGGAAGTCACTTGTACAGCGTGCCTGAAAGGGTCAAAGTGCAACTGTATCTCTCACCTCACATTCAGAGTTCATGATCCTAGGGAGTTCCCTCACAATTGAGGTTGGGGTGAGAAGTTGCCGCTGTATGGGGCACCCTTGAATATATTCTGATAAAGGAATATATTAGGCGCATGGCCCGCTCGCCCACCACTTCGGATGTGTTTAATGCCGTAGCCGAGGCGCAGCGCCGCCAAATCCTGACCGTGCTGGCAGCAGGGGAGCTGTCGGTCAATGCCCTTGCCACCACTCTGAATTTGCGTCAGCCTGCCGTTTCCAAGCATTTGGCCGTGCTGAAGGAAGTGGAGTTGGTGCAGGTGCGGGGCGTGGGTCAGCAGCGGCTGTATTCGCTGAATGCGGCGGCCTTGAAGCCCATTTACGACTGGGCGGCCACGTTCCAAACCCTCTGGACTGGGCGGCTTGACCGTCTGGAAGAACATCTGGCCGACCTCTTGGCCCAGCAGAAAGGAGATACCCCATGACCACCGAAACCGCCCACCCAGAACTGACGCTGACCCGTGTGTTCAATGCCCCCCGCGAACTGGTCTTTCAGGCATGGACAGACCCCGATCATCTGGCCCGCTGGTGGGGATCGCCCGGTGTGCCCCTACGCGTGGTCAGCGCCGATATTCGCCCCGGCGGACGCTTTTTGTATCAGCAAACCACGCCCGACGGCAACGTGATGCAGGCGCTGCTGATCTTCCGTGAATTGGAACCTCCGTCCCGCATCGTCTTTGTCAGTGCTTTTGCCGATGCAGAGGGCCAGATTGCCCGAGCACCTTTCTCGGAGCATTGGCCCCTTCAAATCATGACCACGCTGACCCTGACCGAAGAAAACGGCCAGACTCACCTGACCTTGCAGGGCGCACCACTGGACGCCACGCCCGAAGAACAGGCCATGTTTGACGGCTTCCGGGCCAACATGGAGCAAGGATTCGCAGGCAGCTTTGCTCAACTGGAGGCGCATTTGGCGGCGGTGGCAGCGGGCTGAATAAGTTTAACTTTGAGTCGCGAACTCTGAGCCATGAATAACACAATAGAACAGCCGGAAGCACCCGCCCCGGCTGTTTAATCGGTTCCCACAGACTCCTAATCGCCCCTAGCCACCAACGTCAAAATGCTGTAGGTCGCCACCAGCACGTCATTGTGGTTGGTCACGTCCACATGCCACTTCACCACACCTGTCGGCGTTTCACCTTCCCGCGCTTCCTTGGCAGTCTTGCTCTGCACCGTTAGGCGGGCGCGGATGGTGTCGCCAAAGCCCACTGGCTCGGTAAAACGCAGATTCTCTAGACCGTAATTTGCCAGCACTGGCCCCACGCCGGGGTCTACAAACAAACCCGCCGCCGCACTCAGTACAAAGTAGCCGTGCGCCACCCGTTTTCCGAAGAGGCTGTCTTGGGCAGCAATTTCGTCGGTGTGGGCATAAAAACGGTCTCCCGATAAGCCCGCGAAGGCGCTCACATCGGCCTCGGTGACGGTGCGGCGGGGGGTCAGCAGGCTGTCTCCGACTTGCAACTGTTCAAAATTTTTGCGGAAGGGATGCACCGTGTCTTCCCGCACCGCTGCGCCGCGTACGTACTCGCCCGTGATGGCAGTCATGGTGGTGGGATCGGCTTGCAGGGCCGTGCGCTGGAGGTAGTGCTTGACGGCCCGCAGCCCGCCTAGTTCCTCGCCGCCGCCTGCCCGTCCGGGGCCACCGTGCTTGAGCTGAGGCAGCGGCGAACCGTGCCCGGTGCTTTCCTTCGCGTCATCGCGGTTGAGCACCAGAATGCGCCCGTGTGCCGACGCCATACCAAAAAACAGCTCGCGGGCTTCATCCCGGTCATGCGTCACGATGCTGCCCGCCAAACTGCCGCGCCCCATGCGGGCAAGTTCGGCGGCCATGTCGCTTCCGGTATAGGGCATGAGCGTCGCCACCGGGCCAAACGCTTCCAGTTCGTGCGCGGCGTGGGCGTTGAGGGGATCGTGGGCCAGCAGCAAGGCCGGGGCCATGAATGCGCCCGCTACCCAGTCGCCGCCCAACAGTTCGGGCTGCACTTGACCGCCAATCAGCAGTTCAGCTTCAGCACTCAGCCGCGCCAGCACACCCACCACGTCGTCTCGCTGCGAGGCTCCCACCAGTGGCCCCATCCGCACCTCTTCGCGGGAAGGGTCACCCATCGTAATTCCGCTGAGGCGCTCGCGGATCGCCGCTGTCACATCTTCCACGCGGTTTTCGGGCACGATCACGCGGCGAATGGCAGTGCATTTCTGGCCCGCCTTGGAGGTCATTTCATGTACCACTTCGCGCACGAACAGGCCAAATTCCGGTGCGTCGGGCGTGACCGTTTCGCCCAGCACAATGCAGTTCAGGCTATCGGCTTCGGTATTAAAAGGCACGCCGCGCCGCACGATGTTCGGATGCACTTTCAGTTTGCTGGCAGTGGCTGCAGATCCGGTGAAAGTCACGGTGTCCTGTTCTTCCAGATGGTCAAAAATATCGCCCGTAGAGCCGCAAATCAGTTGCAGTGCGCCTTCCGGCAACAGCCCCGATTCGTGGATGGCCCGCACCACCGCTTCGGTTACATACGACGTTTGCGAGGCGGGTTTGACGATGGCTGGCACGCCCGCGATCAGGTTGGGCGCAATCTTTTCCAGCATGCCCCACACCGGAAAGTTGAACGCGTTGATATGCAGGGCCACGCCTTCGCGCGGCACCATCACATGACGGCCAAAAAACGTGCCGCCCTTGCCCAGCGGGTTCACGTCGTCCTCTACAAAAAACTTCTGGTCGGGCAAATCGCGCCGCGCCATGCTGGAATAGCTGAACAGCGTGCCGATGCCGCCATCGATGTCGACTAAATTATCGCGGCGGGTGGCCCCGGTCAGGTGAGACAGGGCGTTGAATTCGGCCTTGCGCTCATTCAGGTACACGGCTAATGCCCGCAGCATCCGCGCCCGCTCATGGAAGGTCGTGCGGCGAAGATTGCGCCCGCCCACCGTGCGTCCGTAGTGCAAGGCCGCGCCGAAATCTACGCCCTCAGACGAGACGTAGGCCACAGGCTGCCCATACGAAGCGTCGCGAATTTCCTGCCCGCCGCTCGCTGCGTGCCACTGCCCGGAGACGAAAGAGGCGACCTGGATAGGGCGGATTTGGGTGGAGGATTGTGTCATGGAGTGTCCTTTGGGTGATTGGTCTTTAAGTCAATGACCCGCGACTAAAGTCGTGGGCTTGTGTCTGAACTCCACCGCAGCTCTGAGTACCGTTGCAGGCGCTCAGCTTT
>NZ_SSNW01000030.1 GCF_004801315.1 Deinococcus sp. Arct2-2
TTGGCATCGTTCACGGACGGTCACCCTACTCCGATCGCGTTAAGGCAACACAACCCGCCAAAGTGTTCGTCGGGACGCTGGCCACGCGGTTTCTGGTGGGCAACCGCGAACTGTACATGATGGCCTCGGTGGGCATCAGCGTGATTCCGGAAGGGGGCAACGATGCCGAGTCACTGCAACTGACAGCAGATCTGGCGATGTACCGGGCCAAAAGCCGGAAAACGGGATTCGCCGTGTTCGAACGGGAGTTCAATCGCCGCAGCCACGAGCGGTTCGAGTTGGCGAACGCGCTCAGGACGGCTCTGGCGCTCAACCAATTTGAGGTGTACTATCAGCCGTTGGTGAGGCTGGACGATCAATGGCTCATCGGGGTAGAGGCCCTGCTGCGCTGGTACCACCCCCGTCTAGGACGGATTCCCCCCCATCAGTTCATTCCCGTCGCAGAAGAAACCGGGTTGATTCTGGAGATCGGCGAATGGGTTCTCCGAACAGCGTGTCTTCAGGGCGTGAGGTGGTTGCAAGAAGGCTTTCCCCCTGTGCGGATAGCGGTCAATGTCTCTGCGGTACAGTTCGAGAACCCTGACTTTGAAGAGACGGTGGCCCGGTGCTTAGAAACGACTGGTTTTCCGGCGGGCCTCTTGGAACTGGAACTCACCGAGCGGGTCGTCATGAGTACGCCGGAAACCTCTGCGGTTCAAATGAAGCGGTTACGCGCTCTGGGACTGTCCATCGCCATCGATGATTTTGGAACGGGATACTCCAGCCTCAGTTATTTGGCCCGCCTGCCCATCAACATTCTTAAAGTTGACCGGTCGTTTGTCACAGGGTTGAGTGAAACCTCGGCCAACTACTTGATCGTCAAAGCAATTATGGGCCTCGCAGAAGGCTTGCAACTCCTGACGGTTGCAGAAGGCATCGAAACGCGGGCAGAACTTGACCTCCTGCGTGACCTCGGGTGTCACCGGGGTCAGGGCTACCTGTTTGCTCGGCCCAGCTCGGCAAGGGCCATTTCCGCGATGTTCAGGATGCCGTGAGCCAAAAACTGACCGGATGGTGCAACACTGAGACGACTTCTTGACCCGCTTGAGAAGCTTACGCCAGCTCCGGTTCAGGGTGGGCCGCTCCGGTTCACACGGCAGGTACAACCACACGTTGCCGGGCCACTTGGCTCAGCACGGAACAGAGCTGAGCGTGCCCGTTGTTCGGCGTTTTTGGAGGGCCTATGCACGACCTTGATATTCGTACCTTTGGACAAGTGCGCGTCACCATTTCAGGACAAGACGTCGTCTGGCAGGCCGCCAGCGCCCGCAACCTGCTGTTCTTTCTGCTCTCTTTCCCCGAAGGGCGTGGCCGCCACGACATTGCTTTGGCCCTCTGGCCGGACGACGATGAGGCCAGCCCTGTGGTGAGTGCCCGGTTCCGGGTGGCGCTGCACCGCCTACGCGCCGCCTTGGGCGACATCGGCAGCGTCATTGGCGAACGCGAGCGCTACCGGCTCAGTCCCGAGGTGCTGGCCGCCAGCGACGTACACACACTGAGTGCCGCCGAACATGTTCAGGGCGCTGAACCTAGGCAGGCCGCCCTTCAGCAGGCTGTCATGGCCTATCGGGGGGAGTATTTGCCCGATCACCGCGCCGAATGGGCCATCACGGCCAGAGAGCAGCACAAGGCCACCTATGTCCGCGCCGCTTTGGAACGGGCGATGCAGCACTGCGTAGCCTCACAGTGCGGCCTAGCCATCGGGCATTTGGCGCAGGCGCTCAGCACCGACCCGCTTATCGGCGAAAACTACCATCAGGACCTGATGACTTGTCTGGCGAATGTGGAAAGCCATTACTCGGCGGTCGAACACTACCGGCGCTTCATCAAATTTTTGCGGGACGACCTCAGCGATACGCCCATGCTGGAAACGGTGACCCTAGCCGAGCGTCTCAAGGCAGGCGACCTGATCTGTCCTCACAAGATTGGCACGCACGCGCCCTGCACCAAGCACCTGATTCCGAAGTTGGGCTCCGAGGCCGATGGCGCTGAAATTCGTCCAGAAACTGAACCTAGCCAGCGCAGGTTCCCCTCGCTTTAGCTTCCGGAGAGACGCTTGGAATAAAAAGCCAAGTCCATTTCAGATACGAGATTAGACTGAATCCTTGACGTGAAGTGGGAACGCTTGCCCGGTGGCCCCCTCTGCTCCTTGCGCTCTGCGAGCCACCCGGCTGTTTCACAGCGCCCTTCTCCCACAACTGGAGAGGGCAACGACACATGTCCGGGACTCCTTCTAATCCCGGATCGGACGGCGCTCCGGTTGGCCCCTACCACCACTCCGGGCAGTACTTCAGGCTGGTTGAACCGGGTAAACGTCTTGGGCAACCAGCGCTCCGAGGATGTCGCGCACCGTAATGACCCCCAGCAGTTTGTGGCCGTGCCCCACCACCGGCAACCCGTGGACATCCGCGGCCAACATGGCTTCCAGCGCGTCGACGAGCAGCGCCTCTCCTGAAACCTCGGCGGTGGGCGGCGTCATCAAGTCCGCGACCGTCTTGCCTTCCAAGTAAAAGTGGTCTTCCATCACGGTGGGTCCGTGTGCTTCGGCAGGACGAACCATCAGGGCGCGAATATCTTGCTCATGCAGCACGCCCAACAAGACCTGATCCCGTACCACCGGCAAGACGCGGAGCCGGGTGATGACCAAGCGGGCCGCCGCTTCCGCCAAAGGCAGTTCAGGAAGCACCGTGACCGCTTCCGCCGACATGTGATGACGCACGGTGCCTAGGCCCGGCCGGGGATGCGCGACCACCGCCCGCAAGACATCGGTGAGACTCAAGAGGCCCAGAACGCTGCCGTTGCCGTCCACCACAGGCAATCCGCCCACATGCCGGTCGAGCATCGTCTGGATGGCCCGGTTCAGATCGTCTCCGGGACGGGCCGTCACCACCTCCGAATGCATCAGGGCCTGCACCTTCACGCTGCCGATCTGATACGCGAAATCCCACGCACTGTGCAGCGTTCCGAGTTCCGACAACGCGCGTTTGACCTGACCATCCGTTAAAAGTCCCACCAAGCGTCCTTCCTGTAAGACCAGCAAGCGCCGAACCCCAAGGGTTTGAAGCAAGACGACGGCTTCGGGCAGGGTTTGCTGGGCATTGATGGCGACGAATTGGTGGTGCATCGCACTCTGTACAAGCGCACTCTTTACAAGCATAGCGGCCTCCTGAGGCCAAGCATCTCGCGCAGATGTTACAGACCCATTACCTCACTCGGCCTTGCGGCCAACAGAGCAGTCACGCACGGCCCTGAACTTCATCTGACGCCAGAAGACAAGCCTTGATGCACGCCGAACTCGGTGGTGACTGTTGTAGTTCGCCGGGCTGTGTCTGGAAAAAAAGGGTGCTGCTCACCGAAAGGCCGCAGCACCAGAAACATAAGGGCAGGACACGGCTGTGATGCTCCCTCGCCGCATGGACAATTCAGCGTCAAAGTCGTCCTGCGAGCAACACGAAAGCCCAACCCATTGCCGGGCCGGGCTTCCGGGGACTAAGGCTTAGCGCTGGGCAGTGGTAGGCGTAACGATGCGTTCGCGCTCCGGCTCCCGCCGTAGGCCTGCCAGACCTGCGAGGCCCAAGAGGCCGAGCCAGCCCCAATTGAATCCGTCGTCATTGTTGTTGTCGGTCGTAGTGGTGGCCGTATCGGTCGCGGTGGTGTCCGTGGTGTCCTGTGCCAACGCGGGGCTAGCGAGAACCAATGTGCCGAGCAGTAGAGCAGTCTTGATGTTCATAGTGGTCTCCTCAACATCGCAGACTTCGTCCGAATGTTTGAACGCCTACACTGTGCGGGAAGACCACCACAGCAATCCTTGGAGTGATCTCAAGGAGCATTGAAAAACTGCAGAGATGGCCTTAGGGTCAGATTCAGTGACCCTTTAAGCCTGCGTGTACCGATAAGGTTTGCGTCCAGCCAAGGAAATGGAGCCAGAAAATCCAGCTTCTGCACACTGATCTGCCCACTACAGCGCATTTCTATTGGTGGGGGCGTGCCCTATAGACACCGCAGTGGATAATTCAGCCGGGCCACGTTCGCCCCCATCTCAGGGTTCTAGACCACGGCTTCCGACCTACCCCTGCACTGGGGGCCGGAGCGTCTCCAAAAGGCGCGTGAGGAGTTCTTCGGCCTGTCGATACCCTGGCCGCAAGTAGACGGTGGCACACGTCGTCCAGTCCTGCACGGCCGCGACTTCCTGACCGCCGTCGTGCAGCTTGAGGTGCGGATACACGCCGTACTCCACGAAGCAGCCGAACGCGGGCGCCAGTTGCTCCAGCGCCCGCGTGTTGGCGTCTGTCCAGATCAGGGTATAGGGCAGCGCGAAGCAGGGTTTGCCGCAGGAGCCGCCCATGCCGATCAGCGGGAGTCCCGCCACCGTGGGCGTGGTGGCGCGGGTTCGGCTCCGTTCCAGAAACGCGAGACGGTCTAGCGCAAGGTCTTTGCTAGGAAGTTTCTGGGCCGCAACCCAGGGACCGACCGTCAGTTTGGTCAGATCAGGTTTCCTTTCACGGGAGGTGCGGCAAGCAGGTGGGGTAGGGGGCTGGCTGGGCCGGGCTTGACCGGGGGCTTGAAGCGGCGCAGGCGCAGGGCGTTGCTGAGCACGAACACGCTGGAAAAGCCCATTGCTGCCGCCGCCAAGACCGGGCTGAGCAGCCAGCCGAGCGCGTGGAACAAGGCTCCCGCCGCGACCGGAATCAGCACGATGTTGTAGGCGAAGGCCCAGAAGAGGTTGAGGCGAATGTTCTTCAGGGTGGCGCGGCTGAGGGCCACGGCGTTCGGGACGCCGCGCAGGTCACCGCTCATCAAGATCACGTCGGCGGTCTCGACAGCCACATCCGTTCCTGTGCCGATGGCGAGGCCCACATCCGAAACCGCCAGTGCGGGCGCGTCGTTGATGCCGTCCCCGACGAACGCCACCCGTTGTCCACTGGCCTGCAATTCTTTCACGGCGTCGCTCTTGCCGCTGGGCAAAACCTCGGCCAGCACCGTGTCGATGCCGAGCTGCTGGGCAATCGCGTGGGCCGTGCGCCGGTTGTCTCCCGTGATCATCGCCACCTTCAGCCCCTGAGCGTGCAGCGCACGGACCGCGTCGAAGCTGCCGGCTTTAATCGGATCCGCCACCGCCAAAATGGCGGCCAGCTGGCCATCAATGGCCGCGTACAAGGGACTCTTGCCTTCATCCCCCAGCTGGGCTGCCTGTGCTTCAAAACGGGTCACGTCTAGGCCGAGCTGCGTCATATAGCGGTCTGCACCCACCTGAATCAGACGGCCCTGCACAGCCGCTTCGAGGCCAAATCCAGGCACGGCCTCGAAGCGTTCGGGCTGGCGCAGCACCGCGCCCTCCTGCTGGGCCGCTGCCACGATGGCGCGGGCGATGGGATGCTCACTCTGCTCCTCCGCCGAAGCCACCAGAGACAGCACCTCTGCACGTTTGGATCCCGGCGTCAACACGAAATCGGTCAAGGCTGGACGGCCTTCCGTCAGCGTGCCGGTTTTGTCCAGCGCCACGACCTGCACCCGCTGGAGGCCTTCCAGCGCCGCGCCGTTTCTGAACAGCACACCGAGTTCAGCGGCCTTGCCCGTGCCCACCATCACGCTGACAGGGGTCGCCAGCCCCATCGCGCAGGGACAGGCGATAATCAGTACCGCCACCGTGTTCACCAGCGCGTAGCTGAGCGCCTGTGGGCCGCCGAACAGCATCCAGCCCAAGAACGTCAGCGCGGCGATGCCCAGCACGATGGGGACGAACACCGCCACGACCTGATCCGCCAGTCCCTGAATGGGCGGCTTGCTGCCCTGAGCGCTCTCCACGAGTTTGATGATCTGCGCCAGCGCGGTGTCTGCACCGATCTTGGTGGCCCGGAACTGAAAGGCCCCAGTTTGATTGATGGTGCCGCCCACCACCGCCGCGCCCGCCTGCTTTTGCACGGGCACAGGTTCGCCAGTAATCATGCTCTCATCCACGTAACTGCTGCCGCCCGTGACCTCGCCGTCCACCGGGACTTTTTCACCGGGCCGCACCGCGATCAGGTCTCCGACCAGCACCTCATCGGTGGGCAGTTCCAGCTCCGTCCCGCCCCGAACCACACGGGCGGTCTTGACCTGCAGGCCGAGGAGCTTTTTCATCGCTTCGCTGCTGCGGCCTTTGGCGATGGCCTCGAAGTACTTGCCCAGCAAAATCAGGGTGATGACGACCGCCGACGCTTCGTAATAGACGTGCGCTGTGCCTTCCGGAAAAATCTGCGGCATCAGCGTCACTGCCAGACTGTAAAAAAATGCTGCGCTGGTGCCGATCATGACCAGCGTGTTCATATCCGGCGAGCGGTGCCGCAGCGCCGCCCAGCCCTGACGGTAAAAGCGGCGTCCGGGGCCGAACTGCACGGGAACTGCGAGCGCCAGCATGATCCAGTTCATGGCTGCTCCCAAGCGCTCCATCAACCACATTTCGGCGGGCATCCACAGCATTGGCAGCATGGCGATCAGCAGCAGCGGGACGGCAAACAGGGCGCTGAACAGCACCGAGCGCCTCAGTTCCTGCACTTCCCTCTCTTTGGCTTCCCGTTCCGCGTCGCCTCGGGTTTCCCCGGCGGCCGTTTCCAGCACCGCGTAGCCGCTCTCCCGCACCGCCGCTTTGAGTTGACCGGGACTGACCGCAGACGGCAGGTACTGCACGGTGGCCCGTTCAGTGGCGAGGTTGACGCTGGCGTCCAGCACGCCGTCGACCTTCTTCAGCGCCCGCTCCACGCGGCTCACGCAGTTGGCACAGGTCATGCCCTGTACCCCCAGTTCAAGGGTACTGGTGACGGGTTCGTAGCCGACGTCTTTGACCTTGTCGAGCAGCAGTTGCGGCGTGGTCAGGGCGGGATCATAGGTCACGGAGGCGCGTTCGGTCGCCAGATTGACTGTCACCTCATCGACCCCTTCTACTTTTTTCAGGCCGCGCTCGACCCGGCCGACGCAACTGGCGCAGGTCATGCCCTGCACCCCAAGTTCCAGTGTTTTGATCATCGTTGCCTCCAAATCCCCCCTGAGGGGTTTAGAGAAAGCATAGGACGAATCTCGGCAGAGATCAAGCGCAGGTGTCACGCATAAAATGCAGCCCAAATGACCTTTTTATACTTTGGTAGGCTCTGTGAACGTATAAGTTATCTTGACACCCTCCTGGGCAGGGTATAAGATTCGGATATGAATACGGAACTGAACATCAGCGGCATGACCTGCGGGCACTGCCAGACCGCCGTCACCAAAGCCCTCCAGAGCGTTCCCGGCGTTCAGGCCGTTCAGGTCGACTTGGCTACTGGGCAAGCTACGGTCGAAGGTCAAGCAGACCTCTCGGCCCTGCTGGCCGCCGTGACCGAAGAAGGGTACGGCGCGCAGGTTCGGCAGTCACAGTAGTGACTAAAGCCCCAACCCCCCGGCGCAAGCAGGCCGAAGCGTCCACTCCGGACACGTCGCCCCCAGCGCACCCCCACCTCTGTATGCCCGAAGACTCACGGAAGCGGGCGGCCCGGCGGCTCAAGATCGCCCGTGGTCATCTCGACAGCATCGTGACCATGCTGGAAAACCCAGACGTGTACTGCGTCGATGTGCTGCGGCAGATTAAGGCCGTGCAGGGGGCGTTGTCCGGCGCGGGTGAGGTGGTTTTGCGCGGGCACTTGGAAGCCCATGTGGCGACCGCGCATGAACGTGGCGACGGCACCGAGATCATCGAGGAACTGATGGAAGCCCTCAAATACACCTGATTTAGACCGGAGATGAGTTGCCAGAACCATTCGATTTGTGAAGCTGCGAAGCAGAGCGGAACGAGAGGCAGTAAGGACGAGAAGAGTGGCGTCCGTTCACGACGAGGGCGGGCGGCGTTTGCTGAACATTCATTGCTTTTACTGATGTTGGAGAATCGGAGCAAGTCCATATGAGTTGAGGGCAACGTTTGCGTGGGGTGGCAGTGATGCTGCCCTATTTTGTTTTGGGGCATCAGTCGAACGAACGTGCTTCCGTTCTCTGGAGGAACGCGGCTTCTGCGCCCTGTGTCAACGAGCGGTCAGATTGAACGGGTGACAATCTTGGGAAGGCTGCCTGAGGATAAGTGGCCCAGCAAAGTGTTGAAGTCATACGAACTCCGCTTCATTCCGCCCTCCTCTCCCATTCAGGGTTTCGCAAGTCGGATAAAAGCGCCAAACGGTCGCGCCTTCAGTCGGAATTCGCATCATGCCGCACTGGCAAGCTTGCCCTTGACGTTGAAATTGGATCAACCACATGGCTCCCGTGCATTTCTCTGCACACTGGCAGCCAAGTGAACCCGATGTGGTCGACAATCCTGAGCGGCGTCACTTCACCTTCAACTCCCTGCTGAATTTCAAATCCAGTCTGATGCCCGCACTGCCACACCGAAAACGGTTCACAGGAACACGTTCGCAGGCGGAGTCATACGGAGTTGCTCCGATTCCCGACCCTATCGCAACAGCACTGATAGGGTCGTCCATTACCGCCAGCCTTCGTCGTCAACGGACGCGGTTGACCACGCCACTCCTCCCGTCCTTCTTGCCACTCGCTCTACTCTGCTGGGCAGCTCTGCGAGTCGGATGATTCTCGCGCAGTCTCGCAATTTGGCATCACCTGATGCAGCGTTCGCCGTTAGAGGGCAGCGCGGTTGGCGTCCCTCTTTTTGCCGCTTATTGAAATCCTCCCCCGGAGGGTCTAAGATACCGAGAGCGGGAGTGGTGATGGCTTGCCAATGAATGACCTGCACTTGTTGGTCTCTCAAGCGTTCGGAGTGGCGTATTTCGTCTGTAGTGCGATTGATCTCCCGGCTTCTTTGAGCGGCTTCGCTTGGTTTGACCGCCCTGTTTCCACATAAGCTGTGTATCCCCCTCGGGGGGTTACTGCTATGCGCGGATGCTCTCTCCTCCCGTCGACTTCTCCAGAGGGCCAAGATCAGCCCACGGCTCTCAACTCGAACCGCACGGATGACCCCAGCCTAAGGTGGCGCTGAAACGCAGAGCCAGATCTCTCTTCAAGTACCAATCTCAAGCCTGCACGAACGGGAGAAGACCATGCAAGACCACCAGACCCATCATGGCCAGACCTCACCCAGCCCAGTGTCCTCCAGAGTGCTGGAGGTGTCGTTTAAAAACTGCTACGACGCGTCTGAATTTGCCGATCTAGAAGGTCACCTTGCTCGACTGGAGGGCGTTGAGAGTGTGCACCTCGACCGCACCCGCGGCGTCGCTCACCTCGGCTACCTGCCGACAGTGGTGACGGAAAGCGTCTTGCGAGACCGGCTCCATGCGGCTGGCTATGCCTGCGCCTGCACCGATTGCGCCCCCTCTGCGGCTCAGCCGGGCCATCCCCGTGTGGGCCACGAGTTATCCGAAACCCACCATCCGCACAGTCAAGGTGGACACGGAGGGTCGACGGCCTCTGCGCCTGCCCCCGCTTCAGGCCACGCTGCTGCGGGTCACAGTGGACACGGCGACGCCCTCATGAACCATGACGAACACGCCGGACACGGGGCCGAGATGGCCACCGATCTGCTGCGGCGCTTTCTCTTGAGTTTGCTGCTGACTCTTCCCGTGGTCTTGTTCTCCCCGATTGGAGAGATTTTCGGGTTCACGGCCATGCCCCCCTTCGGCCTGTCGATGGCTTGGTTCGGATTGATCTTGGCCACGCCCGTCGTGTGGTGGGGCGGCTGGCCGTTTATTTCGGCGGCGTGGCGTGCCCTGAAACGCGCTGAGGCCAACATGATGACCCTGATCGCCACCGGCATTTTGGTGTCCTGGTTGTTCTCGGTGGTGGTCACGCTCTTCTTGGGCGGAGGAGAAGTCTTCTTCGAGGCCGCCGCGATGCTGACCTCACTTTCTTTGCTGGGGCACTGGCTGGAGATGCGCTCCCGGTTCGCGACCGGGCGGGCCGTGGAGGCGCTGCTGAAGCTCACCCCGGCCACTGCCCGCGTCCTGCGTGCCGGACAAGAAACCGAAGTTCCGCTGGATCAAGTGCTGGTGGGCGACGAACTGACGGTTCGTCCCGGCGACCGTGTGCCCGTCGATGGGGAAGTGATTCGGGGCGAGAGTTACGTCGACGAGAGCATGATCACCGGAGAACCCATTCCTGTCGTGAAAAACGCAGGGGTGAGAGTGACCGGCGGCACCGTGAATCAAAATGGGGCTTTTACCTTCCGCGCCACCGCCGTCGGGAGTAACACGGCCCTGTCACGCATCGTGCAACTGGTTCAAAATGCTCAGGCCAGCAAAGCCCCCGCTCAGCGCCTAGCAGATACGGCTGGGAAATATCTGGTCTTCGTGGCCTTAGGCTCCGGCTTGCTGGCCTTCTTGGTGTGGATACTGCTGGGCGAAAGTGTCGTCTTTGCGCTGACGGCCGCGGTGTCGGCCATCGTCATTGCTTGCCCTGACGCATTGGCATTGGCGACGCCCACAGCGATCACGGTGGGGGTGGGCAAGGGGGCGCGGGAAGGCGTGTTGTTCAAGAATGCCTCGGCGCTGGAAGCGATGGCCAGCGTCAATACCGTCGTGTTTGATAAGACGGGCACGCTGACTGCCGGGAAACCCGCCTTGACTGACCTGATTCCGGCAGACGGCGTGAATGAACTCGACTTGCTGCGGTTGGCCGCTGGAGCAGACCAGCCGTCTCAGCACCCTCTGGCCGAAGCCATCGTGGCCGGGGCGAAGCAACGAGGCTTGGACGTGCGGCCACCGGAAAGCTTCGATTCCATTCCGGGCTATGGCGTGGTAGCCACGGTGGACGGTCAACAGGTGTGGGTGGGCAACCGCAAACTGATGGAGCGGGAAGGCCTGACGCTGGGTGCGCTGGCCGAGCGGGCGGAAGCGCTGTCCTCGGATGGAAAGACCGCCATGTACGTGGCAATAAAGGGCCAAATGTTGGGTGTGGTGGCGGTGGCCGATACCGTGCGTGACACGGCCCGCCAAGCCGTGCAGCTGCTCCATGCGGCGGGCGTACAAACTGTGATGCTCACGGGCGACAACCGACGGACAGCCGAGGCGGTGGCGCGGGAGTTGGGGATTGACGTGGTGATCGCGGACGTCTTGCCTGAGGACAAGGCGGCGCAGATCATCACCCTGAAAGCACAGGGCCGGAACGTGGCCATGGTGGGGGACGGCGTGAACGATGCTCCAGCCTTGGCCCAAGCGGATATCGGGGTGGCTATTGGGGCCGGAACCGACGTCGCCGTCGAGACTGCTGACGTGATCCTGGTGCGCAACAATCCAGCCGATGTGGCCAGCAGCATTGACCTGGCCCGCCGCGTTCGGGGGAAGATCAAACAAAATCTATTCTGGGCGGCGGCGTACAACGTGCTCGCCATTCCCTTCGCGGCGGGAGTCCTGTACCCCAACTACGGAATCTTGCTGCGGCCGGAATGGGCGGCGCTGTTGATGAGTGCCAGCACGGTGATCGTGACGGTCAATGCCCTGCTGCTCAACCGGGTACAGTTGCGCCGTCCAGCGCTGGTGCCCGCGACGGCGGCCTGAGCGGACTCGGCAAAGAATGAACAAAGCGCGCGCGGTGTTCTCATACGGACTTGCTCTGATTCCCGCCTTCTTCGTAAACGGACGCCCATGACTGGCACAGCTCTGCACGGGAGCGCCACTCCTCCCGTCTCTGTTGCCTCTCGCTCCGCTCCGCGACTTGTTCTCAGTTTCTCACCGCGCCCCCTCCAATCACCGTGCAGCTTTTTCGACTGCATTCGGGCGGCGTATTGGTCATGGGCGGCGTACCCACTGGACTGACCGACGGGCAGTGCGCCCCCGCCGCTCTCAAGACAGGAGTAGAACAGTAAGATCATGGCAGGGGCGGCCCCAGTACTGCGTCCTCCTCAGAAGGTGGACTTGTGAATCTCAGTTTCCTCAAACGTTGGTTCCCCTTGCCTGTGCTGGCGATGCTGGTGCTGGGGGTCAGTGCCTCCACTCCGGTCACCGGCAACACTCGCCTTCAGGCAGAATTGCTGCGTGCTGTACAGCGGGGCGACGTTCAAGCGGTGAAGCGTTTCCTAGCAGCAGGCGTCAGTGCCGATGCCCAAGACGCGAGGGGCCGCACGGCGCTGACGGTGGCGGCACTGGGCGACCATGTGGCTGTCGCGGCCCTGTTGGTGGCGGCTGGGGCCAATCCGGATTCTCAGGATGAGGAGCGCAACAACGCCCTGCTCGTCACGGGTGAGACAGGCAGTGTGGCGATGCTGCGGGTGATCTTGCGGGCCACTCCGGACTTGACCCGCACCAACCGCTTTGGCGGCACGGCGCTGATCCCTGCCGCCGACCGGGGCCACTTGGAGTATGTCCGCGAACTCCTCACGACCACGACTGTCAACGTCAATCATGTAAATAATCTGGGCTGGACAGCTTTGTTGGAAGCAGTGATGTTGGGCGACGGTGGAACAACGCACACCGAGATCGTGCGGGTGTTGCTGGAACACGGCGCTGACCGCGATATTGCCGATGGAGCGGGAAAAACGGCGCTGGAACATGCCCGGCAGCGCGGGTACTCGGCGATGGTGCGCCTGCTCAGCCCCCGGTGAGGCCGGAGCTGGCGACATCAGCCTCCGCGCATATGGGCATCCCTGAAGACCTGCTCAACAGCACGGGGAGGCCCTCTTATCTGCTGAAGGGAGGCTGTACGGCAAGATAGGACATGACGTCTTTCCGTTGGTGGCCGGTGGCGCTGTGCCTGTCGGGTTCTCCCGCTTTTGCTGCGCCCACCAGCGCCACCCTGAAGAACATTCGCCACGAGTATCAGCGGCTCAACAATTGCGCCCCCGTCACGGCCCTGACCTTGCTGAGCTACTACGGAAGTCCAGTCACTCAGGCACAGGCAGCGGCGGTGATGAAAGACGGCCCCAACGATCCTCAAGTGACCAGCCTTGAACTGGCGGCGTATCTGGGACGGTTCGGGTTACAGAGCGTGATCCGCTATGCCGGGGACGCCGAAGTGGTGCGGGAACTGGTGTCCCGCGGTCTGCCGGTGGTGGTGCAGCAACGCCTTCAGGCGGGCAGTACGGTGGCCCACTTCCGCACGGTCTACGGCTACAGTGCGGGGCGGTTCTTGGTCAGCGATCCGCTGCGGGGGCCGAGCCTGAGCCTGACGACCGCTGAGTTTACCGAGTTGTGGCGTTACTACAACGGAGAATATTTGGTGGCTTTCCCAGCGGCCAAGGCGGCGCTGGTGCAGGGAATCCTCGGCAACGACTGGAACGTGACGGCCAACTGGCAGCACGCCAAACTGCACGGCGAAGAGGACGTCAAGGCCCGGCCTAGCGATCCTTTTGCGTGGTGGGGCCTAGGCAAAGCCAATCTCAGACTGGGCAATCTTCAGGCCGCCGCCGCCAATTTTGACCGGGCTGTTCAGATTGGAGTACCCACGCCGTATTACGTGTACCGCCAAGAGGCGTTCGAAGCTTGGACGCAGGCGGGGCAGCATCAAAAAACCCTGACGTGGACTCAGCGGGGATTGAGTGTCGATCCCGGCAGCAAAGAGCTGCTCCGCTTTAAAAACTTGGCCAATCAAGCGCTGGGCGGCTGAACACGGACAGTCCTCGGTAGCCTGCGGCATCAGCGCCTCAAGTGGTTAGACTCCGTCGAACATCGTTTTCCCCTTCACAGGAACGAAATCTAAAGCCACAGGAAGGCCAAGCCCACCCAGACGGTTCCGAGCGTGCAAAAGCAGAACCCTCCTTTCGTCAGGCAGCAGTGGTCGCCTTGCCTGCCGCACGTTGCTCGGGCAGTTGCTTGGGGCAAGCCCATTCGGACATCGGTTCTGGGGCCTTGTCCGCGTATGCTGAGCGCAGCACCACCCTCAAGGAGAGTCCTATGTTGACCTTAGACGACGCCCGCAAAATCATTCACGCCGCCGAACAAAAAGCCGCCGAGATCGGTCAGCCGATGAACATTGCCGTCGCCGACAGCGGCGGAAACCTGATCGCCCACGTGCGGATGGACGGCGCGTGGATCGGCAGCATCGACATTTCCATCAAAAAAGCCTATACCTCGCGGGCCTTCGACATCGCCACCAAAGATTTGGCGGGCGAGAGCCAGTCGGGCGGGCAGTTCTTCGGCATTCACGCCTCGAATGACGGGCGGATCATGATCTTTGCAGGCGGAATCCCGCTGAAGCGGGACGGCCAAGTGATCGGGGCCATCGGCGTGAGTGGCGGCTCAGGCGAGCAAGATCACGCGGTAGCTGAAGCCGGAGCCGCCGCTGTTTAAAGCCTAATTGTGGGTGAGTGGGGCTGGAGCTTGGGTCAAGTGCTCCGTCAGGTTTCACCGTGTTTGGCGCGCCATGTATCCAAATCTCCGGCGGACAGCGGGTGTGTTTCATCCAGCGTGTCCCGTGCAGCCAACCCTTCCGAAGCCACATACCAGCCAGCCTCCGAGAGATCGGCGACGTCGTTCAGGTAAGACGCGACTCCGGTAGCCAGGAGGGGACGGTCAGCGGTTTCATGATCGATGCCAATGACCTGACCGAGCTGTCCGCCAGGTGCGGGCTGAAGGTCGAGCGCTGTCCCGTTTCCTCCGCCATCCCGCTCGAAGCTCCACCACGCGCTGTGCCACCAGACCTGCTCCACGCCGTCAATGGAGGGCTGCTCCTCTGTAGGGGAGAGTCCGAGGGCGTGCCGCCGCGACTGGGTCAACGTCCACGCTTCTTCTAAAGGAGGCAACCCCTCGCCGCCGGGCCACAACGCCGCGCCGTCATGACGCTGTAGAGAAGCGCGGAATTCTGCGGGGAAGGGACGGCCAAAGAGGGTTTCCGCCTCAGCAATCTGCAGCTCGGTGGCTCCGGGGTGGAGCAGGTCAGCGAGGGCGGCATGGCGAACTTGGCGGCGGAAGATCGGCAGCAGCTGCGCTTCATACCAAGTTTCGATGCGCTTCCACGCCAGATCAATCTCAGTGCTCATGCCCTCAGTATCGCTGGCGAGAGGAGTGGAGGGGCCGCATCTGTCTTGTCGTGCTTAGGGCATAAGTACGCCAAAGCTGGGGCGCTGCGGTCTTCTGGAGCGGGCGGGGAGAACTGTTCGTGAGTAAGAAAGAGTACGGGCTACGTGGTATGAGGCCGCAAGCAGCATTTTTCCGATTGTGGCGGAATCAGAGCAAGTTCGTATGACTTCCAAAAAGCCTGCTCCGTGCGTCCTGCCCCACACCGCTTGGGTTGATTCGGGTCTGTCGAGCAACGTTTCCAACGTCGGATGTCACCGACAGGTGGCCTAGCCGGTTGCTCCCGCCTGCCTTCTCCTCTGAATCTTGCCAGATCCTAGAGAGATGCCACCACCTAGAAATCTGAGTATCTGCTCAGGTATAGTCTGCCTATGACTGCTCCCGCCCCAGCTTCCGGCACTGCCTTGACGCGACTGGACTACTTTGTGGAAGGGATGGACTGCCCCACCTGTGTCCGCAAGATCGAGGGGGCGCTGGAACGCACGCCGGGAGCCGCCAACGCCAGCACCAACCTGACCAAGCAAAGCCTGACGCTCACCCTCGACGAGAGCCAAACGCCCCGCGCCGCCCTAGAAAAAACCCTGCGCTCACTGGGTCATGAGCCGCGCCTGCTCAACGGAGACGGCTCAGACAGTGTGCATACGCCCAGACCTTGGTACGCCACCCAACAGGGCCGGTTGGTCCTGACCTCGGGCACCCTGTTGGTGCTGGCCTTCCTGTTCGGTCTGGTGGAGCCTGCCTTGGCGACGTGGGGGTATTTGGCCGCCACTTTGCTGGGGACGTGGCCGCTGGCGAAAAAGGCGTGGGCTGCGGGCCGTGCAGGCGATCCTTTCAGCATCAACACCCTGGTCAGCCTCGCCGCCGTGGGGGCGCTCCTGATCGGGGAAGGGGCCGAGGCCGCCGTCGTGGTGTTCTTCTTTGCCATTGGTGAGCTGCTGGAAGGCATTGCGGTGGGCCGCGCCCGCAGCGGCATTCAGGCGCTCGCCGCCCTCGCACCCAAGACGGCGCTGGTTCTGAAGAAAGGCAAAATCTTTGAAGTGCCTGCCGACACGCTGAAGGTGGGCCAATTCGTCCAAGTTCAGCCGGGGGGCCGCGTGCCCGCCGACGGCACCATCTTGGAAGGCCAGTCCAGCCTCGACGATTCCCCCGTGACGGGCGAGAGCGTGCCCGTGTTCAAAACGGTGGGCGACGCCGTGTACGCGGGCAGCATCAATACCGACGGCGTGCTGAAAGTCCGTGTGGACACCGACGCCAGCGACAACACCATCGCCCGCATCATCCACCTCGTGGAGCAGGCCGAGAGCAACAAAGCGCCTGTGGCCCGCTTCATTGACCGCTTTTCGCGGGTCTATACGCCCATCGTGGTGCTGATCGCGGGTCTCACGGCGGTGTTGCCTCCTTTGCTGGCCGGGGGCAGTTGGAGCGAGTGGCTGTACAAAGGCATTTCGCTGCTGCTGATCGGCTGCCCCTGCGCGCTCGTCTTGTCGGTGCCTGCCGCCATCACCAGCGCCGTCAGTGCGGGCGCGCGGCGCGGCCTGCTGATCAAGGGCGGGGCCGCGCTGGAAGCCATCGGCAGCGTCAAGACCATCGCGTTCGACAAGACGGGCACCCTGACGCAGGGGAAGCCCCAAGTGACGGACATCGTGCCGTTTGGCATCGGTGTAGGCGAGGTGCTGCGCCAAGCCGCCGCCGTGGAACAAGGCTCCAGCCACCCCCTCGCCAAGGCCATCTTGGGTCATGCTCAAGGCTTGGCGTTGCCCGCCGCAGAGGACGCCCGCGCCCTGCCCGGCCAAGCGGTGCTGGCGACCGTCGATGGCCGGACTCTGGCTGTCGGCTCTCCCCGCTATGCCCAAGCACAGGGGGCCATGACCGCTGAAGTCGAGGCTAAGGCGCAACTTTTGGAAGGTCAGGGCAAGACGGTGGTGGCCTTGATGGACGGCGCACGGGTGCTGGGGTTGCTGGCCCTGCGGGACGAACCTCGTGCTGATGCGCGGGAAGCCGTTGCCGCCCTCAAAGCACTGGGCATTCGGCCCCTGATGCTGACAGGTGATAATGCCCGCACCGGGCAGGCCATTGGGGAAAGTCTCGGACTGGACGTGCAGGCGGAATTGCTGCCCGCCGACAAGCTGCGCGTCATCGAAGAACTCAAGCGGCAGGGGTCTGTGGCGATGGTGGGCGACGGCATCAACGACGCCCCGGCGCTGGCCGCCAGTGACGTCGGCATTGCGATGGGCGGCGGCACCGACGTGGCGCTGGAAACGGCCGACGCCGCCCTGCTGCGGGCGGAAGTCGGGGGCGTCGTGGAACTCGTTCAGCTCTCCCGCGCCACCCTGACCAACATCAAGCAAAACGTGATCTTCGCGGTGGGCCTCAAGGCGATTTTCTTGGTCACCACCCTGCTCGGCATCACCGGTCTGTGGCCCGCCATCTTGTCGGACACCGGCGCGACGGCCCTCGTGACCGCCAATGCGCTGCGGCTCCTGCACTTCCGGGGACAGCGGATGGGTCAGGTGGCCTCACCTGCGGGCCGTCTGCGCCCAGCCACACGCCGCTAAGCCGTGAGTGAGCTTGCCCACAACCACGGCGAACAGGGGGTGAGTAGCAGCATCAGTTTGGGTTACAGAGTCTCTCTGGTGGGCGCAAATTCCTGCGCCTGATGGGGTTTGGTTTTAACGGGTTCGCTGGGACTCAGGAAGTGATTGGCCGCCACCGCAAGGGCCGCCCCCAGCAGCGGAGCCGCCCAGTACAGCCAATGTGCCGTCCAGATGCCGCTGGCGAGTGCGGGGCCAAAACTGCGGGCCGGATTCATACTCGCCCCCGTAATCGGGCCGCCCATCATGGCTTCGAGCGCCACCACACCGCCCACCACCCACGGCAACCCGGAGCGCAAGGCGACGAGCAAGAGGAAAAACGTCAGCACCGTTTCCAGTGCAAAAGCCTGACCCACGCTTCCGTCGGGCACGGTCACGCCCACATTGCCCTCTATGCCGAAGAGAGCCAGCAACAGGAAAGCCGCCAGCGTTGCGCCAATCAGTTGGGCTAGCACATAAGGCAGAGCGCGACTGATCGGGAATTTGCCCGCCAGCACCAGCGCAAAGGTAGCCGCCGGATTGATGTGTGCGCCGCTGATGGGAGCCAAAGCCGCAATCACCGTCGCCACAGTCAACCCGAAGACGAGCGCCACGCCTGCATGACCCAGTGCCCCGGTTTGCGCCTGCACCACCGCCGCGCCGGGGCCGAAGAAAATCAGCGCAAAGGTGCCGATGCCTTCGGCGGCGAGGGCGCGAGCTAAGGGAACGCTCACCTAGCCCACCGCGACGGCGGGACTGTTTTCGTAGGTCTCAGGTACCGGTTGACCGTCTTTCAAGTTCTGAACAAACGCATCAAATTGAACCTTGAGTTGATCGCGCACGGCCCGCCAGCGATCGAGGCTGCCGCCGCTGGGATCGGTAAAGGGGTAATGCAGGTGGTTCGTTGTGCCGGGATAGACCGGGCAGGCTTCGGCGGCAGAGTCGCAGACCGTGATGACGTAATCGAAGTTCTGCGCGTCTGGCACGTCCCACAATGTTTTACTGGTGTGCGCGTCCAGACTCAGGCCGATTTCCCCCATCACCGTCTTGGCCTCGTCCTTGACGCGGGTGGCCTCGGTGCCAGCGGAATGCACTTCCAGATCGAGACCCGAGCGCGTCGCGGCGTCACGGGTAAGGGCTTCAGCCATCTGCGAGCGGGCCGAATTGTGGGTGCAGAGAATCAGAACGCGGGTCATGTCCTGCCTAGCATATCGAATTATTTTGATGCGTCAAGTGAGGAGGCTGGGCAAAAATTTCGGTGAGTAGAGCGCCGCCCAGCCCAAAGAGTTGCTCTTGGCGCAGGATGTAATACATGTTTTTACCCCGCTGCTCGGCCCGCACCAGATCGGCGTCGCGCAGGATGCCCAAGTGATAGGAGACCTTAGATTGCGGCAGCCCCAGCAACGCTTCGAGGTCACACACGCAGCGTTCGCCGCCCGCCAAATACCGCACCAGATCGAAGCGGATCTCGTGCGATAAGGCTTTGAGTCGATCAAGGACAGTGGGGACAGCGACGGCAGTGGTCATCCATGCAGTTTACTGGGTCTCAATCTAAATGCTGAACCGATCTCGTTCAATGGGACATCAGCTTAGGCTGCGAGACGGCTCCATGTAAGGAACACGCCGCCCAATAGCGCCACAGGGCCGCGCTGAACTTTGAAGACGGGTGAAATTGATCGTACTTCCCGCCCCCAGTTCAGCTCTCACCGGGTTGTCATAATTGGTGATCGGAGCTTAAGCCACATTCCCACACAGGCGCAGTCTGCTTGAGCTTGGTAGCTCGGGGCCTGCTCCCCGCCTACGCTTTGGGCAGCGTGAAGGAAAAGGTCGCACCCTGATCCAGCACCCCTTCTGCCCTGACCGTGCCTCCGTGCCGCGTGATGACCCGGCGCACGTTGGCCAGCCCCACGCCGCTCCCCTCGAACTCTTCTTGGCGGTGCAGGCGCTGAAAGACCCCGAACAACTTGTGGGTATAGCCCGCATCGAAGCCCACGCCGTTGTCCCGCACGAACACGCGCCAGTGTGGTTCTTCCTCTTCGGCCCAGACCTCAATGTGCGCCTGTGTCCGTGGAGCGGTGTACTTCAGGGCGTTGGAGAACAGGTTTTCCATGACCTGCCTCAGCAGCCCGACGTCACCCATCACCAGCGGCACCGGGCCAACCGTCCACTTCACTTGACGGTCGAGGGCTTCGGCTTCAAACAGTTCCCGGACACCGCTCACGACTGCGCCCAAGTCCACTACTCGCAGGTGCAGCGGTTGTTGAGACGTGCGCGACAGTTCAAGGATGGCGTCGATCAGGGTCGTCATGCGCGTGGCGGCCTGATCCATGACGCCCAGATACCGCGCCGACTTTTCATCCAGTCGGTCGCCCAAGGTCTTGCGGAGCAGCTGGGCAAAACTGGTGAGGTGACGAACGGGGGTACGCAGGTCGTGTGAGACCGAGTAGGCAAACGCTTCCAGTTCCTCATTGGCCGCGCTCAGCAAGCGGGTGCGGGCCTCCAGCAGATCGCGTTGGACGGTCAGCTCACGGGCATGCTCAGCGCGTTCTAGCGCCAAGCCTAAGCTGTGCATGGTCGTCTCCAACACCGCTCGGTCGGTGGTCGTCCACGCCCGCTCGTGAAACAGAGCAATCAGAAAGATGCCCACCGTGGTTCCCGCCACTTGCAGGGGCAGCGAGACCACCGCTTGGATGTGCTTGACCACCTCGGCGTCTGTATCGCTGCCCTGCGCGTAGACGTCCTGATACAGCGGTTGACCCGTCTCGAACGGCTGGCGGAGGGTGGGAACCTCCTTTGGAAAGCCGGCATTTACCAAGGCTTGGAGTGCCTCGTTGCCGAGGTCTCCGACTTGAGAGTGGCAGCGCCACACGTCACCTTCCAGTTCGTAGTACACCGCGTAACCGGGCGGCAACAGGGTCAGCACGATGTCTTGGGCCCGGCGCACCAGCGGGAAGCGCTCGGTTTCGAACACGAACTCTTGCGAGAGCTGCGCGAACGCCTCCAGTGCCCGGTTGCGGTTTTGCACCGCTGCTTTTTGAAGTTGCACCTGCTCCACCTGCTCCGCCCGGTCGAGGGCCAAACTCAGCCCCCGGCAGACGGCCAAAAACAGGGCGCGGTCACTGGGCGTCCAGTGGCCCTGATCTTTGAGACCGATCCCCAGCACCGCCTGCACTTCGCCTTGCCGCACATACGGATAGGTGGCGACAGTGTGGTACATCTCGGTGTGTTCCACTCGCTCCTGCTGCGGGTTCCAAGCGTTCACAAAGACGGGCGCTTGGGTCTGAAGTACCGCAGCGAACACGGGAGTTTCCAAAGGCAGACCGGCCCGCAACTGCTCAAGCAGCTCTGGACTCTCGCCCAGATTCTCACTGTGTACCCGCAGCTTCCAGCGTCCAGCTTCGCGTTCGTAGTAGGCCGCGGTGCTGCCCGGAAAGCGTTGATCCAGTACGGCGACGCTGTGCTGCGCCAACAGCGTCACTTCCGTTTCGGTGCCGACGGCCTCGGTAAACGCGATGAAGGCTTCTTGGGCGCGGGCTTCCCGGTATACCTGTTGGGTACGCTCTTCGACCTGCTGCTGCAACTCTGACATCAGACGGGCGCGGCCTAGAGCGATGCCGCACTGGGTACTCAGGGTCCGCAGGAAAAAGCGTTCTTCCTGTGTGAAGTGGTGCGGCTCCGTGAAATCCAGCACGATGAGTCCCAGAGACTTGTGGCTCTCGAACATGGGCAGCACCGCCGTGGCGACCGGGGGTGGGGCTCCGACCCGTTCCTCAAGGTCAGGGTAGGCCAGCATCAGCGCGTCTTGATGCTCGAAGAACAAGGCCGTCTGATCAAGCAGGGCTTCTCCAGCCGGGACGCTGCCGTCCAGTGGCCCGTCCTTCCAGATGGTGGGCACATCTGGGCTGTAGCCGCGACTCTGGGCCAGTTCCAGTCGGTCGCCTTCCGGGGTGACCAACAAGACGGCTCCGGTCGTGGCGTCTACCGTTTCCAGCGCCGAGGTGAGCAGGATCTCAAAGACGCCGTGAACGGTCGTGGACGCGGCCAGGGCATGGGTCACGTCTTGCAGGCGCTCATTCAGCGAGAGCCGCTCAGGCGTGCCGGAAGGAAGGGACATACTCTTTAGCTTAGGGCGGAACAGCGCTGGGCCGCCATGACCTAAAGATCATGTTGAGGGGCACTGGAAGCGGGGAACACGGAGTGAGCGCTGTCTTTAATTGACGTTGGCGTCGCCAAGAATGTTTCTGATCAAGAGAGTTGAACTTCAACAGAAGAAAGGCGACCCCGGAGGATCGCCTTTGATGTCTCAAAGATAGCGTGGAATACGCTCACGGTCAAGACTATGCACTGACACCCGTTTCGCTGCATCCCAGACAGCTCATGCGTCATTCAGTGCAGTGAATAACAGATCGCTTGGAGGCTCTAACTTGGCTCTATGACCCCCCGCTCAAGCCGGGTCAAGGCGGGCTGCACTTGGAAGTTAGGAAACTGCCATTTGACCCGCCGTAACTGGCTCCAGAGGGCGAGCCAAGTCAAGTGCGTCTTGGAGCAGGGTCAATCCCAAACCTGAACATCTTTCCTGCCGCCTTCTGCTGTTGACGTTACATAAGACCGCAAGGAAGATCTGCTTGCACCAGTGTAGCGTGACCTCAGAGGCGAAATGAACGACCTTCTGCGGCCCTGTCTGAGACTCTGCTGCCTGACTCCTCTCCAGCTCACTCCCCGGAGCGCACCATGCTCGCCCGCGTGCGCGAGTTCGACTGGTCGTCGACGCCCCTTGGCCCCCACGTCCAGTGGCCGGGCAGTCTCACCGCCATCACCAACCTCCTCTTGGCCAATCCCTTTGCCGTGATCGTGCTGTGGGGGCCTGAGTTGGTGCAGATCTACAACGACGCCTACCAAGTCATCATGGGCCGCAAGCATCCTGCCGGTCTGGGGCAACCCACCCGCGAGTGCTGGCCCGAGGTGTGGGACTTCAATGCCCCCATTTATGAGGGTGTACTTCAGGGCGGCGAGAGCTTCGAATTTACGGATCAGCCCTTCACCATTCACAGGCAGGGGCAGGACGAAGACGCCTTCTTCACCTTGAGTTACAGCCCCGTCTGGGAGGACAACGGCAAGGTTGGGGGCGTCCTCGTGACCGTGATCGAGACGACCGGCCGCGTGCAGGCCGAGCGCCAAGTCCAGCAACATCAAGAAGAGCTGGAAAGCCGCAACCGGGCACTCGAAGCGTTTGTGGAGCTGATGCATGACCTCACCCTGCATGCTGATCCGCTGACCCTGATTCGGCGGGCACAGGAGATCATGCTGTCCCTATTGCCGGAAGGATTCGTGCTGTATTACGAGCCGGAGGGGCCGCTCTGGCGTCTGAAAGTGCAAACCGGTGACCTGCGGAATGCTGCGCTGCAAGCTGTGATCGATCAGGGTTTGCCGTATCAGACCACGCACAACTTGCCGCGCCCGTGGACGACCCGGACGCCGCTTTACCAGAATGAAGACGACAAGACCCTCGATCAACTGGAGCCTGAGCACGTCGCCCATGTGGAGGCCACCGCCACCCTGCCGCTCCTGGTCAAAGGGGAGCCTCAAGGGGTGGTGGCCGTCGTCGTCTTCCATCCCCATCAATGGACGCCCACCGACCGCGCGGTGTTGGACACGGTGATGCGGAGCCTAGGACTGGCGCTCGAAGGCGCGCAGGGTGTGGCCCGACTGGCTGAAGAGCAGCAGCGTTTGGGCGCGGCCAATGAGGAACTCGGAGCCTTCTCGTACACCGTCTCGCATGACCTCCGCACGCCGGTTCGGCACATCCTCGGCTTCAATACCCTGCTACGCAAATCGCTTCAAGACCAACTGAACGAGCAGTCGGAGCGCTACCTGAAGGTGATCGAAGAGGCGGCAGGACGCATGAACACCTTGATCGACGCGATGCTGGATCTATCCCGCACCTCCAGCATGCTCCTGCGCGCGAGTGTGGTCGATCTAGGCGCGTTGGTGAAAAGCGTGGCTACCGAGCTTGAAACAGACCTGTTCAACCGGCAGGTGGACTGGCAGCTTGCGCCGCTGCCCTTGGTGGTCGGTGACCCGGATACGCTGCGGCAAGTCATGATCAATCTGTTGTCCAGTGCCCTGAAGCACGCCCGCACCCGTGAGGTGAGCCAACTCCGCGTGTGGGCCGAAGAACGCCCGGAGGAGTGGGGCGTCTTCGTGGAGGACAACAGGGTAGGTTTTGACCCCCAGTATGCGGACAAGCTCTTCGGGCTGTTCCAGCGACTGCGCCGCCAAGACGAATTTGAGGGCACCGGGGTAGGACTGGCCAATGTGCGGCGGATCGTGACCCGGCATGGGGGGCAGGTGACGGCCACGGCCCGGCTCAATCAGGGCGCGACCTTCAGCTTGACCCTGCCCAAACAACCGCACTTTGGGAAGTGATACTGATTCCGGTTGAACGCCCGATAGAGGAGTTTGAACTCCGAGCAGAGCGGGTGGGAAAGAGTACGGGCTCCGTGTTACGGAACGGAGCGGAGTCTCGATGATGTCGCTGCTGGCCAGCCAGTTGGGGCCAGCCCAAGGGCACCAGCCAGCAGGATCGGCAACAGCCGTTCTTAGTTCGGTGAGGCTCTGAAGACAGGCCGCCCTCAATCGTCTGAAACCCTCTACTCTGACGGTCGGCTTTGTCTGCCTGTCGGTTCACCGCTGTGTTTCCTCAAGGAGTTTTTATGTCAACGTCCCCCTCTGCGCGCATCACTTGGGTTCACCATGCCGCCCGGTTGCTACTCGGCGGCGTGTTGCTGCTGGCTGGCACTGGGCACCTCACCACCTTGCGTCAAGACTTTCAGGCGCAGGTGCCGACGTGGCTCCCACTTGACCCAGACTTCGTGGTGGTGGCCTCCGGCGTCGTTGAACTCGCTCTCGGTGCGGCGCTGACCGTGTTGCCCCGGCAGCGACTCCCCCTAGGCGCAGTGGTCGCCGCCTTTTTCGTCGCCGTGTTTCCGGGCAATATTTCGCAGTACCTGACCCGAACAGATGCCTTTGGCCTGAATACCGACCAATCCCGGCTGATCCGGCTCTGCTTTCAACCGTTGCTGGTGGCTTGGGCGCTGTGGTCTACCGGGGCGTGGGCGGCGTGGCGGGCCAGTCGCCGGGGACGGCCTGCCTCAGAATGATCTCGCAGGGCTTGATTCAGAGAAGGACGGACAGGGTTGCTAGAGGCTTCGCCAACCCTCTTGCCCATCTCGCAAACCGTCTGAGTGCTGGCCTGTCACACCCCGTAGACTGACCTGAGTGATGCGCAAGATCGTGCACGTGGATGCCGACGCTTTTTACGCCAGCGTGGAACTGAGGGATCAGCCTCATCTGCGTGGCAAACCCGTCGCCGTGGCCTATCACGGCCCCCGCAGCGTGGTCACCACCGCGACGTATGAAGCCCGGCAGTTTGGCGTCCACAGCGCCTTGCCGCTCCGCACCGCTTTGGCCCGTTGTCCTCGGCTCATCGTCATCGAGCCACGTATGGACGTCTACCGCGAAGCCAGCCGGGTGCTGCAAGGGATCTTTTACGAATTCACGGATCTTGTCGAACCCCTGAGTCTCGATGAAGCCTACTTGGACGTGACTGAACCCAAGCAAGGCCCACCCAGCGCCACCCTGATCGCCCGCGAGATCAAACGGCTGGTCAACGCACGGACAGGCGGCTTGACGGTCTCTTGCGGCGTCAGTTTCAACAAACTCCTGAGCAAGTTGGGCAGCGGCATGAACAAACCGGACGGCCTGACCGTGATCTTGCCCGAGGATGTTGAAGCGTTGGTGGCGGGGTTGCCCGTCGGCGCGTTCCACGGTATCGGCCCCGTCACTGCTCGGCGGTTGGAAGAGCGGGGCGTTAAGACAGGAGCCGACTTGCAAGCGGTGTCTCTGCAAGAACTGGTGTCTCTCTTTGGCGTGCAGGGCCGCCAGATGTACGCGGTGGCGCGGGGCCAAGATGATCGGCCCGTGGATCCCAACGGGGAGCGCAAGAGCGTCGGCGTCGAAGAAACCTTCGATCAGGATCTCAGAGAGATGCAGCAGATGCACGGGCAACTCGGGATGATTGCCGAGAAGCTTCAGAAAAGGCTCGAATCCCAAAGCTTGGCCGGACGAACCGTCGTTCTGAAGGTCAAATTTGCGAACTTCGAGTCCGTGTCCCGGCAAATCTCGTTGCCCGTTCCAGTCTTTCTGGAGACTGATCTGTACCGGATCGCCGTGCACCTGCTCACGCCGGAACTGCTGCAGGGCAGGGCCGTGCGCTTGTTGGGGATGACTGTCGGTCATGTCCAGGATCCAGCCGGACGCGACGTGCTGCCCAGTCTCTTCAGCGTTCTCTAGAACAGGTTTCCTTCTTGATGAGGTCTATCTTCAGGCCAGCCTTCGTCTCCCTGAACTCCCACAGACCGTTCTCCCCAACGAAATCTGCCGTCATGATTTCAGCCGCCTCAGAGCGATGATGTTGTCCTTGATGGTGCCGACCTGACCATCGGGGCTAGACGTTTCAGTCACTTGGCGTTCCGGAGTTCCTGCAAAAACGGTCTCCCACTGGTCAAGGTCCTGGCCAATCGTGTCCAGCGCTTTCTGTGCGCTGGGGGACTGAACCTCCGAGTCTTTCACCCAGGAAGGGGCCGAGGCGTGCTCGATCACCAGCAGCAGGCCGCCAATAGCGACGGCGTCCGCCGCTTGCCGCAGCACTATATCCCGGGGAAAGGCTACGGGGGACTGTAAGTAAAGCGCGTACACCAGATCAACCTGCCCCGCTGGAAAGCTCTGTTCCAGATCGTGTTGTTCAAAGCGGGTGCGGGTGCTGACGCCCGCATCCGCGGCGTGCTGTGCCGCGCGGTCTAAAGCCGTAGCCGAGATGTCAACGCCCGTGACTTGCCGGCCCTGCTGGGCCATCCACACGGCGCTGTTGCCCTCGCTACACCCGAGATCCAGCGCGCTGCCCGGCGTCAGCGGCTGCACCCACCGCGCCAGGATGGCATTGGCCTGCCCCGTCCAAGGCCGTGGGTTGTGCTGGTACCGCTGCTCCCAAGAGGCTCGGGCTGTAGAGAGAGGAGATGGGTGATTCATGTCGGTTTCTCCGGGCCGGTGTGGTGAGGTGGTGGGATGGGCAACGGAGTTTCAATCACGTTCTCCGGCGAAGGCTCCTGTGTGCTGCGGCCTGCACTTACGCGGGAAGGACTCCCTCCAGCTGTGCGAGTGGCCCGAAAATCAGGGATTGGTGCAGCGACACGCCCGCCCACACCCCGTCGGCGGCCGCCAGAGAAGCGTTCCCACCCCGCGCCGTGAGATCGCCCGCTGCGTAGACGCCCGCCACGCTGGTCTGTTTGGTCGCGTCCGTCCGCAGGAGCGGCCCCTGCGGACCTTCTTCAACAGCGCACCCCAGTTGTTCGGCCAGATCACTCGCCGGGCGGATACGCGAGGCCACGAACAGGGCGTCTAGGCCGAACAGGCGACCATCCGCCAAGCGAACGCCGTCTAAACCCGGAGCTTCGCCTTCCAGACCGACCACTGTTTCAGGCTCGATCTCGATCTCACGTTCGGCGAATTTGGCCAGCGTCGTCGCGTCCGGCAGCGGCTGCCCATTCAGAAAAAAAGTGACGCGGCCCCAGTCTGAAATGAGGAGCGCTTGGTGGGTGGACTGCGGCAAGGCGCTCAGCACGCCTAAGTGCCCCCCCCGAACTTCGTAGCCGTGGCAGTACGGGCAGTGCAAGACCGTTTGCCCCCAGCGTTCCGCCAGGCCCGGGATCTCCGGCAGCAGATCGACAACGCCGTAAGCCAGCAGCAGTTTCTGAGCGTGCAGGATCTCGCCCGACGCAAGGGTAATGCTGAACTGGTCTCCTTCCCGCCGCGCCTGTGTGGCCAGAGTATCGATCAAGGTCACGTTGGGATACGCGGCCAGATCAGCGCGGGCCTGGGCAATCATGACGCGTGGAGACTGACCATCCTGACCAAAAAAGCCGTGTGAGTGAGGAGCGAAGCGGTTGCGGGGCTGGCGGCCGTCAAGAACACAGACGGAGCGGCCACTGCGCGCGATCTGCACTGCGCCGGACAGTCCAGCGTAGCTGCCGCCGATAATCAGGGCGTCATAGAGCATGGGGGTTCTCCTGTGGAGCGCAGAGGGTTTGGTTAGATTGCGCCTGTTTCAATCGGAACTGAAAGTCGCTCGCCAGGGCCGTCAATGTCAGGGCCTGAAGCTGCGCGGTGATCAGAGCCTCGGCCTGCTGCAATGTGTCGTTCAGAGCGGCATTGACCGCCTGTTCGACCAGACAGGTCGGGCGTTCGGAGCGGTTGCCCAGAGCAAAGAGCGTGGGTGAACCCAGCGCCCGGTACACGTCGAGTAGGGTCGTGTGGGCCGGGTCACAGGCCAGTCGCCAGCCGCCGCCGTGCCCCTTTTCAGAGGAGACCAGTCCCGCGTCCCGCAGCCCAGCCATCGTGCGGCGGACGACCACTGGGTTGCTGTTCAGAGCGGCGGCGAGGCGATCCGAAGGAATGGCATTTTGGGTCTCCATCAGATGAAGGAGCAGATGAAGAACACTAGAAAGTCGGCTGTCGAAACTCATGACACCTGCACTGTTACATGATGGGGCAGCGCTGTCAAGTGGAGGGGCAAGAGGAGGAACGAAGCTGGGTTCCCGTCAATGGAGCACCACTCATCTGGACGGCCACTGAGCCTCTACGTTGCGTTCCATGCCCGCGCACCCAGGGGTTCTGGCAAGTTAATCAGGGACCGGCCGAGTGAGGTCGGTGGCCGTCTGGACTTCAGCTGGCCACTTCAACTGCAGTTCGCCACGCCAAATGAGCATGGTCTTGGTTTGATCTTCGAAGGGCGGCGCGAACAGTGGTTCGGGTGTGCGGGTGGAGGTGCAAGACACGGGCGTGAAGGGCTAAGAATTCCTGTGCTCGCCTTGGGTTCTTGAAGCCGATCTGGCTTCGTTCCTGTTGTCGAGTCGGGCGATGAGATTGCAGGGTCAGGGTATTGCCGCGCGCCGCCGAGATGACCTGGACGTGCTCCGCAGCGTGGAGCACCGGGAGTTCTTTGAGTGCCGCTCCGGAGCTCCAAAGCTTGTCGGTGTGGATCACGTCTGGCACGTCGTGATTGATCAAGAGTCTTTGGAGAAAGGTCTGTGCTGCTTGGGTATCTCGCCGAGCCTGTCAAAGGAGGTCGAGAACGACGCCGGATTCGTCGATTGCCCGCCACAACCCGTGTTTCCTGCCACCGATCCCGATGCATACTTCGTCCAAGAACCACCGAGAACCCCGCCGGGGTTCCCGGTGACGCAGGTCTTCAGTCAGGAGCGGTGCGAAAGGGATGTTCCATTGGCGCAGGGTTTCGTGACTGACCAGGGTGCCACGTTCCTAAAGTCATTCTTGAACGTCACGTTGGCTCAACGAGAAGCGGTGAGAGAGCCAGAGGGCGTACGGAAAGATCTCCGATGAGGGCCACCAAAGGTGCTGGGTTCAAGGCGAGACCACTTCAGGGCAAGAGCAGGGAGGGTGGGGCCGCTTTGTCCGCCCGGTGCTTGGCCAGGACAGGCACTCAGGGCAAGGCTGGTTAGGAGTAGACTGGAGTATCCGCATTGAGACCTCCGAGAGGAGGGATCTCTAGCGTACTGGCTTCCGACTGACTTCAGAGCCAAACAGCTTCGCGCCCACGCCTTGTCGGGTGACTGTCAGACCGAGGCCGCTACCTTGCGTTCATGTGGAGAAACGGGCTCATCACCGCCGCCATCTTGCTGCTGCTGTGCAGTCTGGCCGCCCTGGTGTTCTTTTGGCGGGTCAGATGCTGAGCGCAGCGCTCACCCACTCCACCGGGGAGGGCTTCATCTGGGCCGCCGTGTTTGTCGCCCTCAGTCTCTACACCCTGCTCGCCGTCGTCTGTTTGGGCAGCGTGATCCGGGAAGCGTGGTTCAGCCGTGATATCCGTCTGGGCCGCCTGTGGCCGGTGTTGATTCGCATGACCACCCCGAAATGGACGCTGCTGCGCCCGTGGGTGTGGTTCCTGACGGCCGTGCCCGGGCTCCTTGAAGCCCTGCAAACGCAGGCCTGGCGTCAAGAAGCCCGGTCTGCCGAGGAGGGCTGATCGTGGCCACTCTGCGGGGTGTCCATCATCCCCACGCCGCAAGCGCCCGCCCACGCATCAGCGCAGATCAGGGCGGGGCAGTCGGGTTGTTTCGACTTACCCGCCCTTCTTCGTGCTGCCATCTTTGTCGGGATTGGGGGGCGGTGGTGGGGGCGGAGCCGGCTTGTCTTTCGGCATGATTCAGCGTGCGCCTGACCGTGTTTCAGGAATCTGACAGCTCCAAAGCCTAGACGGCATCAAGTTCCGCCACGCTTGCTTCACGCTCCAGCGGTAGCCAGTTCCGCCATGATAGGCAGGTCTCCTTGGAGCAAGAATTCTTGCCGGGGGTTCTTCTGGTGTTCTGGAACTCCCCCCAATAGGGGCAACAGATGTGCGTCAACTTCATCGCCTCAGTTCAATACCATGAGGTATGTCTGAGAAATCTGTTTTGTTCGGTCACCGCATTGTGGCCATTGTGATCGCCTTTGTTCTGCTGGTTTCAGCCACAAGTATTGTGCTGCCGCTGTTCACCGGAAATCCCATCAAATTCACGTCCTTGATCCGGTTTGCCTTGACTCTTGGCCTCTGCTGGCAGCTGTACCACGGAAAAAAGTGGGCCCGAGTGGTGTCGATTCTCTTGATGACGATCGCGGGCCTGCAAACGGTGGTGGCAGGCGTAGTGCTCATGAGCTATGGATCGCTGGCACTCATGATCATTGCATTCGGAGTGGTTTATTTGGGGGCTGCCGTGGCGATCAGTCTTCCCCCTCAGGTGCGTCATTACTTTGCTTACGTCTCTTAACAGTTGAGCAGCAACTGAACGAGGGAATCTCTGTAAGACCAAGCCACAACCCCCAGCGCTGGGGGTTGCTCAGTTGGGACAGGGCTCGGCGAATTCCACGTCTAGCCAGTCGTGGGCATCATCCTCTTTGATGTCGCCGCTTTCAGCCATGAGCTGCTGCCAAGCGACGCACACTTCGGCCTGCACGGAAGTCGGCGAGTTCCACCTCGACGCCGGAGGTGACGAACAGGGCGGCGATGTCCAGCAAGGTCTGCTCGTTGCGCCGCGCACCGGTTCGCTTGGGAAGGGCAGTGATTTTGCCCGGTTCATGCGGTGCGTTCATCCTGCCGCTGCCTTCAGTCTTGACAAACGGAATCGTGTTCCGTATTGTATTGGAACAGCGTTCCGTTTAACAAGTGTAGCGGATTGAACGTCTGGTGGCGAGGCGAGTGTGGGGCGTCCTGGTGCTCCACTCCGGCTTGACGGCTGCATGGCGGGTCACTGGTCTGGAGACTGAACGTCGATGTTCAGGCAGCTCACCCCACCACTTCCTTGGGAGGAATACCTATGAATGTACAAGACAGCGTCGTTATCATTACTGGAGCTTCAATGGGCATTGGCGAGGCTACCGCCCGCGTGTTCGCCGCGGCAGGCGCGAAACTCGTTCTTGCCGCCCGGTCTGCCGACAAATTGGCCGCCATCGCCCAGAGTCTGCCCAGCGGGGCCAAAACGCTGATCGTTCCCACCGACATGACGGATCCTGTGCAGGTCAACGCCCTCATCGAGAAAACCTATGAGCGTTTTGGGCGAATTGACATCCTGATCAACAATGCCGGGCAATCGGCGATTGGCCCAGTGGCTACCATTGATCCTGAGGTGTACCGCCAGATCATCGAACTCAACTTGTTCGGGCCGCTCTACGCCCTTCAGGCCGTCGTCCCGAAGATGAGGGCGCAGGGTGGGGGCGTGATCATCAACATCAGTTCGAGCGTGAGCAAAATGGCGATTCCGGGTATCGGCGCGTATGCGTCTACCAAATACGCCCTGAACGGGCTGAGCCTGACAGCCCGCAACGAGCTGGCCGCCGACAACATCCGGGTCGTGCTGTTCCATCCGGGCCAGACCACCACCGACTTTGGCAAAAACGCCCTGCGCCCAGCGGATCTGGGCAACTGGCGTCCCGGCGGCAACCAGCCGATGCCCGCCCCCGACTCGGCAGAAGCGGTGGCCCACACTATCTTGAAAGCCGCCCGCACGGAACCCGCTGAAATGGAAATGGCGCGCAGATGAGGCTCTAGAGCAGTTGTCCAAATGGAGTGATCAGAAGACTTTTTCTGATCACTCCATTCTCCGTCCTGCTCAGTACAATTCACTCGCTCCGCTCGGTCATTCTTATGATAAATGATCTAGCGTGATAAAATTGGAGGCACCGGGAGCTTGCCGTACAGCACATCCGGGCAGCAACAGGCGGCTGGGCTTTTCCCTATCAGCTGTCACAAGCCCAGCCGCTTCAAAGCGATGATGTTGTCCTTAATGGTGCTGACCTGACCGTCGGGGCTGGAGGTTTCAGTCACTTGGCGTTCCGGGGGGCCCACAACAACGGTCTCCCACTGGTCAGGGTTTAGGCCAACCGTGTCAAGCGCTTCCTGTACGCTGGGGGACTGAACCTCCGAATCTGTCAACCAGGAGGGGGCGGAAGCGTGCTTGATCACCAGCGGCTGCCTTCAATACCACCAACTTCGACGGCGGCTGGGTCTCGGTCGAGCAAAAAGATTGGATTTTGTCCAACAAGGGCACTACCACCGTTCGGCTTCACTGTCCGCACCCTGCCCCGGCCTACGAACCCGACTCCGACAAGTTCATCGGCCTGGCCTGGAACACGCTGATTGTTCCACGCTACCGCGATATTCAGGGCTACGAGCAGAAATTCGATGCCCTCAACTCCGAACGGCCCCACTTGGTTGACGCGGCTGCCACCAGTCTGGAAACCGGGCAACGCGTGCACGTGGCGCCGTTCAATCAGGCCAGCAGCGGCTGGATTGAACTTGTCATGCCTGACCAAGACGCGTTTATTTAGGAATATAAATTGGGTCCGACAACACATCACGAGGGAGGCTCTGACCGCGTCAACCGCCTCCGTGATCTCCGTGGAATGAACCGTTTCGCCGTGAGCGCCAACGACCTGAAGGGCGAGTGGAGCAGCGACGCTGGCGGCATGACCCAGTGGGTCAACTCCTCCACGGGCCTGAGCGCTGGAGCCACCGGTTTTGCCAGCAACGTGATCGGCGCGCAGACCTTTCAGAGTGCGGCCAGCGGCGGCAAGCTCGCCATTAAGAGAAACTGGCAGATCACCTTCAGTGAAATTGAGCACAAACCCAGGGTGTACAACGCTTACTTCGAGGCCGGCAAAGGCGGCCAGCGCGTTCTGTGACTTCAGGACAGCAGTTACGGCAGTTACAGCGCCTTTGTCCGGGTGAAGTAGACAGCGAGAACTCGGGCTTGAGTGTGTTGTGGACACGTCTGGTCAAGCCAGCCGAAGTCGAATCACGGCGTTGCCGGTCGCAAAAAACCTCCATTCAGATAGGGATTGTTTGACCGAGCCTGTTAGACAGCTTTACCCGAGGAGTCGTAGTCTAGGTCATATCCAGAGGCACTGGCGTTGACAGCAGTCGACGGGGATCGCCCGACGTCACTACGCCTAGAATCGACTTACCGGCTGGCCCGCTACTTTGGGTTCACTCCAGTCCGCTTTCTCGCATTAGGGTTTAAATCTGCTCACACTGAGCGACTGATCTTGACTCAGACCCTAAGTGAGGAAAAAGTGAGCTCGCAGGAAGGCCAAGAAGGGGCCTCCGATTTGTTTTGAGGGGTACACACCTGACCCTTTTGTCAAAGCAGATTTTAGACCGACTCCTTGGATTTGCTGTCTGAGTTGTGCATTTTTCGTCTCGGTATGAAAGTACCGCGATACATAAGGCCCAAGCGTGTTGTTGGCCTGCTCAACACTAGGTTGATCTCAGAAGTAAGGCGTGGCTCGTCTGCACTCCTGCGCTGGCTTGAACTGTGCAGTTGGACGGCCAGACGTTCTCCCGGCCTTCTCCTGACAAACATGCTTATCTAGACATATACCTGAGAATGCTCCTTCTCAGGTAGCATAACCTCTTTGCCTCAGGTATTAACAAAAGGTTCGGTCAGAGACCCCCACACTCAGTCGATGCAAGCGTTTACAGCTCTTTTCTACTAGAGGCGACAAACGGAGGCCGTCGCCGACAGGCAGTCAGCCATCCAGCATGGAGATTCATCAAGACTGACACCTTCACACCAAAAGTACTTTCTGTCTATTGATCACGTTATAAGTCCGCACTCGTATTCTTGGCGTCTGTCCGGCTGGCAGCCCACCCATTTTTCCCGTGCTCAACTTGAAGAGCGCCGCCTCGCGGTGCTCGACTGGATCGCCCAGAACACGCACAAGAATCAAAAGATCGCCGATCATCTCGGGGTCTCGGTGCTCACCGTATACAGCTGGAAAGGCCGATTCAAATGTACGGGGAGTCTTCAGGCCACGGTGGCAGGAGGAGCCGCCTCGCGGCTCACGACCGAGCACGGAGAGCAACTCCGGGAGGGTGCCGTGCAGCAAGGCGTTCCAGACGAGACTTGGACAGCCCGGCGCGTGAAAAACCTGATCGGTAGACGCTTTGACGTGTGGTACCACCACGACCATGTCCGCCACATTCTGCGTCGACTCGGCTTCACTCCGCAGACGCCGGATGGACGCGCGGCAGAACGCAACGAGCTTCGGATCGCTTCCTGGCGGGAACAGGGTGCCCTGAAATTGGAAAAAAAGGTCGCCAAGGGCGCGGCACTCGTGCACCTCGATGAGGTGGGGTGTGCCCTGAAAGGGGTTCGCAGAAGAGCGTGGTCAATCAAGGGCGTGACGCCCTTGGTCACCTTACCCGCAAAATGGGAGAAACTGTCGACCATTGGTGCGATCAACTCAGCTGGGCAATTCTTATAAAACACCAAGACCGGCGCGATCCGAGCTGGAGATGTGGTTCAGTTCTTCCAACATTTGTTGCGTTGCCTCCCGGAGGAAAGTGTTGTGGTGCTGGACAATGCCAGCATTCATTGAGCCAATCTGTACAGGAGGGTCGTGGAGAACCACGACCCTCCTGTCTTTGGTGTATTTGCCGCCCTATGCTCCAAAACTCAACCCCACCTTGTTGGTGTGGGCCTATGTCAAGCGTAATGCTTTAGGGAATTTCTGTGCCCACACGGTGGTGGCCTTAAAGGAGAAGTGAGTCGCAGCATGGCAACGGGTTCGGTACATTGACCTTCCGCAGCACCTTATGGATGCAAACCTACACCGCGATCAATTTATGGACTCCGCATCACCACGCTATGTCCGGGACAGGAGCGGATACGCTCTATACCGCGTAGACCATCTTCTTTCCCACTCGAACAAAAGCGTCAAACTGTAGGGCTTCCACTCGCAATTTCGTAGACCTGCGGCTCTCAGAGGAAGCCGAGGCCCCAGCCTGCGGGCCAACGCTGAGCAATATCGGCGGCAGTGAAGACCAGCCCTGACAGCCAAGCCGCGTCTCATCCCGCCCGAAATGAAACGAGAATGATGAGCTGCACCTATCACACGGGAATGCTTCTATATACTGTTTTATTCCACGGCCTTCATTACACTTCTCTAACCGCCCTTACTGCACTTGCCTTAGCTTTCCCTGCTGAATGTCTGACCTTTAGTGTTGTATTAAGTGCCCGTGGTACAGAAATGCAGCTGTTGCGCCGAGCCTGCATGACAAAATGACTCTACCCCCACTTCCAGTCATCCCGCTTGCACTGCGTTCTGAGGGGCTGGAGGTTCAATGCACGCTTATGCTGCAACCCGGCTGTTTCTCGGTCTCAGTCTTCCTCTGGTTCTTTTGGCTTGCGGCAACAGTGGGCCGGTGGGGCTCTCTGGCCCAAGTCAGAATCTTCCTGCTCCGGCAGACGGCCCTCAGCAACTCGCTCTCGGCGCCGGCACCAATACCTTGCAGTACGAACCCATCCTCTCGCCCAAAAACGCTTGGGGGCCAATCGAGAAAAACCGCAGCAATGGGGAACAAGGGGCCAGTGACGGCCACACGCTGACCCTCAACGGCAAAACCTACGCGCTGGGCTTCGGCACCCACGCGGGCAGCGAGTTGACCTTCAATCTGACGGGCAGCGGCGGCGCGTCCTGCACCCGCTTCACCGCCGATATTGGCGTAGACGACGAGGTGGGCCCTCAGGGCAGCGTCGTCTTTCAAGTGTTTTTGGACGGCGTGCAGGCTTACGGCAGCGGTCTGATGACTGGCACGAGCGTCACGAAAACCGTCGACCTAGACGTGACCAACAAGACCCAGTTGCGCTTGGTGGCTACCGGAGGCACCGATGGCATCCGCTTTGATCACGCCGACTGGGCCGATCCGAAAGTCACTTGCCGCACGGCGCTTCCCCCCACCGCCGTGCGGCACCTGAAATACGTCGCAGTCGACCGAGCCATCAAGGTGTACGACATTGATCAGGGCCACACCCTCGTCAACACCATTTCTCTGCCCGCCATGTACGGTCTGCGCGGAATCGCGGCCAACGCGGTGACCGACCGACTTTACATTCCGTATTGGGGCGACCGTGACGACGCCAAATACCGGGGGCAAGTAAGATTTGGATACCTGATGGCGTTTGACCTGAAGACCGAACAGGTGATCTGGACGCGCAAGTACTCGCCTTCGGTCGATAGCTTGCAGATCACGCCAGACGGCAAGAAGCTGTATATGCCCAGTGGAGAAGACGGCACCAGCAATTTCTGGTTTGTCCTCGACGGCGCGACAGGCAACGAATTGACCCGCATTGTCGTCTCGCCCAGAGCGCACAACACCAACATGGGAGCCAGTGGCGCGCGGGTCTATTTGGGCGGCATCAAGTCCAACTACCTCACGGTGGCAGATACCAAGACCGACCAGATCGTCCAGCGGGTCGGCCCCTTTTTGACCAGTGGGCCGGACTCGGGCATTCGGCCCTTCGTGATCAACCACGCCGAGACACTGGTGTTCGTCAACCTAGACCATTTCTCTGGATTTGAGATCGGTGACCTCGTAACGGGCCAAAAGCTCTTCAGTGTGCCGGTGCAGGGTTTTCCTTGGGTAGACGCGGTGTGGCCGGTTACGCAGAGTCACGGCGTCGCCCTCAGCCCCGATGAGAAAGAAGCGTGGGTGCTGGATTCCTATAACCGCGCCGTACATATCTTTGACATCAGTGGCCTCCCCAGCCAAGCGCCGCGCCAAATCGCGAGCATCGACGTGCGCGACCCCAACAACGCCAACAGCTTGCCGAAATGGGTCAACTTTACGCGCGATGGCCGCACGGCGCAGATTTCGACGGGGCACATTATTGATGGAACTACCCGGAAGATCATCAAGAAGCTGGACGACACCCGCTACTACTTGCAAGTCGATTTTGCGGGCAACGAACCGGTTCAGGCCTATTCCCGCTACGGCGTAGGCTACGCGGGAAGCACCACAAAATAATTTCACCTGCACTTCAATAGAAGCACTCTTGAAGGCATCCAGCCGTCATTGCCGGAGAAAATGCGTTGTCGTTTGCAGCTGCATGTCAGACTCAGACCATGCTGCTCGTCGTCCACGCCGCGCTGACTTGGGCCTTGGCTGGCTTGATCCTCACCATCCAACTCGTCCACTACCCCCTGTTCGCCCGCGTCGGGGAGACAGGCTACGGCGCGTACCAGCAAGAACACGTCCGGCGTATCACTTGGCTGGTCGCGCCGCTGATGCTCGCGGAACTGGCAACAGGCACGGCCTTGCTGTTACGTCCACCACCGCTGGTGTCTGCTGCATCCACCGCGCTGGGACTGGCCCTGATCGTCTTGATCTGGCTCTCGACGGCCTTCTTCCAGTCTCCGGCACACCGCCAATTGGCCGCCGGATTTGACCCGAGTGGGCACGCGCGGTTGGTCAAGACGAATTGGGCGCGAACCCTGCTGTGGCTTGGGCGGAGTTTGCTGGTGGGCTGGTGGCTGCTGCTGGGACTGTCTTGACCCTCCTCACACCGAAGGCGGTGAGAGTTGAGATTTCTGGGACATGCGCCGTCTGGGTCAGGGGGAGAAGGCGTTTTATGTCGGCCTAGCAGTTGAGGAGCCGTGCGAGCACTCCCCTCCCCTGTGCAACGCAGTCTTTCTCGCTCCAGCGGGCGTCGTCAGGTGTACTTCAGCCTAACCATCGTCTCAGTCGCTGTCATTCAGCCAGTTGCCGCAGCAGCTCCAGATGTTCGGGAGCCTGCACGGGAGCAGCCGTGAGCGGGTCAGGTTCTCCGCCGAGCCGCAGCGCCGGAACGAAACCGTAGATCATTCCAGAACCTAGTTCGGTGGCGGCACGGCTTTGGAGGGTCAGCCACAAATCAAAGGGATCCAGATCGTAAGTCAGCTCGTCAGCGCCCAGATATTCGCCCAGAAAAGTGGCCGCGTCCCAAGCCACCACACCCGTATCCGAGTCGTGCGGGTTGATGTACGCCACGTCGTATCCCTCGTAGCGCCCGTCCGGCTGAACCTCGCCCAGTCGCCGCCAGTAGTACAACACCCCAAACGCGCTGAGCAAGAACGGCGTGCGCGTTCCAGTCCTGTCTGCACCGAGCCAGCCGTTCAGAACGTCTTGGTAGTCGGCTGGGTCGATCAGTTCGATCAGCCCACCGCCGTATTTGCCCCACCCTGCCGTGCGCCAGAGAGCCGGCAGTTCGTCGGGAAGAATGTCTTGATACGCGGCGGCGCGTGCTTCCGGAACAGGCCGGGTGTGGGTCGGTGGATGCCGCTGGAGGAAGTGTTCGACGGCTTGAGACGAATCCATGCCGCCCAGAATAGCGTGCCAAATGGACAGTTCCTTGAGTTGTTCTGACGCACAACAAGTGCCTTATTCTCAGATTCTTGGCCAGTCAGGTCATTTGGTTTTGATGAAATACAAGTGGCCCAAAGGCGCGAACAGCTGTTGGTGGTGGTTGACATCACCCTCTCTGCCTCTAGGGTTGACACTGTGAAAAGCGTGCAGTGGACGGGTGTGCAAGTACAAAGTAGGTATAGCAATGGCCTTCTATCTACCTTCCGTCACTTGAACTCCGGCCTAGTCTTCCCCGGTTCCTGTCTAGAATTGCTACACTCACTCAGACATGAGCAGCTTAGAACTGATGGCGGCGAAGCTTGATCTGGCCGGAACGGCGCAGCGGGCCGCCACCATGGAGGTCAGTGAACGTCGCCGCCTCGCGCTCAAGGCGGTGCAGGATCATGACCTTGACGGCATGTGGGAACTGGTGCAGGCCTACCTCGTGCTGCATGGGCGGCGGGGCACCAAGATCAGTCCCAGCACCCTGCGAAAATACAAACTCTGCATCCGCATCTATTGGGCTTGGGCCGATGAGCACGGCGTCATGCTCATTCGGCCTCTGCCCGACAGTGGGCGTGCTTTCTTGCGCCACCTTGAGGGCCGGGGCATGGTCAAAACATCGGTGGGCGGGTACCTCGCCGCGTGCCGCGCCCTGCACGAAACCTTGCAGTGGTCAGGCGTCAAAGCCGACGATCCCTTCAAATTTGCCCGGCCTACCGCCGATGGCCGTCCTCCGCTGGTAAAGGGCAAGCCCTATACGCTGGCAGAAGTGGAAGTGCTGCTGGCGGCGGCCACCCCAGAAGGCGCAGTGGTGATTACCCTCGGGGCCGACTGTGGGCTGCGAAATGCTGAGATTGCGGGCCTGAAGAAACAAGACGTGCACCTGTATGCCGATCCACCGACCGTGCTGGTATACGGCAAAGGGGCCAAAACCCGTGAAGTGGTGCTGTCTACCCGTGCTGAGGCGGCCCTGATCCGCTGGCTGGATCAAGTGGCCCATCTCCCCCATCCGTATGTGCTGATCGCCAATTCCACCGACCGGGTGCAGGACATCGTGCGGCGGTTGTGCGCCAAAACAGGTGTCGCGTGGACCAAACGCAAGGTACACGGCCTGCGGCGAACGGCAGGCACACGGGCTTATACCGAATCCAAAGACTTACTTGATACCCGTGATTTTCTGGGCCATTCACAGGCGTCTACCACCGAGGTCTACATCCATTACGCCCGTGCTCAGGAAAAAGCCGTCAACCGCGACTGGTAGGTTCGCCGGAGCCCTGCTGAACATATCGTCGTCGCAGAACTTCTTGTCTTGGGTTCACACACGTAGGTCTCGCCATTCATCCTGTCCGGTGCATTACCCAGTGGTTGAGTTGCCAATCTGATTTGTCGCTGGTCAGCCGCCTCCGCCCTTCCTTTAATCGGTAAAATACGGTTCCGCCGCTTCCAGTCGGGGAACCGAGACGCCTAATCGTCGGGCTTCCGCCAAAACATCTCGGCAGATTTCGCGCGGCTCCTGCGCCTCAGGGTCGACTTGCGCCTCCATACTCGCGCGCGCCAGTGGAACATGAGCGAGCACCCAGACGAGCAAGGGGACGGTTAGCCAGATGGGCGCACGGAAGGGCAGCAACGCGCCCCGGTGTCGCCGCAGGTCAATGCCGCGTGCCTCAAGGAGCGGCACCAGCTCGCGGTTTACCAGCAGTGCCTCACGCAAGTCGCCCGCCCTGCCGATCAGCTTGGACAACGACCCCAACCTCACGCCCTGAGAGTGCAGGCCAGCGTTAAAGGCGACATGAATCCACAGCCAGCCGCGAAAGTCGGGTTGCTCCTGAAGCCGAAATCCAGCTTGCCGGAACATCTGGCGCACGGCCCGCTCACGCTCGGTTGGGGGCTGCCCGAAGGTGCCAAAAACTACAGAGGGCAGCATGGCTCCGCGCAGAACGCCGTCTGGGCCGAAGCCGCCGCCTGCTTGGGGAAAAGCCCACGCGACTTGGGCGATAGGCAAGTCGCCGATTGCGGCTTGTGGCTCAGCCCAAATATTGCTGAAAACCAACACGATTGCCTTGCCGATGCGCGGCGTCAGGAAGGCGGCGGCCTCCGTGAGTCGGTGGTGCGACACGCTCAACACGATCAGATCGAAGTCGTGGTCTGGTGCCAGCGCCTCGCGGTAGCGTACCGGCCAGTGCTGCACGGCCCGCCGCCCCCACATCCGCCGCCGCGCATCCAGCAGATCGAGCTTGATTGTCTTGCCATACGCTGCCGCGCGGCCTGGCCGGACGTAAAACTCGATCTCATGCCCAGCCTGTTCTAAGGCCCAGCCGTACAGGGTGGCAATCACGCCTCGTCCAAACATTAAAATTTTCATCCTGCACCTCATGGAGTACAATCGAAATGGAAACTCTCTCCACTTCTTAAAATATGGAAATAGTTTCCGTTTGTCAACAGGAGGACTCAGATGACCGCCGCCAAGCCGTTACGCGCAGACGCCCAACGCAACCGTCAGGCCCTCATCAGCAAGGCCCGAGAGATCTTCGACGCCGGAGACTTCGACCTGCGGTTCGATGATTTTGCCCGCTTGGCCGGTGTGGGCATTGGCACGCTGTACCGTCATTTCCCAACCCGAGAAGCGCTGGCCGAGGCCGTCTATCACGGAGAAATTGCTGCGCTGTGTGACCGCGCTCGCCAGTTGCAGGCCACCCTTCCGGCAGAAAAAGCCTTAGCGACTTTCCTGCGTGGCATGGTGAGCCACATGGACGCCCATCAGGGGCTGGCCCGGACGTTTGCCACGCTGATGGCTACCCGCTCGGACGCCCTCGCAGAAGGCAGTCAGGCGCTCGAACAAACCGTGACTGACTTGGTGGCTGCCGCCGTAAGAAACGGCAGTGTCCGAGACGATGTGGGCGCTGGTGCCGTGATGATGGCCTTACACGGCATCGGTGCGGCCCGTGACCGTCCGGGGTGGCGAGCGCAGGCCGACGGGGTCATCACTCTCCTGCTGGATGGACTGCGGCGGCCTTCATCCGGTGAGCGGGAGTCAGAGGATGTCAGCACCTCAAGTTAGAAGTGCCCTCAGCACAGCGTTCCAGAAGTTGCAAGAGTTTAACCTGCCCGTTGACCCCTCACCCGCCGTTCTTGCAACGCCTTCTCTACGAGTCCCACAAGGGCCGAGGGCAACACCAGATGTTCAGGACTTTGATCCCGTGTAAACGCTGTGGTGGAACTACGCAGCTAGATTTGGTGCTTAGCCACGTCCACACATCACGGAGACAAGTCTAGAGATGAGCCATCAGGCAACAAGCGCTTTTTCTCAGACCGACTTGGGCAGGCTCAGCGAAAAGCAGGCTCCCTGCCCCGGCTCACTCTCGGCCCACACCCGCCCGCCGTGCCGCCCCACAATCCGGCGGACATTCGCCAGTCCGATACCGGTGCCCTCGAATTCGGCGGGATGATGCAGCCGCTGAAAGGCTTCAAAGAGCTTGTGGGCGTACTCGGCCTCGAATCCCACTCCATTGTCCCGAACCGTGACGAGGTATTCGCCGTCCTCTTCCTGAGCCGCCACCTGAATCAGGGCTTCCGGTTGAAACTGGGTGTACTTCACGGCATTGTCCAGCAGGTTTTGCAGGGCCAATTGCAGCAGCGCCGCGTCGCCCTGCACGACGGGCAAGGGGGCAAGTTGCCAGTCGATAACCCGGTCTGGGTGAAAAGCGGCCAATCCCCGCACCACGTCTCTGACCACCGCATTGAGATCCACCGCCTCGACTTGGAGGGGCAACCGGCTGGATTTAGACAAACTGAGAATCCCGTCCACCGTAGCCGTAAGCCGTGTGGCCGCCTGCTGAATTTGGTCGAGCAGTCGGGAGGCCCGCGGATCGCTGACCTGCAAGTGCCGGTTGAGCAACTGGGCAAAGCTCGTGATGTGCCGAATCGGTGTTCGCAGGTCGTGCGAAGCGGAGTAGGCAAAGGCTTCGAGTTCTCCGTTCACCTGTTCCAGTTCGTGGGTGCGTTCCTTCACCCGTTCTTCCAGCAGCAGCAACGCGGCGTCAAGCTCCTGTTGGGCCTGCGTCCTCATCAAGACTTCTTGTTGGGCCTGACCATACAGGCTGGCGTTCTCGACTGCGGCACCCGACCGCGCAGCCACCTCTAGAGCAAACGTCAGATCGGCGGGGCCATACACCCGGTCTAGGCTGGTGCGGGCCATGCCCAACACGCCAACCACCCGCCCGCGTGACCGCATCGGCACGGTAATGACGGAACGCAGTTGCAAGCGCCTGACCTCAGCTTTCCAATCTTCAGTTTGAGGAATAACGTCGTACATTTCATCGGTGACCACAGGAACCAGCTCCGGTACGTTGGTCAAAAACACCCGGCCAGAGCCGTTTTCGGCTGTAATCTCGACTGGATTCCGGGCAATGAACTGGCGCAGCAAGTCCACCATCGTAGGGTCTTGATGCACCACCGTCACGGGCACCAGCAGACCATCTGAGGTCGGCAGACTGATCACACACCAATCGGCCAAGCGCGGCACAGCCAACTGGGCAATGGTGTTCAGCGTCACCGTCATATCCAGCGAGCCACTCAGGATTTCACCGGCTTCGGCCAGAAAAGCGAGGCGGTCATTGAGGACTTGAGCCTCTTGCAACGCGGTGGTGCGCTGGAGTGCCTGAGCGCACTGGCTCGCCAGCGACAGCAGATACAACCGGTCGACTTCTGAAAACAACCGCTGAGCATTGAAGCTGAGGCTCAAGACACCCAAGCGTTGATCCTGAACCACCAACGGAAGAGCCACGATGCTGCCCGAAAAATGTTGCAGCGTGTCCTGAAGCAGGGGGTAATCCAGCGTGGCCTGCTGCTTTGTTTCTATAAACAGAGCCTGACTCTGCTTGAACGCTTGGGTGGCTGGCGTCGTTCGGTCAAGAGACAACACACGCCAAGGTTCCACCTGCGCTAGGGTATAACCCGAAAACGCCGCGATGGTCAGCGCTGTTCCGCTCTGGCCCAGCAGCATTACGGAACCCGCCTGCGCCCCCATAGCCCCAATCCCTTCTTGCACCACCGCGTCGGTGACGTGCTGGGGCGTTTGGGCGGTGCTGAGGGCCTGAGTCAGTTGCCACCAGCCCTGCAAGTGAGTGGTGGAGAGGGACGGAGCCGGGCCACTAGGCAAAGCCTGTTCACTCTGGCCCGGCGCGCCTTGGAAAGGCTCGAACATGGCCGCAGCATAATGCAACAGTGTTGCAGTTACCTGTCTTTCAAGTGGAACAAGGTGGGGTTAAGCCGGGTGTGCGATTCTTCGCTGAGCTTTAGCCCAGTCTTTCCAGACACGTACAGTCGTGTACGGTACGCCCCGCACTCTAAATTTCAGTTATGCCGATCTGCTGAGCAAACAAGTGATTGTGGAAGCTAGCAAGCGCATAGAGGCAGACGGTCAGACCAGCGCAATTTGCGCCGCCACACTGAACCAAGCAGGCCGGAGCTATTGATTCCTGTACGGCTGAACAACATCTAAACGTGGCCAGCATTGACCGTTGAAGATTTCAGGCGAACCCCCCAGTCTGCTGTGCAGCCAGCCCCCCTTAGAGGGGAGCGAAGTAGCTGTTGTCCTCCCCTCTAAGGGGGGGCGTTGCGCCAGCAACGGGGGGGTTGACCTTCCAGCTCCATGTTCCCAAGATGTTGCCAACCTAAGCAGGAATCAATAATCTGTGGAGCAACCGAGCTGAGCCAGTTCCGAACATGTGTGATTCCTTCTCCAGCTGTGGGAGAGGGGCGCTGTGAAACAAGAGGGGCCACCCACTGGCGAACCCGCCTTAGTTCAGGGAGTCATTTGAGTTTCGTGTTAGACGCAAATCTCTGCTAGACGCGCCGGAAGGCCTTAATTCTGCCTGCCGCCTATATCTGCGCGACGAGATCGGGCATACGCCCCTGTCCGACACAGTGCAGTTGGCCGAGCGCATGAGCGTCCCTGCGTGTTTGCTGAACTGGATTTCCACCCCGCCCTTGCCCCAGATGAGGACGCGCCTCCAGCTTCCCGATAAGACCATGCAACTGGCCTGAACTTGCCCTCCGGCGACGAAGAAACCCCACAGCCGCTTGCCCCGGACTCCGCGTTGTTTCTGCGTATCCGGCACACCCTGCTGTCCTCACCTGTCGCACGTCTTACCGTCCGCCGTAATGCTCTGGTAATGGGCACGCGAAAGCCTAGCAGCATGGAGTCTCCTCTATGACCAAATCTGCCCTGACTGAACCCGAAGTTCAAACCGTTGTCCAGCCCCCCGGCCCTCCGCCCTCTTCGCCTGCATCTCCGCACCCGCCCGCCTCGCCAGTGGTGCCTTGGGGGACGTTGATGGTCATCGGCGTGCTGCTGCTGTCCATCTTGTGGCTGTGGACTCTGGTGCTGGGCATCCAACAAGGCCGGGCGTAGCGCATGGCCCGGCTTCCCGTCGCCCCCGTTCCCCGACTTGACCACCACACCCTCGAGCGCTACGAAACGATTTGGCTGGTGATCTCTGTGATTCTGTCCCTACTACTGTTTACGGGTGTGCTGGTCAGTTTTATCAGCGGCACCTATCAAGCCGTTCGCAGCGATGGGGGCAGCGCCAGTGGCGGCCACCACATCGCTGGGGTCAAGGGCGGGCGACTCGATCCCCGCGCCATCGCCGCCACACCGTTTGCCACACCGGGCCTGCGTGAAAATGCAGACGGCTCCTTCGAAGCGTTCATTGTCGCCAAAGCGTTCGCCTTTGATCCCGCCGTGTTGCGCGTGCCCGCCGGACGGCCCATCACCATCCACCTGACCTCGCTGGACGTGATGCACGGCTACATGGTGCAGGGCACCAACATCAACGCCACCGTGATTCCCGGACAGGTCACCAGTTTCAGCGTGACCTTCCGGGCACCCGGCACCCTCAGCAGCATTTGCAACGAGTACTGCGGCATCGGCCACCACAACATGCTGGCCCGCGTCATCGTGACGGATCCGAACGCCCCTACGCCCGCAGGAGAACAACCGTGACCACCACCTTGCCCAGAACCGTTCGGCCTGCCGCTGTTTCGGAGGACGCTGCCCACCTGACCCGGCTGAAGACCGTCACCCAATATTACGTCGTCACCGCGTTTTTGGCCCTCTTCATCGGCGTGCTGATCGGGCCGCTGCAAGCCCTGAACTACGGCGGCATCAACGTCTACGAGTTCCCTCTCCTCAAAGCCCTGCTCAAATCCTACTATCAGGGCCTCAGCCTGCACGGCGTCCTCAACGCGCTGGTGTTCACCCAGTTCTTCATCAGCGGTTGGATGCTGTACCTGCCCGTGCGTGACCTCGGTGTCCGCATCAACCTGCGGTTTGCTTGGTTCACGTACCTGATGATGACGGCGGGACTGCTGCTGGCCGCCGTGCCGCTGCTGACCAATCAGGCCACGCTGCTGTACACCTTTTATCCGCCGATGCAGGGCAGCCCGCTGTTCTATATCGGGGCCGCGATCATGGTGGCGGCCAGCCTGCTCGTCGCGGGGCAGGTCATTTGGGTGTGGTGGCAATGGAAACGGGCGCATCCGGGCCGGGTCACGCCGCTGGTGACCTACATGTGTGTAGCCACGTGGATGATGTGGCTGGTGGCTTCGCTGGGCCTGGTCACCGAAGTGGTCGTGATGCTGATTCCTTGGTCGCTGGGCCTCACGGCGGGCGTCGATCCACTGCTGGCAAAAACCCTGTTTTGGTGGACGGGACACGCCATCGTCTACTTCTGGCTGTTGCCCGCCTACATCTCGTGGTACGCCTTCGTGCCGCGCCACGCTGGAGGACGCCTGATTTCCGAACCGCTGACCCGCCTGACCTTCGCCCTGTTCCTGCTGAACAGCACACCCGTGGGCCTGCATCATCAATACAGCGATCCCAACATTTCGGTGCTGTGGAAGGTGCTGCACATGTTCCTCACCTTCTTGGTCGCCATTCCCAGCCTGCTCACCGCCTTTAGCGTGGCGGCCTCCCTTGAAGACGCGGCGCGGGCCAAAGGTGGGCGGGGCGTCGTGGGCTGGATTCGGTATCTGCCGTGGGGCAACGCCATCTTCAGTGCCCAAGTGCTGGCGATGATTTCGTTCATTCTCGGCGGCGCGGGCGGCATCGTCAACGCGAGTTCCACCTTCGCCCCCGTCATCCACAACACGGCTTGGATTCCCGGCCACTTTCACATCACGGTCGGCACGGCCACCACGCTGACCTTTATAGGCATCATGTTCTGGCTGATTCCGCACCTGACGGGCAAGCGCCTGCCCAGCATGAAACTCGCGTCTGCATCGGTCTGGACGTGGTTCCTCGGCATGATGGTGTTTGCCCTCGGCATGCACTGGCAAGGCTTGCTGGGCGTGCCGCGCCGCGCCCAGATCAGCGCCACCGGGTCAGACGTCTACCGCGATCTTCCGATTGCCGTGCCGCAACTGCTGACCGCCATCAGCGGCGTCATCTTGTTGGTCAGCGCCCTGATATTCTTTTACGTCCTCTTCCGTATGCTGCTCTCGCCCCGCGTAGATCAGGGCGAAGTGACCACACCGCTCCCGTACAGCGAAGTTCTCAGCCCCGCCGGAGAAAACTTGGCACAGGCCAGCCGCCTCGTGCGCCTGACCGAACCCCTCTTGGCGCTGTGGGTGGCGGCCCTGCTGTTGGTGCTGCTGATGTACGGCCCCGTGCTGCTGGGCATGGTGACCGACCTGCAAGCCGTTCCCGGCTGGAAGTTGTACTGATGGAATTTCAAATGAAGGGGGAAAGTGGTTATGGCGGGTAAAGGTTTCAGTGTGCGTGAAGTGGGGGTGGCGCTGACCTTGGTGGCGGTGGCGACAGGAATCGGAATTAGTTCTTACCGCACCGGTTTGGGACTGGCCGGCCCTCAAGGGGCGCAGATGTCGCCCGCTTTGGCGGCTGCTCCGGTGAATGGAGCCACCCTCTTCGCGGCCAGTTGTGCCGGATGTCACGGCGCTCAGGCAGGCGGCGGGATTGGGCCAGCCCTCGCAGTGACCCGGAGTTGGTCTACCCCCGAATTTGCGGCGGCGGTCCTGCACGGGCAAGCTCCAGAAGGCCGCGAACTCAGTGCCGCCATGCCGCGTTTTGCCGAGACAGGCCTGAGCGGAGAACCCGTGACCGAAGAGCAGCTACAAGTGATTCGGGCCTTCGTGGCCAATCCTTAAGGAGGCGGTGGATCGCGGCTGATACGGAGTTAGAGTGAGTTCCGAGCAGGTGCGGTTTCTCTCTCCTCCGAGTGGAGGAAGGCGCTGGGAAGCAGAGGGGGCCATGAGTGGCGAACCCGCCCCATGTCAAGGATTCAGTATCAGACGAGCGCCACCGACTGTGAATGCTTATCACCGCTTTTCCTCTGCGTTCCCGAGAAATGCCGAGTTGCTTTCACACCGTCTCCAATCTTGGCGTCACCCAGTCGGGCTTTGGCAGGTCACTTTGAGTAGAGTGCTGACGTTTCTGGCTTGAAGGGAACCTCTACAGACGCGATATTAATTGCTGGGTTTATTCGCGTGTCTTGCTCGATGAGGCGGCTGCGTGTGGGGGACACACCGCCTACTGGCGTCAAAGGGCCACTTCACCGGACGAAACTGGACTGTGGGGCAGGGTAAAACTGAACGTGCTGCCCTCCCCCAGTTCGGCCCTCACCGTCACGTCGCCGCCCATCACGCGGGCCAGTCCGCGCGCCACCGTCAATCCCACACCACTGCCGCCTGCCATCCGGGAACGGGAAGGATCGACCCGGTAAAAACGTTCAAAAATGCGCCCTTGGTCTTCGGCAGTGAGGCCGGGGCCGCTGTCTTGTACATGAATACAGACGTGCGGGGCGCGGAACTCGGCCCAGACATGAACTTGGCCCCCGGCCGGCGTGTACTTCAGGGCATTGCCCAGCAAGTTGGCTAGGATTTGAGCCGCCCGCTCCGGGTCGGTGTAGACGCACGACTTCGGCGCGAGCCTAAAGTCCAACCGGACGTCGCGGCTCACGGCCAACGGTGCGAAGCGCTCCTCTGCCGCCAAAAGCAACGCCTGCACGTCCACGTCCTGAAGGAAAAGGTCTACCGCCCCGGCCTCCACCCGCGAGACCAAACTCAAATCCCTTACCAAACGCTCCATCGCCTGCGTTTCGCGCAGTACGCCCCGCGCCGCCGTTTCCTGCGGCAACACGCCATCATTCAGCCCCTCGGCGTAGCCCCGCAGGGCCGTCATGGGCGTCCGGAGTTCGTGGGCCACCGTGCTGATCAGTTCGGTGCGCGACGCCTCCACCGCCGCCAGAGAGGCCGCCATACGGTTAAAGTTGCGGGCCAGATCGGTGAGTTCATCTTGGCCCTGTTCGGGCAACCGCGAACGGTACTCGCCGCTGGCGACCGCCCGGCTGCCCTCGCTGAGTTGGCGCACGGCCCGCACCACCCGCCCAGACGCCACCGAAGCCGCGAGAAAGGCCACCAGCAGCGCAAGTGGAGCCGCGATCAACAGCGCCCCCGTCAGGGTTGTCCGCATGCCCTGAGTCAGGTCACCTTGTAGGCTCCGGCCGTCTGGCCCCATGACCTGCACCATTTGGGCCACATGGTGGCGAATAAACGAGGACGCGAAGACTTCGGTGAGCAGGAGCAAGGCCACCACCGTCAGGACGATGACCAGTGCGTAAGACAAGAACAGCCGCCAGAACAGCTTCACGGCCCCACCCGGAAGCGGTAGCCCACGCCGCGCACGGTCTCGATAAAGGTGGGGGCGTCGGGGTCATCGCCCAATTTGCGGCGCAGGGCCAGAATATTCACGTCCACCACGCGCTCGGTGCCGATGAATTCTGGCCCCCAGACCCGTTCCAACAGGCGCTCACGGGTCAGCACCGTTCCGGCGTGCTGGGCCAGCGTCAGCAGCAGATCGAACTCCGTGCGGCTGAGGGGCACGTCTTGACCCGCCAGCTTGACTTGCCGGGCAGAAGCATCGAGCAGCAAGGGGCCGAGCCGCAATTGGGCATGCACCTGCACCCGGCGCAGCACAGCCCCCACCCGCGCCACCACCTCACGCGGGCTAAAGGGCTTGACCACGTAATCGTCGGCCCCGATTCGCAGCCCATGCACCCGGTCTTCTTCTTCGCCCCTCGCCGTCAGCAGCAACACGGGCAAGTCGGGGTAGCGCTCCTGTGCCTGCCGGATCAGATCGAGCCCGTTCATACCGGGCAGCATCCAGTCCAGCACGGCCACGTCGGCCTGACCCAATAGGCGTTCGCCGTCATAGCCGTTCTCGGCGGTCAGCACGACGTGGCCTTCGCGCTCCAAATACGCTTTCAGAATTTCCAGAATGGCGGGATCATCATCCACGACCAAGACGTTGGGCATCGGGTCTCCAAGAAACTAAGGTGGGGCAGGCTTCGGCAAGGCGACAAACGAGCCGGAAGCTCGGAGAGGCCGGAATTCTCTAGGAGACAGAGTACTTGCGGCCTGTAAAGATCCCGTAAAGCCACACGGCCCCGAGGCAATTCCGCACTTTCTGCGGAGGCTGATCAGGCGTGGAGGAAGACTGGCGGAGAACCGTCAATCTCGGTTCCTTCAGCATCTGCCGTTTTACACGAACTTAACACGCCGCCCTTACCTTGGGGGCATGAAGCGACTTCCAGTCATTGTGATCAGCAGCGTCCTCTCCTTGGGAGCCTTGGCCTGGGCTCAGGGCAGTATGGGCGGCATGGATCACAGCTCTATGGACGGTACGTCTAAAGCGGCGAGCGCCAGCATGCCCGGCATGGCAATGGGCAGCATGGATCTGAGCGGCCTGAAGAAACTCAGCGGCAAAGCCTTTGACCGCGCCTTCCTGAGCATGATGGTGCCGCACCACCAAGCGGCCCTCGACATGGCCCGCGCCGTAGTGCCGCTCAGCAAAGACGCCACTGTCAAGGCTTGGGCCAATCAGATCATTCGGGACCAAACCCGTGAAATCAACACGATGAATACGCTGCTGAAGAACTACGGCGGCAAAGACGCACCGATGGCCGCCAGCATGACCAAGAGCATGGCGGGCATGGGCGACATGGTGAAGAAGGCCAAGAACGCGGACGTGGCCTTTGTGCAGGGCATGCTGCCTCACCACGCCTCGGCCATCGAGATGGCGAACAGGGCGCTGCAACAGGGCACCAACGACAAAGTGCTGGCCCTTTCGCGCGACATCGTGACCGCGCAGGCCAAAGAGATGTACAGCTTCCGGGGCTGGCTGACGGGGCGCGGCCTCTAACCGATCAAAAACGTGCAGCCGGTTGCCCCCAAGGCTCCGGCTGCTTTTAAATTGACGTCTGTGGTGTGGAGAGGTTGGTGTGAAGCATTCTTGGACATCTCGGCAGATCAACGAAAGCTTCAGCGCCAAGGGCTGAGCGCACAATGCTTCTACAAGGCAGATGCATTGGGGTCACACAGCCTTACAGAAAGTGGATGCGGTGTGCCCTCCCAAAAAGTAAGGCTTTGGGCAGCAGGCAAAGATTCAGTCCAGTCGGCCACCCAGCATCTGTAAGAAGATCTGAACGACCTGAGGGTCGAAGTGGGTTCCGGCACCGCTCTGAATCTGTTGTAGCGCCTGCTCCCGCGTCCAAGCGGCCCGGTAAGGCCGGTCACTGGTCAGTGCGTCATAGACATCCACGACGGCAAACGCCCTCGCACACAGCGGAATCTCCTCGCCTTGCAGCCCTGCGGGGTAGCCCGTTCCGTCCCACTTCTCATGGTGATTCTGCGGGATATCCAAGGCCGGGCGCAGGAACTTGATGGGAGACAGCAGATGCACCGCAAACCCCGGATGCTTGCGCATTTCCACCCATTCCTCCTGTGTCAGTTGCCCCGGCTTCAGCAGAATCGCATCGGGGATCGCCATTTTCCCGATGTCGTGCAGCAGCGCCCCCCGGCGCACATCCACCAGTTGTTCGGAGGAAATGCCTAGGTGCCTGCACAGCTTGACCGTCGTTTCCGTGACCCGGCGGGAGTGGCCCTCGGTCTCCTTGTCGCGCTGATCCAGCGCCCGCGCCCAGCCCTCGATGGTCTCGTCGTAGGCCAGCCGCAGATCTAGGTTTCTCTGCTCCACTTCCTGAAAAAGCTGCGCGTTGTCGACTGCGATGGCGGCCTGAGCCGTCAACATCTCGAACGTCTCCAGCCACGTTGCAGACGGCTCGAAGGGTGCTCGGTGCAGCACCTCCATCACGCCCAGCACCTTGCCCTTGGCGATCAGGGGCGCGCCGTAGTACGCCATCAGCCGTTCTCGGGTCAGGATGTCGCGCCAAGTGGGCGAGAGCGGGCGGGTCTGAAGATCAGGCACGCTCAGGGGGCGGCGGCTGAGGGCCACCTCACCGGCCAAGCCCGCACCCACCCTGACGGTCAAGCCTTGCAGCGGCGTGGTAAAGCCGCGTGTCCCCGCGTATTCGAGGGTCAGGGTAGGCGGGTCGAGCAGCAGCAGGGTTGCGGCATCGGCCCCGAGTTGCTGCGTCACGTTGTCTAAGATCATGCCCAGAGTCACCGGCAGTTCTTGGCTGGAGGCAATCGCCTGATCAATTTCACGCAGGCCCGTCAGGTGCCGAAGCTGCTGCTTGAGATTCTCGTTGAGCTGGCGGATTTCCGCTTCGGTTGCTCGGCGCGCCGTGATGTCGTGCTCGATCTTGGAGACGCCCACCACCCGGCCTGCCGCGTCGAGAACCGGCGAGACCGTGACAAACACAGGGATCTGGCGTCCGTTCTGGGCAAGGCGCACCGATTCGAAGGGACTTACCCGCTGGCCTGCCCCGACCCGTTCCAGCAGTTGGGCTTCTTGGACTTGGCCTTCTGGCGCAACGATGAGGCTGCTGGACTGTCCCACCGCTTCTAGGACGCTGTAGCCGTAAATTCGCTCTGCGCCTGCATTCCATGACCGGATGATGCCGCCCAGCGTGACCCCCCAAATGGCGTCTTGGCTGGCCTGAACGATGGCCGCGAGGTACGCCTGATCCTCTTGGGCCGCTCGGCGCTGGGTCACGTCGCGGGCAACGCCGTAGAGCAGTGGATCACCGGGCAGCGTGACCGCCGTCCACTCCATCCACACGACGCCGCCGCTCTTATGGAGGTAGCGGTTTTGAAAGGTTGTCGTGGGCTGGCCTGCGGAGATTCTGCTGCTTTCCAGCAGGGTGATCGCTTGGTCGTCCGGGTGCACAAAGTCGGTGCAGAGGTGGCCGATCAGCTCTTCAGGGGTGTAGCCCAGAATGTGCTGGCAGGCCGCGCTGACCGTCACGAAGCGTCCCTCGGCGTCAACGGAAGTAATCATGTCCAGTGACAAATTCAGCGTGCGTTGCAGTTCGCGGGAACTCTGGCGGGAGCGGGCCTCACTTTCGGCCAGAACTCGCTGGGCCTGCTTCTCTTGGGTTACGTCCCGCACCAGAGTGACCACGCAGCCTTCCCGCCCGATCATGACCGGAACAATAGACACGACCGTATCGGCCACCGCGCCGGACTTCTGACGAAACTGCACCTCACGGTTACGAACCTCTCCCTGAGCCTGGAGCGTGTTCCAGACCTCGGCCCGTTCCAGCGGGTCTACCCAAAAATTCAGGGCAAGCGAAGTCTGCCCGATCAATTCCTCCCGGCTGTAACCGCTTTGGCGCAAAAACTCGGAATTGACGTCGAGGTAGTGGCCGGTGCTGAGCTGGGTAACGACCAGAGCAATCGGGGACGCTTCAAACACTTTGGTGAAGCGCTCCTCGCTGTCCCGCTGCTTTTCCTGAGCTTGCCGCTGCTGCGTGAGGTCACAGACGAACAGCGAAACGCCGTTACCGGCAGGGTAAGCGGTGGCCTCCAGCCAGCGGCCTACCTGGGTCACAAAGCTCAACTCGCGCTGGACGGAGCCAGTCTCTCTGGCCCGGTGTATGGCCTGACTGATCGGCTGATCGGCACTTGTGGCAAACACGGCGGAAACGTGCTGCCCAATCAACTCGGCCGGGGTTGTGCCCAACATGGCCGCTGCCGCCGGGTTGACGAACGAAAAGTTCAAGTGTTGATCGAATGAAATGAAGCCGTCCATCACCCGTTCAAGGGTCGAGGTGAGGAGCTGTCTGGCCACTTCACGCTCGGTCACGTCATTTTGAAAGCCCAAGTAGTGCGTCAAGGTACCGGACGTTCCGTACACCGGGCTGAGGCTGAGTTCGTTGTAAAAGAGGTTGCCGTCCTTGCGGTAGTTGCGGAGCGTAACGGTTGCATTCCGGCCCTGAGCCACCGCCCGCCTGATCTCCTCCAAGCCGGGTTGGTCACCGTCTTGGCCTTGCAACAGACGGCAGTTGCGCCCCAGAAGCTCGCTGGCCGAGTAGCCGCTCAGCGCCTCGAAGGCTGGGTTGACATACACGATTGGGTAATCAGGCTGACAAGCGTCAGTCATGACCATGCCGACAGTACACGCCGCGAGAGCCTGGCTGAGGAGCTGAGGATCTGGTAGGGATGTCAGGCTGGGGGTCATGGCGTGCTCCTCAATACTCAAAACACACTCATTGGCTTAAGCGTGTCTTAAGATTAAAGCAAAGTCCTCACATATTGCTTTCTATATCTCACACTTAGAGTCATAATGTGAGTCTTGCACCTTACAAATTGTGGTGTGGCGACAGTCAGTGAAGATAAGTCTGTTGATTCGTCTTGAAAGAAGCATGAGAGGAGCATATCGGGGAGCCGCCTGCATTTAGGCGGGAGTTGTATGCATCATACCAAACTAAACTGAGTCCAGAACATGTTTGATCCAGGGGAACAGGGTCAG
>NZ_SSNW01000031.1 GCF_004801315.1 Deinococcus sp. Arct2-2
GGTGACCGGGTTGAGCGCCAGAAGACCGGCCGGTCTTCTGGCGCTCACTCTTCGGGGTCCAAGGCTTGTCTTGGCTCGGAGGTTGATGGGAGGTCCTGCTATTCAGGGCGAGACGTGCCTTGACTGCTTGAAGTTCAGCAAGCACTTTGGCGAGCTGAGCTTCCAATTTTTTGCAGTTCGGGCAGGCATCCTCGGAGATGCCCCTACTCTACCTGCTCCGCCGAGTCCAGGCCCCCCGCTGAGCAGTCACTCGTTCTCGCTAAAATTCCCCAATCCGGCCAGACCTGTGGTGTCGTCACGGGGTTTTCCAGATCTTGGACATGACAGAGCAAAAAGGCCAAGGTGGAGAGGCACCACCAGCGAAACACGCCCTGTTTGCTGTGTTGAGCAAAGCGTTCAAGGCCAAAACGCCCCTTGATCGTTTTGAAGAACGCCTCAATCCTCCAGCGCCCTTTGCCCACCCGTGCCAGATACACCCCGCCGAGATCCAAGTTGGACATGACAAAGCGTTGTTCTGGCTCCTGGTTGCGATGGAGCCACACCCAGGAGATGCACATCGTCTGGTCAAGCCCCAAGGGCTTGACCAGACTGCCTCTCACCATGAGATCCCGCACGTGACGACCATCTTCTAGCTTGCGTGTACAGCGAACCCCCACCACGATGTCGAGGTCACGAGCAAGGACACCCTGGATGAACTCAATACTCTCAAACCCTCCATCTGCATGGAGACGAGGACGCCGCTTCCCGGAGACCAGCACGGGGGGAAGGGTACAGAGCAACTTCAAGGCGAGTTGTGCGGGTGAGGGCGTTCCTTTGCCCCGCCACACCTGAACGGCCCAAGGCAACCGGAGTTGACCACAACATAGATAAAGCACGACCAGATGAACGCCGTGAACGCTATTGAAGGTGTGCATCCAGTCCTCCAGGTCAGCGAACTTGCCACTCTTCTCCAAGCTGGTCAAATCGATCAACAGGTCGAGTCGAGGTCGCTGATGAGGCCGAAGTCGCCATTCGTTCTGCAGGAGGTGCAGGGCATGTTGGCGCATCACCCGGCAGAACTGCCGGGTGTTCCATGCCGCGTGATTCAGAAACCGGCTGATGGCCGAGGGTGATTTCACGGTGGCCCGTTGGGGGAGGGGGCGGCCAGAACCATCCAGCAGCAGATCGAGAAACACTTCGAACGAAGCGCGATGCTGCGACCTCGAAAAGCAGGTGAGGATGTCAGAATACAGGCGTCTGGAGCGCGGTTCTTTTGGGTTCACACCCCACTATGGGGCCAAAAGTGCGCTCCAGACAGCCTTTTAAAACTCGCACGATGTCAGTTGACCGCGCCTCTTACCAAGCAGGAAAGGCAGACTTCATCCATGCCGTCCTCAATCGGCCCATTACGCCCATCACATAACGCGGCCTGATACACTTGTTCGGTGACTGTGCCGGATTCTGCCCCTTCCAATTTAACTGCGGCCAACCTGCCCGCTTCTGATCTCCTCAGCCAGCTGAACCCCAATCAGGCGCAGGCCGCCGACCACTACACCGGCCCCGCGCTGGTCATTGCGGGCGCGGGCAGCGGCAAAACGCGCACGCTGATCTACCGGATTGCCCACCTGATTCAGCATTACGGCGCAGACCCCGGCGAAATTTTGGCCGTGACGTTTACCAACAAGGCCGCCGCCGAGATGCGCGAGCGGGCCAAACATCTGGTGAAGGGGGCCGACAAACTCTGGATGAGTACCTTCCACAGCGCGGGCGTGCGGATTTTGCGGGCGTATGGCGAACACATCGGTCTGCGGCGCGGCTTCGTCATTTACGACGACGACGACCAGATGGACATTTTGAAGGAGATTATGGGGGCGGTGCCCGGTATCGGCCCCGACACCAATCCCCGTGTGCTGCGCGGCATTCTTGACCGGGCCAAGAGCAATTTGCAGGTACCCGCCGATCTGGAGCGTTGGCCTGAACCTTACATCAGTGGCCTGCCCCGCGAAACTGCCGCCGAAGTGTACCGCCGCTACGAGGCCCGCAAGAAAGGCCAGAATGCCATCGACTTTGGCGACCTGATTTCAGAAACGGTGCGGCTCTTCAAGGAAGTGCCCAGCGTGCTTGACCGGGTACAAGACCGCGCCCGCTTTATCCATGTAGACGAGTATCAGGATACGAACAAGGCGCAGTATGAAATGACGCGCCTGCTGGCCTCCAGAGACCGGAATCTCTTAGTCGTGGGAGACCCCGATCAATCGATCTACAAGTTCCGTGGCGCAGACATTCAGAATATTCTGGACTTTCAGAAGGATTATGCTGACGCCAAGGTGTATATGCTGGAGCATAATTACCGGTCTAGCGCCAAAGTGTTGGGGATTGCCAACCGCTTGATTGAAAACAACTCGGAACGCCTAGAGAAGACGTTGTTGGCGGTTAAAGATGACGGGCATCCTGTCGTGTTTCACCGCGCCACCGACCACCGTGCCGAGGGTGACTTTGTGGCCGAATGGGTCACGCGGCTGCATGGGCAGGGGCAAAAGCTGACCGATATGGCAATTTTGTACCGCACCAACGCCCAATCTCGCGTGATCGAGGAATCGCTGCGGCGCGTGCAGATTCCGGCCAAAATCGTGGGTGGCGTGGGCTTTTATGACCGCCGCGAAATTCGCGACATCCTCGCCTATGCCCGCCTCGCCATCAACCCCGACGACGATGTGGCGCTGCGCCGAATTATCGGGCGGCCCCGGCGCGGCATCGGCGATACGGCCCTAGAAAAGCTGATGGAATGGGCGCGGCTGAACCATACATCCATCTTGACCGCCTGCGCCAACTGCGTCGAGCAAGGCATTTTAGACCGGGGCGCACAGAAGCCCAAGGAGTTTGCCGATCTGATGGCCGCCATGAGCGACGCCGCCGACAATTATCTGCCGGGGCCGTTTTTCCGCTTTGTGATCGAGAACAGCGGGTATTTGGATTTGCTGCGTCAGGAAGGGCAGGAAGGCCAAGTGCGGCTGGAAAACTTGGAGGAACTCGTGAGCGCCGCCGAGGAATGGTCTCAGACGAATGACGGCACCATCGGCGACTTTTTGGATGACGCCGCGCTGCTGTCCAGCGTGGACGATATGCGGGCCAAGAAGGAAAACCGCGATGTGCCCGAAGAAGCCGTGACCTTGATGACGCTGCACAACGCCAAAGGGCTGGAATTTCCCACCGTGTTTATCGTGGGCACCGAAGAAGGGCTGCTGCCCAGCAAAAACGCGCTGCTAGAGGCCAGCGGCATAGAGGAAGAACGCCGCCTGTTCTACGTGGGCATCACGCGGGCCATGGATCGTTTGTTCCTCACCGCCGCGCAAAACCGGATGCAGTTTGGCAAAACCAACGCCGCCGAAGATAGCCGCTTTCTGGAAGAAATCGAGGGCGGGTTTGACACCATCGACCCCTACGGACAGGTTATCGAGTACCGTGCCAAAACGTGGAAAGAGTACCGCCCCACCGTGCCGAGCCGCCCCAGCGCACCCACCTTCGTCCACCCCAGCGCCGTAAAAAATACCAGTTCCATGACGGCGGAGATGGCCTACCGGGGGGGCGAAAAGGTCACGCACCCCAAATTTGGCGCGGGCCAAGTGTTGGCGGTAGCGGGCATGGGCGAGCGCCAAGAAGTGACGGTGCATTTTCCCAGCGTGGGCACGAAAAAGCTGCTGGTGAAGTTTGCGAACCTGAGCTTGGCGTAAACTTCTCTCTACTCGTCTAAGACTACCCAGTGCCGGATTTCGCCAGCTGGTACGCGCAAAAGCTCGCTTATATTCCGTGGATACACGAGCCGCGACTCCACTTCTCCCAGCGGAATCCACTCGCAGCGCACCTTCGCGTTGTCCAGCACCGGGAAGGATTCGGCAGATAATTCTGTAGGTGCGTCCATGCGGTAGAAAAACCCGATTTCGTGGGCGCGGGCTTCAGGAGTTCCGAAGTGGTTTTCGACAATGCCCACCAACTGCATTCCCCCCGGTGGCGTGCCCGTTTCCTCGGCCCACTCGCGGGCGGCGCAACTTTCGCTGGTCTCACCTGTACCCAGTGCGCCTCCCGGCAAATACCAGAATCCCAAGTTGTCTTCGGTGTTGGCGAGCAGGCAGGCGTCGGGCGTGTGAGGATTCCGCACGCACAGAATCGCCACCCGCACGCTGAAGGTCAGGCCACCGAGCGGCAAGCGGATATCCACTGGATCAACATTGAAGTCGGTCATGCTGTGCCGCCCGCATCCAAGCGCACGCTGGGGTCGGGGTCGGCCTGCAACTCGGCCAGCAAATTGGCCGGCAGGTCGGCGCGGCTTGCGATCAGCATTCGCACACCCCCATCGGGGTCGCGGGCCAGAGTGGGCAGCAGCACGGCGGGTAATTGGGAATGCAAGGCGGCGGCGCGGCGCACTCCGGCGTTGGGGTCGGCGGCCAAACGGGTCAGCACCTCTTCGCCCGGAGCCTCGGCATAAGCGACGGCGCGGCGCACTTCGGCATTCTCGTCGGCGGCCAACTGGGTCAACCGCGCCGCGCCTATGTCGGGCCGCACCGACAGCAGGGTGCGAATGCTGGGGTCTGAATCGGTCAGAAGGGTGTCCAGCACGGCATCGGTCAGGCCATCTGCACTGGCGATATGCAGCCGGATATCCTGCTCCGGCGAACGCAGCAGCGCCACAATCGCCGCTTCAGGCAGATCATTTCGTTCCAGCAGGGCGCGGCGCACCCCCTCCGATTCGTCGTTCGACAGGGCGGTGAGGGTGTCGGGCGTGGCGTCGGGACGGCGGGCGAGGGCGGCGCGGACATCCGGGTCGGCGTCCAGTTCGGCGCGGGCCAACCACTCGGCGGGTACGCGCCACGCCTGCAACGCCGCCGCCCGCACCAGCGGTTGCTCGTGCGCCGCCAGCCAAGCCCGCACGTTGCTGGGCAAATCCATGCGGCGGGCCAAGGTTGCCAGCACATCCGGGTCAAAGTCACTGGCGAGCAGCAGCAGGCAATCCATAGGCAAATCCAGCCGCCGCGCCACACTGGAGCGCACCAGCCCATGTGCATCGCCTACCAACAGGTGAAGGGTCTCGTGAGGCAGATCAGGCCGCACTGCCACTGCTTTTCTCACGTCATAGTCGTCATCGGCAGCCAGTTGGCGTACCAGTGTCGCGGGCAATTCCAGTCGTTTGGCTACTGCCTCCCGCACCTGCCAGCCCGCATCGGCAGCCAATGAGGCCACGCGCTCCGGACTCAGGCCCGCCCGCGTTGCCAACGCCGTTCTGACCCCAAAATCTTCGTGCCGCGCCGCGCCGTCCAGAACCCAGTTAGGGGCGTCTGGCACGCCCAGCAGCGCCACTACTCCTTCGGGCGGAAACATGCCGAGAAAACTGGGCCGCGCCAACCGGATCAGCGGAAGGCCGGGATTCTCCAGCACGTCACGCGGAAAGCCTGCCGCCAGTGTGCCCAAGATTTCGGGTGGCGTGTTGGGATGCCGCGCCACCAAGGCCCGCACCCGCGAATCGGGGTGGGCTGAGAGTCCGGACAACGTGTCGGACGTAGCCCGCGCATGGCCCGCCGCCTCCAGTGCCCCGTCCACGCCGAGGGCCGTCAGGGAGCGCGGATCGAGTTCAGAAAACGTCATGGGCTGCACTATGGCAGATCGGGTATGTGGGCAAGGGGTCTCCGGGAAGGGTCTAAGGGTCAAGGGTCAAAGGGTCTAAGGAAGGTCAAGGGTAATCGCTGGCGCTCACCCACCCCCTCCCAGCCTCCCCCCTCAAGGGTGAGGAGCTAAAGCCAAGACTCTAGCTTTTGCCATTTGCCCTCTCCACTTGTGGGAGAGGGGCGCTGTGAAACAGCGGGGTGAGGGGGCAATTCAGCAGCGCACCCACCCCAGCACCTTAGACCCTAGCCCGCTCACTCCTCCAGCCGCAGCACTTCGCCAAACGGAAAGCCCTCGTCTTCCAGCCCGCCCGGTGGCACCACCCACAGCGTCGGCATACGCGGCGGCGTGTCGGGAAAGTCGCCGTAGCCATCGGTGAGGTAAATCAGCACATCGGGTTCGTGGGCGTCCAGCAGCCTGAAAATGGGCCTGAAATCGGTGCCGCCGCCCCCCTGTGGTGGGGGAACGGGGTCGCCGGGGCGCAGGTCGAAGGGGCCGTAGGCTTCAGTGTCGGCGTAGTAGAGGGTGGCGCGTACATGCGGGTACGCGCCCAGCACGCCTTGCACCTCGCTCACCAAGGCCCGCACCGCTTGATCGTCCACGCTGCCCGAGGTGTCCACAGCCACCAATGCACTCAGGCTTTCGTCGTCCAGCGCCTCTAAATACAGGCCGCGCCCCACGAAGCGGCGGTCAAAGCCTCCAAAATCAACCGGAGTGCGGGCCAAAAAGCGCCACAGGTGCGCCCGCCAGTCCAGCCGTGCTGGGGCCAGCCGCATCAGTTCGCGGTGCATTCCCAGCGGATCGTCGCCCTTGCCGCCGCTCATGGCGTCCACGCTGCGGGCCTGCGCCAAGGCCTGTGACCATTGCTTGGCTGCCGCTTGGCCCGGCTTACCGTTCTTCGGGGGAGCGTCTCCGGGTGGGCCGTCCAGCAAGTCGTCGCTGTCTTCGTCTCCGGGATGTTCCTCGCCTTCCAGCGATGTATACACCTCTTCTACGCTCAGTTTTTCCAGATGCTCGTCTTGCGGCGCTTGTGCCCCCGAACTCTGCGGCGGCACAGGCAACCCCGCCGCCGTGACCATGCCGTTCACGATCAGGTCGGCGGCCCGGTTCCAGCGTTTTTTCTCACGGGGGCCGCGCCGCTGCACATGCGACAGGGCAGCGTGCAAGACCTCGTGCAGCAAAAGGCCGTCAAGCACATCGGGCGGCAGGTTGGCGGCCACTTCGGGATTCACATACACCCGCTCGCCGTCTGTGCCTGCGGCGGCCACTTCCTGCGAGGGCACAAATTCGGCGTGCAGCAGCAGCGTGGCAAAAAAGGCGGACTTGTTGCGAATGCGGAGGCGGGAGCCGGAGATCAGGCGTTGGAAGTCTGGGGGCGGCGTCATGGTGTTCCCAGTGGGTTGAATAGGGAGATCGTGGATCGTGGATCGTCGTCAAAGATCAACCCACGATCCACGATCCACCCTCTCCGTTCCACTACGCTCCCTCGCTCAGCGCCAACGTTCCGGCCACCAGTTCCGCCAACCGCTCATCGCGGCCCAGTAATCCGGCCAGTTCGCCCAGTTGCCCAATCGCCTGAAATTTGGTCACGAGGGTCGCCACATACAATTGCAGCCACTCCGGGCCAGCCGACTCACTGAGCCAGCGGAAGGCGTGGTAAGCCTCGTCTGCATCGGCGGCACGGGCCGCCAGACCCACTACGGCGGCGTAACGCACGCTGGGTTCGTCGGGCAATTTCAGGCCGCTGCCCTGCCCGTTCAGCACCGTGCCCAAGTCGGGCAACTGCTCGAACAGGCGCACGAAGGCGCTGAACTCGGCCCCGGCAGCTTCGCCAATCGCGGGAGACACGTCCAGCCCAGCGCGGTGCAGGTGCGCGGCCATTTCCCAAGAGCGCGGGCTAGGCCACGCGGGTTGCTGGGGATCGAGGCGGTGCAGCAATTCGGGCCGGAAGGTCAGGAAGGCGATAACGTGTTCGTGCAGGCTGCGGCCCAAAGCGTAGGCCCGCCACGCATCAAAATCGGGCCGCACGGTCAGGTGAAGGAAACGGTTGGCAAGCGGCGCGGGCATGTCGAACACGCTAGCGCGGTCTTCCTTGCGGTTGCCCGCTGCCCACACGAACCAGCCATCGGGCAGTTCGTAGCTGCCCACGCGCCGATCTAGGATCAGTTGTTGCGCCATGCCCTGCATCGTCGGCGGGGCCATGTTCACTTCATCCAAAAACAGGATGCCGTTGCCTCCACGCGGCAGGAATTCGGGCGGAAACCAGCGGCTGATTCCGCCGTTGCCCTCTGGGTCAGCTTGCGGTACAGGTAGCCCGCGAAGGTCGGTGGGGGCCAACTGGGACAGCCGCACATCCACAAAATCGAGGTTGTGCGCCCGCGCCACCTGCGCCACCACGCTGCTTTTGCCCACGCCGGGAGGCCCCCAGATCATGGTGGCAAGTTTCAATTGGCCGCGTGTGAGGGCGGCGAGGTAGGTTTGCAGTTCGGTGGGGGTGAGGCTCAAGGCAGTGCTCCTTTGGGATGTGGGACTTGGGTTGTGGGAAAAGCTCACGGGACGGGCGCGGCAGCCGAACACGCCGCAGAGCTTGAGCGTAGCGCGCGGGCCGGATTCTTGCCGGATGGTCAGTGGGCTACGGCAACCCGGAGAACCATCAGGGCGGGGGCAGAGGCGTATGCTGGCTTTCTCTCCTCTCCGTGTAGCACGCGTTCCCGGCCAATCCCAACCAAACAGAATACTGGGCCGCCGACCCCGTTATACTTTGACTCAGTTCAATATTCCGCTCCCACATTCTCCCCATCCGTAATCCCTGCCCGGAGGCCCTGCCTGTGCTGCCCGACATCCACAAAATCCTGTTTTTCATCTTTGCCCTGATTGCCGGAAGCTACGGCGTGTGGGGCTTTTACCGCCTCTATCTGCGCGTTCGCCGGGGTGCGCCCTCCAACGAAGCCCGCTTTGATCGGCTGGGCCAGCGCATCGCCTACGCCGTCCGAACCTCGCTGACGCAGGAGCGCACCTTCCGCCGCCGCACCGTTATCAGCGTGCTGCACAGCTTTATTTTCTACGGCTTCGTGTTCTACCTGCTCGTCAACGTGATAGACGGCTTGGAAGGCTACTTCCATTTCAGCATTCTGTCCAGCAAGCCGCTGGGGGCCGTGTACAACCTGCTGGCCGACATTCTCAGCTTTCTGGTGCTGTTCGGCGTGGTCAGTCTGGTCATTCGCCGCCTGTATACGCCCAGCAAACGCGACTTCCGCTTCACCGAAAAGACGCTGCTGCACCCGCTGCTCAAGCAAAACTACATCCTGCGCGACAGCCTGTTCGTATCCGCCTTTATTTTCTTCCATGTCGGCAGCCGAATCTTAGGCAACTCCGCCAAAATGGTGGAAGAAGCCCGCGAGTTCGGACGGTTTGACGGGTTCCAACCCGTTTCCTCTGCGCTGGGCCGTGTCCTGTTTGGCGGCGCATCCGAATCCGCGTTGGAAGGCTGGCGCATCTTTGGCTACTGGGGCGCACTCGGCAGCGTGCTGGCCTTCCTCGCCTACTTTCCGTACACCAAGCACATTCACATTTTTATGGCCCCCCTGAATTACGCCCTCAAGCGCGAGGCAAAGAGCGGCGTGCTGCCCCCCATGAAGGGTCTGGAAGCCGCGATGGAAGCCGACGAACCCCGGCTGGGCGCGGAAAAACTGGAAGATTTGGAATGGCCGCGTCTACTGGATGCCTACGCCTGTATTCAGTGCAACCGCTGTCAGGATGTGTGCCCCGCCAACGCCACCGGCAAGGCGCTGAGTCCCGCCGCGCTGGAAATCAACAAGCGCATGGAATTGAATGTCCTCACGGGCGGCCCCCGTGTGCAACCGTCTAATAGCGTACTCGCGGGCGGGCCGACGACCTTAAGTCTGGCCGCGCAGAGCTTGGCGGCTCCGGCGGGCGCACCTCACCCCAGCCCGTTCACGCTGCGGCCAACGTCCTTCGAGTCGGGCGCAAGTACCGCGCACCCACTCTTGGAATTTGCCATCAACGAGGAAAGCGTCTGGGCCTGTACCACCTGCGGCGCGTGTATGCAGGTCTGCCCCGTGCAGGACGAGCAAATGCTGGACATCATCGACATTCGCCGCCATCAGGTCATGGTGGCCGGAGAATTCCCGCCACAGTTGCAGACCGCCTTCCGGGGCATGGAGCGCACCAGCAACCCTTGGGGCATTTCCCGCGACAAGCGTATGGAATGGGCCGAGGGACTGAAGGTGCCCACCATTGATGAAAACCCCGAACCAGACGTGATCTACTGGGTGGGCTGTGCGGCCAGCTACGATCCCGGTGCCCAGAAAGTGGCCCGCAGCTTTGTGCAACTGCTGGATAAAGCGGGCATCAATTACGCGGTACTGGGCAAAAAGGAAGCCTGCACCGGAGACAGTGCCCGCCGCGCCGGAAACGAATTTTTGTATCAAACACTGGCGCAAGAGAACGTGGAAACGCTGAACAGTATGCGCCCCAAACTGATCGTCGCCACCTGCCCGCACTGCATGAACGCCATCGGGCACGAGTACAAACAGTTGGGCGGCGACTACCGCACGGTTCATCACACCGAATATCTGGAAACGTTGGTGGCCGCTGGCAAACTGCCACTGGCACAACTTGATCAGAACGTGACCTACCACGATCCCTGCTACTTGGGCCGCCATAACGGCGTGTACGACGCGCCCCGCGCCCTGATCTCCCAGATGGCGGGCGAAGTGCTGGAGCTGGAACGCAGCCGTGACAATTCGTTTTGCTGCGGCGCGGGCGGAGCACAGTTCTGGAAAGAAGAGGAAGAGGGCCGCGAGCGCATCAGCGACAACCGCTTCCGTGAGATTCAGGCCCGCCTTGATGGGGCCAAAGAAAATGCAGCGGCGGGTAAGGTGCTGGCGGTGGGCTGCCCGTTCTGCAAATCTATGATGAATTCCACACCCGAAAAGCAGAAGCGCGACGACATCGTGGTGAAGGACGTGGCTGAATTGATGTTCGAGAGCGTTCAGAAGGCAGGCGGATTTGCGCCGACGACACAGCCTGCTGTATCAGAACCCGTTGCTGTACCCAATGCCGAATTGCCGATGGAACGCACGGGCGAACTGCCTGCGGCTGACGCTCCCGCCGCTGTGGTGGGCGAAACTGCTGCCGATATCGTGAACGCACAACCCGGCAGCCCGACCTCCAACGCCGGAACCCATCCCGAAGCGCAGGCGGCGCACCCAGAATTGGTACAGCCGGAACAGGTTCAGGCCGCACCGAGCGCTCGCAAAGCGTGGAAGCCTAAGAGTGGGGGAGACGCTGTTCAAGCAGTGGACGACGTGAATCCGGCCCCAGTCGCGGCGGAAGCACTCAGCGCCAGCGAACCCGCCGTTGCTGCCCCTGCACGCAAAACTTGGAAACCCAAAGGTGCAGATGCCAAGTCCGGCGATGATGTCAGTCCCGCACCTGTGACCGAAGCCGTTCAGACTCAAGCAGTCCAGCCGCAGGCCGCCGCACCGGTTCAAACGGTCACCGAACCCACCACAGACGCCGCACCCGCCCGCAAAGCTTGGAAGCCCAAAGCTTCTGCCGCCGCAGCTGAAAGTGTGGTTAAAGTCGCTGCCGCTGTTGAAGTCACCCCATTTGAGCCTGCTCCAGCAGAGGCCAGCCCCACAGGTGAGCGGAAGAAGTGGACGCCGAAGGGTGCGGCCCCGGCCCAAGCTGTGCCCGTTCAGAGCGCCGAACCTGTGCAGCCCGCTCAGTCCGAATCCAGCCCAGCCCCAAGCCCCGAAGCTGCCACCCCGGAACGCAAGAAGTGGACGCCTAAAGCGGCGGCTTCCGCTCCAGCCGCACCCGTTCCCGATATTGCCCCGCTAGTGCAGACGCAACAAGTACAGGCCGAAGCCGCCGCGCCCGCCGCTGTGGAACCTCTGCCGACCGAATCTGCCCGCCCCAAATGGCAGCCGAAAGCCAAAGCTGCCGCTGAACCCAGTGCCGACGCCGTAGAAAATCTTGCTCCCATCACTGAACACATCAAATTGGAGCAGGTGGGCGAGAATGTGCTCGAGAGGGGGGCGCTGGAGGAAGGCGCACAGGCGACGAGTGCCCCGGCAGAATCTGCCCCAGAAACGGGCGCACGCAAAAAGTGGGTTCCCAAGAAAAAGGATTGAATTCTTGATCTAGGTTTCAATCTGATGGTTCGCGGCGGGGCTGATCTGAGCATCACCCCGCCGCGCCATAGTTATGGTTGAGTCACGCTACTATCAGGCCATGACCATTGCCATCGTCACCGACTCCACGAGTGACCTCAGCCCGCAACTGTGCGAGCAACACGGCCTGACCAGCGTGCCCCTGTACGTGCTGTTTGACGGCAAAATGCACCGCGACGGCATAGACCTGAAGCCCGCCGAACTGTTTGCAGGCCTGAAAGCGGGCAAGAAAACGCCCAGCACGTCGCAGCCCAGCCCCGCCGAATTTGGCGAGGTGTACCGCAAAGCGCTGGAAACCGCCGACGAGGTGCTGAGCGTGCATATCAGCGGGCAACTGTCGGGCACGGTGGGCAGCGCACGCTTGGCCGCGCAGGAATTTGGCAACAAAGTGACGGTACTGGACAGCAAGTCGGTCAGCATGGGCCTCGGGATGCGGGCCATTCGCGCCGCAGAACTGGCTAAAGCGGGCAAAAGCGTGCCGGAAATCGTGGCCGAACTGGAGCGTGTGGGCGCGGTGGCCGACATCCGTTTTACGGTAGATACGCTGGATTTTTTGCGGATCAACGGGCGCATTGGCGGCGCACAGGCTTTGCTAGGTGGCCTGCTGAACATCAAGCCTATTTTGGTGGTGAAAGGCGGCAAAGTAGAATCCGGCGGGCGCGTGCGCGGTCACAAAAAAGCCATGCAGGACATCATGGATCATGTCCGTAAGTATGTTGCACAGCACGGCGGGGCGCGGGTATCGTTTATGGCGACGGTGGGCGGCGAGGAGTACATCCGCGAAGTGCGCTGTGGCCTCGGCGATCTCAAATTCGACGATCTGGGCGATCACACTATCGGCGCAGTGGTGGGCACGCACGCTGGCCCCGGCACGGTGGGCGCGACGCTGGAACCCCTGAACGCCTGAATGTGAGCCGCAATTCTCTGCTCGCCCCTGCCCGCTGGGGCTTGGGCCTGCTGCTCCTGCTGAGTGCTTGCCGAAACGCCCCCAGCACCGAACAAAATGTGAGCCTGAAACGGGTGGTCATTACGCCCGCAGGCCGTGTGGAATTGGGCGTGTTGCGCCTGCCCAACGGCTGCCTAGACGCCGCGCCTGCCGTTGCCAAAGCCCCCGCACCGCCCTTTCCCCTCAGCGGGCGCTTAGGCCTGTGGGTGGCCCAGATAGACCCTGTGACCCTCGCGCCGATTCGGGCCGTCGCCACCAATCCAGACAGTGTGTTTCCGCTCGCTAGTACGTATAAGCAGGCGGTGCTGTGGGCGCTGCTGCGTCAGTTCGACGCCGGAACCCTCACGCCCACCGAACGATTCGACGTGACCCGCGACAATCAGAGCCTCGGCGGCTATCCTTACGACGGAACCACCATAAAAGACCTGTCGGTTCGCATGATCCAAAAGAGTGACAACACCGCCACCGACATCCTGCACCGCCGGGTGGGGCTGCAAAGCGTGCAGGCAGTGGCCGATGATCTGGGCCTATGCCACACGCGCCTGATCTTGCCCACGCGGGATTGGTGGGTGGCCCAATCGGGCTTGTCGGACACCTACAACGGCACCACCCGCTGGGCAGGTGCACGCGGCCCAGACCGGGCCAAACTCGCCGCCCAAATAGACACCGACGCCCGCCAGTACCGCGCCGACTATGTACAGCGCAAACTCAACGATTACTTTGAGACCCGCTATAACCGCAACGACGATCTGCGGGCGCATAACCTCAGCACGCCCTACGAACTGGGCACCCTGCTGGCCTCCGAATTCCTGAAATCCGGCCTCTCGCCCCGCGCCCAAAAATGGCAGCGTGAAGTGATGGCGCAAGGCTTTGGCCGTTCTGCCCTCAAGGTACAACAGCGGGGCAATGTGGCGTGGTTTGGCGGCAAAGGCGGCAACGGCTGGGGCATCCTGACCTACAGCGGCTACGTGCAGACCAAAGACGGGCGGCATCTGGTGTACGCCTTCATGCAGCACGGGGCTGACCAGAGCTACACCATGCCCAATACCCGCCGCGCCTTCGCATGGATCAATGCTGGGATTGATGCAGTGCTGGGGGATAAGGTGGGGGGGAAGGGCAATCGCTGAGGCTCTCTCACCCCCTCCCCGGCCCTCCCCCGCAAGGGGAGAGGGAGCAAACAGCCTCAGATTCTTGCCCTTGCTTTTAGCCTTCGCCCCTTGTGGGACTCGCAGAGCTGCGCAGCAGAGAGGGGCGCTGCACAGCAGCGGGGTGAGGGGAGTGAGCCTCAGCGATTGCCCTCCCTTAGACCCTTAGACAAACACTGCCCCCGTTCCATCTGCCCGCGCCAACTCCGCCCCAATGGCCGCGTCCAACTGTGGGCGTACTGCCGCGTAAGGCTCGGCCACCGTCGCGCCTGCTGCGGGCACATGGCCGCCGCCACCCAACGCCACCGCGATATTCTGGGCACTCACCTTGCCGCGAGAACGCAGCGACAGCTTCACGCGCTCGCCAAAATCTTTGACCATCACGGCCAACTCTGCTCCCTCCGAGGCGCGGAGCATGCCCACGTAGGATTCCACATCTTCCCAATTGCCTCCGGCCCGCTCTAGCATGGCGTCGTCTACGCGGGCCAGCACCACGCGCCCGCCGTGCAAAAACTCCATCGTACCCAGTACCTCGCGCAGCAGCAGGTAGTAGGTGCGCGGATTTTGGGCCATAGAATCGTTGATCCAGCCCAAGCGTGCGCCGTGTGCCAGCAGGCGGGCCGCGCACTCGAAGGTTTCGGGCGTGACGCTGTTGAAGCGGAAAGAGCCGGTATCGGTATTCAGGCCCAGCATCAGCGGAGTGGCCATCGCTTCAGTCCATGTGATGTTCAGCGCCTCTAGTACGTCGGCCACCATCATGGCGGCGGCGGGGCGGGCCGGGTCTACCAGCAGGGCGGTGGCCTGCCTGCGGTTGGTGCCGTGATGGTCAATGTTGATGACTGGCCCCGTAAACACGCTCAAGTCGGCCCCGGCCACCCGTGAAGGATCGTTGTTGTCTACGTCCAGCACGACGGCCAGCGCGTTTTCGGGCCAAGATCCCAGCGGGGCGCTCAGTTCTCCGGGTTCGGGCAAAAACGACAGGTAGCGCGGCACGTCCATCGGCGCGATCACCTGTTTGCCGAGGCTCCGCAGCGCCCGCGCCAGCCCCAGCACACTGCCAAGGGCGTCTCCATCCGGGCCTTCGTGGGCCAAAATCACCACTGGACCGCTGTGAGCGCGGAGTAGGCGCACAATCGCCGCGACTCCTTCTGCATAACTCGTGTCTCCATTTGCCGGATTGATCATCAGAAAAGTATAAGCGGGCGAGGTGAGAGGGCCGCCGCTGGGGGAATTCGGCCCCCATCCAGCTGACTCAATATGTTGGCCGTACACGCTATCCTGACCGGTGTGCCCGCCCGACTCAATTTGGCCGCGTTGACTGCCGAGGAACTTCAGGTTCTTTACGGCGTCAACGGTGCCCAGTCGGTGCTGCCCGATGTGAGCCGGGCACGGCTAGAAGGCCGAACTCTGGCGGGGCCAGATATTCAGACCACCCTAACTTTTACGCCCTTGCCGGAAAGTGGGTGGGGCGCTTCGCCAGAGCAGACGCGGGCGCTGGCTGCCGAAGACGCCGCCCTCCGCGCACTGGGGGCACAGAAACTCGGCGTGCAGTACGCGCCGCTTATCAGTGGAGCGCGGCATCAACGGGCCTACCTGCTGGAACCCGATACGGCGCTGGCCCTGCGCTGGAGCGAAACGCCCGACACCACCCACAGTCCGCACGGGCAAACGCCGCCGCCGTTTGTTCAGGCGGTCACTTGGCTCAAAGATCGGGCCAGCGGCGTCGCCTGCGTGCTCACCACCGCCGCTCCGCAACCGCCCACCCCAACCCTCAGCGAGCAAATAGACCTGCACAGGCATCCCGCCCTGACCGCCGCTGCCCTGCTGGACGCGCACCGGGCGCATGTGCTGAGGCATGGGCGCGGCCAAAAACTGACTCCCACCGAGAATGCCGCCGAGGGCTGGGGAAAAGCATGGCAAGCGGTATACGCCCTGAATGTCGCGGCATGGACGCGCCGGGGATTGCTACTAGACGTTGTTCCGGATGAAGGCGAACGGGCCTGAGTCTCTCCTCAACTCGCCTCCCATCTGAACAGCCCGCCTGCCCCACCGCCCGCCCTGCGGCATAGTGCGGCCCATGACCGATCCTGCCCCCACCCCCGCCCGCCACGTCGCCTTCGATTGGGGCGGCGTCTTCACGATTGGCACCTTCGATGGCCGCTCGACTCAGAATGTGGCCGACCGCAGCGGCGTAGAAGTGGAAAAAGTCTGCGAAAGCTATTTCCGGCATGTGCGGCAACTGGAAGTCGGCGCGTGGACACTGCCCCACTTCTGGACGGTGATGCAAGAGGAAACGGGCGTGCAGATGCCGTATGCCGAGTTCGAGGCGCTGTATTTGGGCAGTATTTTGGACAATTTGCCCATGTACACCAGCCTCGCGGCCCTGCCTGCGGGCGTGCGCGTGGGCTTACTTAGCAACAACTACCCTGTCGTCAGCGATCATCTGCGCCGCGATCCCCGCTTCGCCCGGTTCGACGCCTTGGTGTTCAGCAATGAATTGGGCCAGAAGAAACCGCACCCCGATTCCTTCGAGGCACTGGAACGGGCCATGCAGCACCCCGCTGGGGCCGTCGCTTTTGTAGATGACGTGCAGGAAAACATAGACGCCGCCAACGCTTACGGCTTTCACGGCATCTTGTATCACCACGAGCAGCACGCGAAGTTTGAAGCAGAACTGGCCGCGTGGCTGGGCGGCGACAGCTAGAGCTTACCCTTGCAGATTCAACTTTAGTGCCGTCCTTCGGGGCGGTTTTTTTGTCTCTGGATTGGGCAATACAGAGTTTCACTGGTGTCGCCCTTGACCTTCCTTATACCAAACTAAAATGAGTCCAGAACATGTTTAATCCAGGGGAAAAGGGTCAGCGATTTGACTTCTTCGGGATTGCGTTGGAGCCGGACACACTCTGCGGCGATCAAATCCTCCACCTCTTGAAGGGTGTTGAGGGTCTGGTTGGCGATGGGCAGTTTGAGCTTGGTCACCATCGGTTCAGCGGGGGACAGTTCCGGCGTATACGCCGGAAACGGGAGCAAGAACAGATTGGCGGGCACCTTGAGTTTTTGGCTGGTGTGCCAGCCCGCCTGATCGAGCAAGACGACGATCAGTTGCTGCTGATGTGGATCAATCAACCGGCTGAACTCGTCCAGCGCGACGTGCATCAGAGGAATGCTGACACTCGGCAGGATCAAGAAGTCGCTCTGTCCGGTCTGGGGTTCAACAAAGATGTAGGTATAGAGCCACTGATATTGACGACGCTGAGCGATGACGGGCCGCTGCCCTCGAAGCGCCCAGAGGCGCTTCAAGACGGGTTTCAGACCGAAGCGCCCTTCATCCTGCACCCACAACCGCACCTGTTTTTCAGGGTACGCGGCACGGGCCGTGCTCAGGGCCGCTTGGACTTTTTTATCCAGATCGCCTGTTCCTCTGGGGTCGCCGCCTGAACATGAGTTGGGCGCGGCACTTGCACTGTGAACCCCAGCTTCCTCAAGCACCCCCAAGCACACACCGACGTCATCTCGACTGCCCACTGCTCATGGACATAGCCTTGGACTTTCTGACTCGTCCAGAGGCCACCCGCTTCGGGTGGCCTCTGAAGCACTTGAAACAACTGCTCTTGCTGCTCCGCATTGAGCGCAGGAGCCGATGTATTCCAACGCCGTTTGTCCACGACCAGCGCTGGTCCACCGGCGTTATACGCCCGAACCAACGTGCTGATCGTCGTGCGCGAAAAACTCGTGACCGCTTTGATCTCTGGAATCGTTAGCCCTTTGCTTTTCAGCCACAAGATGTGCCAGCGGGAGCGCTCCACCGCTCGCTCGGCTTGGCGATAGGCCAACTCCAACTCGTCGGACGTCTGATGCGGAAACAGCAAGGCAGGTCTCATCGTTGGAACTCAGTTTAATCCCGTATAAGAGACTGTCTGGAAAGCGTGGTTGCAGGGGGTTTTGAGAGATTATACAATTTTTTCATGCGTGCGCGAACGTATTCCACGGACACCAGCGATGCCGAGTGGGGGCTGCTCGAACCCCTCATTCCTGCGCCAAAACCCGGTGGGCGTCCCGCTCATATCGCTCGCCGCGACAGCATGGATGAGATCTTCTCCGTGAAACGAGGTGGGGTGTCCTGGCGCTTGTTGCCCGTTGATTTTCCCCACTGGAAGACGGTGTATGACTCTTTTCGACAATGGAAGCAGAGCGGGCTGTGGGAGGGCATGAATGATGCCCTCCGAGCTCAGGTGCGCGAAGCAGAGGGGAGAAATGCGGTACCCAGCGCTGGAATCGTCGACTCGAGGAGCGTGAAAACCTCGCAAAAAGGGGGGTCCGAGGTTACGACGGTGGCCAGAAAGTCAACGGACGAACACATCATCTGATCGTCGATACCCTGGGCCTCCTACTCCGGGTCAAGGTTCTACCCGCACACATCACCGACCGAGAAGGCAGCCAGCAACTCCTGCAGGAGTTGCGTCAGCACCAGCCCCACATGAAACTCCACCTCTTTGCCGACGGTGGAGACAAAGGCAAATGGGAAGGCTGGGTCAACACGACCCTCGGTTACACTGTGGAGACCCTCGCAGCGCTCCGACGCCAATACCCGTGGGTAGTGGCTCCCAAAGGGCCAGGAACTGACCGAGCAGCAGATCAACACCTTTCGTGGGCACCGCGGCTTCGTGGTGATCAAGAAGCGCTGGGTGGTGGAGCGCAGCTTCGCGTGGCTGTCCGTTGACCGTCGACTCAACCGTGAATACGACCTCCTGCCCGAGACGACCGAGGCATTCATCCAGCTCTCCTTCATCCGTCGTATGATTCGCAGACTCGCTGCTTTTGCCCAGCAGAACGCAGTTCCTACCTGATTCTCAGCTTTCCAGACAGGCTCTCAGCTGGACTTTAGCCATTGACAGAGGGAGCAGCCTACTGCTCCCTCTGTCAAACTTGAGCATGACACGGCTTCCGAAGTGGTTCACTGCGGTTCTGGAAGGATTCGCTCCGTTATTCTCGGCGCGCATCTGGCCGCAGGTGCAACTCTTGGTGGTCGGGGCGCTACTCTCTCCTGGAAAACGGACAGTGACCGCGGCGTTGCGGGTGCTCGGTTTGGCAGACGATCCGAGGTTCGGGACGTTTCACCGCCTTTTGAATCGGGCGCGCTGGTCCAGTCTCCAAGCCAGTCGCGTGCTGCTCGGTCTACTGCTGATGGCCTTGGTGCCCTCAGGGCCGCTCGTCCTCGGTTTGGACGACACCATAGAACGACGCACTGGAGCCAAGATCAGTGCCAAGGGCATTTACCGGGATCCAGTACGGTCCAGCCACGGGCATTTCGTCAAAGCCAGCGGGCTCCGCTGGCTGAGCTTGATGCTGCTGACCCCCATTCCCTGGGCCCATCGCATCTGGGCGCTGCCATTCCTGACGGCACTGGTGCCGTCACAGCGGTACCACGAAGAACGCGGTCACCGGCACAAGACCTTGACCGACTGGGCTCGGCGGATGCTGCGCTTGGTACAGCGGTGGTGTCCTGGACGGCCACTGATCGTGGTGGCAGACGGCGCGTATGCCAGTATTGCTTGGCTCCATGACCTCCAGCAGGGCCAGCCGATCACGGTCATCACCCGTCTTCGCTTGGATGCAGCTCTCTACGACCCCGCATCAGAACGCGGGGCCGGCCAGATGGGCCGGCCCCGGCTGAAAGGCAACCGCCTCCCAACCCTGGCCTCCCTGCTTCAAGATCCAGAGACGCGCTGGGAGCGCGTCCAGGTGGGCTGCTGGTATGGGGAGAACCGCCGCGAGGTCGAGATCGTTTCTCGAACCGCGGTCTGGTATCACACCGGTCTCCCACCCCTTCCGGTGCGCTGGGCGCTGATCCGTGATCCCAAAGGGAGATGCTCCACTCAAGCGCTGCTGTGTACGGATCTTTTGCAGACCCCCATCCAGATCCTGGAGCACTTTGTGCAGCGTTGGCAGCTTGAAGTCACCGTTGAAGAGGTTCGGGCTCACCTGGGCGTGGAAACGCAGCGGCAATGGACTGACCTCGCCATTGCCAGAACAACCCCAGCGTTGCTGGGGCTGTTCTCTCTCGTCACCCTGATGGCCCACGAACGCTGGAAGAGTCATGACGTCTGGGTTCGTCGAGCCGCTTGGTATGACAAGACCCTGCCGACCTTCGTTGATGCGCTCGCCGAAGTTCGGCGAGCCTTGTGGAAGGTGCCGACTTTTCGCACATCTGCACCAGAACGCGAAATGGTTCAAGTCCCACTTGAGTTCATTGAGCGCCTCACAGATGCGCTCTGCTATGCCGCCTGACACTCCTCAATGGCCAAAGTCGAGCTAATACTACAGTTGCAGTTAGTGGGCGGAGAGCCAGCGTTGTTGACGTTGGCGATGACACCGTTGGGCTCGTGCCTGGTGGCGTCTTCGCCAGCCCGACCATTCCCAGACCCGCCGGGTGAGCTGGTGGTGCGGGAGAACCAAGCGCAACAGACGGCGCACCTCAGGAACCGTCAATGGAATCAACTCAGGGTCGTTGACAGCCCCCCCTTTTTTTCGTGGGCGGTGACCACGGTCAGGAAAGCGTGGGCCAACATGGCGAGCGTGATATGTCGGTACCAGCCCACCCACGAGCGCACTTCATAGTGATCCAACCCCACCTCACCCTTGGCCATCTCAAAGGCCACTTCTATTGCCCAGCGTGATCCAGCGGCCAGCACAACCTCTGACAAGGTCGTGCTGGAGGGTGCGAAGGCCAGGTAATACGCGAGGTCTGTGGGGTCTTTGAGCGAGCGACGGACGAGCACCCAACGCTCGAATCCAGCGGGCAGGATCGGCCCGAGTCCTGCCGACACGGCGGGACCCATCAACTGGGTGACACTGACCCAAGCCCACTCAAAGAGGCGGTCTCCCTTGCTCCCGGAACCGGCACTCCAGGTCTGCCACTGATCCGGCTCAAACTGCTGAGCGACATCGGCCACCTGGGTTTGCTTGGGACCAGACTGGTCCCAAGTCCACACAGAGCAATTCGACGCCACGGCCAAGACATACGGTTGCTGACGCTGTTCGAGGAAGCTACGGACGTTGGACGCCGAATACACCGCATCGCCAGTGACCCAGGCGGCGTGCACGCCGCCTGTAAAAGCCCGCTCAACCATGGCGAGCGCGAGTTGTGGCTTGGTCGCGGCCCCAACAGTCTCAGGAATCTGAGCCGCTGCACACCGGGCAGGATCATCCACCCAGCTTTTGGGCAAAAAGAGCTCGCGGTCGATCAGGGCCGTGCCATGAGGCGTGGCGTAGGCGAGGAAGACCCCAATTTGACAGTTTTCAACTCGCCCAGCAGTGCCGCTGTACTGCCGTTGGACACCAGCGGATTGCGTGCCTTTCTTGAGAAAGCCGGTTTCATCGAGGATCAGCACCGCTTCGGGGGTCTGAAGGTGCTTGAGTACGTACTCGCGGAGGTCGTCACGAACGACCTCCGCATCCCACTGCGCCGTGGACAACAAGCGCTGCACGCCGAAGGGCGTGCGCTCACCGATCTGCTCGGCGATCTGCCAGCCGTTCTTGCGCTCAATCGGGCTGAGGAGGGCTTGCAAGTACGCGAGGGCCCGCTGACGTTGTTCACTGCGGGTGAACCGGGGCGCAATCCGTTGGTGGAGCACGTGGAGGTCAGCCCACCATTGACGAGGTTGAGCCAGAGGCGAAGAGCTCGACATGCTTCAATCTAACGCTCTCAACTGCAACTGTATTACTAAGACCCTTCGACCCTTAGACATCCCTGCTGGTGTACCTGCCGCAGTGGTGTACCTCTCCGCGTCCCAAGTACACCACCCCCCAGCCCCATGTGCCCGCCGCACAATGCACTTATTCAAGACCGGGCCACAGCGCCCCAGCACCACCCAAGTTCCCACCTCTCCGGCAACGCAGAGGCAACCTTTTCACACCCGATTCGACCCACCCGAGGAGCCGCCATGACCCACGACGCACACAGCCCGCGCACGCACGCCGAAATTTTGGACAAGACTTGGAAGACTGAAGGCCGCTGGCAAGGCATCAAGCGCAATTTCAGCGCGGACGACGTGGTTAAGTTGCGCGGCAGCCTGCCCATCGAGTACACGCTTGCCAAGCACGGGGCGCAAAAGCTGTGGCGCTTAATGGCCGAGGAACCCTTTGTGAACGCCCTCGGCGCACTGACCGGGAATCAGGCGATGCAGCAGGTCAAAGCGGGCCTGAAAGCCATCTACCTGAGCGGCTGGCAGGTGGCCGGAGACGCCAACAACGCAGGCCAGATGTACCCTGATCAGAGCTTGTACCCCGCCAGCAGCGTGCCCGACGTGGTCAAGCGCATCAACAACACCCTGCGCCGCGCCGACCAGATTCAGCACAGCGAGGGCAAGGACGATATCGACTATTTCGCGCCCATCGTGGCTGATGCTGAAGCTGGATTTGGTGGTCCTCTGAACGCCTTCGAGCTGATGAAAGCCATGATCGAAGCGGGCGCGGCGGGCGTGCATTTTGAAGACCAACTGGCGAGCGAGAAGAAGTGCGGACACTTGGGCGGCAAAGTTCTGGTGCCCACCAGCCAGTTCATTCGCACCCTCAACGCCGCCCGCCTCGCCGCCGACGTGTCCGGCGTGCCCACTGTCCTGATTGCCCGCACCGACGCCGACGCCGCCAACCTGCTGACCAGCGATATAGACGACAACGACAAGCCGTTTCTGACGGGTGAGCGCACCCCCGAAGGCTTTTTTCACGTCAAGCCCGGTATCGAGCAGGCCATCAGCCGCGCCCTCGCCTACGCCCCTTACGCCGACGTGATCTGGTGCGAAACCAGTGTGCCCAACCTAGAGGACGCCCGTAAGTTTGCCGAGGCCATCCACGCGCAGTTTCCCGGCAAATTGCTGGCCTACAACTGCTCGCCCAGTTTCAACTGGAAAAAGAATCTGGACGACGAAACCATCGCCAAGTACCAAGTCGAGTTGGGCAAGATGGGCTACAAGTTCCAGTTCATCACGCTGGCGGGCTTCCATAGCCTCAATATGAGCATGTTCGATCTGGCCTACGGCTACGCCCGCAACCAGATGAGCGCCTTCGTGGAGTTGCAGGAGCGCGAATTCGCAGCGCAGGCACGCGGATTCACCGCCGTCAAGCATCAGCGTGAAGTGGGGACGGGTTACTTTGACCTCGTGGCAACGGCGGCAGGCGGCGGCCAGAGCAGCACCACTGCACTCGCAGGCAGCACCGAAGCCGAGCAATTCGGTAAGTCGCACAAGGAACTGGCCGCCGCGCACAACTGAGGAAAGCCGTAAGTGGTCAGTGGTCAGGAGTGAGTGGGAAAAGCGTGGTGGCTTAAGCGGTTGGCTATAAGCGAAAAAGGGGAGTGGGGGAGCCTGAAACGGGTTTCTCCCACTCCCTTTAGTTGGATGTTGTACGGCAAGTAACGGGTTACCTTGCAGCATGTTCGCGCTCTTGCTGGCGGCAGTCAGCCCCTACGCTCTCACGTTGGTTCCCAAAGCTCAGATCACGTTCCCCGGCTCGCCCCCTCAAATCATCAGTGGGCCAGCCAACACCGATCAAACTGTCGTGGATTATCCGTGGACTTTAGATCAAATCCTGTACGCACCCAATAGAAGCGCCGCCGCCGTGCGCTTTTGCTGGGATATTGGCAAATATGGGGGCTGTGAAACCAGTGTGGCGCGTCCGGGTCAGCCTGTGCTGAAGCTGGCAAAAGGCGATGTGAGCCAACTTCTGTGGACGGCGGACGGGAAATATCTGATCGGAGCCGGGGCCAACACGCTTCGGCTGTGGAATCTGGTGGGCGGAGTTAGAACGGTAGCCACTCAGCCAGCGGGATCCGTTGTGCAGCGGCTCTGGCTGTCCAAGAGTCGTTTAGGCGAAGCTGACTTGTGTGTATCGGTGGCCGTCAGCACTCCCCTTAATGGTGCCTACGTTGCCGCCATGACGACCATCCGGCACAGCCTGCCAACGCTGAAGGTATTGACCCTGACGACTCTACCAACCGCTTCAAGCCAACAAAAGGCGAAAGAGGCGGAATGCCGCCCCTTCTCGTCCTCTAGCTTGAATTAGTTACTTATTCCGTCCCCACTCCATGCCCGTCATCCCTCTGCTCCAGCCGGAAGCCGTTGGGCAAAAAGTCGCGCACGAGGCCGCTCACGATGTCGCCGTGCGGGTTCACACACACGATTCGGGCGTCGGGGCTGAATTCGTACAGCACTTGGCGGCAGGCTCCGCATGGGCTGGCAGGCGGCGTGGCCTCCGAGTACACCACGATGTCGGTAAAGTCGCGCCCACCCGCCGTTGCCATGGCCTGAATAGAGCTTTGTTCGGCGCAGCGGCCTAAGCCGTAGCTGGCGTTTTCTACGTTTGCGCCCCGGTAGACTTGCCCGCCCAAGGTTCTTAGGGCCGCGCCCACCCGGAATTTGCTGTAGGGCGCGTAGGCTTTGGCAAACGCGGCTTGTGCGCCCGCAAGGAGTTCAGCGTCGGGTGCAATGCCGAGGCGGTCGCTCGACAAATCTGGGGTTCTGGCCGCCGAAATCGCGTCACTCACGTACAGTCTCCTCAAGGGCTTCGGGCAAGGTTTCTTCGCTGGCACGCTCGACCCGTACCCGCACCACGCGGCGTTGGTCGGCCTCTTCTACTGTAAAAGCCCAGCCCTCATGAATAAAACTCTGGCCTACTTCCGGAATATCTCCGAAATGATTGGTCACGAAGCCCGACAAAGTATCATATTCGCCGTCGCCGTCTTCTAGGTTGCTGCCTAAGCGTTCCTCGGCTTCGCCCACAGTCAGGCTGGCGTCCATCAGGTACACGCCTTCCGCAATCACTTCGATCATGGGCAGTTCGTCTTCATCGGTTTCGTCGTAGATTTCACCTACGATTTCTTCTAACGCGTCTTCCAGCGTCACGAGGCCTGATGTCCCGCCGAACTCGTTCACCACGATGCTCAGGTGGCTCTTCTTGTCGCGCATCTTAGCCAGCAAGTCCTTAATTTTCATGCCTTCGGGCACAAAGTACACGGGGCGCATCACATCGGCAATCAGGGTGTCGTCTAGCGCGTCAAGGTGGCGCAGCATGTCGCTGGTATGCACGATGCCCACGATATTGTCGGCCATGTCGTGATACACGGGCACGCGGGAATAGCCGTGTTCGGTGCTGACTTCCAAGAGCCTCCGCAGCGGCGAAGAGCCGTCTACGGCCACCATATCGTTGCGCGGCGTCATGATCTCACGCACGGTGGTATCCGACAGGTCAAACACGTTGTACACGAGTTCTTTCTCGTCTTCCTCCAGCACGCCTTCCTGACTGGAGGCACTCACGATCATGCGGATTTCTTCTTCACTGTGCGCCGTATGATGCCCCACCACACCGCGCAGACCAAACAACCTGACCACGCCGTTACCGAGTGCGTTCAGGCCGCGAATGGCCCATTTGAAGATGAAGGTGAAGACCAAGAGGGGCCGCGTGACCAACAGGGCCACTTGTTCACTGCGTTGCAGCGCCCACGTTTTGGGGGCAAGTTCACCAAAAACGATGTGCAGCACGGTGCTGACTGTGAAGGCCACCCCGAACGAAATCGCCGTAATCTGACCTTCCGACAAAGATCGCCCCTCCAGCAGTGGGCTGATCAAGTGTTCGATGGCAGGCTCGGCCACAAACCCGATGCTCAGAGAAGCCATCGTAATGCCGAGCTGCGTGGCGGCGATATAGAGATCAAGGCTCTTGAGGGCGCGTTGCGTGGCGCGGGCCACCACGTTGCCTTCTTCGACAAGTTGATCAATGCGGGTGCGGCGCACCGACACCAGCGCAAATTCGGCGGCCACAAAAAACCCGTTCAGCAAAACCAAGACGAAAAGGGCAACGATACCTAGGATGTCATTCATGAATGGGCGCGCTCCATGCCGCGCCCCGGCGTTCCGCAAGGCACATGCTGCCCGCTGCTCCGGGTCAGGCCGTCAGGCCAACCGGGTCGCAGCGTCGGACGCCGGAAAAAGTCTTCGGGTGACGGCGAGGTCACAGGGTAGAACTTGAAACTGCTTTGCCACAGCAAAAAACCCGCCCATAGGCGGAGTTCACCGGGCGTAGATTCAGAGCCAGAACTGGGAGGCTCCATAGCAGTCAGCACTATAGCACGGGCCTCAGAAGGTCAGAATTCCGGGGTTGATCCGCTCTTAAGGCGGCGCTTACAAAATTTATCTTGGACAACTTCCATCCAAGAAGGCTTTATCAAGGCTCCCCGCTTTGTGCGGAACAGAGATGGGCTGTGCAACTGGTCTTCGTAGCAACCTATTTTTGCCTACAACAGCCGCCACAGCGCAGGCCCCAGCACTACCAGACCCACCAGCACAGCCCCGCCACTTGCCACCAATACGGCAGCGGCGGCGGCATCTTTGGCTATTTTTGCCAGTGGGTGCACTTCAGGACTGGCTAAATCCACCACTGCTTCCAGCGCTGTATTCACCAACTCTAGCGACAGTACCAGCGTGCAGCACAGCAGGATAGGCGGCAGCGGCGCACGCAGCACCACCGCCAGAGCCAACGCCAGCGCCCCAGCCCACGCTTCAATTCTAAAATTGGCTTGCGAGCGGTAACAATGCCGAACTCCGGCCCAAGCGAAGCCCGCCGAACGCCACCAGCGGCGCAAGTTCAGGGCCGAGCCGTCAGACCGCACGGGGTCAGATGCCGTCTGGCAGGGCGGTGCGGGCCGCGTCCCAAGCGTCGTGGAAGACTTTCCATTCTGGCCCTGATGCGCCTTCCTCAAAGCCCAATCCATCGGCGTGCGGGTGGTCGTGACCCACCAGATGCGCCATGCCGTGACTCGCCAGCAGCGCCACTTCACGGGTCAGCGAATGCCCCCGCGCCCCCGCCTGCCGCGCCGCCGTATCGAGGCTGATGATGATGTCGCCCAGAATCGGCGGAATAAACGGGTCGCCGGGTTCCCACGCGGGAAAACTCAGTACGTCGGTGGGCGCGTCCTCGCCCCAATGCTCCAGCTTCAGCGCCCGAATCGCGCGGTCGCCCACCAGCACCACCGTCACTTCCCGCTCCTGCACCTCAAAATGCGCCATGACCGCTTCCAGTGAGGCCCGCAGCGCCGGACGCAGGCCCGCAGGAGGCTTTTTCTGTACGATCAGGTCGATCACATCGGGGAGCATAGCAAGGTTGGGGCGTGGTGGGCGGTCTGTGGGTGCGGTCTAAGGGTCTAGGGTCGAAGGGTCTAAGGAAGGTCAAACGCAATCACGTTGCTGGTTTGGCCTTGCTCCCTGTGGAACCCATAAGGAAATAAGTGAGTCCTGAACGTATGTTTTTGCCCTCTCCACCTGTGGGAGAGGGGCGCTGCAAAGCAGCGGGGTGAGGGGGCCACCGGGCAACCGTTCCCGCCCCCTACACAAAAGTCGTCTCAGTTTCCAATAGACCTTAAAAAACCCGTCCTGCACACCCAAAAAAGGCGCTGGGAGTTTATCGCCAACGCCTTCTGATTTGATGACTCTAGTACGTACTCGCTTGCTCAGTCGTCTGCGCCTACCGGATCGGTGTCCACTTCCGGAATGCTGGCAAATTCGCCCCGGCGGGCGGCCCGCTTGTCCTGCTCGGCGTTCTCGGCAGCTTCGTAGGCCTTGATGATCCGGCCCACCAACGGGTGACGCACCACGTCTACATCGGTAAATTCGTGCCACTCGATGCCTTCGATGTTGCTCAGCACGCGCTTGGCAACAGCCAACCCGCTGGAAATATGGCGCGGCAAGTCGATCTGGGTCACGTCGCCCGTCACCACCACCTTGCTGCTGAAGCCCATGCGGGTCAAGAACATCTTCATCTGCTCGCCCGTCGTGTTCTGCGCTTCGTCTAGGATGACGAAAGCATCATTCAAAGTCCTACCACGCATGAATGCCAGCGGTGCAATTTCAATCACGCCGCTTGTCAGGTAGGACTCGAACTTGTCCTGATCCAGCATGTCCTGAAGGGCGTCGTACAGGGGGCGCAGGTAAGGATCGATTTTGGCCTGCAAGTCTCCGGGCAAAAAGCCCAGCTTTTCTCCGGCTTCTACTGCCGGACGGGTCAGGATAATGCGCTTGACTCTCTTGTTGCGGAGGGCCTGAACGGCCATCGCCACCGCAAGGTAAGTTTTGCCCGTCCCGGCAGGGCCGATGCCAAAGGCGATATCGCTCTTTTCGACCTTTTCCAGATACACCTTTTGCCCCGGCGTTTTGGGCCGGATGCCGCGTGGCAGGCTCATGCCGTTCACCTGCGTTTCGGCGGCGAGGCTGCGGCCTTCGCCACTCAGGCGGGCCGAGCGCAGCAGGCTGTCGGGCGTCAGTTCTCCGCCGCCGCGTATCACGTCCAGCGCGTCTTTGACCATGCGTTCGGCGGCCACCACGTCGGCTTCTTCCCCCGTAATGGTGATGGTTTCGCCGCGTGCGATCAGGCGGGCGCGGGTCAGTTCGCGCATGCGGCGCAGGTTCACGTCGCCTGTGCCCAGCAGCGCAAATGCCTGACGCTGGTTGGTCAGTGTGATGGTGGCCGTCACCGGATTGCTGGGGGCCGGGGTGGTAGGCGTGCTTCCACCTTGTTGTATACCGTCTTGTGCGCCCGCAGTCTGGTTCTGAGCATCGGTTATCTGAGCATTGCTCGACTGTGTTTCAGGCGTCTGTTCGGGCATCTGGCCTTGCTTTTTGTCTGTCAAGAGATTGGCTCCAAGCACGCCGCACAGGCGCAGTCTCTCCCCGACTTGGCCGGGTGAGAGGAGAGGGGTGGGTTCGTCATTCGGATGCCCTATTGTCGGGCGAAGCAGCGGGCGGGTGCGTGTCCCGCCGCACATTCTGCGACGTTTCTGGGCAGAGGGTCAGCGAATGCTGAAGGTCAGTCGTCGGCTGGGGGGTCTGAGAAAGGAGAGCATAGATGCAGGGTAAAAGACAGGCGGCGAGCTTGCCAGACGCAATTGGCTTAGCTGCGGCATACGCTGGCTTAGACTCGGTGCGTCTGCCCGCTGCCTGACCTCCCCGCCTAACCCTACTGGCGCGGGCCGGGATACACTTGAAAGCGTGAGTTTCACTGGCGTCTATCCGGACGGGGCGCAGGCCGCACTCCGCGCCTTTTTGTATGCAGATCCCGCCGCCCATTCCTTGTCTCCGGCCATGCACCGCGCCGCTTTTGCTTGGGCAGGCTTGGCGGGCGAGTATCAGGCTGTACGTGTGCCCCCCGCCGACTTGGGCGCAGCCATTGCCGAACTGAGGCAACCCGGCATTCTGGGCGCGAATCTGAGCTTGCCGCACAAGGAAGCTGCCTTGCCGTATTTAGATAGCCTGACTGACGCGGCGCGTGCCATTGGCGCAGTGAATACCATCATTTCGGAAGAAGGCAAGCTGCTGGGCGACAACACTGACGCACCCGGACTGTTCTCAGCTTTATCGGACTTGGGGGCGGGAAGCACTGGTTCTAACGAATCTGATCTGCCTGTCGTGGTCTTGGGTGCAGGCGGCGCAGCCAGAGCAGCGGTCTATACGGCTCTAATTTTGATGGAGCGTGACGTGTACATCTATAACCGCACGCACCAAAAAGCTATTCAACTTGCCGCGAACTGGACTGTTCCAGATGCCGACTTTCAGGTATTAGCAGGTCATTTAGAAAACATTCCGTGGACGCGTGTAGGCCTAATCGTTAACGCTTCCAGCGCTGGCCTGAATGCGCCGCACGAATCCCCTTTACCAGATTTCGATTTCTCCCCGTTGCTCAAATCAGCCCTGATCTACGACATGGTCTACAAACCCGCCGAAACCCGGCTGATGCGCGACGCCCGCGCTGCTGGCCTGCGGGCCGAAAACGGCTTGGGCATGCTGGCCCACCAAGCGCGGTTGGCTTTTTTGGCATGGACAGGCGTAGACGTTCCGGTGCGGGTATTTTTAGACGCGCTGCACGCCGCCCAAGCGCCCGCCTCTCCGGACAGAGCCAGCCATGTCTAGGAGTTCCCAACCGCTGTCGGTGAAGGACACGCTGATCGAGCAGCCGAATCAAAGTATGTTGGCCCGCACTTCGCGCATGATTCCGTTGGCCGTACTGCTGCTGGTGCTGCTGCTGACGGTGGCAACGGCGTCTACCATCGCCCGCTTTGTGCGCGACCAACAAGATGCCCGTTTCGAGCGAGAGGCGACGGCCCATACCTTTGCCCTGAAAAACCGGATCGGCGATTACGAGAACCTGTTGCGGGCCACCCGCGCCTACTGGATGAGCAATCAGGACATGGTGCTGCCGTCTGTGTTCGACGATTTCGTGACTCGCCTTGACCTGACGCGGCGCTATCCGGGCGTGACGGCGGTGGGTTTTGCGGCGTGGGTGCCTGCCGCCGACACCGCCGAACTGGAGCGGGGTATTCGGGCCGGGGCAGGCTCCGAATTCCGGGTGACGCCGCGCACCTCCACGCAGGCCATGCGTGCGCCCGTAGTCACGCTGTCGCCCCTGAACGACGCCACCCGCGCCGCGTGGGGATTTGACCTGTACAGCGAACCGGATCGCCGCGCCGCGCTTGATTTGGCCCGCCTGAACAACACTGTGCAGGCCACTGGACGCGTGGATTTGCAGCGCACGCCGGGCGGCCCTCTCAACCTCGGATTCCTGCTGATCTTGCCTGTGTGGGACGCCATGCAGACCACCGGCAACGAACCGATTCAGGATGGGGGCGGCGGCACGCGCACGCTGATGGGGTTCATCTATCTGGTGGCCCGCGCCGATGAATTTTTGGTTCGGCTGGACGATGGTGGCACACCCAACGGCCTCAGTATCAACACCATGCTGGCTGGGCAACGGCTGGAAACGCGCCCCCTGCCTGCCGCCCTGTCGTTCCGCGCCGATACTAAATTGACTTTGGCGGGGCAGCCGTGGACGCTCAATTACGGTGCGCCGATGGGCTTTGGGCGCGACTTGGCAGCCAACTTGCCCTTGCTGACGCTCTTGGCCGGACTTGTGGTGGCCGGGCTGGCCTTCCGGCTCACCTCCGTGCAGGTGCAGTCCCGCGAGAGTACCGAGCGCATCAATCGCCGCCTGACGCTGGTGCAGGCCCGCCAAGAGCGTGACCGGGCCGAGTTCGAGGCGATTTTTCAGGCCATGCAAGACGCCGCCGCCTTTACCGACGACACCGGGCGCGTCAGGCTGGTAAACCGCGCCCTGACCGAACAATTCGGGCTAGACGGCGCGGCTTTGATTGGCGAACCGCTGGCCCGCCTCCACCTTGACCGCCGCTTAGAGGGGCGCACCACCTTTCAGGCCATTACCACGCCGTATCGCCGCGCCGATGGCAGCGTCTTTTCGGGCGAGGCCCAGCGCAGCGAAGTCCGCGACGGGCGGGGCGAGCAGTTGGGCCTGCTGGAAGTGATCCGCGACGTGACCGATCGGGTGCAGGCCGAACGCGCCGTGCAAGCCGGAGAGCGGCGCTACCGGGGCGTGCTGGACGCCATTCCGCATATTCTGTGGGCCAGCAGTCCGGCGGGCGACGTGACCTACGTGAACGCGCAACATCACGAGCGCCTGAGCGAAAGCAGCTTGCGCGAGGCGGTGCTGCCTGCCGACCTCCTGATCTACGACAACATGTGGCACAGCGCCTACGAGATTCGTGACCGCGCCCAGTGCGAGGTGCGGGTGCATGTGGGCGACTCTTACCGCTGGTTCGTGGTGCGGGTGGCCCCGATACTGGATGAAGGCGGCAGCGTGGCCGAGTGGGTGGCGAGCGCCACCGATATTCATGACCGCCTAGAGGCCGAGCGGCTGGCGCAGCGCAGCGAGGAACGCTACCGGGGCGTGCTGGAGGGCATGCCGCAAATCGTGTGGCTCACCGATCCGGCGGGCCTGCCCACCTATTTCAACCGCCGCTGGGATGAATACGTGGGCGAAGAACGGGCCACGTCCGGCCTGCTGACCCTGCTGCACCCCGATGACCGGGGCGAATATCAGCAGCGCTGGGCAGCGGCGGTACAGGCCACCCATCCCTTCGAGGCCGAACACCGCTTGCTGGGCAATGACGGCTGGTACAGAACCTTCGTGACTCGCGGCCTGCCGGTGCGCGACGCGGAGGGCCAAGTGATCGAGTGGGTGGGCACCAGCACCGACGTAGACGACAGCGTGTACGCCGAAACCGCCTCGCGCCTGATCGCCGACGTGTCCGAGCAACTGAGCGCCCGCGCCGAAGACCCGCTGGCTGCCCGCGCCGGGCATTACCACGCGGCGCTGGAACTGCTGACCGGGCGGTTGGCCGAAAGTGCCGCCCTCTGGAGTGCCCCGCCCGAACTGGCTGTGTTGGCGACCTCGCGCACGGGCACCACTTGGAATGCGCCCCACATGCAGGCCGCAGCAATGGCGGCGGTGCGGCGGGTGGCCGAAACGGAAGAGCCGCTGATTATCCCGTCTCATCCTCTGCTGCACGCCGTAAACGCAACGGGCGTGCTGCTGTTTCCGCTGATGGGCCGCGACGGAACTCTGCGCGGCGTGCTGGGCCTGACCTACCGCCAAGCCCTCACAGACCGAGATCAGGAGTTGGCACAGGAACTCGCCAAACGCTTTGCCACCGCCCTCGACAACGACGCCCTGCGCGTGCGGGCCATCAGCGCCCAGCAGGATTTGCAACTTCTTAACCAATCGTTAGAAGAACGAGTTCACCGCCGCACGCTGGAGTTGGAGGACGCCAACCGTGAACTGGAAGCCTTCAGCTACTCGGTCAGCCACGACCTGAGAACTCCGCTGCGCCACATCGTCGGCTTTGGCGACCTGCTGAAGAAAGACGCCGGAGACGGGCTGGGGCCAAAAAGCCAGCGATATCTGGCCGTCATGTCCGACGCGGCCAGCCGCATGAGCCGCCTGATCGACGACCTGCTGGAGTTTTCGCGGATGGGCCGCCAAGAGTTGCGGAGTGGGCCGGTTCCGCTGGGGCCGCTGTTGGAAACCGTGTGGAATACGCTGGAGCCAGACCGTCAGGGCCGCACAATTGCGCTCAGCGTTGGCCCGATGCCCACCGTGCCCGGAGACGCCGCGCTGCTCTCTCAGGTCTTTGTGAACTTGCTGTCCAACGCCATCAAGTACACCCGCCACCAACCCGACGCCCAGATTCACGTCAGCGCGGAGTGGCCGCATCCGACGATCTCTGTGGAGTCTGGCCGGGTCAATCTTCAAAAGGCCACCCAGAATCACGCCATCATTACGGTTCAGGACAACGGTGTGGGGTTTGATGGACGCTACGCCGACAAGTTGTTCGGGGTCTTTCAACGCCTGCACCGCGCCGAAGAATTTGAAGGCACGGGCATCGGCCTCGCCAACGTGCGCCGGGTGGTCATGCGGCACGGCGGCAGCGTGCAGGCCGAGTCTGTGCCGGGGCAGGGGGCCACCTTCCGGGTGGTGTTGCCCCTCCAGTCGCCGCAGCCCTGATTTGCCCATCTGATCGCCCACCCCTGATCTTTCCGGTTGTTTTCCACATCGCCCGAACTTCTGAACCTTTAAGCTGTATCCCCACCCATGCCCAGCCCGGAGACCCGATGACCCTGCCCATTCCCGCCCTACGCGCCATGCCCGCTCGCGGCGACATCCTGCACATTTTGCACCTCGAGGACAGCGAACTCGACCATGAACTCGTGGCGATGAACCTGGCCGACGATCTGCCGTGGACGGTGCGCTTGGAGCGCGTAGAAGACGAAGCGTCGTTTATTTACGCCCTAGAAACCGACCCGCCGCATTTGGTTCTCAGTGACTTTGCCTTGCCCGGTTACGACGGCCTCAGCGCCTTTCATGCCGTTCATGCCCGCGATCCGCTGCTGCCTTTTATTATCGTGACCGGCGCAATGGGCGAAGAAATTGCCGTGGATACCCTGCGTCAAGGCGTCACCGATTACATCCTGAAACAGCGGCTAGAGCGCCTTGTTCCTAGTGTGCGCCGTGCCATTGCCGAGGCCGAGGCCCGCGATTCCCGCGCCCGTGCCGAGCAAGCGGTGCATGAACTGAACCAGTCGTTGCAGGCCCGGTTGCTGGAAGTAGAGCGCCTGCGGAACACCGCCGAACGCCAAAGCCAGCGCCTAGAAGTGCAGGCCCGGCAACTGGAAGAGGCGCTGAACCTTCAAAAGACTTTTTTGGCCGAAACCAGCCACGAACTCCGCACGCCGCTGACCGCCCTTTTGGGCTACCTGCGCCGCGCCGAACGTGAGGCAGGCGGCAGCCAAGTGCTGCAAGACGCCCAGCGCGTGGCCGAAAATATGACCCGGTTGGTCAACGACCTCCTTCAACTGTCTCGCGGCGAATTGGTGCAGAACATAGAGATGCACTTTATGAATCTGGGAACGCTGCTGCGGCAAGTAGGCCGAGACTTTAGTGTGAAGGCCGAGGTGCCTGACGTGGAAATCGTGGGTGATCCGGGCCGCCTGACCCAAGTCTTCGTGAATCTGGTCAGCAATGCCGTGCGCGTGTCTGGGTCAGCCAATCTGGTGAGCCTGAATGTCGTTCCGCGTGCCGGAGAAATCGAGATTCGCGTCGTCGACAAAGGCCCCGGCGTGCCTGATGCCATCAAACCGCGCATTTTCGACAAGTTTTACCGGGGCAAAGAGGCCGGTTCGGCGGGGCTGGGCCTCACCATCGCGCAGCAAGTGGTCACGTCGCATGGCGGCACCATAGACGTGCTGGATACCCCCGGTGGCGGCGCGACCTTCCGCGTGCGCCTCCCCATGCCCGATGAAGACAATGGGGAAGACGACGGGTACGCCTGAATGTCTTGGTTTTGATAAATGATTTTGCCCCACGCCGCCCCAGACGCTAGCCTAGGGCTATGAAGAAGACCATGAACGTGACTTGGCTGGGCGAGCAACGCTACCTTGGTGTCAGCGAGAGCGGCCACCAAATCCTGATAGACAACAGCCCCACCAAAATCGGCGTGTCTCCGATGGAAGCCCTGCTGGGCGCACTTGCCACCTGCACCGCCTACGACGTGGTGGAAATCATGAAAAAGCGCCGCACGCCGCTGGCGAGTTACCGGATAGAAGTGGAGGGCGAGCGGGCCGACACCGACCCTAAGCGCTATACCACCATCACCGTGCGGCACATTGCCAGTGGGGAAGGCGTAACAGAAGACGCGCTGAGCAAGGCCGCCCACCTGAGTCACGAAAAATACTGTTCGGTGGCAGCGAGTATCAGCAGTGAGATCGTGTTGGAAACGCGGCTGGGCTAGGCGTAGAAGGGCGTCTAAGGGTCAAGGGTCTAAGGGACTCAGCAAAGGCGAGAAACACAGCTTCAAGCTTTTGACCTTCCTTAGACCCTCGACCTTTAGACCCTTATACTTCTTGCACTCAAACCCAGCAATATCTCCCAAACTACTGCCCCGCCGTGCCCTTCGCCGCCGCTCCCGCCGCCCTCTGTGCCCGAATCTTCATCACCTTGTGCATGTTTTCCAGTTCGCCCATGCAGGGTTGCTGAGGCCCGGTGGCGTGGTTGCGCTCGTCCAGCGTCAGGCACCAGCGGGCGGCAAACATTTTGGCGGTGGCGTTCAGGGCGGGGCCGGAGCCTTCGCCGCCGTTTTGAAAGAAGGTGACAACCATAAAGTTAGGGCTGTCTATGGGGCCGTAGCCCTCGTACCAAGCGTTGGTATAGGCGTAGCCCTTGCGGAAGCTCTGGCCGTTTTCGGCGGTTCCGGTTTTGCCTGCCGTGCGAACGGGGAACCACTGCGGCCCCAAAATATGCTGCGCTGTGCCCCAGCGGGTGGTTCCAGCCGTCGTAATATTCATTCCTTCTTTGACCAACCGGAAGTCGGCCTGCTTTCCGGGCACCACTTCGGGCGACGGGTGGGGCGAGAGTTTGCCGCCCACCGCCTTCACCAGTGTCAGGGGGCGGCGTTTGCCTTCATTCACGATGGTACTCAGCACCGACGTGACCTGTGCGGGCGTAACCAACAAGCTGTCTTGCCCGATGGCAAAGCTGAGCGCCTGACCGGGGTAATACACCAGTGGGTCTTGTCCGGCAGCTTTGCGGCGGAGGTTGGTGGTTTTGTAGGTGTCGGTAAAATTGATCGGCGTGGGCAAATAGCCGCTCTTTTCGCCCACCAGTTCCAGCCCGGTGGGTCGCCCATAGCCCAATTCTCCGGCCCGTTTGCCTAAATAGTTGGCGTAGGTGATCGGGTCGGCGTCTATGGCGGCTTGGTAAAACCACGTATTGCAAGAGAAGGCGATGGCCAGCCGTCCATCCACGTTGCCGAGGCTGCCGCTGCGGTGCCAGTTGTAGCGCGGGCCGCCGTACCGGATGCTGGGCAGGCAATTGAAGGTCTTGTTGCCCCAGCGTTCTATGTAGGCCAGCGTGCTGGCGGGCTTAAACACGCTGCCCGCATCGAAGGTCTGCACCACGCGGTTTTGCATCACGGCGTCTAGGCTGCTCGACAACAGCGCCGCCGTTTTGGCCGCATTGTCAGGGCTGGGCACACGGGAAAACCAGTTGGGGTCGAAGGTGGGGCTGCTGGCCATCGCCAACACCTCGTTGGTGCGCGGGTCTATGGCAATCACCGCGCCGCGTGTGAGGGCTTCGGGCGGCTTACCGTACTTCTGGCGGCCCGCATTCACGTCGGCCAAGCCTTCGCGCAGTACTTGTTCGGCGGCGCGTTGCAAGCTGCTGTCTATCGTCAGGGTCACGTCTTGCCCTTTTTGGCCCGGATTCAGTACCCGGTCTGTTTGGGGTTTGCCGTTAGCGGTCACTTCGCGGCGGCGCAGGCCGTTTTTGCCCTGCAAGGTCTGCTGAAGGCTGTATTCCAGCCCCGACACGCCCACGAGGTCGCCAATGGTAGAGCCGCCCTCTCTGACCTGTTGCTCGTTGGCCTCCAGCACGTAGCCCAGCGCGTGTGCCGCCAGCTTGTTCTCAGGATAGACCCGCTCCACGCGCTCGCGGAGTTCTAAGCTGGGAATCAGCACCGTGTACTCGTACAGCGCCGACAGCTTGTCCTGCGGAATATTGCGGGCCAAAATTGTTTCGGTTTCTTTGGTGCGGTCGGGTTCGCGGGGCTGGCCGCCGCTCAGCACATCGGGCTGTATGCCCGCCAGATACACGATTTTGTCCCACGCCGGAAACGCTTGCTCTGGAGCTTTGGGGTCGCGCCGCCCCGTGTAGATCAGGTCGACGGCCACTCGGTTGGTGGCCAGCAGCACCCCGTCCCGCGTGCGGATTTCGCCGCGCAGGGCGGGAATCACTTCGTCGCGCTGAAAGTTGCTGGCGGCCTGCACCGCAAACTGGCTGTGCTGCGTAATCTGCAACTGGTACAGCCGGAACCCCAGCCCAGCCAGCGCGAGGCTGAAGCCGAAAGCCACCCAGCGCACGGCGGGCGCACCACTGATCTGCGCTTTGGTTCCGGTGCGTTCTCTTCCCCGCACCGCGCCCCCGCCCGCTTTTTTGCGAATGCGGTTGCGGCGGTCTATCACGTCTCCAGCCCGCGCCCGACTCACGAGAGGCCGTCCTCGGGGCCGGGGCGCTCGCCCATGCCCCAAGTCACCAAGCGGTTCCAGAACGGATAGATCAAGCCCGTACTCAGCAGGGCCAGCGGCACAGTTTGGCGCAGCGTGTCCACCGTAACCAAGTCGGAGCGCAGCCAGTACGTAAGGAACAGGAAGGCCAGCCATTGCCCTGCGGTAGCCGCCAGCACCGTAAACAGCGCCTGAAAAATACCCGAATCGCTCACGTAGCGCCGCACCAGCAGCACCAGCACGGCTCCGGCCCCCACGCCCGCCGCGTGCAGCCCCAGCGCCCCGCCGCCCAATACGTCTTGCACCAAGCCCACACCGTAGGCGGCCACCACGGCCCACGCGGGCGAAAAGCGCCAAGCCAACGCCGCGCCAGTCAGCAAAAACAGGTCGGGGGCCGGAATCCGCAGGGGATCGAGCAAGCGTGACAGCACGCCCTGCATGATCAGCAGCAGCAAAATGTACACCACCACGCCCACCCAGCGGCCCGGCCCACGCGGAGCCAGTCCGGTATTTCTGCCGGAACGTCTCAGCATAGGGGGGCGGCCTGTGGGGAGCGTGCAACGGGGCTACAAAGGCGGCGGGGAACGGGAACACCAACAGGGACGAACACGGCAGACTTCACAGGCAGCTCAACCATAAACCTGCCTCTACGATAGCGCCCAACGCTGCTGCACACTGCGGCGCAGGCGGGCATCTCCGCGCACTTCTAGACACCCATCGAGTAAGCACACGGCTAGGCACAGGGCCAGACCCACCGGCGGCGCTCATAGCCCTTCCAAAATGGTCACGTCTTCCACCACGCCTACGTCGATGGCGGGCTTCACGATCACAGTGCGGTTCACGTCGTTGGGGCCGAGGGGCATCACGCTTTCGATGGAGCCCACCCGGATGCCTACCGGATACACGCCGCCCAAGCTGCTGGTCACCAACACGTCGCCCACCTTGACGGGTACACTGCGCGAAAACTGCGCCCGCAGACGGTCTGGAGACATGCCTACTGCCAATCCGCGCCCGCCCCGGTTGCCCTGCAAAGTTACGCCCACGCTGCTTTCGGGGTCGACTAGAGCGACGACGGTGGCGCGGTTGCTGCTCACACCCGTGACTTGGCCCACCAGCCCACCGGGAACGGTCACGGGCATTCGGACGCGCACGCCATCGTCGGTGCCCCGGTTGAGGGTAATGCGGGCCAACAAGGGACTCGGATCGACGGCCACCACCTGCGCAATGCCCAGCGCGTTGGGCGCTTGTGTGGCCGTAATCTGCATCACTTGGCGCAGGCGCGACACTTCCCGTGTCAGCAGTTCGTTGCGTTGCCGCAGCACGTCGTTTTGCTTGCGGAGGCTGCCCACTTCTCCAGCCAAATTGCGCTCGTTCACAACGGTGGTGTAGGCGCGGCGCAGGTTGTCGGCGGCCACCACGCCGATACGCGTAATCGGGGCCACCGAACCCGAAATGGCGGTGGGCACGATGACCTGAAAGCGGGTAGCCACCATGCTCAGCAGCAGCAGCACGCCGTACACCAGCAGCACGGAGCGCCAGCCCTTCACGCCGTTTCCATTTGGGCCGACTTGAGTTGGACAGAAAAAAAGCCCACACGGGTCACGCCGGAGACACCCCGACTGGTTGGGCAGCAAAATCGGCGGAATTCAGTTCTCCCCACACGGGCACGCCCGCCGCCCGCAAGAGCCGGGCCACCAGCGTCAGCGGAAAGCCCACCACGTTGGAATAGTCGCCCTGTATGCCTGATACCAGCCCCATGCCCACGCTCTGAATACCGTAGCCGCCCGCCTTGTCCAGCCCCTCGCCTGTGCCTGCGTAATAGGCGATTTCCTGCGCGGTAAGGGGCCGGAAAGTCACGTCGGTACGCTCTACTTCGCAGCTCAAGCCCGCTGCCGATTGCACCGCCACGCCCGTGATGACCTGATGCGTGCGGCCCGACAAAGCGGCCAGAAACGCCCGATTTTCGGCGGCGTCGGTGGGTTTGCCCAGCAGTTGGCCGTCTACCGCCACCACTGTATCGGCAGCAATAATCACAGCGTCCGGATGCAGTGCGGCTACGGCTCTGGCCTTCAGCGTCGCCAATTCTGCGGCCAGCCGTGCCGGGTCGATTTCGGGGCTGTCTTCGGGTTCACCGCTGACGACCACCCGGAAGGCCACACCCAAATTGCCCAACAATTCGCGGCGGCGGGGGCTGCCCGAAGCGAGGATTACTTGTGGTTCAGTCACGTCAATAGCCTGCGTTGCTCTGGTCGCCTGCCACCAACGCCACACCGCCCGAGGTGCCGAGGCGGGTGGCTCCGGCTTCGATCATTTCCAACGCGTCGGCAGGAGAGCGCACGCCGCCCGCTGCCTTGATCTGGGCGCGGCCCGCAATGACTTCGCGCATCAGGCGCACGTCGGCTGGGGTGGCTCCGCCTGTACCGAAGCCAGTGCTGGTCTTCACAAAATCCGCGCCGCCTTGCACGCTGGCTTCGGTTGCGCCGCGTTTCTGGTCGTCGGTCAGGTAGCAGGTTTCGATAATCACCTTCAGCACCCGGTCTGGAATGGCCCGCCGCACGGCCCGCACATCGGCTTCCACGGCGTCCCAATTGTCTTCCAGCGCCGCGCCGATATGAATGACCATATCGATTTCGTCGGCTCCGGCCTCTACGCTCAGGCGGGCTTCCAGCGCCTTCTGATCGCTGCTGACGGCCCCCAGCGGAAACCCGCAGACGGTGGCGACTTTGACGCCGCTGCCTGCCAGTTCGGAGGCGGCCATCGGCACATAGACGGGGTTGATGCACACGGCATAAAAGTTGTGTTCGCGGGCCTCGGCGCACAGGGTGCGGATGTCTTCGGCGGTGGCGGTGGCTTTAAGCAAAGTATGGTCGATATAGGGGGCGAGCTTCACGCCGCCCATGTTACGCGGCGCAGGGTAAGAAAGGTAAATGACTTGGGCGGGTGGGGGAGAGGGGCTTGGTTTACGGGGGCTTGGTCTAAGGGTCAAGGGTCGAAGGGTCTAAGGTGCTGGAGCGGGAACGATTGCTTGGTGGCCCCCTCACCCCGCTGTAGTGCAGCACCCCTCTCTGCTCCGCAGCTCTATGAGTCCTACAAGGGGCGAGGGCGAAAGGCACGGGCTGGAAACTTGGTGTTCGCTCCTCACCCTTGAGGGGGGAGACTGGGACTCGCAGAGCTACGCAGTAGAGGGGGTGAATGAGCAACGCGATTGCCCTGCTTAGACCCTTAGACCCTAGACCCTTAGACCGTCCGCCCCGCAGACGCCCTCCCCACCCGCCCAACAAAGCCCCCACTTTTTGCCAAATGCTCTACGCTACGGCCATGACTACGCCCGACGCTCCAGAAACCCCCGACACCCCGCGCCTGCAACCCGGCGAAGCGTTTCCCGCCTTCGCGCTGCCCGGTGCTGACGGCAAAACGCACGCGCTGGCCGACTACGCGGGCAAATACGTGGTGCTGTATGTGTACCCCAAAGCAGACACCCCCGGCTGTACCAAAGAGGCTTGCGATTTCCGGGATTCTGCACCCTTGCGGGCGGTGGGCGCGGCTATTTTGGGTCTCAGCCGCGACGATGCGGGCAGCCACACGGCCTTTGCCGAAAAGTACAGCCTGCCGTTTCCTCTGCTCAGCGATCCCGACGCTACGTTTATGAAAGAAATCGGCTCTTTCGGCCCCAAAACGCTGTACGGCAAAACCAGCGACGGCGTGAAGCGGCAGACCTTCGTCATCGATCCTGAGGGCAAGCTGGTGAAATCGTGGCTGGCCGTGAAGGTGGAAGGCCACGCCGACGCAGTGGCTGCCGCGATTGAGGCAGATCGGGTGCGCCATGCCTGAAGCCCAACTCACCGGATTGGAAGCTCTGAAACGGGAAGCGGCGGTGCGGGCGGTGGCTCTCGTGGAAAGTGGTATGCGCGTGGGCCTCGGCACGGGCAGCACGGCCAAATACGCCATAGAAGAACTCGGACGCAGGCTAGCGGCAGGCGAATTGGTGGGTATCGTGGGCGTAGCCACCAGCGAAGCAAGCGACGTGCTGGCGCGGCAAGTGGGGATTCCAGTCGAACCGCTTGACCCCCGCCCACTCGATATTGCCATTGATGGAGCGGACGAAATCGACCCCGATCTGAACCTGATCAAAGGGCTGGGCGGCGCACTCTTGCGCGAAAAACTGACCGAAGTGCAGGCGCGGCGGTTCATCGTGATTGCCGACCACACCAAAATCGTGTCTCGGATTGGTGAGAAGTCGCTGCTGCCGATAGAAATTGCCCGGTTCGGCTTCTTGTCTACCATCGAGCGGCTGCGGGCGCTTTGCCCCGGCGGAAGGCTGCGGCAACCCGGCGCACAGCCTTATGTCACCGACAACGGCAACTATATTTTTGATGCCAAGCTGCCAGATTCGGGCGATGTGCTGACGCTGGAGCGCACGCTGAAAGGCACGCTGGGCGTCATAGAAACCGGACTGTTTTTGGGCATGGCCGAACGCGCTTTCGTGGCGAGCTTGGACGGAGTACAGGAGCACGTGCGGCGGGCGTGAGGCTGGGCCTCTCCAACAGGTCACGGTTTGCCGGGGCGAGGCTGAGGAAGCTGGCTTTTGCCTCTGCCGTCATGCTGTGTGTGGTGGCGGGCTTTGCCATCAATTCCCCTATGGCGCTGCGCTGGTTTTATCCGCGTGCAACGGCGGCAGTAGTCCGCTTGCCCGCCGCGCCGGGGTTCTCTGCGGGCATGCGGGTCTTGCTGGTCAGCCCTCACCCCGACGACGAAAGCCTGTGCTGCGCGGGCCAACTTCAGCAGGCGGTGGCGGCGGGTGCACAGGTGTACATCGTGTGGATCACCAGCGGCGACGGCTTTGAACTGGACGCTGCCTTACAGGAGCGCACGTCCCGCCCCCGCGCCGGAGCCACCGAGCGGCTGGGGAACATGCGAATCGGGGAAGCCACCCGCGCCGCCGCCGCCCTCGGCATTCCTGCCAGTCACCTCACCTTTTTGCGCTATCCGGACGGGGCACTGCTGAAGATGTACCGCGCCAACAACGCTGTTCCCGTGCGCTCGCCGCATACCGGCGCGACCCGTGTGCCGTACCCGCAGGCCCTCAGTCCGGGGGCGGCGTACACACGGGCCAACTTGGAACGCGACCTGAACCGTGTGCTAGACGCCGTGCGCCCCGATGTGACCCTGATTCCCACCACCAGCGACTTTCATCACGATCACCGGGCCACCAGCCTCGTGATGCAGGAGCTGTTGGCGCGGCGTGGAGTGCTGAGCAGCGCCCGCTACTGGATCGTGCATGGCGGCGTGGAATGGCCTGTGCCCAAGGGGTTGCACCTCGGATTTCCCCTGCTGATTCCGCCCAGAGGCCACACCTTGAACTGGCTGCGGGCCGACCTGACCCCCGAGCAGCAGCGGGGCAAACTGGCCGCGATTCAGGCCCACCGCACGCAAATGAATGTGATGCCGCGCTTTTTGGAGGCCTTCGTGCGGGAAAACGAACTTGTAACCCTCAGTGATAAACGGGGGAGGTAGGTCGTCAGGTGTGGGATAAGTGTGTGGCGGAGAAGCTCGGCTCTAAGCAGGACAGGAGATGTTGACCGGGGCGAGTCACTACCGTCAGCCGATATCACCGTTTGCTTGCTCTGGCCTAGACCGCTCTGGCCTACACTGCGGCCTGTGAGCGATCCCGTCGTGATTCGGCCCATCGACCCCAGCGATGAGCGTGTGGTGGGCAAAATCGCGTACCAGACAGGCTTTTTTGGACAAAGTGCCGCTCCCTATTTTTCCAACGAACGGTTGTTTGCCCGCCTGTGGGTGGGGCCTTACTTTCGGGGCGGCGGCTTTGCCTGCTTGGTGGCCGAATCTGGGGGCGAGGTCTTGGGCTACATCCTCGGCTCACCCAATTCGGCGCAGTACGGGCGGGCACTGCGGCGCGTGCTGCTGGGGCGAACCTTGTCCCGGCTGGCCCCGCTGCGCCAAACGTGGGCCAGTCTGCCGTACCTGCTGCGGGCGGCCCGTTATCCGTCGCCTCATGCCAACTGGCAACAGTTCCCGGCCCACCTGCATATCAATCTGCTGCCGCAAGCGCGGGGCTTGGGCGTGGGCAAACGGCTGTTGGCCGCCCATTTGGAGTTGCTGCGTGGGGCAGGCGTAGCAGGCGTGCAACTGTCTACCACCACCGAAAACCGGGCCGCGTTGGAACTCTACCGCCGATTCGATTTTGTGCCGCTGGCCTCCGCAGAAACCCCGCTCTGGACGCCTTGGCTGGGGCATCCGGCAGAGCATGTGGGGCTGGGGCTGGGGCTGGGGGAAGACGCGGGGGGTTCACCTTCCAACTTTAATTTGAGCCGTGTGTAAACCCCCCAGTCTGCTTCGCAGCCAGCCCCCCTTAAGGGGAGCACAAGAGCTTCTAGTCCCCACCTTTAAGGGGGGGCGTTGCAAAGCAACGGGAAGGTTCACACGCGACTCCACTCTCACCCTAGCCCCGCCAACTGCCGCCGCAGCACTTCCGGGTCACGTGTGGGCAAGTCGCAAGTCTGGCCCACGCACACATACGCCGTGCCGCCGCCCGGACGGTCTTGCAGCACGGGCAAACTGCCCCCTACCTCGGCAAACGCCAGCGCCGCGTAAGGCAACGCGTGGGCAGCCAAAACCCGTTCCAGCGGCGCACGTTCGGCGGGCGTACCGATAACTGCAATTTCCAGATGCGGCGCGAGCAGGAAGGCCGCCGCTTGCCATAATCCTCCAAAACCCCCGGTGGCGGCCAGCAAGTCGGCGTGGTGGCGCTCCACGACTCTCCGGGCCACCGCTTCGTCGGCTTCGTCGCCAAAATAGCGGTGCATCCACACGGCCAGCAGCGCTCCAGCTCCGTTGTCCGACAGCACGGCGGCGTCGAAGGCCTGCGCTTGGCGCGTCAGCAAGCGCTCAGCGTTGCCTCCGGTGGAGTAGAACAGGCCCGCTTCTTCATCCCAAAACTCGCGCCGGATAATGGCCCACAGTTCCCGCGCCCAGTGCAGGTGCGCCGCGTCCCCGCCCGCCTGAAACAGCGCCACCAGCCCCAGCGCGTACAGGGCGTGGTCTTCCATCAGGCCTTCCACGCGGGCCACACCATCTTTGAAGGTATGGCGCAGCGTGCCGTCCGGTAAGCGCAATTCCCGACGCACAAATTCGGCGTTTTGGCGGGCAATTTCCAAATATTGACCGTCGCCCAAGATGCGGCCCGCGTCGGCAAAGGCGGCGAGGGCCAGCCCATTCCAAGAGGTCAGGCGCTTCTCGTCGGTGCCGGGTTGGGGGCGCAATTGGCGGGCAGTGTGCAGGCGGGCGCGGGCGGAATCTATCCGTGTTCGCAGCGCTTCTTCCGGCTCGCCTAAATCACGGGCCAATGCTTCCAGCGGCGTCAGAATGTGCAGCACATTGCGCTTGCCCGCGTCGGGGCGGTGCGGGTCTTCAAAATTGCCCGCGTCGGTCAGGTTGTAAAAACGCAGGATCAGGTCTGTGTCCGGCTCCTCGCCTAGCACCTCCGTCACTTCTTCCGGCGTCCACGTAAACGTCAGACCTTCCACACCCTGCGTGTCGGCGTCCTGTGCGCTGTAGAAGCCGCCGTCCGGTGCAAGCATTTCCCGTTCCAGATAAGCAAGTGTGCCGCGTGCCAGCCGCGCAAACTCCTCATCGCCGCTGACCCCATAGGCCCGCAGTAGCGTTCGAGTCAGTTGGGCGTTGTCGTACAGCATCTTCTCGAAATGGGGCACCAGCCAGCGTTCATCCACGCTGTAGCGGTGAAAGCCGCCGCCCAGTTGGTCATGAATGCCGCCCCGGCCCATCATCTTCAGGGTGTGCAGGGCCATCTCGCGCCCGCTGCTCTGCGCCAACAGGAAATCTAATGTGGTGGGGGCCGGAAACTTGGGAGAGCCGCCGAATCCGCCGTGCGTACTGTCGTAGGCCCGGCGCAAATTGTCCACGCCCTGCGTCAAAAAGTCGGGTGTCAATTGCCAGCCTGTCCCCTCTGCGGCACGCGGGCGGCTCGCTTCGCGGATGTGTTCGCCCAATGCCTCAGCATTCGCCAGCATTTTTTCGCGCTGGGTGGCCCAAGCGTTTGCCACACTCGCCATCACCCGGCCAAAACTGGGCATGCCGTAGCGGTCTTGCGGCGGAAAATACGTGCCTGCATAAAACGGCTCCGCGTCGGGCGTCAGGAACACGGTCATGGGCCAGCCGCCCTGCCCGGTCATGGCTTGGGTGGCCGCCATATACACGCCGTCTACGTCTGGGCGCTCCTCGCGGTCTACTTTCACCGCCACAAAATGGGCGTTCATGTAGGCGGCGGTGGCCTCATCTTCAAAGCTCTCGTGCGCCATCACGTGGCACCAGTGGCAGGTGGAATAGCCGATGCTCAGCAGCACGGGCACGTCACGTTCTCTCGCCTCGGCAAAAGCGGCCTCGCTCCACGGCTGCCAGTCCACCGGGTTGTCTGCGTGCTGTAGGAGATACGGGCTGGATTCGGCAGCGAGGCGGTTCATGGACTCAGGCTAACCTGCCGCGCCGGGGCTGTGAATTTGAGCCGCGTTAGGCAAGCGTAGACTTCCCCCCCTTGTCCCCTTGAAAAACCGTCACACTATAGGCATATGGCACCGCACGACCCGGCTCTTACCTCAGAAGTCGCCCCCTTCGAAAATCCTGTCCGCGTCCGCGCGGGCTTTTCCTTAACCTTCGACGTGCCGTTTCCCACGCCGATGCTGTTCGTGGTGCAGCCGAGTGACCGCCTAGACCCCACCGGAACCCGCCAGCGCATCATCGATCAGCGGGCGCTGGGCGCGGCGCAGGGCATCCACACCTACACCGATTCTCACGGCAATACGGTGTGGCGCATGTTGGCTCAGCCCGGAACCCTCACCATCGGCCACGACCTGATTGCCGAAATTACCCGCTACCCCGATCCGATTTTGTCTGCCCTCCGCAAAATGAACGTGGAAGAGTTGCCCGACGAAACCATCGGTTATCTGCTCCCCAGCCGCTACGTAGACAGCGATTTGGTAAGTGCCGAGGCGTGGGAGCGGTTCGGACACATTCAGGGCGGCTGGGCGCAGGTGCAGGCCATCAGCGACTACCTGCAAGATGAGTGCGTGTACGGCTACGGCAGCAACTCTTCGACGACGGCCAAGCAAGCTCTGGACAGCAAACGCGCCGTGTGCCGCGACTTCGCGCATATGGGCGTGGCGTTTGCCCGTGCCCTCAATATTCCCGCCCGCTACGTGTGCGGCTATATGCCCGACATCGACATCGTGCCTGACCCCGTGCCAATGGACTTTCATGCTTGGTTCGAGGCGTTCCTAGACGGCCAATGGCGCACCTTCGATGCCCGGCACAACAAACCCCGTGCAGGCCGCGTGCTGATCGCGCAGGGCCGAGACGCCAGCGATGTGGCGTTCTCTACCACCTTCGGCAGCGCCCGACTGACCCACATGAAGGTCTGGGCCGACGAAACCAGTGTAGAAACCACGTTGGACGACTTGCCCAATCCACGTATTTTTTAAGCGATTAAAGCAAGTGCGGCGGCTTTAATTGGCCGCTGCACTCATTTCTATCGCTCACCCAAAAAAGGTAAGGCCGACCCAAGATAAGGCCAGCCTTCCGTGCGCACGGGCTTCACCCGGCCCGCTGTGTATTCAGTGCGCTGATACGTTTAAGTTAACACGTGCATTGTCACAGCTGTGTCACAGCTAAATGCCGAGTCATCTTCCATATATATGAAAATTTGCACGAAAAGTGCACAAATCTTGAATTAACTCACTGTTTATTAAAAGCGTGTTAGATGGCTCGCGTTTGAAACACCATGACTTCACTGCGGGCGTCTAACGGGCCGCCGTGAAAGCTGCCCGTGACGCGGGGCGCTTCAAATCCGGCGTAGCGCAGCAGCCATTCCACCTCAAAGCGGGTGTAATACCGCTGGGTCAGGGTATAGTGTCGCCGCGTCAGGCGTCCGTCTGTATGGGTAGTGTCGGCGTGGTATTCGGTGGTGATGTGCTGGCGGGGTTTATCGTGGCGCTGCACCAAAAAGACATCGGTGCGCGAGCCGTCTGCGCCGTAAAAGGTTTCGCCCTCGTGCCGCACCGTGTTCATTTTGCCAAAATTGGGCGAATACAAGTCGAACACGAAGGCTCCGCCCGGTGCCAAATGCGCGCGAATGTTGTGTAGCGCGGCCAATTGCTCCCCCGGCGTGTACAGATGCATCAGGGCATTGAAGGGCGCGAGTGCCAGCCCGAAGCGTTCATCTAGTCGGAAGGTTTGTGCATCGCCCTGCACGAAGTTCAGGCTTAGGCCATCTGCTGCCGCCCGCGCCCGCCCTCGCTCGATCATGCGTGCGCTGGGTTCTACACCCGTGATCGCCACGCCCCGCCGCGCCAAAAATGCTGTGACCCGGCCTGTGCCCGCACCGATTTCCAGCACTGGGCCGCCTGTGCGCTCGGCCACACCCGCGTAAAAGTGCAGATCGTCGCGGTAGATGTCGTATTGGTGGTCGTAGAGGTCAGCGAAATCGTCGTAGTTCACAGGGAATAGGGTAGGCGCTTTGGGCAGATTGTGGCGGCAAGTTCTTTAGTTGACCTCTGCTGAGACCTCCTCTCTGCCCAGCACGTCCCGCCATCCCCGCGCCCTTACCCCCGGCACCTCTCCCAACGGCACGGCTCGCCACCCCGCTTCTTGCATCTGCCGCAGCAGTTCGGGCAGGGCGGGCACGGTTACGCTTGCGCCGGGGCCAGCGTCGTGCAGTACCAAGACTGCGCCGGGGTGAAGCTTGGCAAGGACTTGAGCTGGCAAAGTTTCGGGCGTGGCCCCCCGCTGCCAGTCGCCGCCTTCTGCGCTCCAGTGTGCGCCCGTGACCCCTGCCATGCGCTGCCCCAGTACTGTTGCCAGCGTGTACGCGCCGTGTGGTGGGCGGTGGAAGCGGGCGGGCTGCCCCGTGACGGCACTCACCCGGCGGGCAGCGCTCAACGGGTCAAGCAACGCGCCCCAAGGCGAACGAATCCAAGCATGAACATGCCGCGCAGCGTGCGGTTCTACTTCATGCCCCTCCGTCAGCAGGCGGCCAATCAAGTTAGGGTGGGCCTCGGCGTTGGCGGCAATGACAAAGAAGGTGGCCCGCACATTGGCCGCCCCCAGTGCATCCAGTACGGCAGGCGTGGTGGCCGGGTCAGGCCCATCGTCGAAGGTCAACGCAACTGTCTTCTCCGCCTCTGACCCCTGCCGCACGACGCCTAAATTGAGCCGCTGCACCAGAAAATAAGGTAGGCCAATGTAGATGGCTCCAACCGCACCCAAGATTCCCAGCGCTCGCCACCACGACTCATTTGCCACTAGACACTCACCACCACTGGTTTTGCCTGTTCTCTACCTAACTTGTTCAGCAACGCCGCAGCCACCCGCTCCGCCGCGTCCGGCTTGCTCACGGCCATGGCTGCGGCGCTCAAGCGGGCGCGTTCGCTGGCATCTAGGGCGTGCAGGACAGAGCCGCGCAATTGGTTTTGCTCCTTCACCCACAGGGCCGCGCCGTGCCGCACCAGATAGTCGGCGTTGTGTTCTTCCTGCCCCGGAATCGGTTCGTAAACTACGAGTGGCACGCCCAGCGTGGTGGATTCGGCCACCGTCAGGCCGCCTGCCTTGCCCACCACCAGATCGGACGCAGCCAGCAGTTGCGGAAAGCGCCGCGTGAAGCCCAGATGGTGAATGGTAGCCCCGCCCAGCCGCGTCATCCCTTCTTCCTTTGCTCCGGCCAGCACCAGCACTTGCACGCGCCGCCCCAGCCCGCCCAGTTCGGTCAGCACGCGGCCCAGCGCCCGGTAAGCGCCTGTGCCGCCGCCCGACAGCAAAATCAGCGGCAACTCTGGGTCTAGGCCGTGTTCCTCCCTCAGCGCCGCCTGATCCAAGCCGATGAGTTGGCGGTAAATCGGCGCAATCGGAATCCCCGTGACCACCACACTCTGGGGCGGAATCTTCCACTGCCCCATCTGCTCCTGAGCCTCATCGGTGGCAACCATCAGCAACTCGGCTTCGGGCCGCGCCCAGTGGTGATGCACGCGGTAATCGGTGACCACCAATGCATTCAGAAAATCTGCGCCCAGCCGCATGCGGGCGGCGTTGGCGAGGGCGGTAGGTGTGGGATAGCTGCTGACCACCACTTCAGGCCGCACTTCGCGCACATCGCGCAGCATGCCGCGCCTGCCCAGCCACGTAAACACGTCTGTCAGCGCCTTGGGTTCCGATTCGCGGTCTGTCCATTCATAAAAAGCGCGGTACATCCCCGGCGCGTGCCGCAGCCACCAGTCGTAAATGTGCAGCGTAAACAGGCGCTCCACAGGCGTCATGTACTCGATAAAGTCGGCGTGCCGCACATCCAGCGTAGTTCCTGCCGCCCGGAGCGCCCGGTCTATGGCGTCGTTGGCCTGATGGTGCCCACTGCCAAAAGAGGCCGAAACGATCAGCGCCCGCAACGGCTCAGGAACAGGAAGCTCAGGCATCCGCGCCGTCCAAATCTTTTTCCACTAAAAGCCTCATCATCTGCGTCTCAGCAGCCAAAGCCCCAGCCCCGCAAACACCACGTTCGCCAGCCATACGCCCACTTCGGGCAGGCTGGGCAGCAACGGTGCAAGCGTGAGGCCCAAGAAAAACACCAAGTAGTAGCCCACCGCTATCATCAGGGCGAGGCCCAGCGACACACCCAATGTGCGCCCGTAGCGCAGGGCAAAGGGCAGGGCCACCAACGCCAGCACCAGATTTCCGAAGGGCAAGGCCAGCTTGCGGTTCAGGTTCACGCGGGCCGTTTGGCGCTCGGCGGCTTTGGCGTTCTTGTCGGTCAGCACGGCCATCAATTCATTCCAACCCTCGCCATCTGCGCCAATTGCGTCGGCATATGTTGCCAGCGTTTTCTTGCGGCTCAGGCCTGTATCTATCGCCAATGTGGCGGAGGGTTCGGGCGGCAGAATCACGCTGGGGAACACGGCCTGCACCGCTTCACGGAAGGCCACTGGGTCTGTTTCGGATACCTTGGACAGTCGCGCCGCCGCCGCATAATCCACCGAATATACGCTGTAACCGCGCAGGGTCAGGCGGTTGTTTTCAAAGGTTCCAGCGTCGGCAAAAATGATCCGGCCCTGCTTGGGCGCGTCGGCTGACCACTGCTCCAGCCGAATCTGCTTCAGTTCGCGTTTGGCCCCGTCATAGCTGCCCAGCGAAAGCGTCAGGTTGTTGCCTAAATCCACCGTCTTGCCTACCAGTTGCGACAATCCAGCGCCAGTCAGTACATCCCAGTACAGGCCGCGCGTTTCTATGTTGGCACGCGGAGCCACCCACAGCGACAGCCAAATGCTGAGGGCCGTCACCGCCGCCGCCGTGACCCACACGGGCCGCGCCACCCGCCCCAGACTGATGCCGCCCGATTGCACGGCCACCAATTCACGATCCGTCGCCAGTCGCCCGAAGGCCACCACCGTCATCAACACCACCGTCATCGGCAGCACCTTCACCAGCGTATCGGGCATTTGGTAGCCGATCCAGCGGGCAATGAGGCCAATGGGCACGCCCGTGAGCCACTGACTGGAAATAAAGAAATAGCCGAAGCTGAGGATGGCCGTGAACAAGAGTGCGCCTGCAAACAGCGGCGGCAAGAGTTCCAGCGTGACGTAGCGGGAGAGGCGGGTCATGGAGTGCCTACTGCATGGGAGATGGATCGTGGATCGTGGATCGTGGTCGGTTCGTTCCTCTCCACGGTCCACCCTCTACAATCCACAAGCCTCACCCTTTTGCCACAGCAAACAGGATCGTGGCTTCGGCGGCCAGCACGCCGTCTACCTCGGCGCGGCAAGTGGTTTTGCCCAATCCCCGGCGCAGAAATTCCAATTTGGCGTGCAGATGCAGAACGTCGCCCGGAATCACCTTGCGCTTAAAGCGTGCGCCCTCGATGCCCGCGAGGTAGCCGATTTGCCCCGGCTCCATCCCTTCGCGCATACAGAACATGCTGGCCTGCGCCAAGGCTTCAATAATCAGCACCCCCGGCATTACGGGTTCGGTGGGAAAGTGGCCGGTAAAAAACGGCTCGTTGATGCTCACATTTTTGACGGCATGAACGACGCCGCCCTCTGCGCTTAGGACGCGGTCAACCATCACAAAGGGGAAGCGGTGGGGCAGAATCTTGAGGATGTCTTGGATCAGCAGAGGTTCGGTCATATGGCTCCTGTTGGGGCGGAAAGTGGTCTAGAGGAAAACATTGGGCAGGGCCGGAATGAAAAAGCAGGCGCAGCCATCTTATCTGGCCCGCGCCCACTCTTTCGCCCAACCATCCTTAGACGCTCAGGCTGCCAACCATCAAACGCTCTTATCGGCGCAGATAGTTGTCGCTAGAAACAAGGCTGTCGCCCAGCACCGGAATCATTTCCAGTGCCATGCCTGTGCCTACCGCAACAGCTTCTACAGCGTTTTCGGCCACAGCCACAGGAATCCCGGTGGTCTGGCGCAGCAGTTCATCGAAGTTACGGAGCAGGCTTCCGCCGCCCGTCATGACGATTCCCCGGTCGATAATGTCGCTGACCAGTTCGGGCGGCGTGATTTCCAGCACGCGCTTCACGCAGTCCACAATCTTGGAGACAGGCTCAGACAGGGCTTCCACCACGTCGTGGCTGTCCAGCGAAATGGTCTTGGGCAGGCCGTTGACCAGATCGCGCCCGCGCACTTCTGCGGTCAGGCTTTCGCCGTCGTTCAGCAGCATGGCCGCGCCCACTTTCACCTTGATTTCTTCGGCGGTGCGCTCCCCGATCAGCACGTTATGCTTGCGGCGCACGTACCGGATGATGCTTTCATCGAACTCGTTGCCCGCGATCCGCATGGATTCGCTGACTACGATGCCGCCCAACGAAATCACGGCCACGTCGGTGCTGCCGCCGCCAATGTCGACGACCATGCTGCCGATTGGCTCGGCAATCTTCAGGCCCGCGCCAATTGCGGCGGCCAGCGGTTCCTCAATTAGGAAGGCGCGTTTGGCATTGGAGTTCAGGGCGGCCCGCAACACGGCGCGTTTCTCTACGTCGCTAACGTTACTGGGCACGCCTACCATCAGTTGCGGCTTGAACCCGAACAGACGGCCCGCGTTGCCCTGCACTTTTTGCAGGAACATGGTGATCATCTTTTCGGTCAGCCCTTCATCGGCAATCACGCCGTCTTTGATGGGCCGCACCGCCACAATTCCGCCCGGCGTGCGCCCGATCATGCGGTACGCCTCCTCGCCCACCGCCTTGACCTGCTTGCTGTCGCGTGTCATGGCGATCACGCTGGGTTCTTGCAGTACCAGACCACGGGTCTTGCTGTAAATAAGGAACGTCGCCGTTCCCAGATCAATGCCAATATCTTCAGACAACCGCACGCATTTCCTCCGGTTCCCAATTGGGGAAGCCCAGCGCAGGCTTAACATCCTGACGGGGCGCAAAACCCTGTCATGCTATCACGGGGCATGAGGAGAGCTTAAATCGCGCCTCATCCAGTTAAAATTGCCCTAGTATACGGGCGTTCAGCTTTCACTCAGCGGGGTTTGATGTATGCCCCCAACGCGGCTACAGCGCTGCACAGGACGGCCAGCACCAGCGCCCGCGTAAATCCCGGCACATCGGCCCAGCCTAGTCCGGCGCTCATAGCATTTTCCAAACTGCCCACCGAACGCAGCCACAGCGGCGCACCCGCACTCAGCGCCGCGAAAGCGCCCAGCGTCAGGGCGGCCAATCCCACCCCAAACAGCACGAGCAGCAGGGTCAATATCCACGCGAGAACGCGCACTGAACCCCCCGCGATTCTGACGAAACCTTCATTCGGCGCATTCTAATTGGGCCGGGTGGGAATGGCGTGAAAAACCCGGCATTTTGGCGGCGTGGACTCTAACCGCCGAGCCTCACCACTTGCCGCAGCCGCTACACTGGCCCGTGTGTCTTTGCCTGCCCGCGTCCGTGTGACCCGCCCGCCCCTGCCCTTGTCTCACACTCTTCGTAATGCCGTTGCTCGAATGTTGCCCGCCGCGCCAGTGCCTGAACTGACCGCCGCTGCTTTGGCAATTGCAGGCGGGGCTGTCATCGGCGCTTCTCTGCGCTGGGACGGGGGAGAGGCCGAGTTTATAGAGTCCGGTTGGCGGGGGCGCGGGATTGAGGCGGAGTTGGCGCGGGTGTTGGGTGATTGAGATTTGGGTTGCTTGTCTTGTCCCACGATTTGCCCCAGCCCCCTCTGCTCCGCAGCTTTTCAAGTACCCCACCGGGTAGGGGGAGCGGCGCTGCGCTAGGCAGGATTCATCTTGTCGCGTCCAGACTCGGCTCAATCGTTCATCTGAAGCGGAATTGCCAGTCGTCTTGACACTGGAATTGGCCCGCGCGTTTCACGCACGACGGCCTCACATGGATGTGGGCGAGGACGGTGTAGGCCTGTTTTTCCCCTCTCCCCTTGCGGGGGAGGGCGCTGCATAGCAGCGGGAGGGGGGAAATGAGCGCCAGCGATTGCCCCTCTGCCCTTCCCTAGACCCTTATACGGATTCCGATTAATTCTGACACACAGGCCACCAGTGGAAGAGGGTGTG
>NZ_SSNW01000032.1 GCF_004801315.1 Deinococcus sp. Arct2-2
CCACAACAACCCCACGCCGCCTGACACGCGATTGGGGTAACCGTGGAAACTCTTGTTCTATGCACTTTTCGTAATTCAATGGAGTCGCTTTGGCAAGAAACTAGAGTGACGCCCTGACGCGGGGCGGGGGCGCTGCAAGCTGTCCCAGTCCCACAGGTGGAGAGGGCAACAACAGAGATTTGGAACTTGCTTTTGCCTTTTCTTAGACCCTTCGACCCTAGACCCTTAGACCTTGCCCCCTCGCCTCCAGTTCATGCCGCCCCGCTACACTGCCCGCATGCCCCGCCCCTTAACGTTCCTGCTGGCCCTGCTGCCCTTGTTGCTGGCCTCCAGCGCGGCTCGATCTGCCCGCAGAAGCCCCAGCAAACGCGCCGCCCGTCTGCACGCTCAAACCAAATGACTGCTCCTGCTCTGTGGCGCTCTGTCCTCTATGTTCCCGGCGACAAGCCCAAAGCCGTAGAAAAGGCGCGGGGGCTGGAGGCCGACGCCGTTATTTTGGACTTGGAAGACGCGGTGGCCCCCGAAGCCAAAGCACAGGCGCGGGAAAATGTGCGGCTGGCGCTGCGGGCGGGTGGCTGGCGCGTGCCCGTGCTGGTGCGAGTAAACGGACTAGGCACCGAACACGAACATGCCGACCGGGAAATGGCGTTGCTGTCGGGCGCGGCAGGGCTGGTGCTGCCCAAAACCGAGGACGCCCGCGCCGTCGCCGCGCTGAGCTTGGGCCTGCCGCTGTGGGCCATGATCGAAACGCCCGCCGGGGTGCTGAACGCCGCTGCCATTGCCGCCGTACCGGGTGTGGCGGGCCTGTTGGTGGGTGCAAACGATCTGGCCCGCGTCCTGCGAACCGAGGCCCACCCCGAACGGTGGCCCCTGTTGCACGCGCTGTCTGCGGTGGTGCTGGCCGCCCGCGCTGCCGGAAAAGTGCCGCTGGACGCCGTGTTCAACGACATTACCGACACGGACAGTTTTGCCCGCGAGTGCGCTCAGGGCCGGATGCTGGGCTTTGCGGGCAAAACGGTGATTCATCCGGGCCAGATTGCGGGGGCCAATGCCGCTTACGGCGTCACGGAGGAACAGGCCGCCGAAGCCCGCGCCCTGTTGGATGCGTGGGAAACCGCCCGTGCAGAGGGCAAAAGCGTGGCCACCCACCGGGGGGCACTGGTGGAACAGATGCACGCAGACGACGCACGGGATAACCTGACCTTGTGGGCACAGCAGACGCAACCGAAATCAACCTCTTGACCGCTCCTCCCCTGCCGCCCGCCCGCGTGGTGGTGGTGGGCGGCGCGAACGTGGATTTGAAGGCCCACACGTTGGCCCCCGTTATTTTGGGCACAAGCAATCCGGGCCTGACCACCCAAACGGCAGGCGGCGTTGGCCGCAATATTGCCGAGAATCTGGCGCGGCTGGGCATAAATGTGTCGCTCGTCAGTGCGGTGGGCCGCGACTATTTGGGCGACGCACTGCTGGCCGATTCCAAAGCGGCGGGCGTGGACATGCGCTTTGTGATGCGGGTCAACGACCAATTGACGGGCACGTACATGGCAACCCTCAACCATGAGGGCGAATTGCTGGTGGCCGTGTCCGATATGACCGTGCTGAACGTGCTGACTCCCACAACGCTGCATGACCGCCGGGCCGTGCTGCGCGGCGCGACGTGGGTGGTGGCCGACGGCAACCTCAGCGAAGCCACCCTCAATCATCTGATGACGCTGGCCGCAGAAGCAGGCGTGCCCGTGGCCTTCGAGCCGGTGAGTGTGCCCAAAGCCCTGCAAATCCGCTCCTCTGTGGCCGCCGGACTCCCGCCGCACACCATCACGCCCAATCTGCTGGAACTCGGCGCACTCGTAGGCCGCACCGTGCCCGACGTGTTGGCCGATATCCGGGCCGCCGCAGAAGAACTACACGCGCAGGGCATTCATACCGTGTGGGTGCGGCGCGGGCAACTGGGGAGCCTGCTGTCTGTGCAGGGAAGCCACACCGAATTGCCCACCATTCCCGCCAAAGTGGCCGACGTGACCGGAGCCGGAGACGCGATGCTGGCCGCTTACCTTGCTGCGCTGCTGGCAGGTGCGGCCCCCACCGAAGCCGCCCGACAAGGCCACGCCGCCGCCGCCCTGACGGTTGAAAGTACCCATACGGTTTCGCCGACGATGACGCGGGGAGCGGTGTTGGAGAGGCTGGGCTAGGAACGTGGGAGGTGGAACGTGGAGCGTGGGAAGGGCGCAGGTAAGCAGAAAGATCAAGGTTTTGGTTCTGAACTTTGGGAACCCCTTTAGAGATTCATTTCACATCTCCACGATCCACGCGCCTTACCCCGCCACCGGTTCTCCGCCCCCCTTGACCCGGTGATTTTCCGCCCACACGTAGCGGGCGGCCAGCGTCCTGTACGGTGCCCAGCTCTCCAGCACCTCGGCGGGCGGCGTCTGCGGGTGCAACCTCGTCAGCCCTTGCCTCAGCGCGAGGTCGCCCATGCTGAATACGTCGGGGCGGGCCAGCGCGAACATCAGGAACATTTCCACCGTCCAGCGGCCTATGCCGGGCAGAGGAATCAGGGCAGAAATCACGGCTTCGTCGGGCAAAGTGGACAGGTGGGCAAAATCCACCCGGCCATCCAGCGCAGCGGCGGCCAACGCCTGCACGGTGCGGACTTTGGCCCAAGAGAGTCCGAACGAACGCAAGGTTTCGCCCTCTGCGGCAAGTAAAGCTTCGGGCGTGACGGTGGCCGGAACGCCAGTCTCAGCATCCGGTTCACCCAGTGCCGCCTGACCCAACGCCGCCACCAGTCGCCCATGAATACTGGCCGCCGCCTTCACGCTCAGTTGTTGCCCGTTGACACTGCGAATGAGCGTGCCAAATGGGTCGGACGTAGGCGCGAGTACAGGCAGGTCGCCCACTTGAGCGATGACTTGGGCCAACAGCGAATCACGCGAGAGGTGCACCAGGGCCGCCGCGTGGTCGGTGAGGGGCAGATCGGGCAGCGGGGCAAGGGCAGACATAGCCGTATTGTGCCGGGCAACAGAGGGCAAGCTATACAGGGCAGGCCAAAATGCAACCAGTCTGAACCCCAAGTCATCTTCCCATCACATTCATCAGGTATGGATAGAAGCATGAACCGTTCACGCTTACTTGCTGCCCTCGCCGCCTTGCTGCTGGCGGGAGCCTCGGCCCAAACCAGCACCGTCGGCGGCATGACCATTACGCGCTCGGCCCCGGTGATTCGGCCCGCCGCTGCCGCCCCTGCCAGTGCCAATTCCAGCATTCCGGCTGGCTGGCGCGAGTTGCGCGGGCAAGTGCTGACGCCCAGCCGCATGGCCCTGCCCGCAGGCAGCACGGTCACGGTGGTCATCGAAGACGTGTCTTTGCAAGACGTGGCCTCGCGCCAATTGGTCAAGATTCAGTTCGCCGCACCGCGCCTGCCCGCTTCGTATCAGATCGTGTACAACCCGGTGCGCTTTTCGGCCAGCCGCAGTTGCGCGGTGCGGGCCACCGTGACCGATAAGAACGGCAAGCTCTTGTACGTGACCGATACGCGCACCGAACTGCCGATGACAAGCCGCGCCGTGCTGGACGTGAAGGTGATCCGGGTTCGCTGAGGCTGGAGCGTGGATCGTAGAGCGTAGGAAGGGCTAAAGATTATTGCTCGATTCGCCGTTTCAGCCAGTGAAAACTGTCTTTGGGCGTGCGCTCCTGCGTCTCAAAATCTACGTACACCAACCCGAAGCGCTGCGAATACCCTTCGGCCCACTCAAAGTTGTCCATCAGGCTCCACGCGAAGTAGCCGCGCACGTCGGTTCCTCCATCTATGGCGGCAGCCACGGCGTCTAGGTGGGCCTCGTGGTAGCGGCTGCGGGCCTCGTCGCGCACCCGGCCATCTATCAAGACATCGGGCTGAGAACAGCCGCTTTCGGTGACGTAGATGGGCGGGCAGTCGTCGCCATAGCGGGCCTTCAAGTCGGTCAGCGTTTGCGTGAGGGCTTCGGGCACCACCGACCAGCCGAAGTGGGTGCGCTCGCGGCCCGGCACGCCTTCCACTTTGGCTCCAAACGGAGACTGCGGGTCGGCGGTGACGTGATCGGGCTGATAATAATTGACGCCCAAGAAGTCCAGCGGCGCGGCGATGGTGGCGAGGTCGCCGGATTGAATCAGGTTCAGGGCTTCGGGCGCGTGGGCGTTGACCAGTTCCAGCACTGCCGCCGGGTACTCGCCGCGCAGGAGGGGATCGGTGAAGAGATGGTTGTGCAGCGCGTCCAGTTGGGCCGCCGCCTGATGATCGGCGTCCCGGTCTGTGGCGGGCCACGCCGGGGCGTAGTTGTTGGCGATGCCCACCTGCCGCGCTCCGGCTTCCCGCAAGGCCCGCACCGCCATGCCGTGTGCTAACAACTGATGGTGAGCCGAAGCAAAGCCGCCCGCCAGCCCCAACTGATGCCCCGGCGCGTGAATCCCCAGCATGTAGCCCAACGCCATCACCACAAACGGCTCGTTGAGGGTCATGAATCCGGCGGCGCGGTCGGCCAGTTTTTCGCCCACCGCAAAGGCGTAATCTTCAAATCGGTGGGCGGTGTCGCGGTTCAGCCAGCCGCCGTCGTCTTCGAGGGCTTGCGGCAAATCCCAGTGAAACAGCGTGGGCCAAGGCTGAATGCCCGCGTTCAGGAGTTCGTCGGTGAGAGCGTCGTAAAAGGCCAGTCCCGCTGCGTTGGTGCGCCCCCTGCCGTCTGGCTGCACCCTCGGCCACGCCACACTAAAACGGTAAGCGGTGAGGCCCAGTTCCTTCATCAGCGCCACGTCTTCTTTGTAGCGGTGGAAATGATCGCAGGCCACGTCGCCCGTATCGCCGTTCTTGATGCGGCCCGCCGTATGAGAAAAGATGTCCCAGACGCTTGCGCCGCGCCCGCCCTCCTGCACGCCGCCTTCTATCTGATAGGCCGCCGTCGCCGCTCCCCACACGAATCCCGCCGGAAGATCGCTCATGGGGTTCAGGGTAGCGCGGCGAACGGGAGAATGAAAAACCGCCCAATGAAGGACGGCGATTCTGTGGAGTGCGGTGTTCTTTCGGCTTACGCTTCCCGCTGCCCCGTGACCCAGTACCGCACGCGCTCGGCGATGTTTTCCATGTGATCACCCACGCGCTCTAGACTGCGGCCCACGCGCATCAGCATCAGGGCCTTAGAAATGTTGCGCGGGTCTTCCAGCATGTACGTGACCAGTTCGCGCTGAATCTGCTCGTACAGGTCGTCTACCTCGTCGTCCATGCCAATCGTCGCTTCGGCGCGGGTCACGTCGCGGTCTGCGAGGGCGGTGCGGAGATTCTGGCTCATTTCGCCCAACCGTTCCAGCATGCGGGCCAAATTCACGTAGCGCTTGAGGGCTGGAGCCTGCGCCAACTCCGAGCCGTCTTTGGCAACGTGAACCGTGTAATCGCCCATGCGCTCTATGTCGCTCAGGCTTTTGAGGATCAGGGCCACCATTCGCAGGTCGCGGGCCACCGGCTGATGCAGGGCGATGATTCGCAGGCATTCGGCCTCGATCTGGGCTTCCTGCGCGTCTACTTCGCGGTCAAGGGCGCGGATTTCCTCTAAGCGCTCGGTGCGCTCGTGGAGCAAGATGTCGGCGGCCACGGGCAACATACGCTCTACCGTGCCCAGCATATTCAGTGCGCCGTTCAGTACAGCACGGAGGTCAGATTCGAGGGCTTCACGCATAGGGGAACTCCTGAGCAGCAATCCGGTGGAGGCCGGAACAGTAGGGAAAGAGGGAGAGCGGGGGCGGGGCAAGGCGAAACGAAGCGCCGTATGAGAGAAAACTTACCATTTGGCGGGGCAACTCCGGGTCAGGGTTGCGTCAGCCGATACCTGCCACCCCCGGCAGGGTAAAGCAAAAAGCGTTCTGCTGGCCTTCGCGCTCGGCCCAAGCTTGCCCGCCCCAGCCATGCACGATAGAGCGCACGATGTACAGGCCCATGCCGCTGCCCTGCCCGGTGGCCCCCTGCCCGCGTGTATGGGCGCGAAACAGGTTCTCGGAATCCGAGATGGCGGGGCCGTGATCCAGCACCGCCACTTCTATCCATGTGCCGCGCTCGGCAGTCCGAACTTGAATCGGTTGCCCATTGGGGCCGTATTTCAGGGCGTTTTCGATCAGATTCAGCAGCACTTGCAGGAGCTTGTCGGGGTCGGCCCGCACGAGGTGGTCTTGCCCAAAAGTCAGGGTGGCCTGCCGCGCACTCAGGTCGGTGCCCAGCAGGCGTTCGGCGCGGGCAAAAGCTTCGGCCAGTGGCAGAGTGCGGGCGCGGGTAGGCCGGAAGCCTACGGCGAGGTCTTCCACGAGGCGGGCCAGTCGCTCGGTTTCTTGCAACCCTTGCCGCACAAAATTTTGGGCGAGGTCGGTGGGCATATCGTATTCCAGCGCCTCCAGCACACCGCGTAGGGCGGCAACGGGGGTGCGGAATTCATGTGACAGCACAGCGGTGGCCTCGCGCAGTTCAGCTTCGCGGCGGCGGTGCTCGGTCACGTCTTCCACGATCAGGGCGCTCTGCACGCCGTCGCGGGTGGCGGTGCATCGCAGGGTACGCCCACTCACTTCCAGTTCCATTTCGCCGCCACGCTCTGCGAGGGCTTCCAGCGTATGCCGCCGCACGATTTCCAGCACCGGGCGGCCAGCGGCGCGGTCTTGAGGCACCCCCCACAAGCGGGCGGCGGCGGCGTTCACGCGGGTCACATGCCCCGATTCGATCAGCAGCACGGCCTGCGGCAAGGCGTCCAGCCAAGCGCCCTGTGTCGGATCGCCTTGGGTTGAACCGCTTTCTGTCCGGGCCTGCGGGGTCATGCGGCGTCTGTCCATGGGCGCATCCGGTAGCCTTTGCCGCGCACCGTTTCCAGAAAGTCGGGCCGGGTGGGGTCGTCGCCCAAGTGCGCCCGGAGCTGCGTCACATGCTGATCCACCGTGCGCTCTCCACCGAGGAAATCTGCGCCCCACACGCGGTCTAGCAGTTCTGTGCGGGAGTAGACCCGGCCCGCATGCTGGGTCAGGAAGGCCAGCAGATCGAACTCGCGGCGGGTGAGGTTCAGGCGTTTGCCACCCATCCGGGCTTCTGCGGCGCTGATGTCGACGGTCAGGGGGCCGTTGGTCAGGGTTTGGGGCGTATCGGGCAAGGTGCGGCGCAGCAGGGCACGCACTCGCGCCACCAATTCTGCGGCGCTAAACGGTTTGGTCAGGTAATCGTCTGCTCCCGATTCCAGCCCTTCTACCCGTTCGGCTTCGGCGGCGCGGGCGGTGAGCATCAGCACAGGCAAGCGCCGCAGTTCGGGGTCGCCCCGCAGACGGCGCAGAAATCCCAAGCCGCTTTCTCCGGGCAGCATCCAGTCCAGCACCAACGCGTCGGCCTGAGCCAGCGCCTCTTCGGTGCCGCGTGTGGATTCAAAAGCGGTGACGCGCAGGCCTGCCCGTTCCAGATGAAAGCGCAGCACGTCGCGCACCGTGCCCTCATCTTCAATTACAACCACGTGGCTCATTGCCCTCATTCTGCCGTGTCAGGTCAGGCGGGTGTCAGGTGGGGGGATTTCAATGGTATGACGGGCAGTTTAAGGGTCTAGGGGCGGAGAGTCTAAGGAGGGGCAGGTAGGGCAATCGCTGGCGCTCACTCCCCCTCCCGCTGTTGCACAGCGCCCTCCCCCGCAAGGGGGCGAGGGAAATAAAACACCGCACTGCCACCCCACATCGTCCCCGCCCCATCCGTGTGAGGCCCCAAGGTGCGTGCAACGCGCGGGCCAATTCCATGTCCAAAATAACTGGCAATTCCGCTTCAAGTGAACGATTCAGCCGAGTCGGGATGCAACAAGATCAATCCTGCCGAGTGCAACGACAAACTCCCCTGCACCCTTTGGGGCCGGGGGCTGGGGGGTGGGGGGTGGGGAAAGGCGTGGCAGCAAGGGAGAAAAAAGAGATCAAGCAGGTCTTTTCGTTAACCTTCAGACCACACCACAAAAAGCCCGCACGCCTACACCGCCCCAACAGAGGCAATGCAGGCGCACGGGCCAGAATAATTGAGCTTTACCTCAGATCAGCCCTTACTCGGCCTGAGCAGAGTCGTTGGAGTCGGCTTGCATGGACTCGGCCTGCGTGGTTGCGGTCACGTTGGCCTCCGGATCGCGGGGCGCTTCGGCAAATTCCAGCTTGCGGGCGTCGCTCCACAGGCCTTCTAGGTCGTAGTAGTCGCGGGCGTCTTTGGTCATGATGTGAACCACGATGCCGCCGCCGAAGGCCAGCAACAACCAGCGTTCGCTGGGGCCTTCGACGCTGGGACGGGGCAGGCCAGCTTCCTGCGCCTTTTGCCGCACATTTTCCTGAATGGCGTTCAGTTGCAGGCCAGCCGTGGCGGTGCAGATAATGAAGTATTCAAGGGTAGAAGACACGTCGGTGAGGTCAAGAACGACGACATCTTCGGCGCGGCGTTCGCGGGCGGCGTCCACGATGGCGCGGAGTTGGGTCTTGACGGTCTGTGCAGAGTGCTGTGATGCTGAATTCATGGGTTCTCCGTGATGCTGCGTGCCGCCGTAAGGGACACTGTTTCTAATTGATTTCCGGTCTGGCCTGCTCCAGTTTGCCCTGTTCCAGTCTGCACTGCTCCAGTTTGCCCTGTTCCGGTTTGGCCCGTGCCGCTCTGATCAACACCCGTGCTACCGGGAGTCGTCTGGGCGGGGCCATCCGGATACGCATTCAGTGCCGCGAGGGTTTCGCGGGCGTCCGTTCCCAGCAGGATACCGATTTCTCCAGCCTCTACGGGGAAACGCTCACCTTGCAGGCGGGGGAGGCCCAAAGTATCGGCCAACTCACTGGCGGCCCGCACGTCGCTGCCTGTAAAGACCTGACTGGCTTCGGGGCTGGCTGGCACGGCTTCTGTGGTCACGGCGGTGTAGCCCAGCGCCGCCAAAGCGCGGGCCAACCGGGGGCCGAGTGTGGCTCCACTGGCGTCCTCTATTCGGATGCTGACTGGGCGTACAGTCCCTGCCACGTTCGGCGCAGCATTGCCCCACACCTCGGCCAGCCTTTCACGGTTCACGGCCAGATTGAACGATCCGCGAATCTCGTCGGTGGGCAAGGTGGCAAAAGTCAACTTGAGCTGGGGCAGATACGGCAACAAGGTGGGCAACAGGTTGGGATCGGCGTTGGTTTCTACACCGTTGCCGATGCCGCCCAGAATGGTGGGCAGGGCTGCCAGCCCTTTGGCCGATTTCAGGCGCGAGGCCAGTTGCGTGAGGGCCTGTTTTTGATGGTCTATGCGGCCCCAGTCGTCGCCAAAGCCTTTGCGGACGCGCAGGAACAGCACCGCCGTCGCGCCGTCCAAGTGGTGATTTCCGGCGTCCAGTTTCAGGTTCACGCCTGCCGCTTGGTCTATCCATTCAATCCCGCCCTTCGGCACGGTCACGTCTAAGCCGCCCAGCGCGTCTATCACGCGGGCCACGTAATCGGTTCGCACGATCACATGGGCGTCTACGCGCTCGCCCGTAATTTCCTCTACCGCGCGGGTCAGCCCTTCCGGCCCCTCGGCCCAGTAACGGCTGTTCACCTTCTGGGCGGCGGGCGAACCCCGGTAGTTGTAGTCGCCCACGTTGGTGTCGCGGGGAATGTTCAGTACGCTGACCCGTCCGGCGTCCACCTTCACCAGCATCAGGGTGTCGGTGTTGGGCGGCTGAATAATGCCTGTGCGCTGCTCCTGATCTTTGCAGGGCTGGCGGTAATAGCAGTACACGATGTCGCGGCCCGCCAGCAGCAACGTAAAGTGCGGCGCACTGCCCGCCACCAGCGCACTGGCCGGAGTATTGGCCCCCGGAGAACTGAGGACAGCCACGCCGCCAAGCGCCAAAGCCGCCAACGACAGCCCAAACGCTTGCAATGCCCTCAGCCGGGCCAACGGGCGGGGGTTGCCGGGTACATCAGACGGGGAATTAGGCGGCAACAAACTCACGCCCTCCAGCATAGCCAGTGGGCATGAGGGGCGCTGTTAGGCATACGACGCAACGAGGGTCGGAACTCACGACGCCGCATTCACGAAGCGGGACGACTGCGGCGCAGGGAAAGCCGGGGAGTCTGCACCTCGGCACTACAGGAATCGGCGGCTGGGGCACTGGCAGAAGCAGTATTGCCGTGATCGACCCGTACCAGCGGCAGCGCGTAGTAGGCCTGCAAAGTGCGTGGATGAACCTGAATGCCGCGCCCCTGAAGGTAAGTGACTTTGGAGGCGATAGCGCGGTGCAGGGCAGCGTCAAGGTCACACAGCGCCAATTCGCGGATGTCTTCGTTCACGCCGCGTCCGGGTTCCGACACATCGGCGACGTACACGCAGGCCGACACCGAATTGCCGCCGCGTGGCCCGGTGGTGTGGTCTTCTACGGCTTCCAGCACTACCAAATCGCGGTAGCCCCAGCGCTCCAGCAGGGTACGGGCAGCGCGGCCATGCAGGGCCAGCGGGTGCGCGGCGTCTATGGGGTGTTCGGGCGGCGCGAGGCGCAGGAGTTCGGCGTCGGGAAGGTCACGGGCGATGTCGTGCAAGATGCCCGCCGCATAAGCACGCGATTCGTCGAGGCCGTTGGCACAGGCAATTTGGCAGGCGAGTTCTGCAACCCGCAGGACGTGCTGGTAACGCTTGGGGCGCACCATCAGGCGAACGCGGTCTTCCCACCCGACCAGATCGGCGAGGGGGTGACGCGGTTGGGGCAGTGCGGCAATCATGCGCGCATGTGGACAAGGCTCCACACCATAGAGGCGAGTATACGCCACGCTTAGGCGCTTAAGCTGACGCAAAATATGGAATCGGTTCCATCTAGAGCGGGATTTTGGGGCGTCGTCGTTGGGTGGGGGGTTGGTCTAAGGGTCTAGGGTCTAAGGGCGGGTCAAGGGCAATCGCGTTGCTCACTCCCCCTCACCCCGCTCCTGCGGAGCGCCCCTCTCCCACAAGGGGCGAGGGCTAAAATCTTTTAGCTCCTCACCCTTGAGGGGGGAGGCTGGGAGGGGGTGAATGAGCGCCAGCGATTGCCCTTGCGCCCTTCCTTAGACCCTTAGACTTCCCCCTTCCTCTCCCCCATTCACGGCGCATCCCCATTCCCCGTACCACTCACAGGCGGGCGGGCCGCTGGGATGGGCACTACCCGTTCCACCGTCAAGCGCACACTGACTTCCTCTAGCGCCTGCGCCCCAGCCGGGATTTTGAGGGTCACGGGCGCGGTGTAGGTTCCCACGCGGTAGGTCACGCTGCCTGCGGCCTCGCGGAGTCGGCCCAGCAGTTCGGGGGCGGCCACCACGCGCACGGTGCTGGGCTGAATACTGACCGCCGTGACCCGCAGGCCCGCCGGGGCGTCGTTCAGCACGACTCTCAGGCTCTTCACGGGCAATTCTCCGGTATCTATTCGGCGCACGGTGACGCTGGCGGGGCTGGTCTGCACGCCTTCGACTGGGTCACCCTTTTCGTCTAGGGCAATAAGTTTCACTTCACTGGCTTCTCCGGGCAGCAAGGGCGCGGGGCTGGTGATCAGGCGGCGCACGGTGGCTACCACACGGCCCGCACCGCTCACGGTGGCCTGCGCGGGGGCCACGTCGTAGCGCAGCAGGCTGGTGTCGGACGGAGAAGCCACGCTGAGGGTAATGGCAAGGGTGCGGGTCAGTTGGGCATCGACAAAGCCCTGCACCCGCTCGGGCGCTTGCCGCCGCAATGTGGTTCCGCCGGGAACTTGTACGGCAATCGGGCGGTTGAAACTGCCTTCCGGCACGCCCGTCACGTCGACTACCGCTTCAATCGTTTCGCCGCTCAGTTCGCGCAGGCGTTCCGGGCGGCCCGATAAGGTTACGCGCACGGTGCCGGGGTTCAGGTCACTGGTGGCGCGGCGGGTTTGGCCCCCGGTGGTGTCGCGAACAGTCACGGGTACGTCAAACCCCTGCTCCACATTGGCGCGGCGATCTGCGGTTGCCACGAACCACAACGTCAGCGCCACCACCAACGACAGCACTTTGGGCAGCAGATTGTGAATGACCCGGCCCCACACGTAGCGTGGCCTGAGCCAGCGCTGGGCCGCACTCCACAAGCCGCCGTCATGACTGTTACTGCCGCTCATGCGCTTGCCTTATTGATTCCTGCACAACTGAGCAACGTCCAGACTTGACGGTTCCGGGCGAACCCCCCCGTTGCTTCGCAACGCCCCCCCTTAGAGGGGAGGACAAAAGCTGTTGCGCTCCCCTTGAGGGGGGCTGGCTGCGAAGCAGACTGGGGGGTTCACCCACAAGTTCAATCTCCACAAAGTGTTGCCAAGCCGAGCAAGAGTCAATCATCATGCTCTCTCCGGGGGCAGGGCGTCATCGGGTTCGGGGGGCGCTTCTCCCTTGCGGCGGGGGGGCGACGAATCGGGTTGATCGTAGACCAGCGTCCGCAACTGCTCGCGTAGCTCGGTGCCGTTCAGGTCTGGCCCCAATCGGCCCCCCAGCGCAATTCTCATGCTGCCGCGTTCCTCACTGGCTATCAGCACCACCGCGTCGGTCAGCTCCGACAGCCCGATGGCCGCCCGGTGGCGCGTGCCGTAGCGCCGATAAGTTCCGTCTCCAGCCTGAAGGGGAAACAAACAGCCTGCCGCCACTACCCGCGATCCCTGCACGATCACGCCGCCGTCGTGCAGCGGGGCGTTGCGGGCAAACAGGGCTTCCAAAAAAGGCACGCTGACCACCGCATCTAACCGCACGCCCGTATCGGCGTATTCACCCAGCGGCGTGCGGCGTTCTATGGCAATCAGCGCCCCGGTTTTGCGCTCGGCGAGGCGTTCCAGCGCCCGTGCGAGGTCTTGCAGGGCCGCCCCGCCGCTGGCTTCCCGGCCACGTGGCCGCCCCACCCGCTCCAGTGCCCCGCGCAATTCGGGCTGAAACAACACGATCAGGGCAAACAAGCCCACCGTGCCCGCCCGCCCCAAAAGGTAACTGAGGGTGGTGAGGCCCAACAGTTGCGCCGCCACCCACACGCCCGCAAACACCAGAATGCCGCGCACCACGTTCACGGCCCGCGTGCCCACCACCAACATATAGGCCTGATACACCAAAAACGTGACCAGACCAATGTCCAGCACATCACGGGCACTCAGGGAACCGAGGGGCGGCACGGGCGTTGACGACTCCTTCCCGCCGCAGCACCACAAATGCGGGCTGGGCGGCACGGCACCTACTATACAAGCCAATACCGCACGGCTGAGTCCGGGCAGGATGTGAACGGAGCGGCCCGTACCTTCGTCCTGCTCTCAAAACGTAGCTCATTGCTGAGTGGGCGTCAGCAAATCACTTTGGAATACATCCCACATTTTTCGCCGCCGGAGTGGAAGGGCGGACGTGAGAAAGTCTGGATTCTAGGTTGCTGAGGCGCACCAACCCTAATCTTTATCTTCCGTTTCTCTTTAGTTTTGCCCGGTACGGTACAGAGGGGTAGGCTAGACTGCCCGCCATGATGCGCCTAGCCATTCTCGCGGACTTGCACGCCAACTTGGCGGCAACACTGGCAGTCCACGCAGACGTGCAGCGGCGCGGTATTTCTGAAGTGTGGGTATTGGGCGACCTCGTGGGCAAAGGCCCGCGCCCAAAGGAAGTGGTGGAGTGGACTCAGGCCCACGCCTCACGCGTGATTCAGGGCAACTGGGACGCCCGCGTTGCCGGGGCCACCAACCGCCCCCAAGACCTGTGGCCGCGCAGCCGCCTCACGCCGGGGCAGCTGTCTTACCTAGGAGCCTTGCCCTACGGCATAGAGGAACAGTTCAGCGGCGCGTGGTGGCGGTTTGTACACGCCAGCAGCCGGGGCCTGTTTCACCGCCTGTACCCGCACAGCAGCCTTGCCGAGCAACTGGACGCCTTTTTGCCCAACAGCCAATACGGACTGGCCCAACACGCCGACGCCCTCGTGTACGCCGACGTTCACGAAGCCCTGATGCTGGATGTGGAGGGCCGCCCGCTGATCAACTGCGGCAGCGTGGGCAACCCCCTCGACAGCACTCTCCCCTGCTACCTGATTCTGGAATTCGACCCACACAGCCCCGCCCACAGCGCTACTTTTGTGCGCCTCACCTATGACCGAGACGAAGAACTCGGCGCGGCAGAAGCCAGCGGAATGCCGTTTACGCGGGAATACATGGCGGAGTTGCTGACCGGGGCGTACCAGAAACGGCGGGCCAGAACGGGGGAGTAGAGCGCCAAATTAATCCAGCGCCTCAAAAAAACCGCCCCAGCCTTCCTTCAAGCTGGGGCGGAACACTCCTGCTCAGTCTTAGAGCGTGTTTATAAAGTTCCGTTGAGTTTGCTCAGAAGCCTAGAAACGCCGTAGAACTGGGGCTGTTGCTCCCTCTCCCCTTGCGGGGGACTCGCAGAGCTGCGGAGCAGGGGGCTGGGGAGGGGGGAGGTGAGCGGAGCGAATGCCGTTCTACACGCGACCCATCGAAACTGGCGACCCTTTATAAACACGCTCTTACGCCCGCAACTCCCCCTTCTCGCGCATGGCCTGCGTCAGTTTGGCGGGTTCGAACAGGTTGGCTCCTTCGCCGTAGCGGGCTTTCACGGCACGCTGCACCAGCCACACGGCGGCAAACACGCCCAGCAAACTCAGGGCCAACGACGGCACCCGCATCAGCGCATTCACCTCGGCAATCTGGGCATTGAAGGCGTCCGAGCCGAACTTGGCGACCACGCGGGCATAGTTGACCACGCTATTGATGACGCCGCCGATCAGATCGAACAACGCGAAGACGACTGTGCCCAGCGCCAAAGCCTTATGAACGGCGGGATCGCGCATGGCCTGCTGGGTGGCGGCGCGGTGTTCCGGCGTTTCACCGATGGTGGTGGCATCGAGAAACACGCGGAACAGGGGCACGCTGGTGGCCGCCGAGATCAGAAACAAAATGCCGGTGAGGTAGGAGCGGGCGCTGTCCTTGATGGCGTACCAGAAGCCGTCGACGTACCAAAACGCCAATGCGCCGCTGAAAATTGCGCCCGCACCGCCGATCAGGGCCACCGGACTCACGTTGCGGTTGACCAACAAATCCCACAGCACGTAGGCCACCGGAATCAGGGCGGCCAGCAGATAAGAGCGCACGTTGCCTGTGGTGCCGCCGCCAAACACGGTGTCGGACACGCTGACGCCGCTGCCGAGAATATTGGGACTCAGAATCAGAATTGGGATGAGCAGGGTAAACACCAAATCCCAAACGGTTTTGGGAACTCGCGCCCGCGCTTTGGGGGGGGTGGCGGGCGAGGAGGCAGGATCAGTCATGGGGCCTATTCTCTCATTCCAGAATGAGGCGCGGCCAGAGGAATCCGCCCCCCGCAGTGTGGCGGCAGGGGGTCTGATAGCAGAGTGTGATGGCGGTTGGCCCCACTCACCTTGTACGCTAGAGCTACCATGAAACCAGTCGCGGCGTTGGTGGGTCTGCTGTTCGTGTCGTCTGCTCTAGCTTGCCCCGTCAAAAAGGGCTTTATTGCGGGCGGGCTGATGCCGATGCCTGCGGGGTACGCGCCCAAATGCGACGACTGGTACGCCAGTTCTAAAAAGGGGTTGCAGTCTTCGCTCGGCAGCGGCCAGAAGATGAGTTGGTTTGAGATGTACAGCGTGGACGCCAAAGCCCTCAACTTTGACAACCTAGTTACACAACTGACCAAGCGGGGCTACACCTTCGTCATGAAAACCGATTACGGCGGCGTTCTTGGGCGGCGACTGCGCGACAAATCGGGCCGTTTTCTGGACATAGCGGCCCGCAAGATGGAAGGCAACAAATATTTTGTCAGCCTGAGTCTGATTAAGTTTTAGCGGCGTCAAGCCTTACGCCAGCACAACCGCTGCCCGTCACTGAGACTTGGGCAGCGGTTGAGTAAAAACAAGAAAGGCTAGGCGGCGCGTTCGCTGCGTTCGGCCTGCACCAACACGCGCAGCAAGGCGCTCAGGGGATCGAAGGCGCGGGCAGAGGCCACGATCATGCCGCCGTGCAAGCTGGCTTCATAGACGCTCTGATCGCCATTCTCATCGAATTCGTTGGCGAGTTCTAGGCGTACCCGGTGATTGCGGCGGGCGGCCCAGTGCATCAGATGAAGCAGCAAATTGGGCGAATCGCCGCGCAACCACTGAATATCTTGGGTGCCGTGCGCCACCGACAGATGAATGCGGGGCTGGTCGGGAATGCCACTTTCGGGAATACTGCGGTATCCGGCATAAAAATTCTCACTGCCCGTTGCAGCCACGCGGTGCAGTGCGCCCATTTCTGGGGCGGCAAGAGCGCGTAAGTCAGGAAGGAGCGTGTCCACAAGGGCCATGCTGTCAGGCGCAGGCAAGTGGGGGCTGTGTAGTTACTCACATTGCCGTCCGGCCTGCCGCCCAAAGTCGGCCTTTATCTGGCTGTAAAAAACCGGTGGGTCAGACCTGCGAAATACAGTCTGCCTCACGTTTGGGCGCAGGTCATCAGTCTTCATCTAATGGGGTGACTGCTGGCTTTTGGCTGCGACTCCCCCCATTAGGGGTGTAGTGCCGTTAAGGGTGGAGTCGCAGGCGGGCGCTTAGGGGCTGCCGGGTTGCCCGCGCTCCTGAGACAACACCGGAGCGCCGTCCAGCGCCTTGACCCCCAGATTCAGGAGTTCGTCTTCACCCTGAGTCAGCAGGCGGGTGGTGGCTTCGCTCTGCTCGTCGGCAATATCGGGGGTCAGGCGGGTGGGGTACGGCGTGCCGTCAGGTTTGGCGTAGTTCAGAATGGTCAGTTGCAGAGCGGCGTCTTCTCCGATGGGAAAGACACGGGTGGCGGTATTGCCCACGCCTGCCGTCGTTTCACCCAAAATCGGGCCACGCGCCGCGTTCTGAATCTCGAAGGCAAAAAATTCGCTGCAAGAAGCGCTGCCGCCGTCTACCAGCACCGACAGTGGCCCCGTCCAAAGCTGCGGATTGGTCACGATACCGCTGGTTCGTCCGGCCTCTACCCGCGCTCCCCGGCTGACCAGCGTGCGGCTGTTGCCCTCCGCGCTGCGGGCCACCCGCGTAAAGCTGGGCACAAAGGCACTGACCGCGCCGTCGCACTCGCTGAGGCTGCCGCCGCCGTTGCCGCGCAGGTCGACGATAATGCCCCGCACCCCCCGCGCCCGCGCCTCTCCCACCAGATCATGCACGCCCTGAGCCACGCCCCCGCCCGAAATAAAGGTAGGAATGCGGATCACGGCCACGTCTTGGCTACCGTCTGCGCTGGCTTGGTAGCTCAGGCGCGGCAAATCGCGGGTGCTGCTTTCCTGCGAGGTCAGGTTGACGACCCGCTCTAGGCCGCGTGTACTGACGCCGAGGGCAATGGGCCGCCCCGCTTCCCGCGCTGCACGCAGGGCGTCGTAGGTGTAGGGCTGACCGTCAATGCTGGTCAGGACATCGCCGCGCAGCAACCCGGCCCCTGCCGCCACACTGTTGGGCACGACTTCCAACACTACGCGCTGTTGGCCGTCCAGCAGGGCCAATTTCACGCCAAATTGTCTGCGGTTACCACCCGTAGCGCTGGCAACAAATTCCTGAAAATCTTCCGGGGTCTGAAAAAAGGTATGTTCGTCGTCCAGCGCGGTCATTTCAGCCTCTATGACCGGGTAAGACTTTTCGGCGGCGCAGTTGGTGGGGGTGGGCGCACATACGGCGTCTAGCCTGAGCTGATACTCGCGGGCAAGGCCCTCACGGTCTACTGGAGACAGGCCGCCATACGACGTTTGCAGCAGCAAGTTCACCTGATCGAATACCGCCTGAGCCGGAGACACCGAAGCCGCAGACTTAAACTGAGTGCTGGTGGCACTGCCCGGCCTGCCCACCTGCGACTGCGCCAGAGCGGGCAAACTGAACATCAGCGACAGAGAGAGCGACAGTTGAAGTGCTGAAGTGAGCGCCGATCTTGGGGCGCGTGGGATGCGGCGCTGCGTTGGCTTCATATTGACCCTTATTCTGCTCTGAACAGATGGGAAATGGGTGGGAAACAATCCCCACACAGGTTACAAAAAACCCGTGTGATTCGGTACTTTTTCAGATTGTGGGCCAGTGCCGAGCGGGAGGAAGGTGACTCGTTGACCCTCCGCCGAAATCTGTTCGGGACAGTGCGGCTGTTTAGGACAGTGCGGGTTACAGAGTACGGGTCACAGACCAGTCCGGCAGCGTCCAGCTACGGCAGTGGGCGGTGTTGGTACAACTCCACCATGCGGCGCAAAAAGCGCAGGCCCGGTGTGAGGCTGCTGTGCTGCACCCATTCGTCTTCGCGGTGAGCATTGCCGCCCCGGTACACGCCCACCGCAATAGCGGGCAAGTCGTGCGGCACAGCGGCGTTGGCATCGGTGCTGCTGGAGGCGAGGCGCAAATCCATGCGGCCTTCGCGGGCAGCTTCGTGGGCCATATCCAGCAGGGGGCCGGAGCGCAGGTCGCCGCCCGGACGGTCTCCGACCCGCTCTAGGCGCACATTCACGCCCGCTTCCCGCGCCGCACTGTGCAGCACGCCCTGAGCGCGGCTGTCGAGTTCGGCTAGGGCTTTGGCATCCAGCGAGCGCAGATCAAGAAGGAGTTCGGCGCTTCCGGCAATAGAATTGACGCTGTTCCCGCCCGACGCGAGGCCCACATTCAGCGTGGTGCGCGGCGTATTGGGACGGTGCAGGGCGTACAGACCCGCAATGGCGATGCCCAGCGCGTGCAACGCACTCGGAGCCTGATCGCCCCAAGAGTGGCCCCCCGGCCCGATAAATGTAGCCCGGTAGCGCCGCACGCCCACCGCCCGCGTGACCGCGATGCCCAAGTAGCCGTCTACAGCCACAAACGCGCCTAGTGAGGCCCGGTGCTTGGCAATCAAGTGCTTTGCGCCGCGCAAGTCTCCCAGCCCTTCCTCGCCTACATTGGCCGCTACCCAGAGGGGCCGCCGCAGGGCCACCGGTTGCGCGGCGTGCCCCGCCAGCAGCGCCGTGACCACCGCTAGGCTGGCGCTGTTGTCGCCTACTCCCGGCCCCACCAGCCGCGTTTTTTCGTCGCGCACCGTGACATCGGTGCCTGCCGCGAACACCGTATCTAGGTGGGCCGCCAGCAGCAGTGCGGGCTTTCCTTCTGTGCCGGGGGGCGTAATCCGGGTCAGCACGTTGCCCACTTCGTCGCGCTCGCAGGTAAACCCCAGCTCTTGCCAGAGGTGGGTCATCAGGTCGGCCCGCGCCCCCTCATCAAAGGTGGGGGCAGGCGTCTGCGCTATGCGCGGGAGGTACGACAGAGGCATTGCAGGCGATTCTAACGGGTGCAGGCGGGAAAACAGTAAGCCGCGTGGTCAGGCGTTGCGGGTTGCTTTAGGGAGGGGGGAGACAGGAAGGCGGGGGAACCTTCCGAGTCAGATTGAAGCCGCGTGTAAACCCCCCAGTCTGCTGTGCAGCCAGCCCTCCTCAACTTGCAAAGCTCCGCAGGAGAGGGGAGCGCAACAGCCTCTAGTCCCCACCTCTAAGGGGGGCGTTGCGAGAGCAACGGGGGGGGTTCACCTTCCAACCTGCTGACCCACACCCAACAAAAAACCCCCAACCACACAGGCTGGGGGCTAGAGTCAAGTGGTCTTCAGCGGCGCAGCATCTTGCTGCCGATCATGGCGGCGAGGCCCACCAGTCCGGCTTTCACCATCGGGTTGCCCAGTAAGCCGCCCTGACTAAAGGCTGCTTCGAGAGGGCTGCGGCCATCTTGGGCAGGAGCCTGAGCGGTGCGGGTAAAAGCGTCGGCGAGGTCGTTGGGATCGTCGGCCCGCACGCTCTGCACGGGGTTGGCACTACTCTGCACAATCGCGTCGCCCATCTGCTGGCGCTGATCAGGACTCATCTGGGTCATGTAGCCGCGCAGCAACTCGTCACGCTCCTGCGGGGTGGCGGTTTGCAGGTAGTCCTGAATGTAGGCGGCGGCTTCCTGCGGGCTGACGACGCCGTCTCCGTTGGTGTCGCGGGGGTCTAGGTTAGCCATCTGCTCGTGACGATCTTTTTGTTGAAAAAACATGGTGAAACCTCCTGAAGGGGTGCGGCCCTATATCCGACTAGCGGCGTTCGACTGGCTGCCAAACCACAGAGCACCGAGATAACTGTGTACGGCCTCTACGCTACGGAGCCGCCCGGTCAAATGGGTGAGGAGACACTAAGGACAAGCTTTACGCCGCCTGAACCTTGCTTGGGGTCGGTGTCCGAGCAATACGGCAGTAAGAGGGACAATTCGGCGCTCTGCACGGCGCTACAGTGGCGGGCGTATGCGTTCTCTCGTCCTGATCGGTCATGGTTCCCACCTCAACGGCGAGTCGGCAGGCGCGGTTTACCGGTATGCCGAACTGATTCGCGAGCGTGGCCTTTTTGATGAAGTGGTGGAAGGCTACTGGAAAGAAGAACCCTCTCTGCGGCAAGTGCTGAAAACCACCGCCAGCACCGATGTCACCGTGATTCCTATGTTTATCAGCGAGGGCTACTTTACCGAAACGGTGATCCCGCGTGAAATGGGTCTAGGACATCAAGGGCCAGTGCCGCCAGAAGGCGTAGCCCGCGTGCTGGGCGGCAAAACCGTGCGTTATACCTTGCCTTACGGCGTGCATTCCAGCATGGCCGACGTGATTTTGGAGCGGGCGCGGGAAGCCCTGCCCGATTTGGGGGAGGAAGGCACGCCGCCGACTGCGCTGGTAGTGCTGGGCCACGGCACGACCCGCAACGAAAACAGCAACCGCGTGGTGTACGAAAACGCCGAGCGACTGCGGCACAGTGGGCTGTTTTCGGAAGTCGAAGCCCTATTTCTCGATGAAGACCCCAAGGTGGGTCTGTGGCCCGAGCGGGTACATGCGCCGCGTGTGGTGGTGGTTCCTTTCTTCGCCTCCGAGGGCTGGCACACGCTGGAAACCATCCCCGAAGATATGGGCCTGACGGGGGCCGTGACCGAATTTCCGGAGAATCCTCACGGCCCACAAACTGTGCATTACGCCCGCCCGGTGGGCACACACGCCCGCATTGCCGAAGTGATTTTGCAACTGGCCGAAGAAGCACGCGGCACAGGCGGGCGCGGCGGCGATGAAGACCGGCTGCACGCCCAAGCGTGGGCCGCTTTCATGACGATGGCGCGGCGCGGAATGCGTGTGGGCGAAGTGCTGATTACGCCGCAACTGGGCATGTTCGAGGTACGCCACGCGCTGGATGAAGGCATTCCCGGCGGCGACCTGACCACCACCGTGACGCCCGAAGGCCTGCGCGACCAGACCCGCCGCGACGAAGGCGGCCACCACCGCCCGGTGCATACCCTCCGCAATCTGCCGCGTGGCTGGCGTGCCGTACTGAGTGAAGCCGACTTGCCTCGCGCCATGCACGCGCTGTATCCGGCGATTGTGGAAGAGGGCTACGCGCACCAGCAACACGCGCTGCGGGCCACGCCTTGGGCCACCACCGCCCGCCGCCAAACCGGAATCTATGCCAAGGTGCAAAAAGCCACGCCGGAACAGGTGGAGCATGTGGCCGAGGACGTGTGCAGCGGGTGCCTCCGCACGCGCCTGTGGGCCTCCGAACAGTTGCCGCGCACCTTCTTCGACGGTGTGCCGGGGGCCATTCCCTGTGCCGAAGCCTGCACCTACTTGGTGGCCGAAGTGCGTGAAGAGGTAAGTGGGAAGCGCGGGACGGGAGCGGGGCATAGCCACTAGGCATAGTCACTGAGGGAAGTTGAGCCGCGTGTAAACCCCCCGTTGCTGACGCAACGCCCCCCCTTAGAGGTGGGGACTAAAAGCCGTTGCGCTCCCCTCAAGGGGGGCTGGCTGCGCAGCAGACTGGGGGGTTTACACGCGGCTTTAATCTGACTTGGAAGGTGAACCCCCCCGTTGCTTCCGCAACGCCCCCCCTTGAGGGGAGGACCACAGCCTCTCCTGCTCTACCCTACCCCAACTCGTGGTACTGGCCCCGGAAGTACACCAGCGGATCGTCGTCGGTGTAGCGGGCGTATTCCACGAATCCTAGGTACAGGGTGTGGTCGCCCGCCACGATCATTTGCTGCTTGCGGCACACCAGTTGGGCAATGCAGCCGCCAATCAGGGGCAGGCCTTCATGCTCAAACCAAGGCACACTTTCTTCGGGGCCGGGGCGTCCGGCAAAGTGGTCGGAGAGGTGGCGCTGGGTGCTGCTGAGCAGATTCACGCCAAAGCGGGTGGTTTCGGGGCGGCCCAAGACCGCGTGCATATGGGCGCGGTGATCCACGCTGACTAGAATCAGCGGCGGCGTGAGGCTGACCGAGACGAAGGCGCTGGCGGTCATGCCCCGGCGCTGCTGGCCGTCTAGGGTGGTCACGATGGTGACGCCGCTGGCAAAGCGCCCCAGCGTTTCGCGGAATTCAAAGGGCGTCAGGCCGCCTTCGGCCTCTGCATTCGGAAGGGTCATAGCGGCAGTGTAACGCGGCGGGGGCAGAGGCAAGGGGCGCTTTATGGCGGTGAGGGCAGGAGCATGAGGCTACCGAACCTCAACAGTCTGGGGGCGAATCCAGAGTCAGTAGGCTGACTTTCTCTGAACTTGCCTATAACTTGGATTGATTGACTAGCACACCTTTCCCGCTCTCCACCCACTGAACCCTCAGGGCTGAGCGGGCGTTACGACTGGCGCGGGCGACACAGGCACACTCTTCGCAGGCGGCAGCGCCGGAACAGGTTGCAAATCCCGCACCAACAGGTCAGGCAGGCGCACCACGCCCTTTGCCGGAATGGTATCCACCCACCGCTGCCCACTCACACGGATTTCGGTGCTACCCGCTTTCAGGGCCGCAAAGCCGTAGTAACCGTTGCCGTCAGTGAGGGAGCGGGCCACCACTTCGCCGCCTTGCAGGGCTTCTACCACGCGGTTGCCCAGTACGGGTGCGCCCGTGACCCGGCCCAACAGTCCGCGTGAGGTAGGTGGGCTGGCTGTCCAGCGGGTAGGCACATTCAGGGCGGCTCCGGGGGCGGTCAGCAGGGCGCGGATCACGTCCAGACCTTGCGCGGTGGTGGCCTTATTGCCGTACACATCCACGTTGGGCGTGCGGTAGGAGTAGCCCACCCAGCCGAGGCCCGCGTTCACTGCACGGGCCGCCTGTGCCGCGATGACTGCTGGGGAATTCAGGTACAGCGCCGTGCCCACCGCCAGTTCGGCCTGCCCGCCATCGGCGCGGGGGCGCATAGAGGCCGCAAAGGCGTTCCAGCCGTCAAACCACGCGGCTTGATCGGCCATACCGTCGCGCTTGTAGTTCATGATCACGTTCAGGTCGAGCAGGCCGTCACGCATCCATGTAGGCCAGTCTTGCAGCACATCGTTGTAGGTGCGGGTGCGCCGGAACGACACCAGATCGCCCGCACGCGGCGGTTGCAGATAAGTAATGGTGGCCGCCGTGACCCACAAATTAGAGCGCACGCCCTTCACTTCCAGCGCGATTCGGCGCACGAGGGCCGTGACCTGATCTCGCTTCCAGTCTTGCCACGCGGGATCGGCGGCGGCAGGAATGCCAGTGGCCCCCGTTTCGGCATTGAAGCGGGCGATGACTTTGGGATCGTAGCCCCACACGCCGCCGTCGGGGTAACGGATTCGGTCTAGCTGAATGCCGTCTACAGCATAGTTTTTGACCAAACTGACCACGCCCGCCGTAATGTAATCGGCGGCAGCAGGAATGCCTACATCCAGCCAAGCGTCGCTGCCCTCTAAATACGTTCCATCAGGGCGGCGGGAATACCAAGACTGCGCCCCCATGTTTGGCCCGTGCGTGCGTGAAATATGCGCCGGATTGCTGTTGGGCACGGCAGCGTTGGCAACTCCGGTGACGCTGGCCCACGCGATCACACGCATGCTACGCGGCTTGGCGAGCTTGATGACGGCTTCCAGCGGATCGAAGCCCGGTTGCAAGTCGGCGTCGGTAATCATGGGCAGGCTGGAGCGGCGGCACAGGCAATCGGAACGGCGAATGGCCTGCACGAACAGCGTGTTGATGCCCATTTTGGCGGCGTCGTCTACCATGCGCCGCACCTGCGCCGAGGTCTTCAGGCCGGGGCCGAAAGCGTCTACCCATAGGCCGCGCACCTGAACCGCCGCCGGAGCGGGCGTCGCCACAGTGGGTACGGCGGCCACCGGAACAGGTTGTTTGGGCGCGTCTGTGGCGGCAGCAGGCAGGGCTGGCACCGGCGCTGGTATAGGCACTGGCACTGCCGCAGACCCGCCCGCCAAACCTCCAAGAGTGGGCAACACCAACGCCAGAGAGAGGGCGAGGGCGGCGGCGCGGCGCGGAGGTTGGAAGGAGGGCATAGGTTCGGCGCTCAGGCTAGCGCACCGGTACGGAGCAAGCATGAACGGCGGGCCGCCCCCAGGGGCAACTTACGTCGGCGTTAGAAACTGAGGGGTGACTGACGAGCAATTGAGGCAAGCGGTGTCGAGTTTTGCGGAGATTCCCGATGCGCGCAAGCCGCGAGGACTGCATCACAGCTGAGTGAATATCGTGACCATTGCCCTGTGTGCGGTGATGAGTGGGGCAGACACGTATCCAGAAATCCAAGCCTTTGGGGAGACCAACGAGGCGTGGTTGAAGGGTTTTTTAGAGCTTCGCCGGATTCCAGATCACGGGACCTTTCGGCGCGTGTTTGCTCAACTCGATCCTGTCCATTTCCAGTCCAGTGCACTGGACTGGATTCGTCAAGCCATTGGCGGACGATTGCACGGTGGGGACATCGTGAGTATCGATGGCAAACGGCTGCGGGGCACGTCCGCCGATGAGGTGCCGGGCATCCCTAGGGTGAATGTCTGGGCTGCTCGGCAAGGCTTGTGTCTGACCGCCACCGCCGTGGAAGGTAAAAGCAATGAGATCAGCACGCTTCCCAGCGTGCTGGACACGCTCTCACTGCTGGAACTGTCTGGGTGTGTGGTGACGTTGGATGCCATGGGCACTCAGCGCGACGTGGCCAAGAAACTGGTGTCTGTACAGGCGCAGGATCTCTTGGCCCTCAAGGGCAATCAGGGCCGCCTGTTTGAAGACGTCCAAGACCTGTTCGAGATGGTCTTGAAAGAGGCGACACCCGGTGACACGCTGTCACACATCGACACCGTGGAACAACAGCGTGCCCGTCAAGAACGGCGAACCTGTTGGATGCTGCCTGCTGCGCCCTTTCTCGATCACCATGCGTGGCCCGGCCTCCACAGCGTCGTCATGGTGCGCTCACAGCGCACCATCAAGGGCGTCCTGTCCCAAGAAGACCGCTATTTCCTGAGTCCCCTTCCGGTTGATGCCTCCCGTGCCTTACAGGGGATTCGCACCCACTGGCACATCGAAAACAGGCTCCACTGGGTGCTTGATGTCGCATTTCGCGAAGATGACTCGAAGACCCGGACAGACCACGGCCCAGAAAATCTCGCCACCCTTCGACGCTGGGCCTTAAATCTCATGCGGCTCGAAGGCACTGCTGGGGGTCTTGCCAAAAATAGAAAGCGCGTCGGCTGGGACGACGCCTACCGTTCTCGGCTTGTCGCCCTACTCGCTCCGACGTAAGTTGCCCCTAGGGCCGCCCCTAATTGCTGGAAGCTTGCCGCCCCACTGCACTTGTTCAAATTGGACTTCTCGAAATGGGACTTCTGCAAACTGTACCCATTTATGCTCACGCCCTCTTCATTTCCGTGTTAACTTACGGTCAGGTCAATTACGGAGGTATTTACATGAAACGAATCGCAATGATGGCTCTCGTCAGCACCCTCGCCCTTTCCGCCTGCAACCAACCCAACGTGGTGGGCAACAGCGTCAGCAAGGACTTTTCGGCCCTACTGAACACCGCCAGTGGCTACACCGCCGCCGCCGGAACCGCTGTGTACGTCGATCTTACGGGTGGAGACCGCCGCACGGTTCTCACGGCCACTGGCCTGAAAGCCAACACCGCCTATATCGCTCACTTTCACTCCAAGGGCACAGCGGCAGGCAGCACCAACGACTGCACGTCTGGCGGCCCTGTCGTAGGCGGCAAAATTGGTGGCGACACCGTATTTAGCAGCGACGCTGACGGCAAAGTCACCATTAAGGGCTTCCAGACCACCGCAGACCTGAAAGACGCCGCCTACATCAACATTCACGAGAGCGGAACGCCCAGCGTGATTCCTCTCTGCGCCGACATCTAAACCTGCTGGACTAAAGCAGGAGCGGGAAGCAAGGCACACAGCCAAGCTTCCCGCTTCTTGTTGCCTTGAACTAGACCTCGCCCACGTCCTCATCCTCTCCATCGGTTTCGGCCACCACAGACGCAGGGTTGCGGTTCTTGCCGATTTCGCGCACGCGGCCCGAGAATCTGCCTTTGATTTCCTCATATATGGGGTGGGCGCGGATGTCGGCGGGGCGGCCCGGTGCAGCCTTGAGAGGCGTGGCTTTCAGCTCTGGCGGCGTCAGCTTGGGCACAGGGTCGGGTCGGGGTGCGGGTGCGGCACGTTCGGGCATGAAGGAGGCATAGGGCGCGTCATCTAATGACGGTGGAGAGGTGCTGCTCTGAGCCGTGCTGCCCTGTGGCGTCTGGGCCTGAAACTCGCCGCCTACATCGCCCCAATCGGGTTCTTCGGTGATAGCCTCCACGATATACAGTTCGCGGCTGGCCCCCACAGGCGTAATGCGGTCTCCGCTTCCGGCATCGCTAGGCGCGGGCGGCGCGTCGGCAACGTGTTCGGCCTCCCAAGGGGCGGGGTCAAGTTCGGGCAGCGGTGCGGCGGCCACATCGTCAGGGCTGGAACGCTGATGAACACGGGCAGCGGGCGGTTCTATCGTGGCAATTGGAGCAGTGCGGGGCGCGGGCTGGACGGCCACGTTCTGAACAGGCTTGGACGCCACAGGAGCCGTGTCTATCGGCGCAAACTCTGGCCCCCGGTTGCTGGTGGCAGGGTTACTGGGGGCCGGAGTGGTGGCGGGGCGCTGGGTGCGGGTGGGCTGGAAGGCTGGCACTTCGGACGCTGGGGGGATGGAGGCGGCGGGCGTCGGAGTGGGTGACGCGGCGGCTTTGGCACGGGCTGGAGCCGGAGTCGAAACAGCCTGAGCCACTGCACCAGTTCCCATTGCCCCAGTATTTATTCCACCAGCGCCCATCTTCTGCCGCTTGGTACCTTCCGGTGTTACCAATTCAAACGCCACCGGCCCGAACACACGCAGCACCAGCGCAGCCAGTTCGTCGTATTTGCTCACCACTTGCTTGGCATGAAAAGCGTTCTTATCGTCGTAAGTCAGGCTAACAAATCCGGCTTCGGCGTGCGTGCGGGCAGGCTTGAGGAAGGCCCGGAGTTGCATGCTGGCCTGCCGGGTCACCTCGGCCCAACTGCCCTGCACTGCGGCTGGCGCGGCTTCTTCCAAGTCTTCTAGCGCAGCGTTGACGGCTTCCCGCACAGGCGCAGGCCCGTTGCTTCTGGCCCCCACACTCTGCCGCGCCCCCGGATCGAAGTCGGCCACCGCAGGGCCAGAAGTCGCCACCCGCGCTCCGCCCGCTTTCAGGCTCGCCAATTCTTTTTCTAGACGGTTCAGACGTTGGGTCATGTCGGCGGGAATGGCGGCGGCGGTTTGGGTGCGGCCCGCACTGGCAGAAGCGATACCTCCGCCCCCGGCGTCGGCAGCCAACAGCGCGTGTGTGAGCGCGAGTTCTAGGCTCAGGCCATCGGCAGAGCGGGCAAAGCGGGAATCTTGTTCGTCCAGCGCGGCCTGCAATTTGAGAAGCCGGGGCACGTCTGCGCCGTCCATCTTCTCGCCGCCCAAGCCAAGTTCGGCGTGGAGGGCCAACCCAAAGGCCGCCACCAAGCCTTCTACCACCGTGCGGGCCGCGAATCCATCGCGGTAGAGCTGGCCCGCACCCTGAATCGCGCCGCCTGCATCGCCCAGCATCAGGGCCGAAGCGATGCCGCGCACGCGCTCGCTGGGAGGCAGGCCCAAGGCGTCTTCTACGGCTGCCCGCGTGACCGCCGTGCCCGCCGCCAGCATCCGTTCCAGCAGGCTTTCGCCGTCGCGCATGGCTCCATCGGCCAAGCGCCCGATCAGTTGCAGGGCGTCCGGGTCGGCGTTCATGCCTTCCTTTTGCGCCAAGCCCGCCAATTTTCCGGCGATTTCTTCGGGCGTCAGGCGGCGGAATCGGTAGTGCTGGCAGCGGCTCAGAATAGTTGGGATGATCTTTTCCGGCTCGGTTGTGGCGAGGATAAAAATAACGTGGCTGGGCGGTTCTTCCAGCGTTTTCAGCAGCGCGTTGAAGGCGTTGCGCGTCATCATGTGCGCTTCGTCCAGAATGTAGATTTTTTTGCCGCCGCGCATGGCCGCGAGGCCCACTTTCTCGCGCAAGTCGCGCACATCGTCTACCGAGTTGTTGCTTGCCGCGTCAATTTCCAGCACGTCGGGATGGTTGCCGCTTCGCACACTCAGGCACGATTCGCACTCGCCGCACGGCTTCGGACTTGGCCCGGTGCAGTTGGCGGTCATGGCGATCAGGCGGGCGGTGGTGGTTTTGCCCACGCCACGCGGCCCCGAAAACAGGTAGGCGTGCCCCACGCGGCCCTGTTCCAGAGCGGCTCGCAGCACATCTTTGACATGTTCTTGCCCCACCACTTCATCCCAACGAATAGGCCGCGCCCGCTGATAAATGGCGCTCATCGGGAGGCCTTATTCCGGTTGAATCCCGTCTGTCTGGAATTCAGTCCGGCCCGTTGGACGGAGGCCGTATCAGCGGGGGCATGTGGGGTGTGGAGTGTGGGGTGTACGGCAAGGCTCAGGGCCGAGATTGGCCCCAGCAGGCGGCATTTTTCTTCTGACCTCTGACCACGTTGCACTGACCCTTGCCCCCACAATTCATTCACCTGCACAGTCTAAAGCGGGGGCGCGGCGGGCGGGGTGAGGTAGGCGGGAGTTGGGCGGGGAGGGAGGCGGAGGTGGAAGGTGAACCCCCCCGTTGCTGGCGCAACGCCCCCCCTTAGAGGGGAGGACCAAAAGCTGTTGCGCTCCCCTTGAGGGGGGCTGGCTGCGAAGCAGACTGGGGGTTGTTCTTCCCGCCTTTCATCACGGAAACTCCTGCCCCACCCCTTTACACTCAGCCCGTGACCCCCGCCCCGCCCCAGCAAGGAAAACCCATTCCCGCCGTGCAGGAGGCGCTCCTGTCGTGGTTTGACCACTCCGGGCGGGCGCTGCCGTGGCGCTTGGGCGAAGAAGGCGCACGCGATCCGTACCGCGTGTGGGTAGCCGAAATCCTGCTTCAGCAAACGCAGGTGGCGCGGGGGTTGGTGTACTACGAGCGCTTTCTAACGGCCTTTCCGAGTGTGCAGGCGTTAGCCGAAGCGCCCATAGACGCCGTGCTGAAGGCGTGGGAGGGCTGCGGCTACTACGCCCGCGCCCGCAATTTGCACAAGGCAGCGGGCGTGATGGTGACGGGCGGCGTTCCAAGCACCTATGCGGGTTGGCTGGCCTTGCCGGGGGTGGGGCCATACACAGCGGCGGCAGTGTCTAGCCTCGCCTTCAACGAGGGGCGGGCCGTGAACGACGGCAACGTGCGGCGCGTGCTGGCGCGGCTGTACGGCGAACGTCTGCCTACTGAACCTTGGGTGCAGGCGCGGGCCGACGCTCTGCTTGCCCAGAGTCGTCCCGGAGCCTTCAACGAAGCGGTCATGGACTTAGGAGCCACCATCTGCACGCCCAAAGCGCCGCGTTGCGAAGCGTGCCCGCTGGCCGCGTGGTGTGAGGCGAGCGCCAGTGGCGAGCCGACAGCGTTTCCGGCCCCCAAAGTGCGGGCAGCGGTGCGGGATGTGGGGGCGGTGGCCGTCCTGATCGGCAACGGGGAAAACGCTGTGCTGGAGCGCCGCCAAGGGGCCTTGTTGGGCGGTCTGATGGGCTTGCCCTCCGAACTGCGGGAGCCGGATGAAGCGGCGGCAGAGGCTTTGGCCCGCTTATGCACCCGCTTAGACGCCACGCCGGGGGCCATGTTGGGCACAGTCACGCACGCCATGACACACCGCCGCATCGTGCTGGACGTGTACGCCGCCAACTCAGCGCAGGCCCGGACGCCCGTGCAGGACGCCGCCCTGTCGCGGCTGGATCACAAAGCGTTGGGGCTACTGGAAGCGCGGCGCGGGTCTTTGTTTGGGGTACAGGATTTGGTTTAGTCCGCAGCAGGCCACTGCCCCGCCTGCACTAGTCCAGCCACCAGTGCGGCGATATTCCAAGCGTCGTCTTCGCCGCAGTGGTGGCGGCCTTCTAGGGGTAAACCCGCGTGCGCCAAGGCCTGCGCCATGCCCAATCGCGGCGAGTTGTGGGCAGCGGCATAGACCTGTTTGGCGTTGCTGTGGCGCGAACTGAACGGGTACGGCACGCCTGTCGCCCCGCACTGCCGCCTGAATTGATTGCGGTCATAGTCTCCCCAACTGGCCCAAGAGCGCGAATCGGCGTGGTACTCACGGCGCAGCATTTCGCATGCCTCTGCAAAGGTCAGGCCGCCCTGTACGTCTGCCGCCGTAATCCCCGTCAGTTCGGTGCAAAAGGCGCTCACTTCTGACCGCTCTGGGCGCACCTTGATGCTGCGGCGCTCTACGCGTTCCAGCGTGCGGAGGTTCAGCACACATAGACCGATTTCTATAATTTCGTTGACCTGTCCGGGCGGCGGCTGGGTATCCCAACAGGTGGCTTCTATGTCGATGATGTTCAGCAGATCGGCGTCAGCGTAAGTCATGGCTTCCTTTCCAACGCGGCGCGGGGCAGGTTGGTGAGGCTCAAGCTAAAGCGTTCATTCTCGCCGCGCCTGTGCCAAATGACTTGGGCCAAATGACTTGGGCCAAATGACGTGGAGCAAATGACTTGTTCACGGCCCTCTGCACATAAAAACGCTTCACACCCTAAAGAGCATGAAGCGCCGCAGTGCCCTGTATTCCAATACCCCTGCTCCTCTACCCCCCCTCCACCCAGCGCCCAGCATTCAGGCTGAGGCTGGCTTCGTCGCGGGCGCGGGCCAGTCGCCAGCGGCCCTGTGCGTCTTGCCGGGCCACCCACGCCGAAGCTGCGTCGCTGGCGCTGAGGTGACGCAGGCCGAGTGCGCCAGCTTGTTCCAACAGACTCGCCAATTGCACGGCTCTAGCATCGTGCACACCTTCCAAAATCACGCCGCCTTGTACCAACCAAGCGTCGTTGGGGCGCGGGGCAGCAGAAGCCGGAGCCGCCGCAACCGTTCCCACAGCACCGCCAAATAGGCCCCCTAGCGCACCGCCGCCCACGTCTTCTCCACCCATTCCTCCGCCACCTAGCCCCCCACCAAAGTCGAACACGTCCAGCAGGCCGCTCAGCGCGTCGGCCCCGAAGGTAGAGGTGACTTCCTGTGCGGCGCGGTATTCGGCGCGGGCTTCTTGCAGCATGGCTTCGGCGTCGGCCAAGGTTTGGGCGTAGTTTTCGCGGGCATCGGCAGACATCGGGCCTAAACGCCGCTGGGCACGCAAGGTATCGGCCAAGCGGCCAAGGCGCTGGGTGGTTTCTCCGGCCAAGTGCCGCACCGTGTCGTATTCGTGAACCACATGATCGGCGCGGGCATCGAAGTCTTCGCGTTGCTGGGCGGCCTCTCCCATTCGGCGTTCCAGCAGTGTCCAGAGGGTGGCCGGGTCTACGTCTTCGCCGCGTGCCAGTGCAGCGCGGGCGGCCTCAAGCGCGGGGGCCAAATCCATGTCTGCGCCGGGAACATCGCGGGCGGCGCGTTCCACGTCCATCAGTTCGCGCTGGCGCTCCAGCAGCAGTTCTGCGGCGGCCTGATCCAAATCTGGGCTGGTGAGGGTGTTCAGGGTGGCGCTCAGTTCGCGCAGTTCGTCGGTAGCCAGTCCGCCGCCGCTGACGGTCATTCGGGCTACATCCAGCGCTAGGCGGGCAGCCTGCACCGCCGCGCTGTCCGGCAGTCCGACCAGTTGGGCAGCAATACTGTCGAGTTCCGCACGCTGCACACTCAGGGCTGCGTCACGCGCCGCTTCCAGCTCAATGCGCCACGCACTCACCACTTCGGGCAGCAGCGAACCGCCGTGCTGCTGGTTCTTCAGTTTGTTATGACGGGCGTCCAAGTCGGCGCGGGCGTGCAGCAGCGGCCCAAATTCGCGGCCCAAGTCGGCCAGTTGGCGGGTGGCATGTTCTTGCTCCAGCACCAACACGCGGGCCTGTGCCTCGGCCTGCACTTCGGCAGACACGGGAACCATCTGGGGCGCGTCTACGGTTCCTTCGGCGGTCAGGGTCTGCACCACCGACGATTCCAGTTGCTTGCGGAGGGTAAAGGTGATGTTGCGGGCGCGTTCTACCTCGGCAGGCAGCAGCGTGCCCTGCTTTTGGGCATCCGCCACCTGCGTGATCAGGTTATCCAAGCGGCGCACTTCTTTGCCGCCCATCGCCTGCACCCGCCGGAAGGTGGCTTGCAATTCCGCCAAATCCTGCGCCTGTGCCACCAGCCCTTCTTGCAGGCGGCGCTCCATGCGGGCAATCAGGTCTTGACCCTCTTGCAGCAGCATCCCGGTATCTTTTCCGGCCTCTTCTTCCTGCCGTGCCACACCCAAAATGCCGCGCAGGCGCTGAGCTTCGGGCCAGTCGAAGTACAGCCCGAACCGCTTGGCCCCGTCTTCCAGTTGCACGATGGTGTTCTCGGCAAAACTGGGCAGCAGGCGTTCCTGCGTAGTCTTCATCAATTGATCGATCACGTCCGACACGCGCCGTTTGGCGAGAGCCGCCGGAACGCTCAGTTGCAATCTCTTGAAAACTTCCCGCTTGAGAATGTCTTCGAGCATTCCAGCGTCGAGTTTTTCGGACGTGGTGCCGCGAGCTTGCGCGGCGTCTTGCAAGATGCGCTCTAGGGCGCGGGGCGACACCAGGTCACCCAACATCCGCACGGGCAGGCGGTGCAAGGCGGAGGGACTCATAAGTTCAGCCTACCGCCGCGCCCACACGCTGTCGTTGTGCCATTCGTCATTGATGGGGCAAAGCTTTCGGTCAGTGGTGAGTGGTCAGTGGTGAGTGGGAAAGGCGTGGGGGCCGTACCGTCTGCGCTCCAAACACGGACGGCAGTGTTGAAACCCATGCCCCTAGCCGGACTCTGGGTCATACTTCTTCATCCCAGTCCAAGCTCTGCTGGGTGGCGTTTTTGGGCGTGCTGGGTTTGCCGAGCAGCCCAAATTGCTCGCACAGGCCCCGGAATCCGAAGGCGGTCAGGCCAATCGCCAGCGCACTGGTCAGCGCCCACAGCGGCAGGCCATACGCGCCCTGCATCAAGCTGAAGTTGGTGGCGGCCCGCAGGAAGCCCACGCCGGTAGCGTCCCCAATTGCGCCCAACAGTCCCATCAGACCCTCGAGCAGCAGCGGCAGCAGCAGCAAAATCAGGCCCCCGGCAATGGCCCGCCAATAGGTGTTGCGGCCCCCGAAGGCGAGGTTCAGCAGGTACAGCGGAATAAACGCCAACAGCGCCAGCAGTGCGAATACGATGACGCGCAGCCAGCCGCCAAACGAGCGGGCCACACCCGCCGAAGTCGCGTTCAGGGCACTGGCAGGCTGTCCGGCCACCCGGCGTTCCAAGTTGCCCACTTCTCCGATGAGAGCCTGAATATCGGCGGGGCGCAGGGCTTGGCGGGTTTGCGCGGCAGTCAGGTCTTGCACCAGATCGGGGTAGCCGCTGTCGCTCCGGGTGTCTTCGGAGGTAGTCGCCAATGCCGTAGTGGCCGAAGCCAAAGCGGTGCGGGCGGTGGGGCCGTCGGCGTGGCTGGCAGCGTTCAGGGCGCGGCCCAGTGCGCCGTACACGCCGTCCATACCCCGCGCGGCTGCGGTGGGTGCCGTCGTTGGGGCGGGCGTAGGGTCAGGCGTGGTTGTCGGCGCTGGCGTGGGAGGAACTTGAATGGGAGAGGGCGTGGGCGCCGTGCCGCCTGCCGGGGCAGTGCCACCCGCTGGAGCAGTGCCGCCCGCCACCGCTGCTTTGGGCGGATTGGCTAAGGCGCGGTTCAGGGCCGCCGTGCCCGTTCTGAGCGCCGTCAGAGACTGACCCAGCGCCGCCGTTTCGCCTGCTGTGAGTTGCCCCAGTGCGCCCGTAAACTGCTCGACTTTCAGGCTGCCCACGCCCTGCGCGTTTTGCACCACCGTAAACCAACCGGTGGCCCGCGCCAGATTCAGGTAAGCCGCGCCGCTGCGAACCGGGCGGGCCGAGGCCAACGCCGTACTGACCTGCAAGGCCGCCGAACGTTGCAAGCGCCAAGCTACGCGCTCCAGCTTCCCGGCGCGTGCATCGGTGGTCAGGGCTTGTGCGCCCGAAGCACTCAGGCCAAATTCACGCGCCAGCACGCGCAGTTGGGCGTCGCCGTTGGCGGGTGCGCCCGCCAGCAGGGTCAGGGTCTGGTCTTGCAGGGCGCGGCGCATCAGGCCACGCGCCAGCAAAATCTGGGCCTGTACCTCGGCGGGCGTGCGGGCCAGTGCAGCGCGTGCGCCCGCCAGTGCGTCGCTGATGCCGCCTGCGATCTGGCGGTTGCGCAAGGTGGGATCAAGCTGCTTGAAGGACTCTGCCGCCCGGTCAAGCTGCGTCAGGGTGGCTTCCGCGCTGGTGGTGCGGGCCGTGTACGCCGCGTCGAGGCTGGTGGCAACCGCGTTGTAGGCGCTCAGGTCTTGTGCGCCCGCACTGCCCAAGAGGGCCAGCAGCACGGTGCCTGCGAAGGCGGCGGACGCTTTGGCCCACTGCCCGCCGTGATTCTCACTGGTCTTCATACCGTGACCCGAACCTGAACCTGACCCAATTCGGCCAGCAGGCGGCCCACATTGATGTTCGGCCCGGCCACCACCGCCACGCAGTACTGGCCCAGCGGCCTCATGCACACCGTTTGGCCGCCCAAATCTGCCGACATCAGTTTTAGGGCGCGTTTTTGAAACAACATGGCGGTGGCCGCCACCACCCCGCTGAGGCCCGCCGCATCTCGCAGCGCCCGCACGCGCAACACTTCGCCCGTAGAGCGGCAGACCATCACGCCCAATACGCCCTGCATTCGGGCAAATTCCAGAATCAGGTCGTCTTGGCCGCTGGCCGAATCGAGCGCGTAGCTTTTGACTTCGGTTGGCCCCGTGTAATCGGGATCGTCAAATTCAAAATCATCGGCATTCAGGTGCGGCAGGTCGTCCCAACGGGTGTTGGTCATCACAGGGTTTTCATCCCACGCGGCCACCGGGCGGGTGTCGTTGAACAGGGTGGGCGCTTTGGGGTACTGCACCTCTAGGCGGCTGGCAAGCGCCTGCAATTCGGCGCGGGCGCGGGCCTGCGGCAACACCGTAGACAAGCGGTTGAGCAGCGGCCCCGACAAGACCCGCTGCATTTCTAAGGCGCTGACGCCTTCCGAAGTCAGGTTCTGTTCGCGCAGCGCGGCACGCAGCATCGTTTCGGCGGCGCGTTCAGACACACTGCCTGCAAGGGCACGCACAATCATGGAGTACACGGCGTTCGTCATGGGAAGAACCTCAGAGGAAAGGGCGGGAAGGGGGCAAGAATCAGGGGGAAGGCGGAGCGGGGCGGTTCATAACTGCGCCGCATCAGCAGAGAAAAGGAAACACCCTAGGCGTTGACCCGATCCGGAGCGGCGCAAGTGAGCAACGTGAGAAATCCTCACGCGAGTATAAGAGCGTCCACCTTACATTTTTGTCTCACCAGCGGCGCTTTTAGAGCATTTATCACAAAGAATCTGGCCCTGTTCATGAATCCTGCGCCCCAAGTGTAGCTGACTGCCTATGCAACTTCTTCGGCCCGCTGCTGCCCGTGCCGACAGACGACGGTTGTTGACAGACAGCGGTGTCTGCACTCATTGGACAAAGCGCTTGAGACGATGTGGCCCCGGACGACTGCCGCCCCCGCGCCCTAAACTGCACAGCATGTCTACCACCCTCTCGGCCCGCCTGAGTACCGAACTTTCTGCGCTCAGAGACAGCGGCCTGCTGATTCGCCCCCGCGTGCTGGAAGCCCCGCAGCGTGCCCGCACCCGTGTAGACGGCGTGGACGTGGTGAACCTCGCCAGCAACAATTATCTGGGCTTTGCCGATCATCCCGACATTAAGGCGCGGGCCGCCGAATACTTGCAGACGTGGGGGGCGGGCGCGGGCGCAGTGCGGACGATTGCCGGAACGCTGCAAATTCATGAAGACTTCGAGATGCAACTGGCGGCCTTCAAGCACACGGGCAGTGCGCTGGTACTGCAAAGCGGCTTTACGACCAATCAGGGCGTGTTGGGCACGCTGCTGCAACCCGGCGACGTGGTGGTCAGCGACGAACTGAATCACGCCAGCATCATCGACGGCCTGCGCCTGACCAAAGCCACCAAAAAGATTTACAAGCACAGCGACCCCGCCGACCTAGACCGCGTGCTGAGTGAAAACGACACCGAGGGTCTGAAAATGGTGGTCACAGACGGCGTATTCAGCATGGACGGCGACATTGCCCCGCTGGACGAACTGGTGGCGGTGGCCCGCAAACACGGCGCGGTGACGTATGTGGACGATGCTCACGGTTCGGGCGTGCTGGGCGCAGACGGGCGCGGCACGGTGCATCATTTTGGGCTGGAGGGCGCAGAAGACGTGATTCAGGTGGGCACGCTGAGCAAGGCGTGGGGCGCGGTGGGCGGCTACGCGGCGGGTCACGGCGACCTGCGCCAACTGCTCATCAACCGGGCGCGGCCTTACCTGTTTTCTACGGCCCAGCCGCCTGCGGTGGTGGGTGCGTTGGCGGCGGCCCTCGAACTGGTGGTGCGCGACCCCAGCCTGATGGAGCGCCTGTGGAGCAACACGCGCTACTTCAAGGCAGAGTTGGCGACGCTGGGCTTCGACACGATGGGCAGCCAGACGCCCATTACGCCGGTGCTGTTTGGCGAACCGGAAGCCGCGTTCGAGGCCAGCCGCCGCCTGCTTGCAGAAGGGGTCTTTGCCGTGGGACTGGGCTTTCCCACCGTACCGCGAGGACTGGCCCGCATTCGGAATATCGTGACCGCCGAGCATACGAAAGAAGACCTCGATTTTGCGCTGGGAGCCTATGAACGGGTGGGCAAAGGTTTGGGGATTATCGGGCCGTGAGTGCCGATTCCGTCAGCTACCACGTGCGGGCCGAGATCGATCTAGCCGACTTGGGCAAGCTGCGGGAAGCCGCGTGGGGCGGGCAGGATGACGGCGCGTGGTGGAAGCCTGTGCTAGAGCGCAGCCTGACTTGGGTCACGGCGCATGACGGCGAGGCGTTGGTGGGCTTCGTGAATGTGGCGTGGGACGGCGGCGTTCACGCCTTCTTGCTGGATACCACCGTGCATCCCGACTGGCAGCGGCGCGGCATCGGCACGCAACTGGTACGCCGCGCTGCTGAGGCCGCCCAAACCGGAGCCGCCCAGACTGGAAAGGTGGAATGGCTGCACGTGGACTTCGAAGCCCACCTGAGCGAGTTTTACGCCGGGTGCGGGTTCCAGAGTACGGCGGCGGGCTTGGTGCGGTGGAAGTGAGTGGCGGAGGTGGTGACTAAACCCCCCCGTTGCTGACGCAACGCCCCCCCTTAGAGGTGGGGACTAAAAGCTCTTGCGCTCCCCTCAAGGGGGGCTGGCTGCGAAGCAGACTGGGGGGGTTTGCCGGGAGATTAGATTGCGGCTTGGCTCCCACCAAACGCTGCCGAGTCGTACAGGCACTGAGAAAGACCGGCGCGTCCAACACAGCAACTTCAGCACAGGGCCACACGCCCCCGCCCGCCGCGCCTATCATCAACGCCATATGACTTCCCCGCCGTCCATTCCGCCAGTAGGAGACAAACAAGACAAGGGCGCGGGCGTGCAGGCCATGTTCGCCTCTATCGCGCCCCGTTACGACCTGCTGAACCGGGTGCTGAGCCTCGGCATAGACCGCTCTTGGCGGCGTGAGGCCACCCGCGAAGCGTTGGCGCTGAGCAACCCGAACGGTACAGGCGCACGGGTGCTGGATGTGGCGACGGGCACGGCAGATTTCGCGCTGGAACTCAAGGCCACAGCGCCGGAAGCTGAAGTCATCGGCAGCGACTTCGTGCCCGAAATGTTGGCGATTGGCCGAGTGAAGGCTAAAGCCCGCCAGATAGACATCGTGCTGGAAGAAGGCGACGCCCTGAATCTGCCCTACCCCGACGCCAGTTTCGACGTGATTACCTGCGCGTTCGGCTTTCGCAACTTTGCCGACTACGCACGTGGGCTGGCCGAGTTTCACCGAGTCCTATCGCCGGGTGGACGGCTGGTGATCTTGGAGTTTCCACCGCCGCGTGCGGGCCTGTTTGGGAGCGTGTTCCGCTTCTATTTCCGCCATATCCTGCCGCGTATCGGGGCGCTGGTCAGCGGCAATGCCGGGGCCTACACCTACCTCCCCGAAAGCGTGCTGGCCTTCCCCGACCCCGAACGCTTGGCGGGCCTGATGCGGGCCACAGGCTTCCGCACCAGATTCAAGCTGCTGAGCGCGGGCATTGCGGCGATTCATGTGGGGGATAAGGGGTAGGGAGCGGGCTGCACGGGCCAACCCCCCCATTGCTCCGCAATGCCCCCCCTTGAGGGGAGGTGCAAAAACTCCGACATCGCCACCCAATCACGTCCTCGCCCAACTCCGTGTGAGGCCGTCGTCCACGCAGTGGGCGGGCCAATTCCATATGGGAATGAACAGGCAATTCCGCTTCAGATGAACGCGCTAGCCGAGTCTAGACGCGACAAGATCAATCCTCCCGAGCGGAGCGACAAACTCCCCTGACCCCTTTGGGGGCGGGGGCTGGGGGGTGGGGGAGTCCAACGTTGGAGAAGACCCAAAACTCACCGCCCTAAATTAAGCCAGAGCCAAAGCAACAGCCTCAGCCACCTAGCCCATGCCCCGCCGCCCCCGCATGTGCAAGGATTCGGCGCAGAGGTTCCCGCATGACCGACACCCCCACTCCCGCTGCAACTACGCCCACCATCACCGACATCGCCCTCCCCGAACTGGCCCTCGTGGCCCTGATCGGCGCGTCGTCGGCGGGCAAAAGCAGCTTCGCGGCACGGCATTTTTTGCCCAGTGAGGTACTGAGCAGCGACGCTTTCCGCGCCCTTGTCAGCGACGATGAGAACAGCCTAGAAGCCACCGCCGACGCCTTCGACAGCCTGTTTTATATAGCAGGCAAACGCCTGAGCCGGGGCCGCCTGACCGTGATAGACGCGACGAACGTGCGCCCCACGGATCGCCAAAAACTGGTGGACTTGGCGCGGGCGCATGACGTGTTGCCGGTAGCGATTGTGCTGGATTTGCCGCGCAGCACGCTGGAAACACGGCACGCGGCACGCACAGATCGGGACTTCCCGGCGTCGGTCATCGTGCGGCAACTGACCGAGCTGAAGCGGACGCTGCGCGGGCTGGGCAAAGAGGGCTTCCGGCACGTGTGGGCGCTGCGTTCGGAGGTGGAAGTAGACACGGCCCGCGTGCGGCGCGTGCCCCTGCACACCAATCGCCGCGACCTGACCGGGCCATTTGATTTCATTGGCGACGTACACGGCTGCTTGCCCGAACTACGCGAACTGCTGACCAAGCTGGGCTATACAGCAGACGGCGAAAGCTTCACGCCGCCGCTAGGCCGCACTGCCATCTTTGTAGGCGACCTTGTTGACCGGGGGCCGGACAGCGTGGGTGTGCTGCGACTGGTCATGAAGATGGTCAACACGGGCGCGGCGCTGTGCGTGCCCGGCAATCACGACGAAAAGCTGAAGCGGGCGCTGGACGGCAAAGCGGTACGGGCCTTGCACGGCCTAGACGAAACGTTGGCCGCGCTGGAGGGGGAAGGCGAAAACTTTAAGCGCGAGGTCAAGACCTTCATCGAGCGCCTCGTGAGCCACCTCGTACTAGACGGCGGGCGGGTAGTCGTGGCCCACGCGGGCTTGCCGGAGCAGTATCAGGGCCGCAGTTCGGGGCGGGTGCGGAGTTTCGCGCTGTACGGCGACGTAGACGGCAGCAAAGACGAACTGGGACTGCCCGTGCGCCGCGACTGGGCACGCACTTACAAGGGCGCGGCGCAGGTGATTTACGGCCACACCCCGGTGGCCCGCCCGGTGTGGGTCAACCGCACCATCGACATAGACACCGGCTGCGCGTTTGGCGGCAGCCTCACCGCCCTGCGCTACCCCGAACAGGAAGTGGTGAGCGTGCCCGCCCATGGCCAATACGCCGTGCCACCGCGCCCTTTGGCCGAAGCTGAGGCGGAAGAAATCGCCGCTTTCGACCTCGCTACGTTCAGTCAGCCGGGTAAGATTCTGACGCGCACGTTTGGCGGAATCTTGGTGAAGGGTGGCGAGCGCATGGCCGCCGTAGAAACGTGGAGCCGATTCGGAATCGAACCCGGCTGGGGCGTGTATTTGCCGCCCACCATGAGTCCGGTGGAAACCAGCAGCCACCCCAACTTTCTGGAACATCCCGCCGAGGCGTGGGCGTATTACCGCGCTCAGGGCGTAACAAACGTCATGTGTCAAGAGAAGCACATGGGCAGCCGCGCCGTGTTGGTGCTGGCCCGCACGGGCGAAGCGGCGCGGCGGGTGTTTGGCGTAGAGGGTGCGCCAGACCGCACAGGCCGGATTTATACCCGCACTGGGCGGGCCTTTTTCAGCGGAGAGAAATCGGGCTGGGAAGCCCCGATCCTTGCCCGCGCCCATGCTGCCGCCGAAGCTGCGGGCCTGTGGGACACCCTCCAGTCGGATTGGGCCGTGCTGGACGCCGAAATTTTGCCGTGGAGCCTGAAAGCCGGGGAGTTGTTGCGTGGGCATTACGCCCCCGTGGGAGCCGCCGGAAACGCCGTGCTGCCCGCTGCCGCCGCTGCTTTGGCCGAAGCCGCCGCACGTGGGCTTGATGTGGCAGACCTTCAGGCCACTACCCAAGACCGCGCCGCCGCCTTGCACGCTTACCGCGAGGCCTACCGCGCCTATGTGCGCCGGGTAGACAGCGTGGACGACGTGCAGATTCGGCCTTTTCACCTGCTGGTGTCGGAAGGGACGGTGCATACCGACAGGGATCACTTGTGGCACCTGAACACGCTGGGCACGCTGGCCGACGCCGATCCGGGGCTGTTTGGGCGCACCGATTACCGCGTGGTGCACTTGGCCGACGCCGCAGCAGTTGCCGACGCTGAAGCATGGTGGCACGCGCTGACCGAATCGGGCGGAGAAGGCATGGTGGTCAAGCCCCTCACGTTTTTGGATGCCGAGAACCGCAGCCTGCAACCCGCCGTGAAGGTGCGCGGGCGCGAATACTTGCGGATCATTTACGGCCCGGAATACACCCGCCCCGACAACCTGAACCGCTTGCGGGCGCGGGCTTTGGGGGCCAAGCGGGCGCGTGCCTTGCGCGAATTTCATCTGGGGCTGGAAGGGTTGGCGCGGCTGGCAGAAGGCGCGGTCAACACCAGCATTCAGGAGTGCGTGCTGGGCGTGTTGGCGCTGGAAAGTGACCCGATAGACGCCCGGTTGTAGGGGCTGACCCGGCAGCGACTCTGGTCTGACTAGCCCAACCCAAGTGCCGTCCCATTTCAGTCAGAGCTGAACGTTAGACTTTCTTCATGTCCAATCCAGATTCAGTCGGAACTCAACCGTCTGGCCCCCCGCCACCCCCTCTCCTCGGCCACCCCGATCAGGAAACGAAATTTGCCGTGTACCTGTGCCCCCCGGCGGTCAGCGACTTGTACCGGGTAGGCTCGGGGCTACTGGGCTACGACGTGCGGGCAGGCGAGATGGTGCCGATGCTTGAATTTATGCGCCCGGACTGGCAAACCGACGCCAAACCTTACGGCTTTCACCTGACGGTGACGGAGGCGTTCAGCACCGACCCCGCCAACTGGCCCGACATAGAGGCGGAGGTGCGGGCGTGCGTGGCTTGCCTGACACCGGGGGCTTTTTTGGGCCTGTCGGGGGGCCGGGTAGAGGCGTGGGAAGACGGCAAAGTTTGGGTGCAGCGCCTGAACGCCAGCCCCGCGCTGACCGTGCTGCACACGCTGCTCTCTGCGCGGCTTGCGCCCTACGTGAGCGCCTCGCCCTTTGACTGGGAAGTGCGTGAAGGCAAATATTCCCGCCCACATGAGCAGGCCCGGATGGAACTGCTGCACACCCCACGTGGGCTGGATTCTTGGCAGCCGCACTTTACGCTGGCGCAGCCCTACAGCGGCCACGACCCCGAACGGATGCGGCATGAACTGGAAGCGCGGATGGCTCCTTTTCAGACCCAGAGCTACTCGGGCGTGACCTTGTTCGAGCGGCGGGCAGGAGAACCATTCTGGCGTGTGCGGGCCGATATTCCCTTGGTAAGCCCCCTGATGGGGGGAGTGCCGCCGCAGGGCCTCGCCCACGAAACTTCACGCGCAGGGGCGGCGGCCTCGCCTACACTCGGAGAGATGATGAACGATAGCACCACCAACACCACTGCCCCTACCCGCAAACGAATTGTGGTGGCCACTGGCAACGCCGGAAAAGTCCGCGAGATAGAAGAAGCCCTGAGCGACCTGAACTGGCAACTAGACGGCATGGGAGCCTTCCCGATGCCCGAAGAGAGTGGCGTGACCTACGAGGAAAACGCCGCCATGAAAGCCTGCGCCGCCGCCATTACGATGGGCCGCACCGCGCTGGCCGACGATTCGGGCCTAGAAGTAGAGGCATTGGGCGGCGAGCCGGGCGTGTACTCGGCCCGCTACGGCAACCGCCCCACCGACCTCGACCGCAATATGTACCTGCTGGAGCGCCTGCGCGGAAAATCCAACCGCCGCGCCAAGTTCGTCAGCGTGGTTATTTTGGCCTACCCAGACGGCCATCTGGAATCTTACCGGGGCGAAGTGCCCGGCGTCATCTTGGAAGGGCCACGCGGTGACGGCGGCTTCGGCTACGATTCCCTCTTCGTACCAGACGGCGAAACGCGCACGTTGGCCGAAATGACTGTGGCCGAAAAACGCGCGATCAGTCACCGGGGCCGGGCACTGGCAGCCCTGCTGGAAGCGCACAAGGCCGGGGAGCCGGAGCGGGAAGTGACGAGGCTGGAATAGGAACGTGGTGGGTGGACCGTAGAACGGAGAAGGGTCAAACCCAAAACAGCGGGGCAAGCCAATTGGTCCGCCCCGCTGTGCTGTTCATCTTTTAACCACGCTCCACGATCTACGTTCCACCTACTGCCCGATGTACTTGGCCCACCCCGGCTGCCAGTGGGCAAACTGCCCATGCGCGTACACGCCGAACGTCGGGGCGCGAGGCCGGGTGCGTAGGTGCATTCCGGCCTCGTCGGGGGTGCGGCTCCCCTTGCGCTGGTTGCACACCCTGCACGCGGTGGTCACGTTGTCCCAGTTGTGCCGCCCACCACGCGAGCGGGGCATCACGTGATCGAGCGTGAGATCGTCGGGCGAGCCGCAATACTGGCAGGCAAAGGTATCGCGGCGCAGCACGTTGCGGCGGTTGAAGGGCACCGGATGCACGCGGGGGCGGCGCACATAGCGTCGCAACCGGATCACGCTGGGCACGTTGATGGTGGTGCTGGGCGACCTGACCACGTCGCTGCTGTCTTCCAGTACCTCGGCCACCCCGTACTGCACGAGTGTAATGGCGCGCTTGGCGCTCGTGACATGCAGCGGCTCATAGGAAGCGTTCAGCACCAGCACTCGCGGGGCGTTTAGATCCGGCGCAACGCGGGCGGGTGGCCTCGTTGCTTCCTCTCCTCCATTCACGGTTTTGATCCCACTCGTCGGGGTGTTCATGCCCCGCATAATACGGCGCAGTTGTCAAGCAATTGGTGCGCCGGGTGGCTTATCGCTGGCCTAGATCGGCCTCAGAAAGGGGGCGAGATCAACCCAAGCCCGGCAGACCCAGACCCGTGATCTTCAGGCCACCGCGCATAAACTCCAGCACACCATCGGCCACGTACTGCACGGCCAACGCCCCTAGCAGGACGCCCAGTACCCGCGTCACCACATGCACCCCGGTGAGGCCAATCACGCGGGCAATTTGACCCGACAGGCGCAGGGCGAGGTAACACAGCAGCAGCACCCCGAACGTAACCACAAAAACTGCGCCCAGCAGCAAGCCGTCGCCGTGTGCGTCGCTGGCGAGAATCATGATGCTGGCGAGGGTTCCGGGGCCAGCGATGAGCGGAATAGCCAGCGGAAACACGCTGATATCTTGGCGTTCTTGGGCTTCTTGTTCTTCTTCGGGCGTTTCCTTGGAGCCGCTGGGCCGTGCAAACACCATGTCCAGCGCAATGAGGAACAGTAGGATGCCGCCCGCCACCCGGAAGGCGCTCAGGCTGATGCCCAAATGCTCCAGCAGCGCCCGCCCGAACAGCCCGAACAACAAGATGATGATGCCCGCCACCACCGACGCCTTGAGGGCCACCCTCCGGCGCTCGAAGGCGGGGCGGTTGCCTGCCAGCCCGATAAAAATGGGCGCGAGGCCGATGGGATCCATGACCACCAGCATGGTCAGGAAGGTTTGAAGACTAATGCTGGACAGTTCGGCCACATTCACGCCCCGTAGCGTACCCCTAGGGGCGTCACGGAAGCGTCACCCGAGTTAGTAGCGCAGCAGACCTCAGGGCCGGGCGTTGACTTCCAGCGTGCCCACCGCCGCCACCGATTTGCCCCTCACGAGTTGGCGGGCCTGCACACCCACCGTATAGGTATTGACGCCCGTATCGGCTTTTACGCTGACGACAACGGGGAATGTCTCGCCCGCCCGCACCTGAGTTTTAGACAACTTCACGGTAATTCCGGGGGTGTTGCTGTCGGCAGCGAGGGTGAATAGGCCCGGATGCGTGGTAGGCGTGTAGCCACCAACCCGGCCCGACAAGGTGCGCGACTGGCCCACGCGCAGGCTGAGGGTGGTCAGCGAGGAACTGCGGTCAGTGGGGCCACCTGCCGTAGACAGCACCACGTACCCGCCCGCACAGCCCGTGCTGCGCAGCACACCAATATCACGCGCCCCTACCGACAGCGCAGGCAGCAGCGAGGCCACCACCAGCCCCAGCCCCAGCGCCGCCCGTTTGGGCCGCCGGAAATTGAAGGCCGTAAAGCCCAGTCCACCCGGCCCCAGCAGCAGCGGCAGCAGCAGGGCCAGCAGCGTGTGCCCCTGACAGGGATCGGGCAACAAGGCCATGCCTAGCGCCCGCACCCCAAAGACCAGCGCCGCGCCGATTCCCCAGCCCAGCAGGAAGGCCGGAAGAAATTCCGCCGCACGGTAAGACGGAAATTCATTGGGGGCAGGAGACAACGGCAAACTCATGGTGTGAGGCTAGCGCGGCGGCGCGGGGACAAAGAGGCAGGCCAGAGAATGAGGGCTTTCTGCCGTGCTTGGGGACACGTTGGAACGTTGAGGTAGAAGGTGAACCCCCCCGTTGCTGGCGCAACGCCCCCCCTTAGAGGGGAGGACAACAGCTTTTGCGCTCCCCTTTAAGGGGGGCTGGCTGCGAAGCAGACTGGGGGGTTCACACGCAGCGTCAGCGCCAAATACACTTGGCAACCACTTGCTCAGCCGTCTTGGGTTGGCTTGGCCGCGCAGCCCTTACACATGCCCATAAATTCTAACCGCACTTCGGTCACGGCAAAGCCTGCGGGCAGGGCCGCCGCCGGAATACTGGGAATGGCTGCCGCGTCCACATCGAAAATTGCGCCGCAGCCCCGACAAACCGCGTGATGGTGATACTCGCCGCCGTGTTTGTAGTCGTAGCGCGTAGCCTGCCCCGCCCGCTCGATGGTCAGGAGTACGCCGTCACGCACAAGGGCGTCGAGGGTACGGTACACGGTGCCGAGGCTCACGCTGGGCAGCGATTGCCGCACCTTGCCATGAATCCACGCCGCGTCAGGGTGGGCACGCGAGGCCTGAAGCACCTCGATCACCGCCTGCCGTTGCCGGGTTTGCCGCACCATCGTCATAGCGGGAGAATAGCAAATGCCTCGCGGGGGAAATGGGATGTGGGGTGTGGGGTAGGTCTAAGGGTCTAAAGGTCGAGGGTCTAAGGCGCTGGGGCGTTGCGGTGTTTGGGTGGGCAGATCAGCCAAAACAGGCGGCTAGGGTTGCCTATCTGTTCTTAAACCCTTAGACCCTAGACCCTTAGACGCCCTACCTCCATCCCAGCGCCTTACGGCCCGTATTTTCCCCCCTCCGGCAAAGGTTCCCCGGCGTGCATAGCGCGGGCCACACTCAAGGCTTGCGGCAGGTCGGTGGCGGCGTACCAGCCTTCTTCTAGGCCGCCTTCCGGTTTGGTGCGGTACGCGCAGAGGGTTGGGCCATAGCTGCACGCGCCGAGGCAGCCGCTTTCGGTGAGGCGCAGGCTGCCGCCCTTTTTGTAGTAGGCAAGCGATTCGCGCTCTAGAGCGTTCCAGAGAGCGCGGTGCAGCAGCGCAGAACCCCGCGTTTGGCAACTTTGGCCCTGACAGACCAGCAGGTGTCCACGAGTGGAAAAATAGAGAGGGCCGGACATAGATGCTTAGGCTACAGACCAAAGCGCGGCGCATTGGCCTGCTTGCTCTCAATCTGCGGCGGGTAGATTGGGGCAATGCCGCTCCGAAGCCTGCTGTTGGCCCTGTTGATTACCTTTATCTGGGGCGTGAATTTTGTGGTGATCAAACTGAGTGTCACCGACGCCCCGCCGCTGTTGGTGGCCGCGCTACGCTTTGCGTTGGCCGCCTTGCCCGCCGTGTTCTTTATTCCGCGCCCGCTGATGCGCTGGCAACTGTTGGTGGGCTACGGCTTGGCGGTGGGCGTGGTGCAGTTTGGGCTGCTCTACCTCGCCATTCAGTTGGGCATGAGCGCGGGCCTCGCCAGCCTGCTCATGCAGATGCAAGCCTTTTTTACGGCGCTGCTGGCGGCGGCTTTATTGCGAGAAAAACTGGGGCCGAACCAAATCTTGGGCATGGCGCTGGCCTTTGCGGGCATGGGCGTCATTGGGCTGCTGGCCGATCATCAGACCAGTCTCATCGGATTCGGATTGGTCTTGGTCGCGGCGGGCGGGTGGGCCGTCAGCAACATTTTGGTGAAATCGGCGGGCAATGCCAACATGCTGAGCCTCGTGGTCTGGTCGGCCCTGATTCCGCCCCTTCCCCTCACGCTACTGGCAGGCGTCACCAGCGGCTGGGACGCTGTAGGCCGTACCCTCACCAGCAGCGGCCCCGGCTTTTGGCTGGCGGTGGCCTTCATGGGCTACTTCAATACCGTGTTGGGTTTCGGCATCTGGAATTGGCTGATTCAGCAGCACGGGGCCAGCCGGGTCGCGCCGCTGTCTTTGTTGGTGCCTGTGTTCGGCATGCTCAGCAGCGCCCTGTATTTTCAAGAATCCTTTCCGCCGTTAAAAGTATTGGGCGCGGCGTTGGTGTTCGTGGGCCTGATCGTGCATGTGTTCGGGGGCGCGTGGTGGGGGCGGTGGCGGGCGGTGCAGGGGTGAAAGGGACGGTTTTTAGTTTGTGGGGCTTGTCTCACGTTGGACTCCCCCACCCCCCAGCCCCCGCCCCCAAAGGGTGCAGGGGAGCAGACGTTGCACTAGGCAGGATTGACCTTGTCGCGTCCAGACTTGGCTGAATCGTTCGTTTGAAGCGGAATCGCCAGTTCATTCTGAGATGGAATTGGCCCGCGCGTTGCACGCACGACGGCCTCACACGGATGTGGGCGGGAACGGTGTGAGGTGGCGGTGTCGGGGTCGTTGCTCCCTCACCCTTGAGCGGGACTCGCAGAGCTGCGGAGCAGTGGGCTGGGGACTCGCAGAGCGTCTTGATCAGAACGGACGCGCATGAGCACGCCTGACCGCTGCGAAGCAGAGGGGGTGAATGAGCGCCAGCGATTGCCTTTCCTCAGACCCTAGACCCTTAGACGCAGCACCCCTAAACCCCTTCCCCGCCGTCCTGCGGCAGCACCACCAGCCGCCCGTCATGCCGGATCACCTGCGCGTGAATGCCATAGGCCGTGTGCAAAAGCGCGGGCGTCAGCACTTCTTCGGGGGGGCCAGCCGCCAGCACGCGGCCTTGATGCAGCAGCAACAAAGCGTCGGCGCGGGCCGCCAGATTCAGGTCATGTAGCACGGCCACCACGCCGAGGCCCCCGGCCACTTCGCAGCGCACATACCGGATCACGTCCAGTGCGTAGGCAAGGTCTAGGTGGTTGGTGGGTTCGTCCAGCAGCAGAAACCGGGGCTGCGAGGCCAGCGCCCGTGCCAACGACACCCGCTGCCGTTCGCCGCCCGACAATTCGGACACGCGGCGGTGTTCGAACCGCAGGGTATCGGTACGGGTAAGCGCGTCGGTCACGGCGGATTCGTCGGCATCTGTCCACGGGCGGGTGGGAATGAGGCCCCAGCGCCACGCGCCCGCGCCCCGGCCCAGCGCCACCACATCGCGTACCTGTGCCGTGTCGGGCAAGCCTTCGCCCTGCGCCAGATAGGCCAGCGTCCGCGCCCGCTCAGACCGGGGCCAGTCGGCCAGCTTGCGCCCCAGCAACCGCACTTCGCCGTGTTCGGGGGGACTGAGGCCCAGCAGCGCCCGCAGCAAGGTACTTTTGCCCGCACCGTTGGGGCCGATGACGGCAGTAAACACGCCCGCCGGAAAGGTGGCACTCACCTCCTGCACAGCGGCAAAGGTTCCGGCCCGGACGTGGAGAGCATGGGCTTCTAGGGTGTGGGAGTGCGTTTCTTGGATGGGAGTCACCTCGCTTTTGGGGGGTGGGTCTAAGGGTCAAAGGTGTGGGGGCGGGTTTGTCTTCCCGGTCGCCCCCTCACCCCGCTGCTGGTGCAGCGCCCCTCTCCCGCAAGGGTAGAGGGCAACAGATCAGTGCAAAAAGCTCGGTATTGCTCCCTCTCCCTTTACGGGGGAGGGCCGGGGAGGGGGTGAGTGAGCGCCAGCGATTACCCTTCCTCAGACCTTAGTCCCTTAGACGCCTTTCGCCCCTCAATCACTCCGCCCACGCGCCAGCAGCCACAGAAAAAACGGCCCCCCCAGCAGCGTCGTCACCACCCCCACCTGACTGAGAACAGTGGTGCGCGACAGCAGATCGGCCAGCACCAGCAGCGCCGCACCCGCCAGCGCACTGATCGGCAAGAGGACGCGGTGGCCCGCACCCCACACCAGCCGCACCAGATGAGGCACCACCAAGCCCACGAAACCGATGATGCCCACATACGCCACCGCCGCCGCCGTCGCCGCGCTGGCGGCTATGACCACCAGCAAACGCAGGCGCTCCACAGGCACGCCGAGACTGCGGGCGGTCAGGTCTCCGAGTTGTAACGTGTCCAGCGCACGGGCCAGCGCCATCAGTACGCCGCAGCCGATGACCGCGTAGGGCAAGATGGTCAGCACGTCGCGCCAGCCGCTAAAGCCCAGATCGCCCAGCGTGTAGGCCAGCACTTGCCGCGCCCGGTCTTCTCCGCGCAGGATCAGGAAGGTGGTAAATGCGCTCAGGACACTGCCCACCACCACGCCCGCCAGAATGAGACGCGTGGGCGGAAAGCGCCGCCCCTCCCGCGAGAGGGCCAGTGTTGCGCCCACCGCCGCCAATGCAAAAGCCAGCGCCGACAGCGGAATGCTGGAGCGGGGCCAGCCTGCCACGATGCCCACGGTGGCTCCCAGCGCACCGCCACTGGCGACGCCCAGCAAGTAAGGATCGGCCAGCGGATTGCGGAACACACCCTGAAACGCCGCCCCACACACCGACAGGCATGCGCCCACGACAAGCCCCATGACCACGCGGGGCAAGCGGATTTGCCACACGATGATGTCGTTGCCACTCAGTTCTGCGCCGCTGCCGAGGCTCAGCACCCCGCGCCACAGCGCCCCCAGCACCTCGGCAGGCGGAATGAACACGCTGCCGAGGCCCACCGCCAGCACGATGGAGGCCAACAGCACGGCCAGCAGCGCCAAAGTGCGTGGCAGCAAGCGGCGGGGTGGGTGGGTGGTGGAGTGTGGATCGTGGATCGTGGTCAACGGCAACGCCTCCCCTGTTCGCACTCACCACGCAGCCCTACCCACTTACGTCGTTTCACCTACTTGAACAGGCCCGGATGCACCAGCTTCGCCAACCCGCGCAACGCTTCCGGCAAACGGGGGCCGGGGCGAGACAAAATCGTGCCCAGTCCGGCAGGCAAGTCCACGACACGGCTTGTTTTGACTGCCGCCAGCGTGTTCCAGCCGGGGCGGGCGCTCACTGTTTTGGCATCTACACCCAAAATCAGTTGGGGGTTGGCCTTCACGATAAATTCGGGGTCAACTTTGGGGAAGTCGCCCATGCTAGCCGGAATGATGTTGCGTGCGCCCGCTTTGGTGAGCAGCACGCCCATAAACGAGTTTGGGCCAATGGAATACGGCGTCGGGTCAATTTCGTAGTAGGCGGTGGGCTTGTTCACCACGTTTTTGGTCAGAATCTCGGTACGGGCGATGTCTTGGCGCATCTTGAGGACTAACGCTTTGGCCTGCGCTTCCCGGTTCACCAACCGCCCCAGCACCAGCGTTTTGCTGAACACTTCATCGTAGGTTTCGGGGTTGACGGCTATAACCGTAATTCCAGCCTGCGCCAGCGGTTCGGCCAACTTGCCGTACTGACTGATCAGCACCAGATCGGGCTTGAGGGCCACGATTGCTTCTATGTTGGGGTTATACAGTCCGCCCACTTTGGGGAGCTTCGCAGCTTGCTGCGGGTAATCGGTGTAATCGTCTACGCCCACCAATTTGTCGCACGCGCCGATGGCACACAGCGTTTCGCTGGAGCTGGGCAGCACGCTGATAATCCGCTTCGGCTCGGCCTTCAGGGTGACTTTGCGGCCTAAGTCGTCGGTGATAGTGAGGGGGTAGGTGGTGGCAGAGGCCGAAGCCGAAAGCGCCAAAGCAGAGGTCAAAACAAATGCTGAAACAATCTTCATGGTGGATCTCCCTTGTGGGCAGTCCTCCGCAGAATAAAAAACGCCCCGCAGTGGGGGCGAAAGTGAACACGTCCGGGGCCGCTGCCCACGGATGGGAGCCTTGCCCTAGGCGTCCCTCCTTCCGCGAGAGGTGTGGCCGCATGCCCGCACGTGCTGTCTTCTGACGGGGCGCGGGGCATGGACAGGTAGGGCGTTCGGACTTCGCCGCCAATTCTGGAATCGGGTTCTAGAATCAGGGCGTTACCGTTGCGCGACAGTGCCGGACTGTGCTGATTAATCAGCAGTCACCGGACTTCCCCCACGCCTATCGGGGGCAGTATACGGCGGTTGGGGGCAGTTAAGGGTCTGGGTGGGAATTTGTCTGAGTGCCTACGGTGAGGGCGTACATCGGTTGTGGTTCTCTACTTGGAAGGCGGAGCCCCCCCGTTGCTCCGCAACGCCCCCCTTAGAGGTGGGGACACAAGCACTTTCGCTCCCCTTTAAGGGAGGCTGGCTGCAAAGCAGACTGGGGGGTTCACACAGCGTCAGCGATTGCCCTTCTTAGACCCTTCGACCCTTAGAGGCCCCCAAACCGCCGTCTAAACCTTCTCCCCCACCGGCTGAGCCAACTCTGCCAGCCTCTCGCCCACTTCTACGGTCAGTGCCTTGATGCCCCCACGCGACGGCAACGGCGGGCCAAAACGCACGATCCAGCGCCGCCCAACCCGGCTGATGCCTACGGGCAAAATCGGGGCGCGGCCTTTGGCGGCAATCAGGGCCACACCGCCGTGCAGCTCTCCGCCGCCGCGTGTGCCTTCGGGGAAAATGCCGACTGTGCCGCCCGCCGCCAAGATTCGCAGGCTGGTTCGCACAGCTTTTACATCGCTGATATTGCGGTCTACTGGGTAGCTGCCGCCCGCCGTAATCAGTGGCCCGGTAATTGGCCCGAACAGTTCTTTTTTCGCCATAAACTGCATATAGCGCCCCGGCGGCAGGGCGCGTGCGATCAGGAACGGGTCTAGGCCAGAGCGGTGGTTGGCGGCCACCACCAACGGCGTTCCCGGCGGCGGCACATGCTCGCGCCCATGCACTTCTAGGTGCATCCCACTCAGCAGCACAGGCAGGTAAGTGATATCGACGACGAAGCGGTAGACGCGGGGATTGACCACCGGAGCCAATTCCGGTTCTTTTGGCTTGGTGTGCGGGGCGGGGAGTGCAGCAACAGACCCTGAACGGGCGCGATCAGCACCCAAGTCGGGAGAGGGGGCAGCGTCGTTCATACGGGCAGCATACCCGCGCTAGGCCGTTTCGTCTTCCTTAGTTCAGTCAGGGATGTTCAGTAAGGCTCATCCGTAGCGTCGTCCGGATCTTCTTGCTCTGAGCTATCCGCGTCCACCCCAGCCACTTCCGCGCCCCAGCTTCCGGCCAGCACCGCCCGCACCGCCTCTATGCGCTCATGGCAAGCGGCGTAGGCAGCTTTGGCTTCCTCTAGCAGCGGCAACACGCGGTCTAAGTCGGCCTCGCCCGATTCCAGTTCGGCGGCAATCCGCGACAATTTCGCGTAGGCGTCGCGGTACCCGAGAGGGGAAGAAACGTCAGGCATAGGCCAGATTCTAGCGCCGCAGCGGGTTAGGCTGAAATCTATGTCACAAAGCTCCACACCCCCCGACTTCACTTCCCCAGACTTCACACACTTTGACCTGACCGTACTCCCCGCCGCCGCTTGCTACAAGCTGGTCACAGGAGTGGTGGTGCCGCGTCCGATTGCGTGGGTCAGCACGTTGGGGGAGGGCGGGCATGTGAACCTTGCGCCGTATTCCTTTTTTGGTTTGATGGGGTCCGACCCGCCTGTGGTGGCCTTCGCCCCCGGTGACAGGGCCGACGGCGTACCCAAAGACACGGCACTGAACATCGGCGCTGGCGGCGAATTTACGGTGAATCTGGTGTCGGCAGAGTTGGCCGCCACCATGAACGCCACCGCCACCGACTTTCCGCACGGCGTTGGCGAGGCCCAGACGCTGAATGTGCCGCTGGCAGACGGCGTAAAGGTGCGCGTGCCCCGTGTGGCCGCCAGTCCCGCCGCGCTGGAATGCCGCGAAGTCCAAACCATCCTAATTGGCCGCACCCGAATTATTCTGGGCGTGGTGTTGGGCGTCACCCTCCGCAGCGACGCCGTGCAGGACGCCGAACGCCACCATGTGGACACCAACTCCCTAGACCTGATCGGGCGCATGGGCGGGCGCGGCAGCTACGCCAGGACGCGGGAAACGTTCGTGCTGGAGCGAGTGAGTTACAGCGAGTGGGAGAAACGACGGTAGGAACGCGGTGGGCATGATCGCTACAGTTGTTGCCTTTGAACTCTGGCAACAACCCTAAAGATTCATTTCACATCTCCACGATCCACGATCCACGATCCACGATCCACGATCCACGATCC
>NZ_SSNW01000033.1 GCF_004801315.1 Deinococcus sp. Arct2-2
CGGCCAATGTCCAACCAGTCCGGCACAGATCATTCAATGGTTGGAGGCAACGGCGCGAGGATAGAATGCACATCCGACCCCGTTCGTTTGGGGCGGAAAAAGAAGGGCTCGCCGTCAGCGAGCCTATGCACGGAGACATCCTCTGGGAGGTTCTGGAGCGCAGACCCTGCAGGTTGTCCAGTGAAAGACTACACCTGTGGCAAGTGACCCACTAGCCGTTAGAGCAGGTGTTCAAATTCACTCACTGCGTTCGGTAAAAAGCAGACAACTCTTTTAACAGCAGACAACTCTTTAACAACTGTTCTAAGGCCAAAGGAAACGGCCCCGGCATAAGGTGTTCCTGTGTGCGTTGCGGGTTTGGGCTGCCGTGTGAAGCTAAAGTCTGGGCCGCGCCGATCTAGACTCGGTTCAACTCTGGTCTTTCCCGCTAGAATACCCGTACACGCAGGCTTTCCCATTTAGGGCAGACAGAGGGCGAAACCGTCCCCTTTGCTGTCTCGCTCTTCCGTCTGAATCACACGCCCCCGGAGGCCACCCATGCAAACTCACACCGTGCAAGGCAACATGATGGATGTCCCGCTGACCATTCCCTTCATTCTGGAGCGGGCACGCACCACCTACGCCGCCCGCGAAGTCGTGAGCCTCCTCGTGGCAGGCCGCGACGAAGCCGGACAGCCGATTCCTCATCGCCACAGCACCACTTACGGCGCGGTGGCTGACCGTGCTCTACGCTTGGGCGCGGGTTTGCTGGGCCTCGGCCTCAAACCGGGCGACCGGGTAGCCACGCTGGCGGTCAATTCTTTCCGGCACCTAGAGGCGTATTTGGGCGTGCCCAGCGCCGGATTGGTGGTGCATACGGTCAATATTCGCCTGCACCCCGAGCAGATCGCGTGGATTTTGAACCATGCCGAAGACCGCGTGCTGCTGATTGAAAACGTGTTTGCAGCCATGATTCCGGCGCTGAAAGCCGCTTGCCCGCTGCTAGAGCAGATTTACGTGCTGGGGCCGACGCCGCAGCCTATCCCGCTCCCCGGCGTGTCCGACTACGACGCATTTGTGATGTCGCAGGAACCTCTGGCCCGCTACCCGCAGATCGCTGAAACCGACGCGGCGGCCATGTGCTACACCAGCGGCACCACCGGAAACCCCAAAGGCGTGCTGTACACCCACCGCTCTACGGTGCTGCACTCGTTGGTCAGTGCCCCCAAAGACGGCCTGAACGTGGGCGAGGCCGACTGCGTGATGCCGATTGTGCCCATGTTCCATGTGAATGCGTGGGGGCTGCCCTACACCTGCGCCATGTACGGCGCGAAACAGGTGTTTGCAGGCGCGTTCAGCGATGGGCGCACGCTGGCCGGACTCCTTCAAAATGAAGGCGTGACCATTACAGCGGGCGTGCCGACCATCTGGATGGGCCTGCTGGGAGAACTTGACCGGGCCAAAGCCGAAGGCCAACCCTACGACCTGCACGGCCTAGAGCGCCTGATCGTGGGGGGCAGCGCCGCACCCGAAAGCTTGCTGCGGGCCTTCTGGAACAATCACGGCCTGACCATGTTGCATGCATGGGGTATGACCGAAACGCACCCACTGGGCACCGCCAGCGGAGTGCCCGCCGGAATAGATCCCACCAGCGACGAGGGGTTCGCGCTGCGGGCCAAGCAGGGCCGCGCCGTGCCGCTGGTGTGGCTCGATCTGCTCTCGGAAGAAGGCGAGCGCTTGCCCCACGACGGCAAAACGATGGGCCGCCTGATCGCGCGGGGGCCGTGGATCGCCAACTCCTACTTCAAGGGCGAAGGCCAGAGCAATTTCTTCGAGCTGGACGGCAACCTGTGGTTCGATACGGGCGACATTGCCACGCTGGACGCACGCGGCTATATGCACATCCAAGACCGCTCCAAAGACCTGATCAAGTCGGGCGGCGAGTGGATCAGCAGTGTGGATTTGGAGAACGCGATTATGGCCCACCCCGCCGTAGCCCAGTGCGCCGTAATCGCGCTGGCTGACCCCAAATGGGATGAACGCCCGCTGGCCGTTGTGGTGCCGCGCCCCGGTCAGAGCGTGACCCACGAAGAAATCATCGCCTTCATTTCGCCAAAATTTGCCAAGTTCTGGCTGCCCGACGCGACCATTACCACCGAAAGCATTCCGATTGGGGCCACCGGCAAGTTCCTGAAGCGCGAAATGCGCGAGCAGTACAAGGATTTCAAGCCGGGAAGCTGAGGTAGTTGGGTGATGCATGGCTGAGCAATGTTCACGTGCGGCCCGGTCAACCCCCCAGTCTGCTTCGCAGCCAGCCCCCCTCAAGGGGAGCGCAACAGCGCAGTTGTCCTCCCCTTGAGGGGGGCGTTGCGCCAGCAACGGGGGGTTGATGGATCAAAGCGGCCTAGTGTTGCAGTAAAAATCGTCAATCTCGTTGCGCCCCGAGTCCACCCGACTGGGGCGCAGTTTCATTCATTGCCTCGCTAGCTCTGCCCGCACCTGCTCTAGCGCCAGCCCCAGCAGATTTTGGCCCCAGCGGGCGCGGTTGGCTTCAGCGTCGGCCTCGCGGTAGCCGATGCCCCAGATTCGGTCTGAGGGCGAGGCTTCTACCAACGGCGCGTCGCCTGTTTCCAGCAGCACGGCGCGGAGCTTGGCGTTCTGGCCGAATTTCAGCCGCAGCATCTCCAGCGCCACTTCAAAACGCCTTTCTTCCCACACGGCGTTGTCGTAGGGCGTGACCAGACGGCCTAGACGCTTGCATTCATCGGGTGTGGGGGCGGCCAAAATTGCGGCAAGGCGTTCCTCATCGCCAAAACACTCGGCTTTGCGGGCCATCAGGTACTGTTCGGCGGTGTGGTAAGTCACGCCGTCAGCGGTAAATACGCTGGGGTGAAAGTTGGAAAAGGGATGTGCAGTGCGGTAAAAGTACACAGGTGGGGTCATGGATGCAGGTTGTCATACGCCCCGCTTCAGTGCATTGGCGCTGTGGCCTAAGCCGCCCCTGCATCCCGGTAGGCTATACTGCTCTGCTATGCCGCGCCCCGCCCGCTCTTCCCGTTCTGATCGCCGTTCCGACAATCGCCATGACCCGAATTCGCCCTTTAACCGTAAGGCCAGCAAGCCCAAAGGCGATTACCGGGAGCGGCAGCCTGCACACGAATACGTGCTGGACGTGTTGCCGGGGCTAGAGGCGATTGCGGAAAACGAACTGGCCGATGTGCCGTTGGCCCGCGATATTCGTGGCCTGCGCTTCTGGTATCCCGGCGACATGGAGCGCCTGAACCGCCTGAAATCGGTGGTGGCCGTGTACCGCATCAAAGCGTGGGATGTGCCGCGCCCACGCGGATTTTTGGGCAACCAGCAACTCAGCGAACTGGCGACGTTTGTGGCAGAAGTGGCGCGGGTGGGCGGCCACAAATCGTTCCGGTTGGGCGCGGCGGGCAAGGAATCTAGCGTGATGCAGCGCCTCGCCTCCGAACTGGAAGGACTGATCGGCCTGACACACCATGCCGAGGAAGGCGAACTGCTCCTCCGGTTCCGGCCAGAAGAACACGGCGAAGGCTGGGAAGTGCTGGCCCGCATGACGCCCCGGCCCCTGTCGGCGCGGGCATGGCGCGTGTGCAACATGAACGGCGGCCTGAACGCGACGCTGGCCTACGCGGTGCTGAAGCTGGCCGGGCAGCGCGACGAAGACCGCATTTTTAATCCCATGAGCGGCAGCGGTACCCTCCTGATCGAACGCTCCCTGATGGGGCCATCGGCGGCGATGGTGGGCGTCGATATAGACCCTGCCGCCGTGGAATGCGCCCAACGCAACCTTGCCGCCGCCAAGCGTGAAATAGAGGTGGCCTGCGTGGATGCCCTCAACACGGGCCTGCCAGACCGTTCCTTCGATCTGATCTTGGCCGACTTGCCTTGGGGCGACGCCATCGGCACGCACGGCGGCAACGAAGTGTTGTATCCCGCCTTCCTGAAGGAAATGTACCGTCTGCTGAGCCGTCAGGGACGCTTGGCCGTCATCACGCACGAGATCAAGTTGTTTCAGGGATTACTGGAAGACAGCACCGAGTGGTACGCCCGCGAACTGTTTCAGGCGTTCAGCGGGGGGCATCATCCGAAGGCGTATTTGCTGAGCAAGCGTTAAAAGGGCTGTAGGACGTGGGTTGTAGGTTGTGGAAAAAGAGAGTGTGGATCGTGGATCGTGGGAAAAGCTAAACCACGATCCACGTTCTACTCTCCACGCTCCTTTACTCTAAGGGCATGACATCCACAGGAGCAGGCTTACGCTGGGGCATCTTGGGCGCGGCGCGGATTGGGCGGGCACTCATTCCGGCTATTCGGGCGGCGGGCGGAGAAGTGACGTTTTTGGGCGTGCGCGAGCCGAATTCCGAGCGGGCGCGGGCCTACGCCGAGGAGTGGAATATTCCGGCAGTGGGCAGCTACGCCGATGCGGTGGCCTCTGATGTAGACGCCATTTATAACCCGCTCCCCAATGATCTGCACCTGCCCCTGACCCGCGACACCTTGCGGGCTGGAAAGCACGCGCTGACCGAAAAGCCGTTTACGCTGAACGCACAGGAAGCCGCCGAACTGGAGCGGGAAGCGGGGGCGGCAGGCCGAGTGCTGTTGGAAGCCTTCGCCTACCGCTTTCAGCCGCATGTGGAGCGCATCGTAGAGCTGGTGCGCGGGGGCGAATTGGGCGAGATTCGGGCCTACCGGGGCGCATTCGGGTTCCCGCTCACCAACCCCGACGACTTCCGCTGGGACGCCAGCAAGGGCGGCGGGGCGCTGTTCGATGTGGGCACGTATCCGGTGAACCTGATGCGCCTGCTGCTGGGCGAACCGCAAAGCGTGACTGCCCGTGCCCGCTGGACGGAAGGTGGGGCCGCATCCGGCGTCGATATGGGCCTGAGTGCCGTGCTGGATTACCCGCAGGCTTCGGCCAGCATAGACTGCGCCTTCGACTGGGGAGATACGGCCACACAGCGACTCACCGTCATTGGCAGCCAAGGCACGCTGGACATGTCGGGCGTTTTTCACAGCAACACCGACAAGCCCGGCACATTTACCATCACCAACGCCGCTGGCTCGCGGGAGGAAACATTCGGGCCATTCAACGCCTATGCGGGCATGGTGGCCCATTTTCAGCGGGTGGCGCTGGGGCAAGAAGCCGCACTCTATCCGCCCAGCGACGCGGTGGCCCATGCCCGCGTGCTGGACGCCTTATATGCCTCGGCCCGCACGGGGGAGCGGGTGGAGGTTCACGGGTCTTGAGTTGGCCGCAGACCGAAATTGAGCGCCTGACCGCCGACTACGGCACGGTGCCGCCCCCTTGGATTTTGTACCCGGAGTTTCACCCGCTCAGTGCGTTTTGGCGCATGGGGGGCGGTGAGGGCTACATGATGTTCTGGAGTCAGTGGTGGCAGAAGCAGACTTGGGATGAGGCCCAGCAGTTCGCCTACTTCCAGAGTTTTTCGCCGCCGCCCCATTGGGTACCTTGGACGGGGGACGTGATCTGGGGTTACGACGATGAAACGGAGGAAGACGCCGTGCTGGAACGGCTGGAGGGCCTAGGCCTCGGCAGCCGCGCTGAGGTTTTGGCCGATTGGGAGGATGAGCGGTAGGAGTGAGGGGCGGGGTTATTGAGCTTGTCCCACGTTTTGCCCCACCCCCCAGCCCCCTACCCCACCGGGTAGGGGGAGCCAAGCGCTCCGCTGAGGAGGATTGATCTTGTCGCGTTTTCAGTCGGCTTGTTCGTTCATCTGAAGCGGAATCGCCTATTCATTCCAAGATGGAATTGGCCCGCGCGTTGCACGCACGACGGCCTCACACGGAATTGGCGGCGGTGTTTTTGGTGTGCCACAAGGGAAACCAACCGCTTGACACCGCATATCGACTCAATTATTCACTCCACGATCCACGATCCACGATCCACGATCCACGATCCACGATCCACACCCCCTAAATCGGTGCATCCTCTGCAAAGTTCGGCTCGCGCTTTTCGCGGAGGCTGGCTAAACCTTCTCGCACGTCGGGGCCAGTAAAGCCCAAAAATTCTAGGGCGAGGCTGGCATCAAAAGTCGGGCCTGCCGCACGGAGCCAATTGTTCAGGGCGTATTTTGTCCAGCGCACGGCGGTGGGGCTTCCGGCGGCCAGTTGGCGGGCCACCTTCCATGCCCGGTCTAGCAGTTCCTCGTCTGGCACGCACAAACTGACCAGTCCAATCCGCTCGGCTTCCTCACCTGACACGGGTTCTCCGGTCATCAGGTGATATTTGGCCTTGTTCAGACCGCACAGCAGGGGCCAAATGATTGCCGCGTGGTCGCCTGCCGCCACGCCCAGCCGCACATGGCCGTCCAGCAACCGCGCTGTTTTGGCTGCCACGCTCACATCGGCCAGCAAGGCCACCGCCAGTCCCGCACCCACGCAGGGGCCGTGAATGGCGCTGACCACAGGTTTGCCGCAGTTGATCACGTTGTACACGAGGTCACGGGCTTCGCGCCACACGCGGGCCAGCGCCGTAAAGTCCGACGCCATTTCCTCTATTAACTCAAAATCCCCGCCCGACGAAAAGCCCCGGCCTTCGCCCCGAATCAGCACGCAGCGCACGCCTTCTGCGGCGTCTATATCGCGCCACACGACGGTCAGGGCGCGGTGGGCAGCGGCATTCACGCTGTTCAGGGTGCGGTCATTTTGCAGCACCACTTCCAAAATCCCGCCGTCGTGCATCTGGAGGCGCAGGCCGGGATACGCGCCGGGTTCGGTGAGTTGGGCCACGCTGGGAGTAAGAAAAGGCATAGGCTGAGGCTAATACAGATTGGGGCCGGGTGGAGCGGCAGAGTCCGGATTGCGCCCACAAACGGAAAGCAACAACAGAGCGGGACGGGCCAGATGTTGCAAGCCCGTCCCGCCTTGGTTTTCCCTCCGCTCAGCCCAGTTTGCGTTTCAGGTAATCGTCCAGTTGCGCCAGTTGCAGATTCAAGTCGCGCTGCAACGCATCTATGCGGGCGTTGGTGGCAGCCAGATCGGAGGCGCTCAGTTCCTTGCCCATGCCCAACGCTTTGGGCGCTTGCATCTGCGTTTCCATTGAGCCGAGGCGCTGATCTAGGTGCGTTTGCAACTGGGCAAAGCGGCTGCCTTCCTGACTGTCGAGGCTGACGCGCAAAGCTTCCATATCGCGCAGCAACTTGGCGCTGTCGGCCTGTGCCCGCAGTCCCGATACGCCCGCCCAGAAGTAGAACACCAGAGCCAGAACCAGCCCCAGCAGCAGCAAAATCATGCCAAATGGGACTTGAAGATAGGTGACGAGCCCAAGGTTAAGAGTGTGGGGAGCAGTCAGCGAATTGATGTTGAGGATGCCGAACAGCATCAACACCACCACGATGACGATCAGGACAATGGTACGCATACAGAGCAAGGTAACACCCCGGCTGAGGCAACGGGCCGGGGCAAGATTGCGAAGAAGTTCACGCAACGGGGCGGCAGTGTCAGTTCACGCGGTCAAGGATCAAAGCTTCCGGTGCAGGTTTGTCGGCTTGCAGGGTCAGGCCAGCAGTCAGCAGGGTGCGGGCCACGTCCAGTCCGCGCCCATCCCGGTGGTACAGCCGCAGCACGGGGTCTCCGGTCTGTACTGCGTTACCGGGTTTTTTCAGGAGTTCCACGCCTACCCCGTGATCTATCGCTTCGCCTTTGCGTTCGCGCCCGCCGCCCAACACCAACACGGCGCGGCCCACGCTCAGGGCGTCTATTTTGCCCACGAAGCCGTTGCTGGTCGCCAGAATCTCCTCGCGTCCGGGGGCCACATCCAACTTGCTTACATCGTCTACGTAAGTGGGGTCGCCGCCCTGTCCCTCAGTAAAGGCCCGGAATTTGGCGAGCGCCGAGCCGTCGCTGAGGGTGGCGCGGGCGCGGGCCTCGGCAGCCTGTTCGTCTTCGCCTTGTGCCGCTAGCGCCTCTACGGCCAGAGACACGCACAGTTCGGTCAGGTCGTGGGGGCCGTGACCGCGCAGGGTATCCAGCGCCTCCAACACCTCTAAACTGTTGCCCGCCATGAATCCTAGCGGCGCGTCCATGTCGGTCAGCACGGCCCGCACTTGCCTTCCTGCCCGGTTGCCGATGTCTACCATCGCCCGCGCCAGCCCGCGTCCGTCTTCCAGCGTTTTCATAAATGCGCCCGCGCCGACTTTCACGTCCAGTACCACCGTATGCGCCCCCGACGCCAGCTTTTTGCTCATGATGGAACTGGCGATCAGCGGCAAGCAATCTACGGTGGCCGTTACGTCACGCAGGGCGTACAGCTTGCCGTCGGCGGGCGCGAGGTCTTTGCTTTGGCCTACCAACGCCAGCCCAATCGTGCGGGCCTGCGTGAGAAAGTGGGCTTCATCCAGTTCGCTTGTCCAGCCCGGAATGCTTTCCAGTTTGTCGATCGTGCCGCCTGTGTGAGCCAGTCCGCGCCCGCTCATTTTGGCAACCGTCAGGCCTAGTGCGGCCAGCATCGGCGTCAAAATCAGGCTGGTTTTGTCGCCTACCCCGCCCGTTGAGTGCTTGTCTACGGTGCGCGGCAAGTCTCCAAGGTTCATCTGATCGCCGCTGGCCGCCATGACCAGCGTCAGATCGGCGGTTTCGGGCGGCGTCATGCCCTTCAGGTACACCGCCATCAGCCACGCCGCCACCTGATAATCGGGCACCTCATTCCGCGTGTAGCCCAGCACTAAGGCTTCCAGTTCGGCGCGGGAATGCGTGTGTCCGTCGCGTTTTTTCTGAATCAGGTCAGGAATATGCAGTTTGGGTGTGGCAGTCATACGGCAGTGTACGGGCAGCAGCGGGCCGGGGCTATAGAAATCTCGCTCCCCGGCCTGCTGCGTTGGTGGATAGGTTGTGTGGTGGGGCGGGGAAGGCATCTAAGGGTCTAGGGTCTAAGGACAGGTCAAGGACTTAATCCGAACACCCCTTCAGTCGGCGGCTACGGGCACCGGCACTGCTGTGGGCGTGATGGTGGTGCGGCTGGCGGCGGCCAAGTCTTCTTCGGTCTTTTCCCGTGCGATGCCCAGAATCAGCAGGCCCACGCCGACTTTAGCGAGTAAGTCGGCGGCGCTGTTGCTGAACTGCACCAGCGTCAGCACGTTGGGGCCAGAAATACCCAGAATAGGCAGCGCGTAGATGACCGGGTAAAAGACCCAAGAGGCCAGCAGCACCCAGCGCAGGCGCGAAAACAGTTGGCGCACCCGCACCGACTCGAACGACAGCACCCGGCTCATTTCTCCCCACAACACGTACAGGATGTACAGGAAGGGCACGCAGGCCAGCAGGCCCCACACGGCACGCCCGCCCAAATTGTCGCCCTGCACTTCGCCTATATAGCCCAGCCCGATCATCAACCCGGCAGAAGTCGCCATACGCGTGACCAGACTCGCGCTTTGCTGGCGGCCCAAATCCAGCACCAGCATGATGGCCGACAGCAGCAGCGGCACGGTACCCAGCCAGTCGGCGTAGCGCATCACATAATTAAAGGCCGCTCCGGTAGGAACGTATTGGCCGCCTTGCAAGGCGTAAGCGTCCAGCCAACTGCCGTACAGCCGGAAATAATGGTAGGCAGCCATTGCCGCTACGGCGGCCATCAGCGAAATGGCGATGCTGTAATTGCGGGCCACATTGCGCCGCAGCAAGATAAACAGCAGGCCAAAAGCCCCAAACGCGCCGATAGACAAGTTCAGAACGTTCAGCACGAGGCTGTATTGGGTGGGGGTCAGGGTCAACAAATCGGTCATAGCGGAACCTCGGCAGGGAAGGGGAACAGCGGGAAGGGAAGCAGAAGGAATGGAGCCGGGTTTAGGAGAGCTGAAGCCGGAACTTCTGTCCCTCGGCGCGGCCAGCCACCCGGTCGAGTTGCAGGGCCAGCGACTCGCGCAGTTGCACGCCGCTGTCATTGCCGTGCTTGGTTTTCATCAGGCGCACCACGCGCTCTGCGGCCCCGCCCAAATGGGTTTGCAACACCTGTTCGAAGACGGCCCACATCACGGCGTTGTCGGGCAGAGCAGCGGCGGCGGCGGTGCGCCACGCAGGAGAAGCAGCGGGGTTGGGCGGCAGAGCCACGCCCCCCAGTGTGGGCAATTCTCGGTGCTGCCAAGCCAGTTGCAGCACCGACCGGAACGAGCCTGCCGCCAACAAGTCCTGCTTGCTCTGAATCCGTCCATCTACCAAGTGCCACACCACGAGGCTAGAGCGCACGCGGGCCGCCACCACACCCGAAAATCCGGCGGTCATCAGGTGGGTCAGGCGGTCGCTCATTTGCCACTGATCCATCTGCTCGGTGCCGTTGGGTTGGCCGTCTACGGCGGCGAAAGCCAGCACCGCCAACGTCGCGTCTAGTGCAAACAGTCGCAGCGTACTTTGGGGGCGCGGACGCTTCAGTTCCTCAAAGGCGAATTGGCCCGCCGTCTGCTCGTATTGGGCGTACACCACGCGCCCGCCCTGAAAAATCAGGTGTCCGGGTTCGTGTCCCGGCCCACTCAGTTCCAGCAGCAAATCTTGCTCTAGCAGGGCGGCGCGGCCCAGTACAGCAGCCAGCATGTTGGCCCCGTAAGTCACGATGCTGCGCTGTTTGGTCAACATATCCAGAACGGAAGTAGTCAAAGATGAGGGCTGAAGTGAGGTCACACGTCGTCTTTCCTTTGTGAATGGGGGAGGCTCTAAAGCAGCGGCGAGGCTCAAGTTTGGCCCTATTGCCCCAAAAAACCATTGATAGCGGTGCTTCTTCAGGCGAACGGTCTAAGGAATAGATGAAAGCTAGATGACAACTTATTGAGAACCCACTCCAGCAATCGGATGATTTACCTACATTTCCACCCACTCACCCGAATTCTTAAGGCCGAGGTAAAATCTCTTAATGAAACCGGTTTTCCTCTACTGCGGCAAATTTGGTTGAGGGTCGCTGCGTGGTGATGACCAGAAGTCATAAGCTTGTAATTTCAGTTCTCGCCTTCTGACCGCTCTGTACAAATTGAATGTTGATGGTACGAGGAAACAGGGTTAGAGAAGGGCTAATTAGCATTTAATATTGAGAATTCAACAGAGCAGTAGCAAAAGAAAGGACAACCGGAGTTACTGCTACCGATTGCCCTAAGTTTGTCTGCTGTATTCCATCCCAGTCACTACAATGCGCTATCGAGGTTCGTTGCGCGTCCCTCTCTCAAGTAATTGGCCCACCCGGTTCAACTTGGGTTGGCCCATCGCTCGCTTCAATCTCACTTTTCCACCCAATTTTGTCGTGTGTGCCGTCGCAATAAGGCTTATGCATGCTGGCCCCGCAGCGGCACAGGGCGGCGCGAACCTCCCGCACGGGGCCGCCCGGAGTCATCAGCGTCAGGTCACCGCGCACGATCAGCGGGCCGTTGGGCAGCGGCGCAATGGTGGTGGTAGGATCGGGCGTTTCGGCGGGGCCACCCTCTAGCACGTAATGCAGCGCCCCAGTCGGGCAGGTTCTTACCACAGCGGCCACCGCTTCGGCCTCCGCGTTGGCAGGCTGAATCCACGGGCGGGCTTGTGGGTCGAACACAGTGGGTAACCCGCGCACACACGCCGCCACATGACGGCAGCGCACGGCGTCGTAATACACGGTGATTCCGGGGGCGGTGTAGGCCTTACCGCTGGTGGTGGCGTCTTGGGGCTGGGTCATGGTGCAGTTTAACGGACTCGTCAGCAACTTGCCTTTGATCTGCGTCCCCATTCAGTCGAGCTTTTCGCTGCGTGGGCTACCCTACCGGTATGAGGGTACTGGTCACGGGGGCAACGGGGTTTTTGGGCGGCGTGGTGGCCCGCGAACTGGCGGCGTCCGGTCATGAGGTCTGGGGTGTGGGCCGTGACCCTGTGCGTGGGCAGGCGCTCCAGCAAAGCGGCGTGCGTTTCGTGCCGCTGGACTTGCGGGGGGCCGTGTTCTCCAGCCTGATTGCCGAGGCTCACGCCGTAGTCCATTCGGCGGCGCGGTCTACCTTGTGGGGCCGCTGGGCCGACTTTTACGCCGACAATGTAGAGGTAAGCGCGGCGGTGGCGCGGGCCTGTGCCGGGGCGGGCGTGCGCCTTGTGCATATCAGCACCCCTAGCGTGTACAACGCCACCGGGCAAACTCAAAACATTTCAGAAAGCACTGCGATTGGCCCACACTTCGACTCCCTGTATGCCCACAGCAAATACCTAGCCGAACTGGAAGTACAGGCGGCCCATCCCGAAGCCACTATCCTCCGTCCACGCGGAATCTACGGCCCCGGCGATACCAGCATTTTGCCCCGGCTGGCACTGGCTTTGCGGGCTGGACGGTTGCCGCGCTTAGACGGGGCCAACGCAGATGGTGGGGGAGAGGTACACACCGAACTGACGCATGTGCGGAACGTGTCGCACGCGGTGGCGTTGGCGTTGGCGCGGCCCGCACCCGGCCTGTTCAACATCACCGATGGCGTCACCATTCCCATTTGGGCCACCCTAGACCGCTTGGCCGATGCGCTGAGTGTGCCGCGCCCCACCCGGCAGGCCAACCCGCGCACTCTGGAAACGGTGGCCCGCGTGCTGGAAAGGCTGTACGCCCTGCATCCCCGCCGCCCCGAACCGCCGCTGACCGCCAGCGGCGTGAGATTGCTGACGCGGGGCATGACCCTAGACCTGACCCGCGCCCGCGAACGGTTGGGCTATGTGCCTGTGGTGCATCCCGATCAGGGGTTAGAAGAAGCGATACAGGCAGCTGTTAATGTCTGACCCTGTGACCGTGCCTGTCATCCCCCTCGCGGCGGGCGAGTGCCTGAACTTGGCAGCGCTGACGCAACGGGGAGCGGCGTGGCGGGTGCAGGCGTATCCGGCGGGGTTCGCGTTGCTGCTGCATCCGTCTGGCCCGGTGCTGCTGGACACAGGCTACGGCCCACAGGTGCCCCGGCTGATGCGGCGCTGGCCCGGCGTCCTCTACGGCCTGATTACCCCTGTGCGCTTGGCGGCAGGCGGCACCGCGGCGGCGCAACTGGCCCGACTGCGAATAGACCTCCGGAGCGTCAAAACCGTCATCGTGTCTCATCTGCACGCCGATCATGTGGGCGACTTGCGGGCGTTTCCGGCGGCGCGGTTTGTGTTGGACGCTGGAGCTTACCCGCCCCTGCGCGGCCTGAAGGGACTCCGGGCGGTGCGGCGGGCCTTCCTTCCAGAACTGGTGCCGCCCGACTTCGAGGCCCGCACGGACGCGCTCGCCTTTGCCCCGGCCCCAGCGTGGCTGGCTCCCTTTGCTGAGGCCGCCGATGTGTTTGAAGACGGCAGCGTGTGGGCGGTGCGGGTGCCCGGCCACGCCCCCGGGATGATCGCCCTAGTGGTGCGCGAGGCGGCATCAGGTGAGGACGGTTCCGAGTGGACGCTGCTCGCCACCGACGCGGCGTGGAGTGTGCGTGCATTGAGAGAGGGTGGTGAAGTGCATCCACTGGCCCAAAACGCCTTTTCTGACGTACAGCAGGAGCGCCGCAGCCGTCAGCAGTTGCAAGCTTGGCTGGCCCGCCACCCCCGCGCCCGCGTGATCGTCAGCCACGATCTTCCTGAAACTCGTCCGGTCAATCTATGAACGACGCCCTCGCTGCCGTCTGGTACGCCTTTGCAGAAGGCCGCCTGCACTTCCGCACGCGGGCGGCGCTGGAAGCCCATCAGGAGCGGCTGGCGCGGGGTCATCTGCGCTGGGTAGTGGCCCACAGCCCCGCCGTCGCCGCTCGGTTCCAGAGTGCGGGCCTCAGCCCTCAGCAGTGGCGCACGTTGCCGCCCACCGCCAAAGCTGACATGATGGCCAATTTTGACCAACTCAATACCGCTGGACTGCACCTGTCGGACGTGCTGGCGCTGGCCCGCCATGCCGAAGATGGGCGCGATTTTTCCGGCCAGTTGCGCGGGGCGGCGGCTTCGGCTTTCGCGGGGCAAGCCGTGACGGTGGGGCTGTCGAGCGGCACCAGCGGCACTCAGGGCGCGTTTTTGGTGGGCGTGCAGGAGCGGCAACGCTGGGCAGGCGTGATGCTGCGGCGTCTGCTTCCGCCGCCTGTGTGGGCGAGTGTGATGCGGCCTCAGCGCTTGGCGTTCCTCTTGCGGGCCGAGGGCGGGCTGTACCGCAGCGTGCAGAGTCGCCGCCTCAGCTTCTCTTTTCTGGATTTGCTGCGTCCGGTGCCCGACTTGGCCGCCGCCCTCACCGCTGCCAACCCAACGTTGTTGGTGGGGCCGCCCAGTGTGCTGCGTGCCCTGCTGAACGCCGGAGCCAGTGCCCGCCCAGCCCGCGTGGTGTGCGTGGCCGAGGTGCTGGAAGAGGCTGACCGTGCCGCCTTGGAAGCCGGATTTGGCCCAGTGGTGCAGGTGTATCAGGCCACGGAAGGGCTGCTGGCTCTGCCCTGCCGATACGGAACCTTGCACCTGAACGAAGCCCATGTTCACTTTGACCTAGAAGCCCTCGGGGAAGGGCGCTGGCGGCCCATCATTACCGATCTGCGCCGCCGCGTGCAGCCCATGATTCGGCACCGTCTCGACGATATTTTGCAGCTTGACGACGTACCCTGCGCCTGTGGCAGCGCGGCGCGGCGGGTGGCGCGGATTGAGGGGCGGCAAGACGACGCGCTGGTGTTTGCGGGCGGGGGTGGGCAGCCCGTGACCGTGTGGCCCGACTTTCTCCGCGCCGCCCTGAACCGCGTGCCGGGCCTGAGGGAGTACCGCTTGGAGCAAAGTGCCCCCGATACGCTTTGGCTGCTGCTTGACCCCGATGCGCTCCCCACTCGCACCGCCGCTGCTGCCGAAGTGACGGCTGCTTTGGCCCGCGCTGGAGCCGACACAGAGCGCATTGACCTGCGCTTTGGCCCGCTGCTGCCTGCGCCGCCGGGAGCCAAACGCCGCCGGGTGGTGCGCCGCGCGTTCTCAGAACTTCCTGTCCTAAAGGTCAATTCAGAGGTCAAGTCATGACGATCCCCCCGCCCGCCGTTCTCCCCGTCCGTATTTTGGGCACCGGCCGAGCCTTGCCCGCCCGCGTCGTGTCCACTGCCGAGGTTGCCGCCCTGTGTGACCCATCGGGTGGCCTGACTGCCGAGGCCGCCGAAGCCCGAACCGGCGTGCGCGAACGCCGTTGGCTGTCGGGGGCAGAAACGGCGCTGACGCTGGGAGCCGAAGCCGCTCGGAATGCGCTGGCAGCGGCAAATCTGGACTTTGAAGATATAGACGTGCTGCTGAATGCCAGCGGTTCTCAGGCCCAGCCGATTCCCGATGGTGGGGCGCTGTTGGCCCGCGAACTGGGGCTGACCGGCAAGGCGGCCTACAGCCTTCACGGCACTTGCCTCAGCTTTTTGCTGGCGCTGCAACACGCCTCGTTGCTCATTGCATCCGGCCAAGCGGCGCGGGTGCTCATCATCAGTACCGAGGGCGGCAGCGTGGGCCTGAACATGCATCAACCCGAAAGCGCCCTACTGATCGGAGACGGCGCGGCGGCGGTGGTGCTGGGTCAGGCGGTGCGCCCCGGCCAAGGCCTGCACGCGGCCCGAATTGAGACCTACCCGGAAGGCGCAGACCACACCCAAATTGTGGGCGGCGGCACCCTGCGCCATCCCCGCGATCCCGCCGTGCAGCCCACAGAATACCTGTTCGATATGCAGGGGTTGGGCGTGCTGAAACTCGCCAGCCGCGTCGTTCCCGCCTTCCTAGAACGCCTGCGCCCCGGCCTCAGCACGGGGTTGGTGGGCATTTCCCGCGTCATCCCGCATCAGGCCAGCAAAGTCGGGCTGGACTTGCTGCGGCGCTACAACTGGCCAGCAGACCGGGTAGAAGTGACCCTGCCTACGCTGGGTAACGTCATCGCCGCGAGTTTGCCCTTGACGCTGCATCAGGCGCTCAGCAGCGGGCGGGCTGGGGAAGGTGACACGCTGCTGCTGGTGGGAACTGGGGCGGGCCTCACGGCGGGCGGAATTATTTTGGAGGTGTGACTTTTCAAGTCTCATAGCTCATAGCTCAGTACCACTCCGCTACCCTAACTCCATGCCCACCCCACCCTTCCCCCTGACCGGAAAAGTTGCCCTCGTTGCCGGAGCCACACGCGGTGCAGGGCGCGGGATCGCCACCGAACTCGGCGCACTGGGAGCCACTGTGATTTGCACGGGCCGCAGCACTCGCGCCAGTGCCGACGGAACAGGTATGAGCGACTTGAATCGCCCCGAAACGATTGAGGACACCGCCGATTTGGTGACGGCAGCGGGCGGCATGGGCGTGGCGTGGCGCTGCGATCACAGCGACGCGGCGCAGGTGGCGGCCCTCATGGCCCATCTGCACACCGAATACGGCGGCCTCGACATCCTGATCAACGATATTTGGGGCGGCGAATCGTTGATGGAATGGGGTAAAAAGGTCTGGGAACTTGACCTGAACAGGGGCCGCCGGATGCTGGAGCGGGCCATCTGGACGCACATCATCACGGCCCATGCCGGGTTGCCATTGTCGCGGGCAGGCGGACTCATTGCCGAGATTACCGACGGCGACGGCTGGTATTACCGGGGCAGTTTCTTCTATGACCTCGCCAAAACGGGCGTGATGCGGCTTGCTCAGAACTGGGCCAGCGAACTGAAAGACGATCCCCGCGCCATCACCAGCGTTTCCGTCACACCCGGATTCCTGCGGAGTGAAGAAATGCTGGCCCATTTTGGCGTTACCGCAGACACTTGGCGCGACGCCGTGAAGCAGGAACCTGACTTTGCCGAGTCCGAAACGCCGCATCTGGTGGGCCGGGGCATTGCGGCGCTGGCGGCTGACCCCCAAAAGCACCGCTTCAATGCTGAGGCTTTGGCCTCTTGGACACTGATGGATGAATATGGTTTCAGCGATCTGGACGGCAGCAAACCGCACTGGGGCAACTGGTACCGGGACAAAGTGAAGCCGAGACTCTGAGCTTTGCCGGATGTAGTTTCCTCTGTCATCCTAAGTCCATGCCCGCAGACCTGCTCTCGCCCGAACAGTTTGAGCCGGAAGACCGTGCCGGGTGGCGGGCGTGGCTGAACCAGAATCATGGCTCAGCGCGGGGCGTATGGCTGGTGCTCCGTAAAAAGGCCGCGCCAGTGCCCAATCTGACGTGGGCCGAGGCCGTGCAAGAAGCCCTGTGTTTTGGGTGGATAGACAGCAAACCGCGCAAAATGGACGACACGCGCTCGGCGCTGTATTTCGCGCCGCGCAAAACGGGCAGTGGCTGGAGCGCCGTGAACAAGGGTCATATAGAACGCCTCTTGGCGGCAGGCCAGATGACGGCGGCAGGGCAAGCCCGCATAGATGCCGCCAAAGCTGACGGTTCGTGGACATTGCTGGACGCCGTGGAAGCCCTAAAGATGCCGGACGATTTGGCCGAAGCTCTGAGTGCGGTTTCCGGCGCACTGGACGGCTGGAACGCCTTCCCTGACAGTGCGAAAAAGGGCATCTTGCAGTGGATCGTGCAGGCCAAAACCGTGCCGACTCGCTCTAAGCGCGTGACCCAAACGGCGGAACTGGCCGCACTCGGCATTCGTGCCAACACTTGGAAACGTCCCGGTTAATCTTTTCAGAACCTACACTCTCAACCCCGCATCCTGCTTTATTCGGTAAAGTACCCCAATGGAATACCGCAACTTGGGCAAAAGTGGTTTGAAAGTCAGTGAAGTGGCGCTGGGCGGTTGGGAAACCTATGGCCGCAGCGTGAACGAAGCGCAACTCGTGCGCGACATTGTGATGAAGGCTTACGAGGAAGGCGTGAATTTCTTCGATCAGGCCGACGTGTACGCGCGTGGCAAGTCCGAAGAGATGATGGGTGTGGTGCTGCGCGAGTTGCCCCGGCATACGCTGGTTATTTCCAGCAAAGTGTTTTGGCCCATGAGCGACGATGTGAATGACCGGGGCCTCAGCAGAAAGCACGTGCTGGAAAGCATTGACGGCAGCCTGAAGCGCCTAGGCACCGATTACCTCGACATCTATTTTGCCCACCGATACGACGAAAGTGTGCCGATGGAAGAAATCGTGATGGCTTTCGATCAGGTCGTGCGTTCGGGCCGCGCCATGTACTGGGGAACGAGCATGTGGCCCGCCGCCCGCATTGCTCAGGCCGTAGAATTTGCCCGCGCACACGGCCTGCACGCCCCCGTGACCGAGCAGCCCGAATACTCCATGCTGCGCCGTGACCGCGTAGAAAAAGAGATTTTGCCCTACACCCAAGATGCGGGCGTGGGCCTCGTGGTCTGGAGTCCGCTGGCAATGGGCCTGCTGACCGGCAAATACGACGAGGGCAAGCCCGAAGGCGCACGCCTGACCGAGAACGAAAACTGGGGCAAAAACTTCCTGACCGACGAAAATATTCAGAAGGTGCGCGACCTCAAGCCCATTGCCGACGACTTGGGCATCACGCGGGCGCAACTGGCACTGGCATGGATTCTGCGTCAACCCGGCGTCAGCAGCGTGATTACTGGTGCCACCAAAGTCAGCCAAATCGAAGACACTGTGAAGGCCGCCGGAGTGCGCCTCAGCGAAGATGTGAGCGGGAAGATCGAGGCGGTATTGGGAGGCTGAGCTAGGGTCAATCGCCCGTTAACCCGTACTTGTTAGCCTGTATTTGATAAAGCGCACGCCCGCATAATCTATTTCGCCCTCGGTGACGTACCCCAACCGCTTGAGACTGCGTGCGCCGGGGCGACTGATCGGCAGCAAAACGGTGATCGCCGGCAGGCCCATGTCCTCAAACGCCCGCCGCACGATTTCGGGGTAGAGCTGCCGTCCTAGCCCCCAGTACTCCGGATGCACGATGAGGCCCAAATCAGCCTCTACCTCGCCAGAAGGCAAGCCTTCGGGTTGCAAGCCGCCCCAGCCGACAAACTTGCCACCTAAGAAAAAGGCCCAAGGCCCGTAGCCGTGTTCAGCCCACAGCCGTTCTTTGCCTTTCACAAAGTCCCGCGCACCGTCTTCGGTCATGGCTTCGCGGGCCAGTGGCAAGGTGCGGCGCACCAACGGATGATTTTGCAGGGCCACAATCTCGCTCAGTGACACGTCTGTCAGGCGGCGGAATTCAGGGGAAGGCATGTCCATTAGTTTGCGCCTTCATGTGGGTTATTTTACCTCCCGGCGCTCTCTTGGCAGAAATGCCACTTCACCCCACCCCGGCCTGCCGCCAAAGCAAGCCGGGTTTCCCCTTGCTCCCTACTCTGCAACTTTCGTCCCTCTCGCCGCCGCGCTTCACGCCCTATGCTGACCGGATGACGCAGCAGCGGCCCACCTCTTCAGTTCCTGCCATAGAAACGCGGGAACTTCAAAAAGTGTACCGGGGGCGGGCGGTGGTAGACGGCCTGACGCTGACCGTCCACCCCGGCGAAGTGTTCGGATTCCTCGGCCCCAACGGTGCGGGCAAAAGCACCACCGTCAAGATGTTGCTGGGGTTGGTGCATCCCAGCGGCGGAGAAGTGCGCGTGCTGGGCGGCCATCCGTCTGACCCCGCCGTGCGTTCCCGCCTCGGCTTTTTGCCCGAACAGTTCCGCTTTCAAACGTGGATGACTGCCGAAGAATTCCTGCGCTTTCACGGACGGCTGGCGGGCCTGCGGGCCGACGAACTCCGCGCCCGCATTCCGCAGGTGCTGGAAACGGTGGGCCTCGGCGGGCGCGGTACCGAGTCCTTGGGCGGCTATTCCAAGGGGATGTTGCAGCGAGCGGGGTTGGCCGGAGCAATCTTGGCGCGGCCCCAACTGGTCTTTCTCGATGAACCCACCAGCGCCCTAGACCCGATTGGGCGGGTGGAAGTGCGCGAAATCATAGAGGGGCTCCGGGCGCAGGGCGTGGCGGTGTTTCTCAATTCCCATCTGTTGTCGGAAGTGGAGCAAGTGTGTGACCGGGTGGCCTTCGTGAAGGCGGGACGGGTGCTGCGGCAGGGCAGTATGCGCGAGCTTATGGGCGATGTGCTGCCCGTAGGAGTGCGCGTAGACAAGCTCAGCCCGCCGCTGCTGGAGGCGCTGGCCCGCATTGGAGAGGTGCGCCACACCGACACCCAGAACCCCGAACACGCCGATATAGAACTGTGGGTGCAGCGTCGTGAAGACGTGCCCGCGCTGGCCGACGCCGTTCATGCACACGGGGCGCGGCTGTACGCCCTCACGCCGCGCCAACCCGATTTGGAAACCATGTTCCTAGAACTTATGGAAGGCGCGCCCGAAACTGCCGCGCCACACAAGGAGACTGCCCATGTCTGACGCCACTCGGTCTGAGACAACTCTGTCTGCACCCCACACGCCGTCGTTTTGGCGCAACACGCTGCTCATTGCCGAACTGTCCCTGCGCGAAGCCGTGCGAAAACGCTTGGTCATCGTGCTGCTTGTCCTCACGGGGGCGTTCGTGGGCTTTTACCTCTACGGCATCTTCCGGCTGGAAGGCACGCTGGATCAACGGGCCATAGATGCGGGGCTGGAGGGCCGTAGCATCACTGGACTAGCCAACGCGCCCATCGTGTATGCGGCGGCCTTCGGCATGTATCTGGTGTTTTTCCTCGGCTCGCTGATGGCCGTACTGTCTACGGTGGGCGCAGTCAGTGGCGACGTAGAAAACGGCGTGATGCAGAGCGTCATTGCCCGCCCGGTCACGCGGGCCGCGCTGGTGCTGGGGCGCTGGCTGGGCTTCACCATCGTCAACGTTTCTTACATTGCGCTGGTCAGTGCGGCCCTGCTTGTCGGCATTTTTGCCATTACCGGGTTCGTGCCGCCTGCGCCGCTGCCTGCGGTGGGCCTGATTCTGCTTGCCATCGTGGTCATCACGGGCCTCACTGTTCTGGGCAGCACGCTATTTTCCACGCTCGCCAACGGTATCGGCGTGTTCGTGCTGTACGGCGTGGGTTTTGCGGGCGGCATTCTCAGCACCATCGGTTCGTTTGCCGACAGTCCCACGCTGGTCACGCTGGGCAAGATCGCCAATTACGTGATGCCCACCAACGCGCTGTGGCTGGGGGCCAGCTATCATCTGCAAAACGCGGCGGTGCTGCAAATCGGAGAAATGGCACGCGGTGCGAATCCCATTTTCGGCAGCGAACCGATTGCGACTGGGCTGGTGCTGTGGGCCTCGGCGCTGGCTATTTTGGCGGTGCTGGCGGCCATGTGGAGATTTAGTCGCAAGGATTTGTAGGCGGGTGTGCTGGGGGTTGGTTTAAGGGTCTAAAGGTCGAGGGTCTAAGGGGGTGGGGCGGGGGCGGTTGCTGGGCGGCCCCCTCTACTGCGCAGCCCTGCGAGCCACCCCGCTGCTAGCGCAGCGCCCCTCGCCCCCTGTGGGCTAGGGAAAAAGCAAAGAGCAATAACAATAATCTTGGGCTGTTTGCTCCCTCACCCTTGAGGGGGGAGGGTTGGGAAGGGGGTGAGTGAGCGCCAGCGATTGCCCTTCCTCAGACCCTTAGACCGACCCCCAGTAATCCCCGCCCAACAACCCCTCAACCCGTCTTTGCAGGCAACACTTCGGCGATCCAGTCCCCTTGATGGGTGTCATCTTTGCGCGTGCCGCCTGTGCTGGCATGCGCTCCGAAGCGCATCAGCGGCCATTCCCGGCCCGCCGCACGCAGCGCATATCGCCCATGCTCGCCCGCTCCCGGTACTCGGCTGCCGCTGCTCTGATACACCACTTTCACAGCGTCGCCCGATGCCAAGGCGCTCAGGTCAGAGGCGGTGACGATGCCTGCAAAAGCACGGGCCGGGTCAGCCACCTCGCCGCTCCACGCGCCGCGAATAGTCACGATGATGGGCAGATTGGTTTCCAAAGTCATGCGCCCATCTGACCAGACCCCGCGTGAGGCGGATGTGCTGTGATGGGCGCAAGTCTTGAAAAAAGAGCAAACAGTGAAGGTTACATGTCCAGCGGGTCAGGGTGCTTGCTGGCGTTCTCTGCCTCTTCCAAATGATGCCCGTGACGGTAAAGCTTGTCGCGGCCCGCCTCGTTGCCTGTGCTGGCGGTGTCACCTTCCGGAATCAGTTTTTCGTCGCTATGTTTTACAGTGGGGTTAGACGGGGAAGAAGTCGGCTTGTCGTCCTTGTGGGTCATGGGTTGGGCCTCCTTGCTGATCTGCACGGGGTTGGTTGGCGTGGGGCGCGGCATAGCATCGGGGACAGTGGGTTCCGTCGCGCCAGACTGCACGGTGTTCGGGGTTGTCGTGGCCTGCATCTTGTCTTCTTGCCGCACCACTGCCCCGTTGTCTACGGGTTCCGCAGCCGCCGTGTTCAGTTCCTGAATCAAGCGTTCGCGGGCGCTGATTTCCTCGTCTATGCGCCGGATATCTTCTTGCACGGTTTGCAGCACGCTAGCATCGGCTCCGGCATGAAAAGAGCGGCCCAGCCGGGCGTACAGGCCGTCTTGCTCCCGCGTAAGCTGGAAGACTTCTACCCGGAGTTTGGTCACCTGAGCGACTTCTTCGCCCCGGCGCTGCACGCGTTCGGCTCCCCGGCGCACACTGTTCAGAATGTTATCCAGCATGGCCCAAGTGTGCCGCCCCGCACCCGGTAATGGGTGAGGGGCGGTTTAGAGAACGCACGGCGAGCAGGCAGAAGAGGGGAGGCTGTTGGCGTTTGTCAGCCGGAGGAGCAGCCGAGATTTGGCAAGCTCAGTGGGTCTTGAGCGTTGACGATGGCGTGTAGACCCCCAGTCTGCTGCGCAGCCAGCCCCCCTTAAGGGGAGCGCAACAGCTTGTGTCCCTACCTCTAAGGGGGGGCGTTGCGCCAGCAACGGGGGGGTTCACCTTCCAACTCAACTTACACTCACGCCAACTCGTTCTCCAGCTTCCCTGCCCCCTGCGCCTGCCCGTGTCCCAGCAAGTGCGCCAGCGCCAGCGGAATAGCGGCGTCCCAACCTTGGGGGTGGCAGGCGGCGGGGTACGGCACAGGCGGCGTGTGGGACTCGCGCTTAAATCCGGCCAGCAGTTCGCTCAGGCGGCGGTCATCGGCGGCGCGGGCCACGTCGAACAGGGCGCGGGCCACCTGCGCAGCCTCGGCGTTCAGGCCGTAGCGGTGCATGCCCAGCGCGGCGGCGGCGGTATCGTGCGGCCACACGCTGCCGTTATGGTAAGACACTGGGTTGTAGCGAATTTCGCCCTCGCCCAGCGTGCGAATGCCCCAGCCGCTCCAGAGTTGGCTGCCCAAGGCGGTAGCGGCCACTTGGGGCGCAAATTCGGGCGGAATGATGCCCGTCCAGAGCGTGTGGGCCGGGTTGCTGACCAAGACGTTCAGGGGTTTTTTGTCGCCGTTCAGCCCATGCACGTAGTAGCCGCGCTCGGGCCACCAGAACGCCGCGTGAAAGCGTTCGCGGAGGCTGGCGGCGCGGGTTTCCCACTCCACCGCTTGCCCTTCATCGTTCAGCAGGCGGTACATCCGGGCGGCGGCAAGGTAGGCGGCGTAGGTGTAGCCCTGCACTTCTACTACCGCCACATGCCCGCTGATGTCCACGCCCTCCGCCGTAAACGTGGAGTCGCCGCTGTCCTTCCAGACCGCATTGGTAATGCCGCTCTCGTCGGGCGTGTACTCGATAAAGCCGTCGCCGTCAGGGTCACCGTCAGTCAGGCACCACTTCAAGGCCGCTTCCCACTGCGGGCGAAGTTCGCGGGCAATGTCGGGGTGCGCGGCGCTCAGTTCGCCCACCAGCCACACAAAGAGGGGTGTGGCGTCGGCGGTGGCGTAGTAGGGGCGGTGCGGCGTGCGGCCCATGCGGGTCAGTTCGCCAATCCGTTCCTCGTGCAAAATCTTGCCGGGTTCTTCCAGCGTGGATTTGTCGTATTTGCTGCCCTGCCGCGCCGCCAGATACCGCGCCACCGTGAGGGCCATTTCGGGCATGTGGTCTTTCACCATCATGGCAATGATCAGGCTGTCGCGGCCAAAGGGGGCTACGAACCAAGGCAGGCCCGCCGCCGGAAAACGCCCCTGTTCGGTCTGAAACGACAGGCTCCGCAAGTCTTCGATGCTCTGATCCAGCACCTGTTGATCCAGTGGATCGGCCAGACGCAGATTCAGCGTGCCGTGCAGCGCGTCGTATTCGGCGGCCAGTGCAGCCGGGTCGCCCGGTGTGGGCTGCTCGTCGGCTTGCAGCGGGAACACACTGACCTGAATCTTTGTTTCGGCTTCCGTCAGGTCCCACGTCAGTTTCTCGCCGTTCCACACGGCAGCAGGCGACACTTGCACCAGTGCGCGGCTGTGCAGGCCGTCTCCTGCGGTGTAGCTGAATTCCACGCCGCCGGGGACTTCTTGGGTGGTCACCGTGCGCTCTCCTAGGCCACCGGGCCAACCACGCACCTCGAACATATCTACAAAGTCGGCGGCCAGTGCCAGCGTCACCACTTGCGGCCCTTCTCCGAGGTAACGGGTCACGGTCAGGGTGTCGCGCACCTCATGGCTCGTCACGGTCAGGTCACGGGAGATGCCCACTTTCATGGTGTACCCCACGTTGGCGTTGGCGCTGTGTTCGTGCAGCCAAAAGGGATAGCGCTCGTGCTGCAAGAGGTGCTGCGGGCGCTCGCCGTCCAGCCGCCATTCGTAGAGGCTCAGAAAGCGGGTGTCGCGGCGGTACAGGCCGCTTTCGCCTTCGGCAATTTTGTAATGGCGGTTGCCCACCAGATAAAGGTCATTTTCTTTCAGAACAGTGCGGGTATTGAGCATGGACGCTCCTTGGGGGCGGCGTGTGGCGGGGGGTGAGGGCGGAAAACTGCACAGCACGTTCAGCAGGAACGCTCAGATTGTAAGCGGTTACAGTAGGCAAGGTGCGCCGTGCTAGGGCGGCGGGGCGAAGAGACTAGACAGTCTGTCAGATACGGCGGTCTTTGGAAAGCAGAACAGGCGGGCCACGTCAGACAGCCTCCAGTGAGAAAGCCCCAACGCCGCCCGCCCAGTCTGTGTCCTACTTAGCCTTTCACGGCGCTGTCAGAACCGGTATCTACAAAGTACCGTTGGAAAATAATGAACACGATGATGACCGGAATGGCCGACAAGATCGCGCCTGCCAGAATCAGGCCGTAGTCGCCCTGCCCGCCGTACAACTGCGAGAAGCTGGACAGGCCCACCGTGAGCGTAAAGTCGGTGTTTTGGCGAAGCAGCACCAGCGGCCAGAAAAAGTCGTTCCATGCGCCCTGAAACTGCGTGATGGCAAGTGCAATCAGCGCGGGGCCAGCTTGCGGCAACATCACTTTCCAAAAGGTCGTGAAGGGGCCAGCGCCGTCGATAGAGGCTGATTCTTCCAGTTCTTTGGGCATGCCCTCGAAGAACTGCTTCATCAGGAACACGCCGCCTGCCGCCACGAAGCCGTTGAGCCACAGGCCCCAGATGTTCAGCAGGTGCAAATCCTTCAGCAGCACGTAGTTGCTGACCAAGTTCACCTGACTGGGCACCATCTGCACGAACAGCACCGCGCCCAAGAAGATCAGGTTCTTGCCGGGAAAGTCGAAGCGGGCCAGCGCGTATCCGGCCAGCGAGCAGAACACGACGGCGGCGGCCACGCGTAGGAAGGCGTACAGGAACGAGTTCAGCACCCAAGAGAAGAACAGGCTGCGGCCCGACTTGGGGTCCATCGTTTCGTTGAAGGCGCGGCGGTAATTGTTGAAGGTGTACCCCAGAATGCCGGGGGTCACGTTGCGGAAGGCGAACGAGCGGTCAAAGTTCTGTTTGTCGCTGGGCGGCAGAGTGCTGTTGACGATGCTCTGGCCGCGTTGCACGTCGACTTGCATGGGCGTGCGCTCGAACAGTGGCCCGCGCAGGTAATAATTGCCGCCCGCTTTGACCAGTTCCACTCTCTGCGTTTCGCTGAGCTCGTATTGCTTGGCTTGTGCGGCGGGCGTGTCCAGCGTCACTTTCACGATTTCACCGCCCGGCAGTTGGGCCTTGACGTCGCTGTCGGGCGTCACCAGTTTGGCCCGGATCACTTCGCCCGTTTGCGCGGTCAGGGAAGGGTAGGACACGGTGGTGCGGTACACCTTGGTTTCTCCGGACTGAGACACCTGCACGGTACTCAGCTTGGCGTAATCCTTGGCCTGAGCCTGCTTGGCAATCGCCACCAAACTCACGGGCTGGTAGGGAAACAGGCTGACTACAGGGGCGTCTTTGGGAGCGTCTGCCGGAGAGCGCACCGACACGTCGAAGGTGACTTCTCGGCCCGGAGTCAGGCCACCGTTCCAGCCGCTGTTGCCGCCCTGCACACCAAGGTTGTAGGCGCGGCTCACGTACTGCGCCGTCAGTTGCGGAATGATCACTTTGGGCGGATATTCGTTGGGGTTGTCCTTCATGCTGCTCAGCAGACCCATCAGGAACGGGCCCAGAAAGAAAAAGCTCATGACCAACATGAACACGTACAGCCAGCCTGCCCGCGCCCACCGCCGCCGCGAGAGCCATGCGTCGTGGTTAGAGGCCGCCGCCCTGCGTTCTGCTTGAATGGCCGTCATGCTGCTGCCTCCTGTGGGGAAGTTCTAAAAAAGAAGCTGGTGCGGGCCATCTCAGTTGGCCTCGGGTGCTACGAAGAATTTGCGCTGTACGAACACCATGCTCAGGATGATCAGGGCCAGCACGATCGCCGCTGCCGAGGCCATATTCACCGGGGCCGCGCCGTTCTTGAAGGTGTTGGTATACACGTAGAAGGCCAGCGTAATCAGCGTGTCTTGTGGGGCCGCCGAACCGATCACCGCCACTTGGTCAAACATCTGCATGGTGCCGATCAGGCCCACCGTCACCACGTAAAAGGTCACGGGGCGCAGCATGGGAACCGTCACGTTCATCAGTTTCTGGTAGGGCGTCGCGCCGTCAATGTCGGCGGCTTCGTACAAAGAACCGGGAATGCTCTGAAGGCCCGCAAGGAAAAACAGCATCAGCGTAGGCACGGTGGTAAAGGTGTTCTGAATGATGATGACCAGCAGCGGAATACTCAGCACGCGCACGTTGCCGATGCTGATCCACTTGTCGGCAAAGTACTGGTAATCGTAGGGAGCCACTTCGCGCAGGCCGATGATGCCTGTGGAGTTGAGAATGAAGACCACCACGAGGGCAATCAGCGCACTGACGGCTGCCAGCGCCGGATCAATCCAGCCTGCGGGCAATTTGCGCGATCTCTCCCACAAGACTTGCGCGATTTGCACCACGATCAGCACGCCGAGGAACGTCAGAATCAGGGGTTGGTAGGCCTGCCACTGGGTAATCAGGTAGTTGGCAATGCCGCGCCGCTGAAACAGCCACAGAAAAATGAGGGTAATGACCACGCTGGACGTGATGGAAGGCATGTACCACGCCGAGCGGAAGAAGGCCATCCCGCGAATCTTGTTGTTGAGCGCCACCGCCATCAGCAAAGAAAACACGGTTTGCAGCGTGGTGGTCACGATGGCAAAAATCAGGCTGTTGGCGAGCGCCCGCCGAAACGAGGGGTCGGCCAGCACGTCCATATAGGGCTTGATGCCGATCAGCTTGGGTGTATTGAAAAGGTTGAAATCGGTAAACGAATAATAGATGGCGCGGGCGAAAGCATAGAAGAAAAAGATCAGGGTGGTAATCAGAAATGGGGCCAAAAACAGCAGCGCGGTGGTCGTAGTCTGACTCTGTTTGGAGCGGGCGGCCTTGGGCCTTTTGGCAGTGGGATTGGTAATGGTCATGCACCCTCCAGCGGTGAAACCCAGCAGGCGTGATGTGATCAAGCGAGTCAGTCAAGTTCTGAGCGAATCAAAACAATGGCAGAGGGCCGGGGGCAGGCAACGCTCGCCTCCCGACCCTCTGAACAGATCAGCCCTCAGTCTTAAATCCTGATAGGAAAGATCAGCGGTTCTGGAAGGTGTTCATGTCCTGCTGTGCTTTTTTCAGGGCGTCGGCGCTGCTCTTCTGGCCGCTGAGGACGGCAGCGAGGGCGTCGTTGATGGGCTTGCTCCAATCTGGGCCTTGAGGGCCGAAGCTGAAGGACTTGACGTTGCCGTCAGATGCACCTTGGAACACGAGGCGGCTGTTCACTGCGCCCGCGTCGGTCTTCTTGAAGTAGGCGTTTTCACCGAGGGCAGTGCGGCTAGGAATAGCGAGGCCCTGCTCCAGCACGTACTGCTGCACGGCGGGGCTGGTCAGGATGTTCAGCACCTTGGTTGCGGCGCTCTTGTTCTTGGTGCCCGCGTTGATGGCCCAGCCGACGGTGTAGAGGAAGTTGCCGCGCTTGGCCGTCTTGTTGTTCTTGGGCATCAGGGCCGTGCCGAACTTCAAGTTGGGCGCATTGTCGCGCAGGAAGTTGACGACCCAGCCGCCTTCGACAGCCACAGCGACCTTACCGGTCTTGAGGCAGCCGCCCGTCCAGCCTTCGGACACTTCGCTGGGCGTAATGCCGACCTTGTTCTTGGCGAGGCCCGTGTAAAAGTTGAAGGCTTCGGCAAAGCGGGCGTCGGCGAGGTTGGTCTTGCCCTTGGAATCGAACTGGTTCCAGCCGGTGGCGTAAGCGAACGCACCGAAGCGGTCGAAGTTGGGCTGTAGGCAAATGCCGTAGTACTCGTTGCCGAGGTTCTTCTTGAGGGTGGTCAGCTTGTTCTGCAAGTCCGTCCAAGTGTCGTCGTTATCGGGGTAAGCGACTTTGGCTTCATCAAAGAGATCTTTGTTGTAGACCAGCGTCAGGGTGTTGAAATCCTTGGCGATGCCGTACACTTTGCCGCCCTGCGTAAAGGCCGTGTTCAGGCTCTTGATGTAAGGGCTGGTGCTGACGACGCCGTTCAGGGGCAGCACTTTGCCGGTGGCGACAAAGCCGCTGAGGGTTTCGGCGGGCAGGTAGAATACGTCGCCCGCGTTTCCGGCGGCCAGGAGGGTGGTCAGCGACTTGTTGTAGTCGCCTTGCAGCGGCTCGTAGACCACCGTGATCTTGTCTTTGGCAAGTGCAGGCTTCACGAACTTGTTGATCAGGTCGCCCACGACGGCGGGGTCGGTGCCGCCGTAGCCGTTGATCTTGATGGTGGTCTGGGCGGCGGCGCTAGAAGCGAGGACGGCGAGGCTGAGCAGGAGTGCGTTCTGAATCTTCATGGTGACCCTCCGGGGGCAGGTGCAACGGTTGCACCGGAAATAAGCTGAACAGGGATGAATTCGCCACGAGGACTAAGCCCCGAAATGGCCTCTTGAACAAGGGTGAGCGCGGTGCTGGCAATGCGGGGAATGTCTTGAGACACGGTGGTCAGGGCGTAGGGCAGCGGCAATTCGGGCAGGCCGTCAAAGCCCACCACCGATACGTCCTGCGGAATGTTGAGACCCAAGTCTTCCAGAGCGGCGACTGCGCCAATGGCACTTTCATCGCTTTGGGCAAACAGGCCGGTAAAGCGCGTCCCCGCTTCCCACGCCCGCCGCACCGCCCGGTAGCCGCCCAACACCGTAAAATCGGCGGCCAGAAGTTGAGTACTGGCTCCCACTGTGCGGGCCGCCCGCTCGAATCCGCGCTGGCGGTCTTGGGCCACCTGACTGGGGCCAGCGCCCAAGTACGCCAAGTGGCGGTGTCCGGCTTCCAACAGTTGCGTGGTCGCTAGGTGCGCCCCCCCTTCATCGTCCGGAGCCACCCAAAACGACGCCGGATGATGCCCGATCAGGACGGCTGGCACGCCCACTTGCTGCAAAAACGATAAGCGGGGATCGCCCTCTACCGCGTGCATAACCAGTACGGCACTGGGCAGGCGGGCCATGCGGGTCAGATCGGCCCGCAGGTCCAGCAGTTGCACGCCCAACGGCGCGGTGTGGGCCTCTAACGCCCGCCGGAACAACACCTGATAGGGGCTGAGCATGGGGTCGTCGCGGTCAAGCGATAGCCCCAGCGTTTGCCCGGTACGCCAACTCAGGTTGCGGGCGGCGGGGTCAGGCGTGTAGTCCAGCCGCGCAATAACTTCCTGCACGCGGGCGCGGGTACGCTCGGCCACAGTGGAATGCCCATTGATCACGCGGCTCACGGTTCCTTTGCTCACGCCGGAAGCGCGGGCAATATCGTCGATGGTGGGGCGGATCAGGGCGTCAGACATAAAGAAGTTCTATCTCTCCTCGGAAACACGTAACCGGTTACACAGCCAAGAGAAGGAAAGGTGGGGTGCAGCAAAGCATCCACGAGACAGCCCGATGTGACCCCAGATGGTCACGCCAAGTTTTTGTAATCGGTTACAAGACCATTGTGCGCTTAATTTTTCACCTGTCAAGCCCCTGCTGTGGCTTTTGCCCCGGTTCAGCTTGAAGTGGCCTGCTGGAGCGTGAAAACTGTATCGTTCAAGACGTTCTCTTGCTGACATGCTAGAAACTTATGGGAACATCGAAAACCCCGCTTCGATCAAGTGGCCGGGGCGTTTGGTCCAAATCGGCAGCGGGTGTCTATACAGCGTGCTGGGGAGGGGAGAGCTGGAGTGGCCCGCGCCTCGTTCCCACTTCAATACCCCCTGACTTCGACTCCTTCCCGATACGATCAGCCATGACCGACGCGCCTGCCGCTTTTGCCACCACCGATCTCAGCGACGCGCACCCGCAGGCGCAGATTCTGGCTCCTGTGTTCCGAGACTACGGCGGCCACCCGCGCTTTTCTGGGCCAGCTTTTACCCTGCAAGTGTTCGAGAACAACCCGCTGGTACGCTCAGCCCTAGAAACGCTGGGGCTGGGGCGGGTGCTGGTCGTCGACGGCGGCGGCAGCCTGAACTGTGCGCTGCTGGGCGGAATGCTGGGGCAATTTGGCGTGCAGAGCGGCTGGGCGGGCATCATCATTTACGGTTGTGTGCGCGACACTGCCGAGCTGCGGGTGCTGCCCATAGGCATTCGGGCGGTGGCGGCCCACCCCCGGCGTAGCGGCAAGGTGGCCGGGGGTGAATCGGGCGGAGCCGTGACCTTTGCAGACGTGATCATTCACCCCGGCGATCAGATTTACGCCGATGAAGACGGGATTCTGGTGCTTTCGGGGCAGGGCTGACAGCAGCGGGATGGAGGCTGGGGCGGCGGCCAACACTGCAGCATCCTTATAACCGAACAGCCGTGCGCTAGGCTGCCCGTGTGTCCATTCCACCCCGCCCGATTCGTCCACTGTGGGTGGTCTTGGGATTTATTCTGACCGGAATAGGCTTCGTGGGCCTGATTCTGCCGGGATTTCCGGGCACCGTCTGGTTTGTGCTGGCCGCCGCTGCCTTTGCACGGGGCGATCCGCGCTGGGAAGCTTGGTTGCTCTCGCGCCCAGTCATCGGGCAACTGGTCGACGATTACCGCTCCGGGCGGGGCATGCCGCTGCGGGCCAAATGGTTTGCTTGTGTGTGCATCGTGCTGGCGGTGGGCCTGAGTCTGGGGCGGATTCCGGTGTTGGTGGGGCAGGTGGCGTGGGTCGTCATTGGGCTGGTGGGCGTGCTGTACATCGTGTGGCGCGTGCCGACTAAGCGGGGCTAAGGCGGCCGATATGAACGTGCTGAATATTCCGGTTTCGCCGGACGTATTGGCACGCTGGGCCGAATGGCTGGCCCCGCCCGTGCAGCCGTTTTTTCTGACCGAGGCTGAGGCGGTTGCACTGAAACTGCCCACCCTCGCCTCTGCCGAGTGGAACCCGTCTCCCGAATTGCGCGACACGTTTGCCCTGTGGGCTCTCGATTCCGCTGCAAACCGGGTGGCTCTGCTGTCCGAAGCTGACTGGAACGGCTTGAGCATTCCGGTGCGCCGTCAACTGCTGCGCCTGCAAATCGGGTATGGGCGCGGCAATCTACCCCATGCCAAAGCCTTTGCCGATCTGTTGCCAGAGCCTCAGCGGGGGCGCTTCGTGTGGTGGTCGTCCATGCTGACGCCCGAAATCGTGGCCCGTGCCGTGTCTGCCGAATCGTCGGCCTGCCAGCGCGAACAGGTGCCGGATGCCGTGTGGCAAGCTGCCGAAGCACTGCTGCCGCGTGCCCGCGCTTTGGCCGGAACATTTGCAGCGGGCAGCGGCTCCAACTGCTTTGGCACGGTCATGGCCGCCGCAGGCACAGTGGGCGCGGAACTGGAATGGATGCAGCGCGAGCCGTTCGAGGCGTTTCTGGCGGCCCACACGCGGTCTGGCGGCATGGACGATCAACCTGGCACCGTGTTGGTGTGGCGCAGTGCGGGCGGGCAAGTGGAACACGCCGCCGTCACATTGGGCGCGGGCTGGGCTCTGCACAAGCCGTCTCAAACGTGGATGACGCCGCGAGCGGTCTTGCCCACCCAAGTCTTGATTCGCGCCTCCCGCACGCCCGGACAGCGCCTAGAGCGGCGGAGACTCAGCTAAACAGGCTCAACTAAAGTCCTCTACTTGCCGTGCTTGGTCAGTCGCCACAGGGTCACGGCATTGGTAATCAGCAGCAGCACGCACAGGCCCGCCATCGGCCATTCTTGGCGCTGCACGAACCGGATGCTGAGAATGCCCCAGCCGCACACCAGCGCCACCACCAGCCACACCCGCCATGCCGGAGCGTTCAAGAAAAAAGCCTCATGACTCTATCTTAGGTAAAAGCGGTGGGCGACACGTCCCGGTTCAGGTCGTCAATCTGTAGAAACCACACAAATAAAGAAGCCGGGGCGTTCATCTCCCGGCCTCGTCTTGGTCGTCCATGCGCGTTCCGGGCACATGGGCAGATTGTCAAGACGCCCCCGGAGCAAGTGGGTGTGCGGCGTCTGCATTGATGGTGCGCCAAACACGGATGAGACGCGCAATAGCAGGGTGAGAAAGGGGAGGCAGTGAGTCAGATTGGCGTTATTTCCCGCAGCCTGTTTGTATAACTCGCACCCTACTTCCCAGCACTACTTCCCCAGCACCGATGCTAGCGCCGCCCTCAGTGCAGCTTCGGCGTTCAGCGTGCCAGCGCCGCAACTCCGGGCCGGATCAGGGTCGCAGCTCCCACCGGGAAAGGGCGTGGCCGTGCGGGTCAGCAGGCTCCGCAGTTGCGCGGGCGAAAGCTTGGGGCGCACGCTCAGCAGCAGGGCTGCCACGCCCGCCGCGTGTGGGGCGGCAAAACTGGTGCCGTTGGGTTCGCGCACGCCACCCACTCCACTCAGGCTGCTGACCACCACGCCGTGCCCAACTTCCCCACCGGGTGCGGCCAACGCCACCGCGCGGCCCCAATTGGCGTAGCTGGGACGCACGCCCGCCTCGGTCACGCTGGTCACGGTCAGCACGTTGCGGCAGCCCGCCGGAGAGTAGCCGCTGGCGTCCTTGCCGTCGTTGGCGGCCCCGGCAATCACCAACGCGCCGCGTGCGGTTACGGCGTCTACGGCGGTCTGCACGCGCACGTCACAGCGGGTCAGGGGCACAAAGTCGGCGTACAAGCTCAGGTTCAGAATCCGGGCCGGGTTCGGGTTGATGGGTACGCCCGCCACCGTCAGGCCCGCCGCCCAGCGCAGACCATCGGCCAAATCTTGGGGGTCGATCAGGCCGTCTACGCCCGCCACGCGCACCTGCACCACCCGCACACGCGGCGCGATGCCCGCCATGCCGCGCCCATCGTGCGCCGCGCCGATGATATTGCCCACCACTTCGGCGTGATTAGCCAGCGCCCCGGCCCCCGCTGCATCGGCGTCGCGCCCATTGCCGTCGCCTGCCCGCGCCGCGTCCGACACGAAGTCGTAGCCATTGATGACCCGGCCCGCCAATTCAGGTGAGGCGATCAAGCCCGTGTCCAGCACGGCCACCGTCACAGGTGACATGACGGCAGGAAGCTGCGCCCACGCGCCTTCTAACCCGATGGCCCGCAGATTCCATTGCTGGGCATACAGCGGATCGGTAGGGCGGGGCAGTCCGGGCTGTGCGGTTGAAGGAGCTGGAGTTGGAGTGCTTGGGCGTGCAGGCGTTGTCGGTTGAGTGGGCGACAACTCTGGCAGGGGCGCGGACAGGGAAGAGGTGGGCGGCAGTTCCGGCAAGGTGCTGGGCGGCTTCGGTGTAGGCGGAGTGGGTCTGGGGAGCGTGGGGCGGGGCGGCAGCGCAGGAATGGCGGTGATGGACTGGGCGGCGAAGGACAGTCCAGCGCCTCCCAGCAGCAAGCCACCACACACGGCAGCGCGAACATGGCCGCCAAAACGGTTCTTCATCCCGCCAGTCTGCCCCGCACGTCTGATGCTCGTCTGAGACGGCGTTTGTGCATTGCCTACCTTCTGCGTGAAGTGGGCTTACACGCGTGTAGCATGACCGAATGACAGCCAATTCAGGCCAGACGAGCGCCGCCGTTATCAGCAAAGTCATCGTGCTGACGGGGGCTTCCAGCGGGATTGGGCGGGCCACCGCCGTAGAACTGGCGGCGCGGGGGCACAAGCTGGTGCTGGCCGCCCGCCGCGCCGATGAACTGGGGCTGCTGGCCCGTCAACTTGACCCTACGGGTGTGCGCGTCATCGCCGTGCCCACCGACGTAACCGACGATGCCTCGCGCCGAGCGCTGCTGGCTGCCGCTGCCGCACAGTTCGGGCCAATAGATGTCCTGATCAACAATGCTGGTGTAACCGTAGAGCAGGGCTGGTGGTGGGATGACGCCGATCCTTTGCGCGTGCTGCGCGTGAATTTGGAATCGCCCATAGAGCTGACGCGGCTGGCCCTGCCCGACATGCGGCGGCGCGGGGCAGGCCACATCGTCAATATCGGTTCGGTGGCGGGGCGGGTGGCTACCAACGGCGTGTATTCGGCCAGCAAGTTCGGCCTGCGCGGGTTTTCCTTGGCCCTGCGGCGGGAGTTGCAGGGTACGGGCGTCACCGTCAGTCTGGTGGCCCCCGGTTTCGTGAAGAGCGAAATGACGGCTTCGGCCCGCCTGCCTATGCCGGGGCCGGAAGTGGTCGCCCGCGCCGTAGCCGACGTGCTGGAGCGCCCCCGCGCCGAAGTGATCGTGCCCAAGTTTTACGCCGCGGTCGTGGTGCTGAACACGGTGTTTCCGGCAGTGGGCGATTTCGTGGTGCGGCGCATCATCGGGCGGCGGTATGCCCACGATCCGCAGGGGAAGTAGGGGGAACAGGAGTCTGAGGGTCAAGGGTCTAATACAGGATTATTGATGCTTGTATGACTGAACAACGTTCAGACTTGACGCTGCGTGTAAACCCCCCAGTCTGCTCTGCTTCGCAGCTGTACCAGTCCGCAGCCAGCCCCCTTAAAGGGGAGCGCACCAGCCTTTGTCCTCCCCTTGAGGGGGGGCGTTGCGTGAGCAACGGGGGGGTTCACCTTCCAGCTTTGTGTCTGTCAAGCGTTGCCCAACAGAGTAGGAATCACTAAATTGAAAACTGTCCGAACCATTGTGGTGACGCCCTTCGCCCCTGTTGCGGATTACCTGTGATCCCAAGTTGGCCTTGACCACTGCCCCACGTTCACAAATTCTCAACCTCACTCCGCCCGCTGGCCCCGCTCCGGCCCCTACACTAACCGGGTGACTCCGGCTTCCAGTTCGCCCCAGAATGCCTCTGCTCCGTCCACTCTTCCCACCACCAACCTGCTCAAAACCGCCTTCAAGGTGCTGCTTCCGGTGCTAGAGCGGTCGGTGGTGGCCCTTGATCACGCCATCAGCGGGTATGTACAACCCCGCCGGGCACGCGGAAAAATGATTTTGCAACCGTATGTGGGCTGGGGCACGCCGCAGGAAGCCGAATTGACGGGCCGCGTGCTGCTGCCGCGTACACTCGCGCCTGCCAAGAAGGGGGACGCCCGCTGGCGCAACTTCCGCAACATCGTGCGCCGCCTGTTTTCCCGCGAGGTGGGCGGGGTGAAGGTGACGGGCGTCCTCAACGGCCTTTCGGTCAGTGGTATCAGCGATCACGACGGGTATTTCACCCTGATTTTTGCGCCGCCCACACCGCTGCCGGGCGGCTGGCACGAGGCGAGCCTCAGCATAGAAGGCCGAGAGGGAGCCACCCGCGCCCGCGTGCAGGTCGTGGCCGACGCCCGGTTCGGGATTATCAGTGACCTTGACGATACGGTAATGCAGTCGGACGTGACGAGCCTGCCGCGCATGCTGATGACCAGCCTGACCGGAAATGCCCGCACCCGCCTGCCGTTTGCGGGCGTAGGGGCTTTGTACCGCGCCCTGACCCGTGACGGCGAAGCCCGCAATCCGATTTTCTACGTGTCCAGCAGCCCTTGGAATTTCTTCGATCTGCTGTGGCAATTTCTGGATTACCGCCGCATTCCGCTGGGGCCGATGTTCCTGCGGAACTGGGGCGTGGATTTGCTGGCCGGGCACGGGGGCTACAAACACGGCGTCATCGAACGTATTTTGGCCCGCTTTCCTACCCTCAACTTCGTGTTGGTCGGAGACAGCGGCGAAAAAGACCCCGAAATCTATGCCGAGGTGGTTCGCAAGCATCCCGGACGGATTTTGGCTGTGTACATCCGCGACGTTACGGGCGCGGGCCGCGATGAGGGCGTGGGCAAACTGCGGGCCGAAGTTCGCAAAGACGGCGTGGATTTGGTGCTGGCCTCCGACAGCCTGAATGCCGCCAGTCACGCCATGGCGATGGGCCTGATCACGCCCGGAGAATTTCGCAGCGTGCTGACGAGTGTGGCGCGGAGTTACGAGAGCTGAGAAGGGCGGTCTAAAGGTCTAGGGTCTAAGGGTCTAGGAAGGGCAACCCTCTGCGATCACTCACCTTGATCACAGGGACAGAAAGCAGGAACGTACAAACCACTGCCCAAGGCTTCTCGGGGCAGAAAAAGTAAGCAAAAAACAACCGCCAAGTTTCCCCAGCGGTTGTTTTTATTCTTTATCTTTCCCCACTCACCACTGACGGGTTTTTACCCCGATGCTGGCCCGCCGTTTCCACCCCGGCGGCCCCGGCGACGGCGACGGCGTTTGGCATCGTCTGCTTGGGCAGCCTGAGCCTGTGCGCTTTGCACCGATGCAGCCTGCGCGGGTGCGGCGGCCTGAGCTTGGGGTGCAGCGGCTTGCTGCGGGCGTGGCGTGCTTTGTTGGCGGCCATTCACGCGCTGTACGGCTCCCCGGTCATTGCTGCCGCGCGTATAGCCGCGCCCACCGCGCTCAGAGGAAGCCCGCTCGCTGCCGCCGCCACGCTCAAAGCTCCGGCCTCCGCTGCTGCGTCCACCCTGAGTTTCTTCGGGCGGCATATGATCCAGCGTCCAGTCGCCAAAATACATGCGCTGCACGGTGATGTTCACGGGGCGCAGGTGCTCGTTGCGGGGGCGCTCCAGCGTAATCACACGCCGGGGCCGTCCACCGCCCGCATTACCGGAAGAAGCAGCGGCAGCGGGACGGCTGTTGCCACGTGCGCTGTTCATCGGTTGGCCGCCAAACGTCGCGCCTTCGCCTCGTTCCGGCGTGCTTCTTTCGCCGCGCTCGTACCTTCCCCGGCCACTGGGACGGGCAGAAGAGGCAGCAGAAGCTGGAGCCGCCGCACTCGGAAGGGGAGCCGGATCATCCAGCGTGAACTTGCGCGGCGCACTGGTGGGCACGCTCTGCAACTTCTCGCGGCGTTCCTGCTCGCGGTCATCGCGGCGGCGGGCGCGGGGTTTATGTTCGGAATCCATGTCGTTCTCCTGAGTGTCTAGGCTACTTTGCAAGTTGAAATCGGTCTGACGGGCCAGCGGATTGACCGTGCTGATGGTGACGTTCACGGCGTCCCCGAGGCGGTAGCTGCGGCCCCGGCTGCGTCCGCGCAGCATCCCAGCATCTTCGATAAACACGTAATAGTCGTCATCCAAGTTGCTGATGTGCAGTTTGCCTTCCACGCCGTTTTCCAGCGCGATAAACAGACCGCTGGCAACCACGCCCGACACGTTTCCGGCAAAGGTTTGGCCCAAGTGTTCCTGCGCCCACTTCGCCTGATAGTACTTGGTCAGGTCGCGTTCGGCTTCACTGGCCGTGCGTTCGCGGGCGCTGGTGTGCGTGCCCATATCGGGCAACTTGGCCTGCAACTGCCCCACGGCGCGGCTTCCAGCCTTCAGGTCGCCGTTCAGCACGCCGCGCAAGGCCCGGTGAACCATCAAGTCGGGGTAGCGGCGAATCGGAGAAGTAAAGTGCAGGTATTCCTCGAACGCCAGCCCGAAGTGACCTAGGTTCTCCCCAGCGTACTTGGCCTGTTGCATGGAGCGCAGCAGCAGCGTATTCACCACGCTTTCACGGGGCGTGCCGCGCACCTGCTTCAGCACCGCCTGATACGCCTGCGGGGTGGGTTCGCCGCCGGGGAACGAGAAGCCCAAGCGTCCAATCGCCGCCGTCACGTCCTGAAAGCGTTGCAGGGTGGGTTCTTCGTGAATGCGGAACAGGGTCGGAATCTCGCGCTCCAGCAGATAGTGGGCCACCACTTTGTTCGCCAGCAGCATCAAATCTTCGATCATGCCGCGTGCGGTTTCTTCGCGGATCGGCGTCAGTTCCATGCGGCCATCTGGCCCCACGTCGACTTTCACTTCCCGCATTTTGAAATCCAGCGAACCTTCGCGCAGACGGCGTTGGCGCAGCTTGGTCGTAATTTTCAGCAGCAGGTGCAGGTCGCCTTCCAGTTGGCGGGCGGCTTCGGGCAGCGTAGCGGTGGCTTCGCTGTAGGCCTGCACCTCGTCATACGTCAGGCGGGCCTTGGAGTTGATGACGCTGGGCGCAAGCTGCACCTTCAAGATGTCGCCCTCTGCCGAGAGTTCCACCAGCGCCGTCATGGTCAGGCGGTCTTGGTACGGCACGAGGCTGCACACGCCGTTGCTGAGGTGTTCGGGCAGCATGGGCAGCACCCGTCCCGGCAAATACACGCTGGTGGCGCGGGCGTAGGCTTCCTCATCCAGCGCCGTGCCTTCAGGAACGTAGTGGCTCACGTCGGCAATGTGAACGCCCACCACAAAGGTGCCTTCGGGCGTCGGCTGGATATGAATCGCGTCGTCAAAGTCTTTGGCGTCGCGGCCATCTACCGTAAAGATGTTGTAGCTGCGCAGATCAAGCCTTCCGGCCAGCGCCTCTGCCGGAATCTCTGCGGGAATGGCGTTGGCCTGCGCCTCGGCTTCCGGCGCAAATTCTCCGCGCAGACCGAATTTCACGATCACGGCTTCGGTTTCGGTTTCGGGATCGTCCTCGTTGCCCAGCACGCGCTTGATCTGCCCGAAGACTTCATCCTCTCCGGTGTGTTCGGGCCAGTACAACTCGGTGACCACGCGTGCGCCCTGCTCCAGCCCTTCTATGCCTTCTGGGAACACCAGAATCCGGTGGCGGGCGCGGTGATCGTCGGGCTTGAGGATGGGGTGGCCGTGATGGAATTCCAGCGTACCCACGAGCTGTTTGTAAGCCCGCTGCACGATGCGTACCACGCTGGCACGCGGGCTGCCGTCGCCGCGTTGGCCCCGGCGAGGGCCGCCCTTGCCGTTGCTGGTGCCGTAGCCGTTGCCAGTGTCACCGCGTCCTTCCATCCGCACCAGCACGATGTCGCCGTTCCAAGCTTCCATCGTGTTGCCCTCGGCCACGTAGTAATCTTCGCCGCCGCTGTCGGGCACCACGAAGCCGAAGCCCGCTGCCGACGCCTGAAAGCGCCCCCGCACGAGGCTCATCGCTTCGGGCAGGCCGTAGGTATGGCGGCGAGTCCGGACGACTTCGCCCGTTTCCGTCAGGTTGTCCAGCAAGGCTTCCAGACTGCGCCAGTCGCCAATCCGCGAGATGGTCTGGCGCGTAAAGGTGCGTTCTAGGTCGCGCACATGCACGGGCCGCCCTAGCTTGCGAAGCTGGGCGATTACGATGTCGCGGGCAGGATTCTGGTTGTCTTCGCCGTCCTCTGCGTCAGTATTGTCAGAAGCGTTGGCCTGCACTTGCGCTGGCTCGGCTTCTTCCGGCTCTGTCGCTCCGGCTTCAACTGCTACAGGCGCGGCTTCGGCCTGCTTGCCTCTGCCTTTGCCCTTGGCGCGACTCGGCTCGGTGATAGCCTCTGCTACCACTGGTTCTAGGGCTGCTTCCGCTTCGACTGGCACAGCTTCCACGCCGCTCAGCACCTCGGTCAAAGGCAGTTCCTCAACGGGTGCATCGGCCACTGCTTTAGCTTTGCGGCCTTTGCGGGTCTTGATCGGGACTTCCAACAGGACGGGTTCGGCGGCTACATCGGCGGGCGCGGCGGCGTCTGTGGGTGTAGGGCTGACCGCTTCGGCCAGTTCCAGCACCGCCGTTTCTACCGTGTTGCTGTCTGCCGTGCCGCTCGTCAGCACCACTGCGGGCGCGTCGGCTTTGGCCTTGCGGGGGCGTTTGGCTGTGGCGGCGATGACCTCTACAGGCGCGGCTTCCACCGGAGTTTCCTGCATGACAGGAGCGACGGCTTCCGCTTGGGCTGGCTCAACTTCGGCCACTTCTGCGGCTGGCACACTGACCTTGCGGCCCCCACGCTTGGCTTTTGCGGCGGGCTGGGGCGCTTCCGGTTCGGCCACTGCCACTTCTGCCACCTCGGGTTCAACGGGGGCGGCTTCTACAGCTTCTGCTTCCGGCAGGGGAGAGGCGGCAGCTTCAGCGGGCGCGGCCTCCACGACTCCCTTCCGGCCCCGCTTGGGTGCAGCAGTTTTGGGCTGCTCCACAGTCGCGGGGGCTTCGGCCTGAGGCTCTGGCACATCTGCTTCAGCTTGCGCCGCCGCTTTGGCTGGAACCTTGCGGCCCTGCTTAGCGCGTGCTGGCGCGGCCTCGGTGGGTTGCGCTTCTGCGGCAACGGTCAGCAGCGGCTCCATTTCGGGCGCTGCAACTTCTGCCGCAATTTCCTGTTCTACAACGGCAGGTTTGCTCTTGCTGGTTTTTTTGCTCGATTTGACGGCATCCGCCATCGGTTGGGGCGCAGCCTGCGCGGGCGTAATCGCCGTGCGCTGCCGCTTGCCTTGCTGTCCCTTCTTGGCCTGCGCCGTGTCGGGCTTCATTGTCTGTTCGGAGTCGGCGCTGACGCTGGTTGCGCTCTGCGCCGCACCCCCCTTGTTCACTTTAGGCATTCCGCACCTGGGGTCTAGCTTGCTGCCCGTGGGTTCTGATTTCGTGTGGGGCGCGCGGCCCCGGCCTACTGGCCCTGTTTGCCGCGCACGCCCCGGTCAGCACTGGCCGCCCACGGGGATAGATGAGATCGCTTGTCACGGGGGGCCGCCCTGCATCCGCGCTACCGCCAAACCCTATAGGCCAGACGAAATTGCGGGGGCGCTTTCCTCATACCACCCGGAAGCACCCCCAGTTTAACACATGGCCCCGCCCGCGCCGCGTGCCCTAGCTTACGCCGACGCTTAAAGAGTGGGGGACAGCAGTGGGGTGTGGGGAAGCCGTGCTGGACGGCTGAAGGTCTGCACCACCTCTCTCAGATTCGTTCAGCCCTTGCTTCTACTTGTTGAAACCGCAGGCCACACACTCGACCTCGTCTGCGATGAACTGATACACGTCCAGCCGCACCGCGCCTCCCCCATTGCCCACCGGATTGCCAAGCTGGGCCGCCACCGAGTCTTGCTGCACGCGCTCTTTCACTTTCAGGTCGGCACTGGGCAGGGGTTCAGGGAACTGTTGAGGCACGCTGGGGGTAAGTTGCACCTGAAATCGGGGGTCGGTCTGCAGGGCGTCGCCGTTCTTACTGTCGCGCAACTCGGTGTTGTCTGCGCTGATGCCGGGCCGGTTGGTCAGGGCCAGTATCCGTCCGGGAATCAGCGGTGTCAGCGACGTGGGCGCAGTTCCCAGCATCGCCACGGGTCGGCTCCAGATCACCTTGTTCTGGTTGATGTTGTAGCTCAGCAAGGTGTAATCGGGTTTCAGTACCACCAGCGCGGGCGCGAGGTCAAGCGTCCACAACAAGACCGGCCCCTGATAGATCAGCACCTTTTTGGTTGCCGCGCCCCAACTGAATTTCCAGAGCGAGGTCACGGCCCCCTTGGTTTCCGCCACCGTCACCGACTGGCCGTCCGGGGCCACTTGGGGGCTGTGCCACTGGCCCGCGCAAGGCGTACTGCACAGGATTTGGCTCAGTTGGCGCTTCCACTGATCGGATGGGGCAGAGGCAGCGGGAGTTGTCAGGCAAAGGAGCAGCGCGGGTAGAAGCATCCGGAATAAGTGCATAGCGGCTCCTTGGACAGAAGGAAGGTGGATCAGTTAAATTCAGTATTTATTGTGCTCAAGCTATCCGCTTTCCCCCAACACAAGCCTGTCAAATACTGTGTGTGAGGAAAGACGCTCAACAATTCACTCCGGCTCGTCTAGCATCAGCGTTCCCACAATCGGCGCGTGATCGCTGAGGCGGGCGAACCGGTCTGCCTGCACGCCCTCTACCGCGATTCCAGCGGCCAACAGGTAATCGATGCGCCAGCCTACATCGTTGTCGAAGGCCCCAGAACGGTTGCTCCACCACGTGTAGGCGGGCAAGTCGCCCAAGCTGACGCGATGGGTGTCGGTGAGGCCGCCTGCCAAGTGCGCCGTCATCCATTCGCGCTCATGGGGCAAGAAGCCGCTGTTCTTTTGGTTGCTGCGCCAGTTTTTCAAGTCAAGTTCTTGGTGGGCCACGTTGTAATCTCCGCCAATCACCAGCGGCAGTCCTTCGGCCAGCAGTGCCTCTGTCCAACCCTGAAACACGCCTAAAGCCTCATCCTTGAAGGTTTGGCGCTCGCCCCGGCTACCGCTGGGAAGGTACACACTGGCAAATCGCACCCCCTGAATGACGGCACTCAGTACCCGGCCTTCGGCGTCTAGGGCGTCGTGTAGCAGGCCCACGCGCACATCGGTCAGCGGCGTGCGCGACAGGATAGCCACGCCGCTGTAGCCGGGTTTTTGCGCCGGAAACCACGCGCCCTCGTACCCCGGTAAGGCGTCCGGCATCGGGTCGGCCCGCACTTCCTGAAGCAGCAGCACATCGGGGGCGGTGCGCTCTACCCAGTCGGCCAGCCCTTTCCGGAGCGCACTCCGCAGGCCGTTTACGTTGAGGGTGGCAACTTTCAGGCTGGTTCGCGCCCCGGTGGTGGGGGGGAGGTCGGGGGTGTCCGGCGTCATCTGAGGGCAGCATAGCGCCCCGCCTCGTTGGCGCATGGGTGCAGAAAAAGTGGCTGCCCGTTCCGCCGCCTCGGTCTGCTCTGCGGGCCGTCAAGCGACACTGCTTGAGGGAATACTTAGCAGACGCTTAGTCAATCTCTACCCTCAGTCCACCGGGGATCGCTTAGGCTAGAGGTCATATGGCCGATATCAAGTTCCGCAACGAATCCGATGGCAGCGATTTTCAGATGCCTCACCCCAAGGCCGTCCGCGTTCTGGCGGATGTGGACGCTTGGGCGCAGAAGAACGGTTTCGACCATGTGGTGTTCTGGCGCGATCCCGAAGACGAGCATAAATTCTGGGTGCAGTTGGGCGAAGACAAGCTGAACTACTGGATTCACTCCAATACCTTCACAGACGGCAAGCACGAAACAGTAGAGATGCAGATGGATTACGCACGCGGGGCACAGCGCCGGAGTGCGGCGGGGTACGGCAAGTTCGATAAATAGTCTGAGGGTCTGAGGTGCTAGGGCGAGTTCGTGGCTAGGTGGCCCCCTCACCCCGCTGCCTTCTGCAGCGCCCTTCTCCCACAAGGGGCGAGGGCTAACGGCAAAAGCAGAGAGCGTGGTGTTGCTCCCTCACCCTTGAGGGGGGAGGGCTGGGGAGGGGGTGACTGAGCGCCAGCGATTGCCCTTCCTCAGACCCTTCGACCCTAGACCCTTAGACGCCCTTCCCCCACCGTCCCACAACGCAACATCCAACCTCTCCACGGGTCACGACGCCTACACTGGCAGTCATGGCCCGTTCTTTTGTTCGTCCGCGCTGGCTGATGCTGGCGGCTTTCGCTGGGCTTGCGGCCCTCCTTGCAGGCTGCGCCGACGTGCGCTACTTGGCTCAGGCGGCGGGCGGGCAACTGGACTTGGTGCGGCGGGCGCGTCCGGTGGCGGCGGTGCTGACCGATCCCCAAACGCCTGCCGAGACGCGCCGCAAGCTGGAATTGGTGGGCCGGGTGCGGGCCTTTGCCATCAACGAATTGAGTTTGCCCGATCACGGTTCTTTCCAGACTTACGTAGAACTGGGGCGGTCTGCGGTGGTCTGGAACGTGTTCCGTGCGCCCGAACTAGGCATTGACCTGTACACGTCCTGCTTTCCTATCGCGGGCTGTGTGGGCTACCGGGGCTACTTTGCAGAGGCCGATGCGCGGGCTTACGCCGCTTCCCGCCGTGCAGCGGGCGAAGACGTGACGGTGGGCGGCGTGAGCGCTTACAGCACGCTGGGCTACCTGCGCGACCCGGTGCTGTCCAGCATGCTCAGCGCCCCCGATGCCAGCCTCATCCGCACGGTCATTCACGAGTTGTCTCATCCCAGTTTGTACGTGGCGGGCGACACCATTTTTAACGAGTCCTACGCCGTGACCATAGAAGAGGAAGGCATGCGGCGCTGGCTGGTAGCCTACGGCACCCCCGAACTGCGCGAGCAAGACCGACTGGCACAGCAGCGGGCGGCAGGCTTTGAAGCACTGTTGCTGCACACCCGCGCCGAACTGGAGCGCCTGTATTCCCAACCCCTCTCGCCCCAGCAGATGAGGGCTGGCAAACAGACCGTGCTGGACGGCTTGCAGGCCCAATACGCCGCCCTCAAAGCCAGTTGGGGCGGCTACAGCGGCTACGACGGCTGGTTCGCACGCGGCGTCAACAATGCTTCGCTAGGGGCGGTGGCCGCTTACGCTTCTCTCGTGCCCGATTTTCAGCGCCTGTTGGCCCGCGTGGGCGGCGATATTCCGGCGTTTATAGCGGGGGCCAAAGCCTGTGCCGCCAAACCACAAGGGGAGCGGCAAGCTTGTTTACGCGGTGATGGAACATGACACCCTCATTGCCCCTTGTAGCTGTATTTAATCTTTTCTGACCCAATCTGCACGCAGTCTTTACATGCTGTGCCGACTCACGTTTGCCCTCACGGAGCCGCGCCACAGTTGGGCCGTGTTCGTCAGAAGACGCGATTGACCTGCGCTGTATGCCACGCCCGTCCGTCTACAGTTCCAAGTCTCTTCACTCCCAAAGCAGGTGCCTTCATGAAAATTTCTAACCTTTTGTACATCCTCGGCTTCGCTTCTATTGCTGTTTCTGCCGCCAATTACCTGAAGGGCAAGTCGGAAGACGGCAAACAGGAAGCCGAAAAAGAGCGCGACGGCCTGTTCGTAGGCCACTGGGCACCCACCTTCTTTATTCTGGGCAAGATTGCTGAAGACCGGAAGATGTAAAGGCGAAAGCCTCGACAGTAAACGACATAAAGATGAACTGGCCTTGCTTGCGGGCCAGTTCATCTTTTGTACTATTCGCCTTACATCTCCATGCGAGTTTTAAGGAAGTTGGTCATCACCGCGCCGCGTTTGTAAAACGGATTGTCCATGATCTTCACGTACAGCGGAATGGTGGTTTTCGGCCCCTGAATCACGGTTTCTTCTAGCGCACGTTTCATGCGGGCAATGGCAAGTTCGCGGGTGTCGTGATGCACGATCAGCTTGCCGATCAGGGAATCGTAATGCGGCGGAATCACGTAGCCCGTGTACACATGGCTATCCACGCGCACGCCGGGGCCACCTGCAAAATGCACCTCTTCTATTTTGCCCGCAGCGGGCCGGAAGTCCTTGTCGGGGTCTTCGGCGTTCAGGCGGCATTCGATGGAGTGGCCGCGCAGCACGATGTCTTCCTGCTTCAGCGCCAAGCCTTCGCCCGCCGCAATTTGAAGCTGCATCTTGACGAAATCTAGCCCGGAAATCATTTCGGACACGCAATGTTCCACCTGAATCCGGGTGTTCATTTCCATGAAGTAGTAGTGGCCGTCGCGGTCTACGATGAATTCCAGCGTGCCTGCCCCGGCGTAGTTCACATGCTGGGCCAGCCGCACACCCGCATCCAAAATCTCTTGGCGCAGCGTGGCAGGCAGGGTGCTGGGCGCTTCCTCGATCAGCTTTTGGTTGCGGCGCTGAATAGAGCAGTCGCGCTCGCCAATATGAATGACGTGGCCTTTGCCGTCGCCCATCACCTGCACTTCTACGTGCCGGAATTCCTCCAAAAACTTTTCCATGATGATGGCGGGGTCGCCAAAGTACAGCCGCGCCTCTTCCTGCGCCTGATTGAAGGCCGACTTGAGTTCTTCCTGTGTGCGAACGACTTTTTGCCCGCGTCCGCCGCCACCTGCGCTGGCCTTCAGCAACACCGGATAGCCCACCTGTTTGGCAGCCAGCAGTGCGGCGTCCACGTCTTCCAGCACGCCTGTTCCCGGCACCACAGGCACGTTGCTGTTGGCGGCAATTTCGCGCCCGCCCGCCTTGCTGCCCAGCGCCCGCATACTCTCCGGCGTGGGGCCGATAAACACGATGCCGTGTTCGCGGCACATTTCGGCAAAATCGGGGTTTTCGGCCATAAACCCGTAGCCGGGGTGAATGCCTTCCGCCCCCGTCATCAGGGCCGCCGACAAGATGTTGGGAATATTCAGGTAAGAGGCATTAGAGGCGGGCGGCCCCACGCACACGCTTTCATCGGCCAGCAGCACCGGCAGGCTTTTTTCGTCGGCGGTGGAGTACACCACCACAGTTTTGATGCCCATTTCGCGGGCCGTGCGAATGACACGCAGGGCAATTTCGCCCCGGTTGGCAATCAGGATTTTCTTGAACATTGTGCCTCCAGCGAAGATCAGATCGTGGAGCGTGGATCGTCGAAAGACCGCTGTTTCCCACGATCCACGCTCCACCATCCACGATCCGCTTTATTCGATAATGAACAGCGTTTGCCCGTATTCCACCGGATCGGCGTTCTTGACCAAAATCTCGCGCACCACGCCGCCCGTTTCGGCTTCAATCTCGTTCATCAGCTTCATGGCTTCGATGATGCACAGCACTTGGCCCGCGCTTACGCTGTCGCCAATTTTGACGAATGGCGCGGCGTCAGGGCTGCTAGAAGCGTAATACGTGCCCACAATCGGAGCCTTGACGGGCGTTCCGGCGCTGGCTACCTTGGCAGGAGCGGCAGGCACTTCTGGGGCGGCTTCGGTAGGGGCAGCGGGGGCCACATCTGCGGGCGCGGCAGGCCCACTGGCGGTGGGTGCAGGCGCAAACGCGGGCTGAGGCGCGGCGGGGCCACTGGGGCTAGACACGCTGGCGCTGGGGGCAAAAGCGGGGCCGCCCATCGCCTGCGGGCCGCGCTTGAGGTCAAGGGCGAAGCTGCCGGTCTTCAGGCTGAATTCACGGACATCGGCGGCGCTCAGGGCGTCGAGGATTCGTTTGAGGTCTTCTGGGTTCATGGCCCCTCCTGTAATGTGTTTCGTGTGGGTAGAGCTGGGTCTTCAACTGAAACGGAATGAAACGTCGCCGCTCATCATGCCGTGCAAACGGTGAGAGGACAGCAGAGGTCAAGCAAACAGCGGGTTGTCTGCACTGAGTCTAACCACAAACGCCTGTGTCATTGCCCGGTCAACACGCCAGTCCAAAAAAGCCGCCCCACGTCATGCAGGGCGGCTTTTCTAGGCAAAAACGGTCAGGCAGATGCAGTGAGCCTTAAGCGCGGCTGAGGTATTCGCCCGTGCGGGTGTCTACCTTGACGCTCGTTTCCTGCTCTACGAACAGGGGCACCTGCACGATTGCGCCCGTTTCCAGCGTGGCAGGCTTGGTGCCGCCCGACACGGTGTCGCCGCGCACGCCGGGGTCGGTTTGCGTAATTTTCAGAACCACCATGTTGGGTAAGGTGATTTTCAGGGCCTTCTCACCGTACACCTGCACTTCCACGTCGGTGTTTTCCTTCATAAACTTGGCGGCGTCGCCCACGAGCGTGGGGGGCAAGCTCACTTGGTCGTAGGTGTCCATGTCCATAAACATGAAGTCGTCGCCGTCGCGGTAGAGGTACTGCATCTTCTTGCCTTCTACGAAAATGTCTTGCAACTTTTCACCGCTGTTGAAGGTGCGGTCGACGATGCTGCCCGTTTCCATGTTGCGGAACTTGGTCACGACTTTCGCGCCGCCACGTCCCATTTTCAGGTGAGAGTAGTCGAGGCATTCCCACAGGCCGCCGTCCATTTCCACTTTGGTGCCGTTTCTCAGTTCCGTTACGCTAATCATGTTTGGTTCTCCTTGTGCAGGCCGGGGCCGCCTCCGTGTCCTAGGGTTAGGGCACACCGCCATCAGATAGAGGCAGCAATGCGGGGGGCCTCGCGGCAACAGGAGCGATTCTAGCAGAGGCATTGGCGTTCAGCGCAGCGGGCATCCTGCATTTCCGGCCAGAGTGGTCATCAACGCGTGCGGCCAAGCCCTTCCACCCATCCCCCAGTTTTGCTACACTGTCACGGTTGCTTGACGCCCGCCCCCGCACCCCTGCCACGAAGCTAGGATACGGAAGAGAGCGAGGCGGCCAGACGAGAGACACCCCCAAGGAGAGTCACCCAGCATGGAACTAAACGCCCAACCCCGCATTCCTCAGTCAAAACTGGCCGAAGGCTCGATCCCCGCCGTCGCCTACAACAAAGGCAACAACGTCAGCTTTACCCTTGATCTGAAAGCCTTTGACCGCGCTTTCCGCAAGCAGGGTACGACGGGCATCTTCGACATCACCGTCGAAGGCAGCGAAGCCTTTCCTGCCCTCGTGAAAGCCGTGCAGATGGACAAGCGCCGCCGCGTGCCCATCCACGTCGACTTTTACATGGTCACCTACGGCGAGCCTGTGGCCGTCAGCGTGCCCGTACACACCAAAGGCAAGAGCCAAGGCGAAGTCATGGGCGGCCTCGTGGACATCGTTGTTCACAACCTCGCCATCATCGCCCCCGGCCCACGCCGCATTCCCCAAGAAATCTCGGTGGACGTGAGCAAGCTGAACATCGGTGACCACATCACCGCCGGACAACTGAAGCTCCCCGAAGGCGTCAAGCTAGGCATTGACGAAGATACCGTCGTCATCAGCCTGCTGGCTCCCCGCATGAGCGCCGACGAACTGGCCGCCGAAACGCAAGCCGTTCAGGTTGCGGGCATGGTTGCTGCGGGCGAACTGTCCGAAGAAGCCGCCGCTGCCGTGCTGGAAGGCGACGCGAGCATCGAAGAAGTCAAGGCCGAAGCCGCCGCTGCCAGCGAGAGCGAAGACAGCACCGAAGCGTAAGCTTAAGCAAGTTCAATCTTTTCATCTCAGCCGGAATGCCCTACGCGGGTGTTCCGGTTTTTGTGGTTTGTAGAACGGTCATAAGCATTTAGAGTTCACGATTTTGGGCGAACCCCCCAGTCTGCTGTGCAGCCAGCCCCCTTGAGGGGAGCGCAAAAGCTGTTAAGTCCTCCCCTCTAAGGGGGGGCGTTGCGCCAGCAACGGGGGGGTTGCTCTCCCCACAACTTTGCAGGAATCAACAACCAACGAGGCCAAGTGTAATGGGGCTTGCGCCGCCTTCGCCTGCAAATCGGGCAAGGTAAACACAGCACCGACAACACAGTAGCAACACTACGGCACCCACAATCCAGCTTTCGGAGGCACCGCATGATTCTTTCGCATGGCAGTCTGACCTTTCCCGCCGCCCACCACGACACCGCCCGCCAAATGTTGCAGGGTTTGGCGGCCCATACGCGCACCGAACCGGGGTGTTTGCTGTATGTGGTCTCCGAGAATCTGGAAGTGCCGGGGCAATTTTTTATTACCGAGCAGTGGGAAAGCATGACCGACATGCAAACGCATTTGGCGTTGCCGGGGGTAGGCGAAGCGGTGGCCGCCGTGCAGGGCATGGGCGTCAATGACCTCAGTATTACGGCTTGGGAGGCGGGCGCAGTTACGCAGATCATGTAATTGAGTCAGAGCGGCATCAAGTCACGGCGGCGCGGCTGATGTAGACGCCTGTTCACATAGAAAATCCGGGCGTGGCACAATGGGTTTCTTCCCAAAGTTGCCTCACCGTCGTTTGGCTGAGGGCTGCATTTTCCTTCTCCCCGCGAGGTTGTCACATGATGCAGACCGTTTCCCCGTCTACTCCAGTTCAGGGCGCTCCCGCAGAATTTACCTACGACCTGTTGGTCATCGGCTCCGGCCCCGGCGGGCAGCGGGCCGCGATTCAGGCCGCCAAGCTGGGCAAAAAAGTGGCAGTGGTGGAGCGCAAATCGGTGGTGGGCGGCGTGTGCATCAACACGGGCACGATTCCATCCAAGACCTTCCGGGAAGCCATCATGCACCTCAGCGGCTACAACCAGCGCGGGCTGTACGGCTCGTCTTATTCAGTCAAAGACGATATTACGGTGCAGGATTTGCTGCTGCGAACCAGCAGCGTGATGGCGCACGAACTGGACGTGGTGCGCCATCAGTTGCACCGTAACCGTGTGGAAACGATCAATGCCGAAGCGTCGTTTATCGGGCCAAATACAGTGCGGCTCCGTGATGTGCGCGGTCAGGGCGATGCTTGGCGCGACGTGACGGCCCGCACCATCGTCATCGCAGTGGGCACGAAGGCGGCGCGTGACCGCAATATTCCTTTCGACGGCAAACGCATCATCATCAGCGACGATATTTTGGACTTGCAGAGCTTGCCGCGCACCGTGACCGTCATCGGCGGCGGCGTCATCGGCTGCGAGTACGCGAGCATGTTTGCCGCGCTGGGCGTGCGCGTCACATTGATCGACAAGCGCCCGCGCCTGCTGGAATTCGTAGATTTTGAAATTACGGATGTGCTGGCCTACCAGATGCGCCAGAACCGCATGACCCTGCGGCTCGGCGAGGCCGTGAAAACGGTGGAACAGGTCACCGACCAATTAGGCCAGCGCGTGCGCGTGACGCTCGCCAGCGGCAAAGAAATTGTGAGCGACATGGTGCTGTATTCGATTGGCCGCGTGGGAGCCACCGCCAAATTGAACCTAGAAGCGGCGGGCCTCAGCGCTGATGAGCGGGGCCGGATTACCGTCAACTCTCACTATCAGACGGCGGTGCATCACATCTACGCGGTGGGCGACGTAATCGGTTTTCCCAGCCTCGCCAGCGTCAGCATGGAGCAGGGCCGCCTCGCCACGTGCCACGCCTTCGGCATTCCCACCCAAAGCGTGCCGGAGCTGTTCCCCTACGGCATCTACACCATTCCCGAAATCAGTACGGTGGGCAAAAATGAAGAGGAATTGACGGCAGCGGGTGTGCCCTACGAGATCGGCAAGGCCCAGTACCGTGAAATCGCACGCGGCCAGATTATTGGCGACGAGCAAGGCACCCTGAAGCTGATCTTCCACCTAGAAACACGCGAACTGCTGGGCGTTCATATCATCGGCACCGGCGCAAGCGAACTGATTCATATTGGTCAGGCGGTCATGGCCTTTGGCGGCACAGTGGACTACTTCGTCAACACGGTATTCAATTACCCGACTTTGGCCGAATGCTACAAAACGGCTGCATTCGACGGCATTAATAGGCTGGGCAGCGTGCCCGCGCTAGAACCCAAGCTCGAACCTGCGGCGGCAGTAGGTGAAGTCGTCTAAGGGTTTTGACTGTAGGAAATATGACCAGATTTGTAGTAGCTCAATAGTTCGCAGGCCCGTTCTTAGTCCAGCAACGGTTCCACTCAATATTGTCTCTGGCCCAGCCCAAGCTGGGGCGAAAGCTCCTGTCATCTTTGGCCCGCCCTACTATGGAAACCTCTGAGAGTTCATTTCCCGGAGGTTTCCCATGAAAAAACGCTCCTTATTGGCCCTGACGACTTGCCTCGCCCTGTGTGTGCCTGCATCTATGGCAGGCGGCGCACAGAATATGCCCTCTGGCGGCATGAGTACCGCCCAAACGTCCAACGATACCGATGTTCTGTTTATGGAAGTGATGTCCATGAGCAACCTCACCGAGATTCAAACCTCGGAATTGGCACTCAAGAAGAGCAGTAGCGCTTCCATCAAAGCTTATGCCCAAGAGATGATTACCGCCCACACCAAGGCACAAGCTGAACTGAAGGCCTTAGCGCAGGCGAAAGGCATCAAGATTGCCGATAAGCCCGGCGCAGATCAGCGTCTTCAGTACAACAATCTCACTACTCTGTCGGGCGCGGCGTTTGACGCCGAGTACAAGAAAGTACAGGTTGACGGCCATGCGGTACCTGATTAGCGTGTCCGTGAAACTTGGCGAAATGAGGTGGAGTTCAGTAGGCTGGGGTCGTGTCGGGGGAGCTTGATCGCGAAGCATTGCTCCAACTGCTTGCTGAGCAAGCAGCCCAGATCACTCGTCTGATCAAGCGGGAGAGCAAACAAGCGACGCAGATCCAGCAGCTGATCGAAGAGAATGCGCGCCTGAAGAAGCGGGTAGAGCAGCTCGAGCGGCAGGTGAAGCGATACGTCGCGCCACACAGCCGTGAAGCGCCCAAGGTGATCTGTCAAGGGTTTGGTGGAGGCTCAGTTCGGGATGGTGACTTGCTCTTCGAAGGCTACTGGGGATCGGTAGCAGGGCGCGGAGTGACGACGGCGGCGGGTGTAAAACACCTCAATCCACTCAAAAACCTCTGTTCGTGTCTGGGCACGACCCCACTGCGCTTCGCTCAGACCCAACTCTGTCTTCAACGTCGCGAAAAAGCTTTCCTGGACGGCGTTATCCCAGCATTCTCCTTTCTCACTCATGCTCTGAACAGCATGCAATCTGTCTAATGCCTGCTTATACACTTCGCTCGTATATTGGCTTCCTCTGTCCGAGTGGTGCAAGAGCCCGCTTGGTGGCTGCCGACGCTGTACAGCCATTTCCAACGCCGCCGTGACCAGCGGCGTGTGAAGTCGCTCGCTCAGCGCCCAGCCGACGATTTTCCGTGAATACAGGTCCATGACCGTGGCCAGGTACAGCCAGCCTTCCCGGGTGGGTAAATACGTGATGTCCGTGGCCCACTTCTGGTTCGGGCGATCAGCGGTAAACGCTCTGGCAAGAATGTTTTCTGCGACTGGGCGCGAAGAGTTCGACTTGGTCGTTGTGCGGAATTTCCGCTTCCCACGCGCGACAAGCGCAGCTTGTCGCATGAGTCGCCCGATGCGCTGACGACTGACTTGCTCTCCCTGCTCGCACAGGTCGGCTTTGATGCGCAGCGCTCCGTACGTTCCCCGACTGTCCTCAAAACTTGTCTTGATTTTCGCCGTTAACACGCGGTCTTTCGTGATTCTCTCGCTCTCCGGCCTTCCCCGCGAAGCGTAGTACCCACTGATGCTGACTTCGAGAACCCGGCACATTAGTTCCACTGGGAACTCGTCCTGGTGCCGCTCGATGAAGCTGAAAATCAGGGTTGTTTCGCGAAGAAGGCCAATGCTTTTTTCAGAATATCCCGTTCCTGTCGCGCAATGTCTAGTTCCCGCTCCAGTTCTTTCAGACGAGCCTCCTGTGGTGAAAGGGCGGGGATCCCCTGATCTTGCTAGGGTTCTGTGGAGGAGGAGTTCAGTCTGACCGACAATGGAGAC
>NZ_SSNW01000034.1 GCF_004801315.1 Deinococcus sp. Arct2-2
CCCCAATTCCTCGACGCCGCGTGACACGCAATCGAAAAAATGATGGAAACTCTTGTTCAGATCAAGGTGCTAAACGGCGCCGTCCGAAGCACTTGGCCTCCTCAAGCCCACGGGCAGCGGTAGACGTCGGTTGGGCCACGGTGGTTCGGAGAAGCTCACAGCAGAGGTCAGCCCGCCGGGAGTGTGCCGCTGGCCTGGAGACTCTGGGCTGACCAGAAGTTCTCTTCAGGCATCAGCGTCAGCGCCAACTCAGGAGCCAATGGACCTCTCCCCATGTCCGTTTGCTGGAAGGGGCGCGTAGGTCAGGAGCACTTCGGCAAACACTTCGCAGAAGGCGTCAAACGACGCCGGCTTGACGACGTGAGCGGCGGCCCCCAACGCCAGGGCGGCCTGCCGGTCCTGCTCCGCTGCGGAACTGCTGAAGACCACCACCACAAATTCACCCAGTCTCTCGTCTCGCACTGCATGCAGTACCTCGAGGCCGCCGAGACGCGGCATGTTCAGGTCCAGCAGCACCAGCCGGGGGGTGAAGCTGCGCAGGTAGGCGAGGGCCGCCTCGCCGTCGGGCACCCAGTCCAGGTGATGCGGCAGGGCCAAGTCCTCCAGCGTGACGCGCATCAACTCGATGTCTGCCGGATTATCCTCTACGACCAAGACGTCGGTCACCCCGCTCACGCGTCCGGGGCCGGCAAGGTGAAGTGGAAGGTGCTGCCTGTCCCTGGCAGACTGGACACCCATAAGCGTCCCCCGTGGCCCTCCACGATCTTTTGACAAATCGCCAGGCCCAGTCCGGTGCCTTCATAGCGGTCGCGGCCGTGCAGCCGTGAAAACATCTCGAAGATGCGCTCCTGATACCCCTCGTTGATGCCGATCCCGTTATCGGCCACCGTAAACGTCCACCAGTCGCCCTGCCGCTGGGCACCGATGTGAATCTCGGGCACCACCTCTGAGCGGCGAAATTTGATGGCATTGCCGATCAGATTTTGAAACAGTTGCGCGAGGCGTGGCGCGTCGCCTTTCACAGTGGGCAACGCTTCCACGTTCACCCGCGCCCCGGCACTCTGCGCCAAAGCGTCCAGGCGGGCCAGCGCCTCACGCAGCGGTTCGTGGGTGTTCACGCTCCGCAGCGGCGGGCCTTCGGCGTTTAGGCGGGAAAACACCAGCAGATCGTCCACCAGGGCTTTCATCCGCTCGGCGCCCTGTTCGATGGTGCGCAGGTACTGCTGCCCCCGCTCATCCAACAAGGAACCATACTTGCGGCCCAGCAAACCCGCAAACGAGCCGACCGTCCGGATAGGTTCTTGCAGGTCATGGCTGGCGATGTAGGCAAAGCGCTCAAGTTCGGCGTTGCTGCGCTTCAGTTCCACGTTGGCCTGCTGCAGCACGTGTTGTAGCCGGGCGCGCTCGGTCATATCCGAGACGACCGAGACGGCGCCCACCACGTCCCCACCGCGCCAGAGGGGGGCGGCCGCGATGCGCACCACCCGGTCTTCACCACTGGTCGGATGGCGCAGCAGCACGTCACGCTGGTTGGCTTCTCCGGTCAGCGCCTTCACGAAGGGACTCTCTGCGGCCGCCAGGCGGCCGTGGGTGGCCGCGTCGCGCAGCAGCAGTTGTTCGTCCAGGTCAGGGACCGGGTGGTCCAACTGGGCCAGATCCGTGAAGCCCAGCAGCGCCAAGGCAGGTGGGTTGGCCCGTTTGATGCCCGTGAGATCGCCCACGTACACGGCGTCCGGCAAGCTGGCCAGAATGGTGGAGAGTTCCAGCGCCTGCCTTTCGCTGTGCTCCAGGGCGCGGCGCACCTCGGCCGTCCGCGCCTGCACGCGCGCTTCCAACTCCGCCGTGTAGGCCTGCTCGCGCGCCAAGGCTTCGCCGCGAACCCGCGACAGGGTGAGGTTGGCATTCACCTTGGCCAGCAGTTCGCGGGCGCTGAAGGGCTTGACGAGGTAATCGTCGGCCCCGGCCTCCAGGCCCTGCACCCGCGCTTCCTCCCCCGCGCGGGCCGAGAGCATGATCACCGGCAGCGTGCGGGTCGCCTCACCCGTCCTCAGGGCCCGCAGCAGACCGAAGCCGTCCAGACGCGGCATCATCACGTCGGTGATCACCAGATCCGGCGCCGCCGCCTGGACCGCGCCCAAGGCCGCCGCGCCGTCCGCGACCACCTGCACCTCATGGTGCGGCGCCAGGAGGCGCTGGATATAGTCCCGCAGGTCCGCGTTGTCGTCGGCCACAAGGACACGCCCCCGCAGGCTGGGGGTGACCGCCGCGTCAGGTTCGGGCAGTGCCAAACCGCTGCCCGTGTGTGGCAGCCAGCGCAGGGCTTCTTGAACATACGGCAAGGCTCCGGTGGCCGTCGACGTCCGCTCGCGCGGCGCCCCGAGGCGCTCCCGTGGAAGGTGGGCGCTGCCGAACGGCACCCGCACGGTAAAGGTCGTGCCGTGCCCTGGCCGACTCTGAACACCCACCTGACCGCCGTGCAACTCCACGATTTCCTGCACGAGGGCCAAGCCGATTCCGGTGCCTTCAAACGACCGCCCGCCCTGACCCTCCACCTGGTGAAACCGCTCGAACAGCCGCGGCACGTCTGAACTCGGTACGCCCACGCCGCTGTCCTGCACCCGCAGCACCGCCGCCTGGCCCTCAGCCTCCAGGCTCACGTTCACCTCGCCGCTCAGCGTGAATTTGAAGGCATTGGAGAGCAAGTTCAGCACCACCTTCTCCCACAAGTCTGGATCCACGTACACCGGTTCGGGCAGGTCAGGGGCCGCCACGACGTACCGCAGCCCGGCCCGCTCCACCACGTCCCGGAAGCTCTCGGCCAAATCTGCGGTGAACGCGGCCAGATCAGTGGGCGCGTAGCTCGTCCGCGCTTCTCCAGCCTCCAGGCGTGAGAAATCGAGTAACCCGTTGACCAGGCGCAGCAGGCGCAGGCTGTTGCGGTGCGCCATGTCTAGCGTGGTCCGCTGCGGCGGGGTCAGCGGTTCCGCTCCATCCGTCAAGAGATCCTCAATCGGCCCCAGCATCAGGGTCAGCGGGGTGCGCAGTTCATGGCTGGCGTTGGCGAAGAACGCCGTTTTGGCCCGGTCGAGCGCCGTGAGCGCTTCTGCCCGCTGACGCTCGTTCTCAAACACCGCCGCGTTGGCCAGGCCCGCGGCCAGTTGCCCCACGAAGAGATCCAGGAACCCGCGGTACGAGTCGTCCAGTGGCCGGTACGGATTGAGGCCAGCCACAAACACCCCCACGGGTTCTGGCCCCCCTGAGCGGGCGATGGGCAGTGCCAGTGCCCGGGTGGGCGCCCGGTCCCAGGGGCCGCGGGGCAGCTCAGCACAGGACGTGAGGTCCGCGATCAGCTGCGCCCGGCCGTCGGCCAGCACGGCCTGGACCGGCCACAGCGCGTCCGCCTGATCGTGGTCCTCAAGGGCCACCCAGGGGGGCGCAGCGGCGTGCTCCCGGTTCAGTCCGGAGACAAAGGTGCGCTGGGCCCGGCCTGGCTCGGCCGGTTGGTACACCAGCGCAAAGGGGAGGTCGTGGCACTCGGTGTTCAGGCTGGCTTCGGCCGCCCGGTAGACGTCGGCCGCGGTTCGCGCTTCACTCATGCGCGCAGCGAGGTCGCGCAGCACCCGCAGGCGGCGTTCTCCGACCACCCGCTCGCTCTCTTCGGCCACCACGCACAGCATGCCGGTCACGTGGCCCGCGTCGTTGGCCAGGGGGCTGTAGGAAAAGGTGTGGTAGGTCTCTTCCGGATAGCCGCTGCGCTCCAGCAGGAGCCGCAGGCCCTGATCCCAGGTGGCCTCGCCTGCGTGGAGCACCTGCCGGATGCGGGGTCCAATGTCATTCCAAATTTCAGCCCAGACCTGATCTGCCCGGGTCCCGAGCGCCCACACCTGCTTGACTCCGAGCGTCGGCACGTAGGCATCGTTGCAAAAAAACGTGAGGTCGTCGCCCCACGCCATCCACATGGCAAAGCGGGACGTGAGCATGATCCGCACGGCAGTTTTGAGGCTCGGAGGCCACTGGTGGGGCGCCCCCAACGAGGTCCCCGTCCAGTCGTGGGCCAACATGCGCCGCGCCATTTCCCCGCCTCCCACAAAGACTTCGCGCGCCGCGTCAAACTGAGGTTGAATGTTGTCTGTCACTCTGAGCAAAGCATACGACGACAGGGGTAACCCGCTCACGGAGATGGAGACTGGGGGGCGGGACCCTGAGGGGCCCCCGGGGCTGAAGCACAGGGCAGCGGGCCTGGGTGGTCACGCTCCAGCACGCTGGGCCACCGCAGCAGCGGGCGGGGGAGGCCGCACCCCGGTGAGCCCCGGTTCACGCAGCGGCAGGCGCGGCCTTTCCCGCAGTGAAGCGGGAACTGGAGCGCTCAGACTCAGGGCCCGTCTCCGGCTCACCGCTGTTCAGCGTCTCTCCCACGGCGAACCGGCGGCAAACGCGTCGCGCAAGAATTCAGTGAATCTGCCTTGAACCGGCCAGAAAGGGTGAACCGATCTTGAACGACCCGGCTGGCCCGCAGGCTTGCCGGCTCACCCGGGCGTGACCAGCCCAGCTTCCCACGGCTCGGTTGGTGGACATCGGTGCCAGTGGAGACCGGTAGACTGGGGAGGTGGCGGCTGACATGACCCTCCAAGACGTGCAGGCTCAGATCAGGTGTTCCGCTCCTCCCAGCGACCCCAGACTCGCGGCGGGTCAACGGCAGGTGGCTCAGACGTATGGTGCCGCGCTCCCGCTGGCCTATCAGGAACTCATCCGGGCGTTGGGTGCCGGCACGTTTGGTGGGTTTCTCCACCTCCTGCCGGTGACGGAGGTCCACACCCATCGCCACCGCTTGGCGCCTTTTCTGGATGCGGAGGTCGAGCAGTGGCTGGAGGAGGAGGGAAGCGGCGACGTCTTGATCTTTGCGGTGACGGACAACGGCGATCTGTGTGGCTGGCCGTTGGACGCTTTACGGACCGGAAGCGAAGCTCCCGTTGTTCGGCTGATTGATTTCGAGATGCAGCCCCTGGCACCATCCATCGTGGCGTTGATGGCCCAACTGGTTTCCGGGCAAGACGTCTTCGGCATAGGCCCTTTGCCGGCGACGTTTACACCGTTGTGCTGGGAGGCAGACGTCTCGTGCCCCGTCGCGCTCCCACTGCGGACAGTGACGGAATGACAGGCCCGGCTCAGCCAGAGGGAGGACGCCACACCAAAGGAGGACTCCCCGTGCCCCACTTCAGCCCCGTGAGAAGAGGGTCATGGCCTCGTGACGCTATCCATTGCTTCCAACGGGTGGCGATTCGAAGAGGGCGAAGGTCTTGTTTCTCTCGCCGTGCAGTGGACGGGCCAAGACGCAGGAGCGCGCGCCCAGGCGCCTGGGCTCCCTCACCGGCCTCTGGGACTTGTGCCCGAAGAACGGACTGAAGGGAACAGGTCCATCTTGCTCGCCCTCGTAGAAGCGCCTCATGTCCGGCCTCTAGAGCCTGCCTGCCCTAGGCTGATCTCTACCTATGAGCGTGTGGTCAGAACCATGCGTCCAGAGGCAAAAGATACGGAGCTGTGGGTGCGAGAAAAGCGGCAGGCAAGGTCCTTGCCCATATGGGCGCCTTGCTCGTCGGGTCCGTGCACGTTACGCTGCCCCGCCCTAGAGCTGGGCATCCCTTGACTGATCCCCAGCTGGAGAACGACACAGGGCGGCCGTGGGACAAACGCCGCTCCTCTCCTGAGAGCGACGTGCAACATCTGTCAGCTGCGGCCCCAGTGGAGAGGCGCGTCCTATTGCGGCTTGGTGGAATTGCCGGACCGCGGACGCCTGAAATCACAGAACTGAGCTGGGAGAGGTGGATCTTGCGGAGGGGCGCTGATCGAATGGTGGGTGATCCACCGCAAAAGGACGAGAGCCCGGCGGCGCGGGTCTGCTTCCTAGGAAACAAACTTGCAAGTCTTGGGTTCACAGCTTGACGCTGGCCTGGTGATTGGGCCCCCGCCTGAGGCAGCGCTGGAGCAGGCCGATGGGCAGCAGGCCGATAGGCGGCTCAGTGCCCCGGGGTGCGGTAACTGAAGAGGCTGAGGCCTCAACGACCTGATGAGGGCGCCCATCACGCCCTCCAGACCCCCGGCCAGTTGGCCTGTACCGAGGCAGACGCACGGATCTTGGTTTACCGGCCGCAGACCTGGGTGAGTCCCCCGCGGGGACCAGGGCCTTGACCCCCTGACGTTCAAGCCGCCGCTCTGCCCGGCTCAGGCGCAACGTCCTCTCCGGGGTGAGGGCATGGCTAGACGCTGCTCCGGGGGATCACCCCGGTGTGCTTCCCCCGTTCTGTTCGCAGGCCCCAGAGCCAAGCCAGCCCCCCCAGCCCTTGGGCCAGCGCGGCCAAGCCAAACCACAGCGCCATGGGGAGAAGATCCAGCCAGGGCGAGACCAGCAGCAGGCTCAGCGGCATGCCAATGCTCGAAACCATTCCCAGCACACTGAAGACCCGTCCCAGGTACGCCTGCGGCACCCGTTGATGAATCAGTGTCTGGAAGGGCACGTTGATCAACCCGAACCCGAACCCCAGCAGCACAGCACCGGGCAGCAGCATGCTGGTCAGGGGCCAGTGCCACAGGGCCGCATAGGTGCCGGCGGTGAGCAGCAACCCTGCGCCAATCAGCCGGCCAGATGAAACGCGCCCACCAAACTTCACGATCAGCAGTCCGGCGGTCAGCAGGCCAGCACTCTCCAAAGCAAGGAAGGTGCCGTATCCGGTGGCCGACGCCCCCAGGGTGTCAAAGAGCTTGGGCAGAATGGCCGTGACTGGGGCCAGACTGGCGTTGAGCAGCAACGCGATGAGGGGAGCCAGCATCAGCAGGCGGGAACGGCCCATCACCTGAACGCCGGCCCGCACCTCGGCCCAGAACTTTGACGGTGTTTCCTGGTCTGCAGGCCGGCCGGGAAGAGTCACCCAGGTCAGCAGCACCGCCATACCCAAGAAACTCAGGCCATCGGCCACAATGGCTACGGGAGGCGACCAGCGGGTGACGATCCAGCCGCCGGCCAAGGTGCCCAGCAGCCAGGCTCCCCTCCCCACACTGCCGAGCAGGCCATTGGCCTGAGCCAGATAGGCTGGAGCCACCAGGGCCGCCACCGCTGCACTGGTGGCGGGCCCGGCGAAAAGGCCGGCCAAGCCGGTCAGCACCGCTGCTGCGTTCACCAGCCAGAGCGGCACCTCGCCCCAGACCACGGCGAGGCCGCCCACGGTCAGCTGCAGCACTCCACGGACCAGATCGGCTCCAATGAGGGGCACTTTCAGGGGCCAGCGGTCTACCAAGGTTCCGGCCAAAGGCATCAGCAGGTTGGGCAGCACGGTGCAGGCCAGGGTCAGGGCCATGGACTGCGCGGACCCCGTCTGATGAAGCACCAGGAAGCTCAGGGCGATCCCGGCCAAGGCACTCCCGAAGTGAGACTGAGCCGTACCGAGCAGCCAGAGGACGAAACTGCGGTTCCACAGAGAGGGGGACATCCCGTCAGTGTGGGAACACCGCTACCGGAAAAAACAGCCGAATGTTCTGGTTGGCAGCCTTTACACTCTCCCGGTGACCCCCTACTCCGTCGCGACGTCCCCGCAGACCCGCCTCTTATTCGACCCGGAGATGCGGCCACTGCTGCAGTACTTGATGCAGGCGCCCCGCAGCGCCGCAGAGGTGGCGCGCCAGCTTGACCTGCCCTTAACGCGCGCCTCTTATCTGCTGTTGAAATTGCAGCAGGCGGAGGTGGCGTTGGTGGAACGGGTGGACAGGCGTGCCGGACGGCCGATCAAGCGCTACCAGGTGTTGCCGCGGTGGTTTATTCCTTATGAGGTGACGGCTGCGGAGACGTTGGACGCCTTTTGGTGGGAGCAACTCAGGCCGCGTATGGCGCAGGTGGCCGTGCTAGCCGCCCGCCAGGTGCAGGAGCGGGCACCGGTGTGGGGGCTGTGGCTGTCACAGGGCACAGCAGACAGCAACCTGGAGATCGGCGATGAAACTGGCCCAGCGCAGGACGTGTTCGCAGGGGATGAGCCGCTGATGCTGACGATTGCCACAGTGAGGTTGGACGGGCCGCAGGCCCGGCGCTTGAAAGGCCGCCTGCTGGCCCTGCTGAATGAGGCGGCCCAGTGGGAAACGCCCGGCGCGCCGGAATACACCCTGAGCTTGCTGCTGGTGCGCGGCGCCGTGGCCTGAAGAGAGCGGCGGGTCTGCCTCCGTTGACCGGCCCCCCTGAGCTTAGAGGAAGGCCACCTTCACCGGGCCCAAAAAGCTGACCCACCGTGCGCGCGCTCCAACCCTCTCGCCAGCGCTTCAGGGTGACGATCACTTCGAACGCAGGTTTGGCCCTCCCACGGCTTTCCCTTAAGCGACTGGAATGTCTCGAACTTGCTGCGCCAGCCATTCAAGGCCGTCAGGAGACGCTGCGCGAGGGGTGCATGAACGTCAAGTCCGCTGTTCACGCAAGACGTTTGCCAGTGGGGTTCCCGCGGGCACGTGAGTGCGGGGTGTGCGTCCGGTGCCAGAGAGCACGGCTCCGTGCAGGTTCACCTGGTCCCGCGTCACCGCACTCCCCACACCGCGAAGACCGTTCGGGCTTTTCATCTGAGCAGAGCGGGCAGGGAAGAGACGGATGCCCGGACGTGCACCGCTGCGGAGGCTGTACGGAAATCATAGGCACTCCGTACGACCGGTTGGGCCGCGCGCGTGGAACAGGAGCTGAACATTTCGGCTCCCCGGTCAACTGGGGGTACAGTCCCCGAGGCGGGCAGGATGATCGGGATGGGGGAAAGCGGTGGCGATGGGGTATGGGATCCGTCACGGCGCGTCGGCCTCCCCAGTCCAGTGAAGGCAACACCGGCCGCCTGACTCCGGTGAATTCAGAAGCACGTGTTGAGGTTGGGTGGATGACCCCGCTTTTTGACGCCCTGTGAGATCGCCCGCAGATCCAATGTGCCGCGTGGTCGATCTGGGTGACCCCCTGAGGAGCGTGGCTACTGAATTGGAGGTGGACACTGGCCAGGGGAGGGTCACGCGCCCGTTCAAGTGGACGGTTTGGGCAGCGTGAATCCGAACGTGGCCCCCTGCCCCGGTTCGCTGCGGGCGAAGACTTGACCTCCGTGCCGGGTGACGATCCGCCTGTTTGGCGGCGACGGCCTGTTCGGCGGTCAGCAACTGCGCGATGCGCGGCACGAGCGGCGGCAAGGCCACGGCCGTCGCCACACTCACCACCGCGGTCACGCCCCGCAGATAGCCGTCGAGCCAGTAGGCAGGAACGTACATCACGAGTACATGCATAAAGTGGGTGGTGCCGCAGGCCACGATAAACAGTCCGAAGGCCAGCACCACCCAGTCGAACGGAAGCAAGCGGCGGTGTTGGTACACGATATAGGCGAGGATCCCAGCGATAAAGGTATACGCCACACCGATCAGGCCGTCCGCGAAGAGATGAAGCAGGGTCAAGGGGAGCGGCCAGCCGGCATCCGCATGGGTCATCGTGAAGGGGCGCGTGTCGAACAGGTGCTTTAACACGCCCGGCCAGAGGAAAGGAAGCAGGAGGCCGACCACAGCGATGACCAGCGTTCGCCACGTTGTTGTCGGCTGAGAGCGGGCCGTCAGCACCGGCTGTCCCACCAGACCTGAACGAAGAAAAACATGAAAAATATTCTCTCCGAGAATGCTCGTGGCGTCCAGTCAGTCGGTGGATCAAGAGGGTCTCAACGGCAGGCCCTTTGTCGGCTCGCGAAGGGCTCTTGGCCCTGGCGTCTGGGGCCGCACTCCCTGAACGCCCGCTGGTTCCCTGCAGTCAGCTCCACGTGATGTGCCTGCTGCTCGGGGACGTCTGGGCACGTCTCTTAGCGTGCCCCAGATTCACCGTTCAGCGCCCGGTCAAGGGCCAGGTCGCGTCCCGCAGTGAAATCGGCGAACGTTTGTACCACCGGCCAGTCGGGTTGCAGACCATCTGGATCACCTGGAGCAAAGCGGTACACGCGGACCGAGTAGTCGACGGTGAGCCCCGAGGCAGGCAAGGTGAAGCGTCGCCGTTCACTGTAGCCATTCGGACGTCCACCGCTGACCTCTCCCACAAGCGTGGCGCCCAGAGCCTGCAGCTGCGCCGCATTGATCACGCCCGCCGAAAAGGTGCGCGGGCCGATCAGCGCATGCACCTTCAGCCAGGGACGCCGCTGTAGTCCGGTGAGCAGCGGCGCGAGGCGGGTGTAGTCACCCCCGCCGTGATCCCGCAGGTCCACCACCAAGCGCTCCGGTCGGGTGCGGTCCAAGGTCAGCAGCAGTTCCCTGCTCCGCCGCGCGAGGTCGGGGGGGCTCCCGGCAAGGCGCAGGTAGACGGCCTTGCCAACCGGAGTAAACCAGACGTCCCCCGGCTGCGCCCAGCTGGGCGCAGCCGCCGCCGCAGAGCGCCAGCCTGCGCGGTCAGCCGAGGCCACCCGGGAAGCAACCTTGGCTTGGAGGTCTTGCCCGTTCACCTGCAGCGTGAGGGTAACGGTCTGGGCTGGGCCCAGTCCTACGCCGGCCAAGAGATCAGGGCGCGTCAGCAGGGCGGGCCAGGTTCGGTTGACCCAGCTGGATCCTTCGCCCTGAGGCACAAGTGGGGCGAGGCGGGCGCGCACCTGCGCGGTCGGTGAGCCGTTCACGGCCAGCACTTGGCCGCCCAGCAAGTGGGCGTAGTGGGGGGCGGCCTCCGTGATGAACAGCCCCTCGGGAAACGCGGCGAAACGCAGCGGCAACTGACGCTTCAGGAAGCGGCCCTCCAGGTCGTAGACCCCCGTGTGTCCGTCTCCGATCGCCGCGGCGAGGCGCGTCAGTTCAGTGACGATCGCCGCGTCGCTGAGATCTGGCACGCGCCCAGCGAGCTGGGCGGCGCGGACCTCAAAGACCTCACGCGGCAAGGTGTGAAAGGCGTTGAGGTGGAGCCGCGCGAGGTTGCGGGTGAAGTAAGCGATGTCCTGACGCCAGCGCGTGTCACGGTCCGCGGCGAGTGGCGGAGCGGGGTCAGGGAGGGACGCCCGGTAGCGGAGGGCGCAGGTGCCCAGCGTCAGTGCGAGCAGCGCTGCCAGCAGGGCGCGGACAGGGAAGCGCGGGGCCATGCCACAGCGTGGCACAAATCAAGGAATAAAGCGTGGTGGACTTTTGCCAGGAGAGCCCACTGCGCACCGCATCGACACTCCCGACGCCGCCACGACACTCACACCACCCAAGTGGGTGGTGTGGGCTGATCCCCAGGCCAGGCCTCCTGAGAGCACCCACCACGGCTGGAACACCGATTTTGATGCGTTTTACTGATCGGAGTGACAACGTCGCTGCGGGGAGTCGACGCCGTGTCGCCTCGGGCTCTCCTGGATCGCGGCCCCTTCACGCCGCCGCCCAGCCGGATGAAGCATCCCTAGAACGTCACCTTTAACCAAGAAGGGAGTCCAGGGAGTTTGTGCGGCAGGACTCCTGGGGTCTTGGAGGAGAAGACCCTGCGCGACACCCGCTAGAGCCAGTGACAAAGACCCCTCAGAACAGGCGCGGGGGTCCCGGTACCGCCGTCCTTCGCCCAACAGCGGGCCGAACTCGGTCCGCCGCTCGCGCAGCGGGAAAGCAGTGATAGGGCCACCCGGGGTGGTGGATGAGGGCCGCTTCTGAATCAGTGGCGATAAGGCAGGCGGTCAGTCACACACGATCAGTTGTAGAGTGCAGTTGCCACACCCGCCGTGACTCAGAGGCAAGGGTCGACTGGCTTGCTGACCTGGACTGACCGGACAGTTGGTCTTGATCCGCACACGTGCCGCGGCTTCGAGCTCCAGCGGTCACTTGACTCTACCCCTGCGGCAGAGTTTTACCCTGAACCTATGCGTCCCCTGATGTCCATTGGCCACTTCTCCGAGATGACCGGGCTGAGTATCCGGGCGCTGCGGCTGTACGAGCAACAGGGCCTGCTGGCTCCAGCGGCGGTCGACCTCCGAACTGGGTACCGCTTCTACCGCTGGCATCAGCGAACGGTGGCCGAGCGAATTCGCTCGCTGCGCGAGCTCGAGATGCCGCTGGAGCTCATTGCACGTTGCCTGCACGGCGGGTTGGAATTGGGCGCCGCCCTGGAACGCCACGGCGACGCTCTAGAGGCCGAACTTCAGGAGCGTCTCCAGACGCTGCGCCGGGTGCGGGAGGCGCAGACCACTCCGCCCTGGCCAGACTTCGAGGTGCGGGTGCGTCAGCAGCGGGCCTGGCCCGTGCTGAGCGTGCGGTATTACACCTCGTTGAGCCGCTGTGAAGCGGATCGGCGTGAAGGCTACTGCTCGCTGCGCCAGCGTGCCGCGCAGCTGGGCACGCGCGCTGCTGGGCCGCCCCACGCGCACCACCCCCCTCAGGGCGGCTTCGACCCGGATCACTACGCCGTGGCGCTGTCGTTGCCAGTGCGGTTGGCTGTGCCAGGCAGCGAACCTGGCTTCGGAGGAAGGATTGCCTTTACCCGCCTCTGCGGCGACGTGACGCGTCTGCTGCACGCCTATCAGGCGCTGAGCGACTGGCTGGCCCGGTCGCCCCACCTTCGGGCCGGCCCCAGTGCCGAGCGCTATCTCTGCCGGCTGCGCCCAGGCGCCGCACCCCATACCGAAGTCTGGGCGCCCCTTCATGCGCCCCTGGAGGTCTTATGAACCGGATGCGTCCCTTGTTCGTTCTGGTGCTGACCAGCCCCGCGCTCGCTGTTCCCCAGCCCATCACGCTGAAGGCCAGTGACGGCGTAACTGTTTACGGCCAGCATACCGCCGTGTCCAGGCCCAAGGGCGTGCTGCTGCTGTTTCACCAGGCCGACAGCAACCTGCATGAATATGACCCGGTCGCCGCGCGGCTGGCCACAGAGGGCTACGCCAGCCTCGCCATCGATCAGCGCGTGGGGGGCGGGATGTTCGGCGCGGAAAACCGTACCGCGAGGGCGGCCCCACCCGCCGACTATGCCGGGGCGCTGCCCGATCTGGAGGCGGCCCTCGGGTGGGCGAAAACCACCTATCCGAAGACCAAGATTTTTGCGCTGGGGAGCAGTTACAGCGCCATGCTGCTGTTTCCCCTGGCCGCCCGGCACCCCGAGCTGGCCGGGATCTTGGCCTTCAGCCCAGCTGACTATACCGGCGACGGCCTGGCGGTCCGGGCCGCCTCAAGCCTCAAGGTGCCGGTCTTCGCGACCAGCCGGGGCGACCCGGCCGAACGTGAGCAGATGGACGTCGTGTTGAGGGCAGTCCGCAGGGCCAAGGTCACGCGTTTCCAGCCGGTGGGCGGTGGCCTGCACGGCGCCAGCAGTTTGCGCGACGACCGCAACATCCTGGGTACAGCTGGACAATACTGGACGGCCCTGCTGAAGTTCCTCCGCGCACCGTGAAGCCGGCGTGGCCCTAAAGACGAAGGCTCGCCAGTTCACCTGTGATGGGTCAGGCCCAAAGGTGAGGAGACGTCACGAACCAACAGCAGGTCACGGAAGACCAGACCGTCAAGCTGCTCCAAGAGGCCAAGAAAGGCGAAGCTCGTTGAGGAGTGCTGCCAGGCCTGTGGTTGCACTCTGGCGCCGCACTTACACGTGGAAAAGGAAGCACGGGCTCCGTGCTGTTCAGATTTCGGGGCGTACTCCAATTTCTCAAATGGGATCAGGCGCGCTGGGCTATCCCCACAGCACATAAGCCCAAGCTGCCCCCACCCTCAGCCCCGCGGCCAGACTCCAGCGGCCGTGTGGCCGGGTCATCAAGGCGACAGGCCCGCCCCCGCCCCCGCTTCGGCTGTGGGCAGGGAATGTTCTGGTTTTTCACGTCCGGCTTGATTGAGGCCAGATTCGTGTCAGAGCTGTTTCTCTAAGCTGTGCCATGAGCCGCCCTCCTCGCCCGCGTTTGTTCTCCCTCCATACCTGCCCCCCATGAGAGACAGCGATTGGCGGGCGTGGCTGAACAGCTTACCGCCGGATTCCCCCTCACTCCAAGAGCTCCACACTGGGTTGGCGCGGCAGCTGGTGGCTGCTGAAGCCCGCTTGAGTGCAGCACTCTGGCAAGGCGACGCTCCAGGCCAGCGGTCCATCCGAATTGAGTTGAACGAACTCAACTGCCAGTTGCTGCTGCTGGAACGCCGACTCCAAGAGGGGTAGCGTGAGAAGCTTCAGATCTGGGGCTGCGCGTAGAGCTCGCCGGCCTTCCGGGCTTTTCCATCTCGGGCCTTCAGCCGGATCCTGTGTTGGGTCTGGATGTACTTTTTCTCCGGTACATGGCGGTGTCGGCGTGATGGAGAAGCGACTGAACCGTACGGCCATCCTCTGGATAGACGCTTGTTCCTACGCTCGCTGTCACGCACAGCTCCTGACCCGCCAGGGTGATCGGCTCGCTCACCACCTGAGCGACGCGTCTCTGAATGGCCGGAATCATGTCGATGTGGGTCAGGTTCACCAAGGCGGCAAATTCATCGCCGCCCAGGCGCGCCACCACTTCATCACCCTGCAGAACGGATGTCAGCCGCTCACCGACCCGCTGTAAGACGTGGTCACCCCTCTCGTGACCATAGGTGTCGTTGACTTGTTTGAAACCGTCCAGGTCGATGTACAGCACGCAAAAGGGCACGGGTGGGCTGTCGTCGGACGCGGCGTCGATTCGGCGGGCCAACTCCTGTTCAAACCAGCGGCGATTTGGGAGGCCCGTGAGGGCATCTGTGTGCGCCAACTGTTGATACACTCTGGCGCGCTCCAGGGTGGTCGCGTGGCGACCGGCAAAGCGGTAGATGATTCCGGCCAACACAAAACAGGTCAGACTGGACAGATTCAGTTGGACCAGGGCATTCAAAATCCGCCCGTCACGCCCAACCTCTGAAGTGATCGCGTAGATGCAGGACAGCAACACCATCAGGGTCATAAAGACTACGTTGACTATTCGGCCCACGCGGAGATTGGTCGTAATAAAGGTGAACATGAAAACCGCTGGAGTCCAGAAGAACGTTTCGCTTAATCCTACGGGCACCTCGTCGGCATTCGACAGAAAAAACAGGAGATAGCTCAGTTTGGCCAGGAAATAAACGGTGAACCCGATCAGAATGCTCGAGGAGACGAACGCGTATGATTGGGGGTTCCACACCAGGAGGAGGGCCAGGAGGAGGAGGCTCACGAGAATCAGCCGGTACATCACCAGATCGAAGGAATGCTCAGGCTGTGCAGCCGACTCAAACACAAGGGCGACCAGCGTGGCCACGGCGGCCATCGCGAGGATCAGGAGCACCGTGGAGCGGTACACGCCTAACACGTGGGGAGGCGTCTTCGGCTCTCGCGGCTGTCTATTCATGTGGCCGGTAGCTCATTTCTCTCATGATAATCAAAACCGTCTTCCCTTGGTCTGTCTCTCAGCAAGATCAACGCTTTTCGCAGAGGAAGGCGATTCACAGCAGAGCTGTGGGGCATGAATCCCTCGGGCGCGGGTCATCGGTGGCGTCCTTAAACGGTTTTCGACGTCTCCACATAGTACAAGTCCCCAGAGAATATGGTCTCTGAGACGGCACCTGGGTGGGGGGGCAGCGCTGGTACTCCTGGCGGCTTGCCCATCAGTAGCGCGGTGAGGCGGCAGGGCAATCCCGTGAGCGACATTGCTTGTCAGGACGGCCAGTCCTGAAGGGCGAGCTTGTGCGCTGGGGTCGCCTCTCTGGGTGGCGATCCGACCAAGGTCAGCTCCGGATGAGGCGGCCTGAAACTGGTGAACTTCATTGAGGGGCGCATGTTGGCCGGTTTTCCCGTGCCGCTGTGGGCGGCGGTGCCCGCTTCGGCCCAAGACGTCAGGTCGCGGGCCGTGACCACCAATCCGTTCACGGTCTGGAAGGGTCAGGGGAATTTGACCTTTGCCTTCGCGCCGCATGACGACGAGACCACGGTCTACCTGCACACTGTGAAGCCAAGCTCAGCCTTCGGCAAGTTGGGCGTTTGCGTCAGGGCGAGCGAAGAGCGCCGGGCTAGTTCAACACACTTTATGGCGGGTTTTCAGAGGTGGTATGAGAAAGGCAGGCGGTAAGCGTCCAGGAAGGCGGGCGAGTCAGCCAGAGCGTCCTTTGCCTGCTATTCTGCCTCTTATCCACCTTCCCGAGCACGCGGCTCCCGGCCGCGCAGGTGGTATTCACGCGACAGCGATCTCATTCCAGCGCTCAAGTCCTTGTTGTCCCCTGGCCCGTTAGGGGAGAAGGCGTTGCGAGAGCGGCGGGTGAAGGACCCACTGACAGCGCTCAACCCTCACACCTGTTGAAACGCTGTCCTTAGACGCAGGCCGTACGGTTTCCGTACAGCCGGGACAGCACTGCATGCGGCTCCAAATCGCGTAACCTGCCTTGTTCTCTCTTCGCTCCGCTTGGCTTGGAGCGCTGTAAGCTGGCGCTTTCCAGCAGCGAAAACGGGCGCGCGAAGTTGTGTGCCTTTACGCCGGCATCGGGGAGTGCCCTGACCAAAAGAAAACATCAGAAACAGGCGTTTCAGACGTGATTCAAGGTTCTGGCAGGCGTGCGCTCAGGAGCAGGCTCTCCCTCCCGCTGGCATCAACCTGGCCGGATCAGCGGCGCTGCGACGACCAGTTCAGCACATGTTCCATCGGCAGCCAATCGGTGCCGTAGCTGTTGTAGTGCGCAGTTTCAATCCGCCCATCACTTCCAATCAAAAACTCTGCGGGCATGCGGAGCAGTTCCCCGTCGCTTTTCAGGGCTTTGGTACCCATCATCCTGAAGCCCTGCAGCATGGTCGGCAGGTTCCGCAGATCCAGTGTGCCCGCCACACTCATATTGAGGCCGTAGCGGTCATATGTTTCGTCGCGGGGGTCCGCCAAGACTGGGTAAGGGGGATGAAGATGGCCGATCCCGACGCTCAGATCGCTCAACGTGCTGCCCCACACGGTGATGATCCGCACGCCCCGCTGCTTGAGCTGTTCATGCACCGCGATGATTTGGGCATTGTGGGGATTGCACATCGCGCAGGTGCTTTGGCGGTTGAATACCAGCCACACGGGTTGGCCGCGCAATTCGCTGAGCCGCGTTTCTCCCCCGGCCAGATCAGGCAAACAAAAATCGGGGGCCAACTGGCCTGCCCTGAGCCGGGGCGCCACCAGCTTCAGCGCCGCCGCGTCTTCACGGCGCAGCGTCCCGGCCCCCACCAACTGCATGACATTTTGGGTCAGGACATCCCAGCGTTGGCCCAACCGCTCGGCCATTTCTCCCAGCGTTAACCCCCGCAGCGCCGCGTGATACACCCGTTGGGACGACTCCGTCCAGCCCGGCCAAGTGGAGGCCAGAGGTGAAGCCACGAAACAGTCGGAAGGCAGCAGCGCCCGCTCCGATTCCCCTAAGCCTGCCGCGTACTGCTGAGCGGCTTGGACACTTTCGAGGGCGTTGTAGCGGTACAAGCTGTGTGGAGGGGCCGCGCCTGGAAACTGAGTCGAACTCGCTGTACCGGTGCGCCAAGCAAGGGGAAGCAGGGCCGCAACCACCCGTTCGCGGTAGATTTCGTCCACCTTGTCCCGGGTCACGTACCCGCGTTCAATCAGTTGAGACAGGGCGCCAAACAGCGTGGACGTTTGCTGCTGAATCTCGGTCACGGCCACAGGAGGAACGCCGTGCTGCACCAAGGACGCGCTCCACGCCGGCAACATCTGGCTGCGAACGCCCAGCACGTGCCCGTCGAACAGTTGCAAGGCGGTGGTCAGTTTGGGATCGGAGAATGACAACTTCAGTAAGGTGGGTTCGCCTTGCTCGGCGGCTTGAGTGACGGCTTGCAGGGCAGGAACAATTAACACGCCCCGCACCATATCGCTCCACGTTAAGCTAAGACTGCATGACCTCTTGCAGAAGGTGACTTGGAGCAAGCCACATCAGATGGGGACCTCAGACCAACCCGAACCCACACGTGAGGTTCAGGTTTAGGTGCTGGTTCTGCTGCCACCGCCCAGCCAAGACGCCGGGAGAGGGCACGACCTCAGCACCCTGCCCTGAAGGCGCCAGGCCACTCCAAGACATGCAGCGGCACCTGATGCCCGCCGCGCGTCACCTGTAGCGACGTGACCATCCAGCGCACGTCGCCTGCCTGAACTCGGGGAGCCGAGGTTCCCCGAGAGTGTTGCAGGGCCGCCATCAGGTGCCGAGGCCAGTGGCGGGGACAAACATGGGGGCTGAAAAGCAGAACGCTCACGTTAGCCGGGGACTGCACCGACCCGAGTGGGATGGGCAGCGGCCCACCCCGCTCGGTGCTCTTGGGACTTGGCCGGCTTCCTGCCTGCGCTCCCACTTGCCCTGCCCGCCGTCTTCCCAGCTCCCCACGGGCGCAGCTCTCTGGGCATGGAGATTTTCCCCCCTCTGGGCTGGTCATGATGGCGCGCGTGCCGTCAGTGGACGAGAGGGGTGGAGCGACGGGTAATCCAGAGGGCGCCGCATATAAAGGCGAACCGATCCTGGCTGCTGCGGGAGAGGCGGCGCGTCATACCAGCCAGACGCGCGTGGCGGTGGCAGGCGCCCAGGGACTTGCCCGGCCGAGCACAGGTTCAAGTGCCTGAGCCAGCACGGGCAGCGGCAGCAGTTCCAGTACGGGCAGGGCGTCGAGGGCCAGCCGCACGACGGCGCTGGGCACCAGACCCGGGCGGCGCAGCTGGGTTAGGAAGGCGGCGTCGTGCCCCAGCGCCTGGGGGTCGTTTCGGCGGTGCTGTGTCATGGCCCGAGGGGAGTTGGGGGGGAGTGATTGGCGCATGACGCAGCGTCTGGAGAGCGTCAGGCCAACTATTCGTCAATCATCTGCCCCTGCCTAAGGTAAGGACACGGCGGCCGCCTCCCGGGCCAGGCTTCAGAGCGGCCTGGAATTCTGGTACGGCGCTGTCTTGAAGGGCGATCTGGGCGCGTCCAGCGCACCCTCTGTCCCGGCCACCATGAGTGTAAAAAACGTTTACGCGGGTGTTGGCTTCGAGGTCGCTGAACATCAGCCACTGCTTCTGAGCCGCCTCGACTCCCTGGAGCCTGGCCACCCCAAATGCTGAGGCCCTCAGTCCGCGCTCCTGCGGCCCGGGTGAAGCCTGCTGACAGGCTGCGTCATCCGGCGGGCCTCTCTCCACCTCCTCCGGGTTCCGCGACAAACCGGTTCCTCAACAACACCCGGGGAATCCTGAAGCCGGCGCCCTGTTTTCCTCTGATCCCCACTGGTCTACAGTGCGCTATGGAATACACGCGGCTTGGCCAGAGTGGCCTCAAAGTATCCCGCATCTCTTTGGGCACCATGACTTACGGTGATCCGGCGTGGCGGGACTGGGTCTTGCCCGAAGCCCAGAGCCTGCCGTTCATCGTGCGGGCGCTGGAACTCGGGATCAACTTTTTCGATACGGCGGATATGTATTCGCTGGGCAAAAGTGAAGAGGTGTTGGGCCGGACCCTGACGCAGCACGCCCGGCGCGACCAGGTCATCATCGCCACCAAAGTTTTTAATCGGATGGGGCCCGGCGTCAACGAGGCAGGGCTGTCCCGCAAGCACATCATGGACGCGGCTCAGGCCAGTCTGCGGCGCCTGGGCACCGACTACATTGACCTCTACCAGATTCACCGGTTCGATCCCGAGACGCCCATCCTCGAAACCATGACGGCCCTGCACGACCTGGTGAAAATGGGGGCTGTGCGCTATCTCGGCGCGAGCAGCATGCTGGCCTATCAGTTCGCCAAGATGCAGCATGTGGCGGACCTGCACGGCCTGACCCGGTTCGTCAGTATGCAAAATCATTACAATCTGGTCTACCGTGAAGAAGAGCGCGAGATGCTGCCGCTGTGCCGTGAAGACGGCATCGGCGTAATTCCCTGGAGTCCACTGGCCCGGGGCTTTCTGGCTGGAAACCGGCAGGCTGGGGAGGCGAGGACGACCCGGGCGCGGAGCGACACATTCGGTGAGGCGATGTACCGCACCGAAGACGATTACGCTGTCCAGCAGCGTGTGGCCGATGTGGCAGGCCGCCTAGAAGTCACGCCCGCACAGGTGGCGACCGCGTGGCTCCTGCACCAGCCGGGCGTCACGGCGCCCATCATAGGAGCGAGCAAGATGCCGCACCTGGAAGACGCGGTGGCGGCCCTTAGCCTCAAGCTCACCCCCGCCGATCTTCAGGCGCTGGAAGAACCGTACCGGCCCCATCCTGTCCTGGGCATCTGAAGTCCGGTCTGCGCGGGTGGCCTTCCTGCCGAAGAACAGGGGCAGTGAACCTTGCCCGTGCACGCGGCCGCCGAATGGCCCCACCCACCTGTTTCCCAGCCGCTGAAAGTGACGTTGGTGTACCGCTGCCACGGGCCGCAGACTCCTGCCTGCACGACGTCTATTGCCCGGCTGTCGCTCAGCGTTTCCCAGCAGACGGGGCCGGCGACATGCTTCTGGTTCGCTCCGGAGCACAGGCCAGCAGGAAGGTGCAGGCCAGCGCTTCCGTCCTGGATGCCTCATCACGGTTTCCTGTGGTGTCCAGAGGAGTTCCGGCCCGGTTGCAGGCGGTGGGCCGGGCGGTTCCGGTGCCCTTCCGAGGGTCAGCAATCCAGACGCACGCGTAAACTGGGGTCTGGCACGCTGTATTTCATGCCCATGTATTCGGGAATGCGGGGATTGATCTGCAAAATAAATTTGGTGGGCCGCTGCGCCCGGGCCTGCCCTTCGGTCGTTCCTCTGGGATAGGAAAAACGCAGGGCAAAGGTCAGGACACCCCCCTGCAACACGTCTTGACTCCAAGGTTTTAGAAAATCATTGTCATTGAGGGTCAGGGACGTGCCGTCTGCCAGCAGCAACATCGGCTGACTTCCTCCACTGCTGGCGCCGAAGCCGGTGCCCATCAGCGAGGCTGTCTTGGGAATTCCATTTCTGATTTCCAGTTTCACAGCCCATCCGGGGACGTCTGAGCTGCCCGCATCTGGCGTCTGAATAGGCGTCAGAGAGAGCACCTTGGCGCGCCAGATGCCGTTGAACAGCGTCTGATTGAGGCATCCTTCGAGGGCAGCCATTTGATTGGCTCCGCCGCTGGCGTTCCGGGCGGGTGGGAGCGCACTGCCCAGGGCCAGTGTTACCGTGTTTCCTTTGAGCGTTCCGGTCACGCCCAACAGTTTTAGCGCCGAGAGTGGCACATACGTCTCACCGTTGATGACGACTGCATTTTTGCTGATGACCTGCCCATTCACAATGAGGCTGTAAGTGCCGGCGGCCCACGCCAGAGTGGTCAGCCCCAGAGACAGCAGGCCCGCTCTGGTCCACTTGCTGCTGATCGTCATATGCTCCTCCCGCCTGTATGGACGTGCCAAACACCAAGCAAAAGTCAAGACAAGAGTTCAGCGAACGTCAAGGCCGCAGCCGACAGAACCGGACAAAAAGAAACCTCCTGATAAGCTGGGCGAACTCGGTAGCTGGGTAAAACCCGGAAGTTGCGGGCCTGCGCATCTGGGCGGTGGGTGCAGGTGGCCGGCAGGACAGGAGCTACCAATCAGGCGGCGTGGGGCAAGGACGTAGCTGCCCAGGTGCTTTACCGGGTTCCTGAAGAGAGGCCTCATACCGTTTTCGGTCAGCCGCACCTGGAGCGATTCCCTGGCTTTAGAGTACACTTTCCGGCTGTTGCCAAATAGAGCTGACCGTCATCACAGCAGAGAGTCATTTCAGGTCCAGGCGATGTCTGGAAACAAGGAGCGGCGTGAAGCCCACCATCGACCGGACGTGCAGCCGGGTACAGCGGATCTGATCGCAATACAACTCGTCCTGAACGCCGTTTCCGTCTGTGACGATCTTGCTGCCCACGGCGTTTAGGGCGCGGGCGGTACACAGGAGGGCTCAGGCCCAGCAGTGGCCCGCTTATTGCCTTCCCTTGCCGCAAGACCGTTGTGAGGTAAGGCGTGTCACACTGACGACACATCATGCGCGACGGCATTCACGGGGTTGCCCGGCACGTTCTTCCGCTCCTGGCTTGGGGCGCCTATATCGTCGTGTTCCCCAGCCTATACCTCACGTTTGGCGTGGCCGCCACAGCGTTGGCGTACCTGATCGTCGCTGGGGCTGCTAGCGTGAATGGTGCGAAGATCGGCCTGCTGCACGGCCTCCTGAGCTTGCCGGCCATCGTGACTGGCTTTTACCGCGTGAACGGCGTTATCGATGTTCCTGACCTGTTCACGGCTGGGGCGGTAAGTGTGACCGTTGGCATGCTGATGGGCGCTCTTGTGGGGCATCTGCACGACCTACGAGAAACCCTGTCCCATCAGGCCCGCACAGATGCCCTGACCGGGCTGGTCAACCGAACCACTTTTGCCCACAGGCTCGCTCAAATCGTTGACCGCTCCCGGCGCACAGGAGAAGCGATCACGGTCGCTTACATTGACCTCGACCGCTTTAAACCCATCAATGACCAGTACGGTCATCACGTCGGCGATGAGGTGCTCCGTCAGTTGTCAGGGCGTTTGCAGGAGAAACTGGGGCCGCTGGGGACGGTCGGGCGCTTAGGCGGCGATGAGTTTGTGTTTCTCTTGGAGCAGCAGCTCAGTGGGCACCACCTTCCTGAGCTGATCACTCACACGCTCAGCGCGCCGCTCTCCATCGAAGGTCAGCTGCTGAGCGTCGGTGCGAGTGTGGGGGTCTACACCGGAACAGGCGCCGCCACCGACGCGCCCGGCCTGATGCGTGCCGCCGACGCGGCGATGTACGCTGTCAAGGCCGCCCGCCGGGACGCCAGAGCTGTTGACGGAGCGCCCAGCAACGGGCAGGCTCCCGCAGACGACGCTCCAGGAGAAGGCGAACAAGCACCGCACTGACCAACGGGGCGGGGGAAAGCCGCTTATGGCTTGCCCAGAGCACACAAAAGACGGATGTCCTGCGCCAAGTGGGGATCGACGGTGGCGTGTTCTTCAAGTCAGGCCAAGGTGCACAGGGCTGAAGCGCGGTTGTGCTCATCCCCCTGCAGCATTGCCAGCAGACGGGCCGCCACGCTGGGAAAGCGCCACTCAAAACGCCTTTCAGGCGTAAAGAGGTCAGGATCTCCAGGCTCGGCCCGCCACCGCAGCGCTGCGGGCGCCAAGACGTAGTCAACCGCGTACGTTTGGATGAACCGGGTGGCGCTGAGGCGTTCCCCCCGAGCTTCCCGGCGCAGGCCCACCAAGAGGTTGGTGAGGGCTTCATTGATATGCCATTCCTGCGAATGCGTTTGAGGTGTGGGCAGGTTCCCTGAGACGGCCAGTGCGTCTAGAGTGTCCCCGCGTTGCCATACCACACGTCCGGACGCATAGGGGATGTGCTGCAACTCACGCTGCTCAAAGACGGCGTATTCAGCGAAAATCCCGTCCTCGAACAGAATTTTTCGCCCATCCGGCGTGTTGGGAAAGCTGAACGTGACCGGGTGTGCCTGTTCCAGCCAGGTCAGACTTTCAAGGTAATTCGGCGTTGCGCCGGGCGCGACGATCACGAAGAAGTCAAGGTCAGAGTGTTCGTCCAGGCGGCCGATCTCCCTGCCGACAGAGCCAAGCGCCAGCAGGGCAAGCGCGTCTAGCTGTTCACTCAGCGAGGAGGCGATCGCATCAAGGCGGGCGAGCAGGTGAACTGGACTGGGCATTGGCGGCCACTGTCCTAAAAGGGAACGTAAACGCACGTCCTCGCCGGCTCAGCGGTGTCCAGAGGTCAGTGCTGTGAGGTCAGACGGTTCGGGACCACCCAGGCCAAGTGCCGTCAGCCGGCTTAGCACGGCCGTTGCCACAGTCCCAACTGCTGGCGCGCCGTATTGGCTATTGGCCGGCGTCACCAGCTACAGGGAAGGCTCAAAAGGCGCGGTACCCGCCCCCGCCGTCAGGCCAGGAGTCGTGCCGTCGCCGGCCAAGACACATAGACAGCCTAGTGGCAAACGCGGGTCTCCAACGCCCGTGCTTGCCCAAGCTGTACGCGCACGCCTGCGGGTTCACCTCCCCTGCACCCGGCCCGGAGGAGCCGCAGTGATCATGCCAGTTGAGAGAAGTGGTGGGCCAACCCGGGCCCTTTCCAAACTCGTGTGGAGTACCGCGGAGCGTTGGGCGGCGTCAATGCTGCGCTGCACAACGCCGGTCTTCTGGTGACGCCGCGGTGGTTGGAGGTGGCCGAGCATCAGGCCCCCGCAGGTCAGGTGCAAGGGTTGGCCGCTGCCTTTCAGTGCATGCCAGATCTCGGAGCAACGCACGCCCAAGGGCACGCAGGCTCCGCTTTCCCCAGTCACCTGCCGGGTGATTCGGCGCTTGCTGTGGGTGGATCCAACCGGTCGGTTCCGGGGATACGGGTGCTGCGTTTGGTCAGCTCGTAGAGATCCAGCCTGCGGTGACCGCTGCCGTTGCCCGGCTGAACTTCTACAGTCCACCTCATGGACGCGGGAGGAGAGGGGGCCCGGCGTACGCTTCCGGCTCTAAACTTCACACTTGGACGCGGCGCCGCTTGGATGGTTGGGGCCGCCCCAGCGAACAGCTGGTCACGGAGGTCCCGCCCTCAGCGATTGAGCCAAGTGAGGCTGATCGTCTGGCTTTCTCCGGCGGCCAACCGAACCCGGCCCACGGCGACCAGTTGGCGGTTCGGGCCTGAACCGTCGTAGGCCAAGACGCGGTGCTGTCCAGCGCTGCTCCCCGTGTTCCTGATGGTGATCCGCGCGGTGTGGGCCGCCGCATTGATGTGAAGGTCTTGTTCGGCAAACTGGGTATAGCTGAGCCCCGCACCGAAGGGAAAGAGGGCCGGCAGATCGGGGGCGGCAGTCAGGACGGCGGGCAGGGCCCCCGGCCGGGTGGGCCAGCGAAAAGGCAACCGGCCACTCGGATTGCGGTTCCCCCACACGGCGTCTGCCACGGCGCGTCCGCCCTCACTGCCCGGCAAATAGGCCATCAGCAGGGCGTCTGAGGCAGGCAGCACCGTTCGCAGATCCAGCGGCCGACCCGCCAGCAGTACGGTGAGGATGGGTTTCCCAAAGCGGCGAAGGTCTTGCACCCGCACCAGCTCTTGGTCGGTCAGGGCCAACGTTGGGGCATCGGCTTGACCTTCAGCCCCTGGTTTCTCACCCAAGACCCACACGATCACGTCGGCGCCGCGGGCCGCTTGTTGCAGGTCAGCGGGGCTGGAGCCGTCCTGATAGGTGAGGGTGACCCCTGGAGGTACCTGCGCCTTGAGCCCCGCCAAGACGGTGACAGCCTGCACTTGAGTGTCTGGCGGCACGCCTTGCCAGTCCACACTCCAGCCGCCCAACTGAGCGCGGGGATCGCTGGCCGCTGGTCCCACGATCAACACCCGGGGGGTGCGCACAGTCAGCGGAAGAAGCGGTAGTCCACCCACAGCAGCGTTTTTGAGCAGGGTCATCGAGGCCCCGGCCGCCTGATAGGCCAGTTCACGGTCAACGACCTTGGCGGCGGCCTGTGCGGGGTCCACAAACGGATGTTCGAACAGGCCCAGACGAAACTTCAGTGCCAGCACACGGCTGGCTGCCTCATCAAGCCGGGCCATCGGCAGTTTGCCGGAACGAACCAATTGGGTCACGGTGGCGCTGTACGCAGCAGCCTCGGTGGGCACCATCATCACGTCAATGCCCGCCATCACCGCCTGCCGGACGGCGTCCTCCTCACTCGCCGCGGCCTTGTGAACCGTCTGTAGGCGGGCCACGTCATCCCAGTCGGAAATGGTGACGCCATCAAATCCCAAGTCGCGCCTGAGCAGCCCAATCAACAGGTCGCCCGACGCGTGGACGGCCTGGCCGTTGAGGGCGCCGCTGTTGACCATCACCGAGGCTACACCTGCCTGGAAGGCTGCCCGGAACGGGGGCACCAGCAGGCTGTTCAGGGCCGATTCAGCTACAGTTGCCGGCGCCCGGTCGCGGCCGTCGGCGGCCTGCCCATAGCCGATAAAGTGCTTGACGGTGGCGGCCACCCCAGTCAGGGGCGAGGCCTGAAACCCGCGCACTTGTGCGGCGACCAGCGCCGAGACCCACTGGGGATCTTCACCAAACGTCTCGTAGAAGCGGCCCCAACGCGGATCAAGGCCCAGATCTGCATCGGGTGCAAAATTCCAGTTGACCCCGGTGGCCCGTAGCGCTTTGCCTGTGCTGGTGGCCACTTGCTGGGCCAACGCCGGGTCAAAGCTGGCCGCCAGCCCGATATTGTGGGGGAACAGGGTGGCTCCCAGCACGTTGTTGTGCCCGTGTACGCCGTCTGCACCGTAGAGCAGCGGAATCCGCAGCGGCGTCGAGTCAAGCGCGTACCGCTGAAGGGCATTGGTCATCTCGGCCCACGCGGCAGGCGTATTGGGCACCGGCGCAAAGCCGCCCCCAGACAGCACCGATCCGACATGGGCCTGTCCGAGTACTGCGTTTAACTGAACCGGATCCAAGGGGCCACGGGTGTAGCCGTTCCCTGGCATCAGCCGGGTCAAGTTGGTCTGGACGAGTTGTCCGGCCTTTTCTTCCAGCGACATCCGGGACAACAGATCCTGAACGCGGGTAGTGAGGGGAAAGGTGGGGTTTTGGTAGGGCAAAGGCGCGGCTGTAACGGTTGCCAGAGAAGTGGAGCAGTACAAGACGCAGGTCAGCAATTTCATGCAGTTTCCCTTCTTTCCTTGCCCCGCTTGGGGCATCGGAGTTGATCTGCTTACCTTAAGCGATGTTTCCACAGTACGCCGCATGAAGTGCCCGGTGTGCGTCTGTGCACAGCCAACCGAGCAAGGCCCTCCAACCGCCCCGAAAGGGGACCCCGTTCAGAGGCCGAGGGCGGACCGCACGGCCGGGGCCGTCTTCGGGGGATACACCGGAATAAATTCCGCATGATTGACCGTCCACAGTTGGTCGAACAAGGTGTATGGAATAGCGATCTGAGGTCCGTACAACGGGTCCAACACCCGGAAGGTCTGCTGGCCATCATCAAAGCCCGTGACCACCCTGAAATGCGGGATCGTGGACCGTGGTCCCAGCCACTGCAAGACAATGACCGGCACCCCTAACGCCACCAAAGCACGCAGATGGGTCCGGCGCCCCCCCACAAATCGCCGGGCTTCCAACCCGTAGCGGGTCACGTACCTGCCGATGGCGTCAGCGGTCATGTAGCCTGTGGGGGTGGCTTTGGCAACCGCGGCGACTTGCTGCTGAGAGACCTGCTGGCCGTAGTATCCCAGCACGCTGGCAATCGCTTGAGGGCCGCAGTTGTTGAAGGTCTGGTACGCAAACGGCATGGCTTGTAACCGCATCGCTGGAGGCAAGGCGGAGCGGGCCTGCGCGTCCGCGCCGCTTGGACTTGGTCCCCATAGGGTGGCCGCAAGCATGCACCAGCTCAGCAACTGCCGCCGGAGACCGCGCCGTCCCCGACTGGCCGTCCCTCTGCTCAGCGTCACCGAGCTCAGCTCCACGGTCCTGGCTCCGAACCAGTCCTCGACTCGCCAGGTCATCTCTTCACCTTTAGCCGTATTGGTTGGCGGTTCCCGTACGGCGGTAGTCCCAACACTGCGGGCGTCGCGCGTTGGAAAGAGGTAGTGCTACCGCCGCTCGGTTGCCAGAGGACGCTCACCAGCAGGCCGTCCTGCGCTGTGGAGTCATCCCTGACAGGGCAGAGCAACGTCCCAACAGGCAAAATCGAACGGCGGACAAATCTCTGGACACCCCTTATTGTGTCAACCGACTCTCACATCCCCCTGACAAAGGGGATGCACAAAGGCACACGCTGAGCTATCAAAGGTGTGGTGGAGGCGCAGTTCGGGTTGGGGGCTTCTGCTCCTCGAAGGCCACCAGGGACCCGGTAGCCCACGGCTGAGTGATAACAGCGGGATCTAGGATCTAGAGCACCTCACTCCACTCGGAGCCCCCCGTTCGCGTCTGGGCACGGCCTGGCTGCACTTCCCCCAGTTTCCGTCTTTAACATTGTGCAAAAGCTTTCATGAACAGCGTTCTCTCCACAATAGAAGTGGACGGGAGTCGTGCCCTTGCAGATCTGCCGCCACGCCCAGCGCTGGCAAGCTTGGGCTGGACAAGGATGTGCGGCAGAGCACTTCAACGTCAACTGGGTAGAGCAAGTCCTGATCTGCTGTGTAGGGCAGGCAGAGCAGCGTCAGTTGGACGGAGGCCGTGGATCGCCAGCAGTGGGCGGTCATCAAGATGGGACTCCCGGTCACCCAGTGCGGGGTATGCCCGGTCAAGACCAACTGCACCACGGCATCGCGGCGAACGGCGGATCCTTCAAGAGCGGGAGCGGCGTGAGGCAATGCTGGAGTGGCGGCCTTGGACACAGACCAAGGAATTTGCAGTGCGGTGGAGGAAGCGCGCTGGGAGGAGAAGAACGATTTCCACCGGTGTGTGGGTGACCGGTGCAGGCCGGTCACGGTAGTGCGGGGTGAAAAAAACACGTTGACAGCATCTGTGGACTGCTGTTGCCCTGAACAGGCTGCAAGCAACTGATGACTTGTACGGGGGTCTGGGTCCGGGGACGCCCGTGACCCCATTTGCCCGCCGACTGGCGCAGGTCGCCGGAGTCAACCAGTGGTCATCGAAGATGCGCCAGAGCGGCAAGATCCAGGTGTCCCTCAGAATGGTCAATGCACGATGCCGGACTTACGCGCCGTGGTATCCGCTGGTGACCGCCGAGGATCACAAGTCCCCTTCACCACGCGGCAGTGACGAATAACATGATCAGGTCACGGTTCAGCTGGCGGCTGAGCAACCGGGCCTGTGATCCGAAGAGGAACAGGCCCCGCTGTCGGGCGGGGGCCAGGGGAGCTGAGTCTAGACTGAGGTGACTGGCGCGGCGGCCTGGTGCTGGGCGCTTGGGTTAGTCCTCCACACCGAGCCTGCTCCTTCTGCGTTTCAGCCAGAAATCGATAAATGTCTCGACTTGTTTCAACGATGTTTGGAACCGGACAGATTTGATGAGGTAGCCGCTGGCGTGCAGCGTATAGGCTTGAGCGACGTCCTCAGGGTTCGCAGACGTGGTCAGCATCACCACGGGAATGGTACAAAACCGGGGATGCTGTTTGAGAGCCGCCAACACCTCAAACCCATTCATTCTGGGCATATTGATGTCCAGCAACACGACATCAGGCAAGGGGGTGTCTGGGCGCTCCAGCAGGGCCAAGGCCGCCTGGCCACTCTCTGCGGTGATCAACATGCTGGCGTCGTCCAGCATCGAAAAAGCCTCATCAGCCAGCAGACGATCGAGGGGATCGTCATCAATCAGCAGCACCCTCAGGGGTTCGGTCACAGCGGAGGGTACAGGCCGGGGGCGGCCAGATGCAGGTTGAACACTTGAAGGGTCATACCCGACTGTACCGGAGAGTGTGGCTCAGCGGTGTGGACTGAATCCCTCAGACAGGCTCTGCGGCACTGCTGAGGGTGGCTGTCAGAACAGCCTTGAGCACAGGCTGCCCAATCAGGCGAGGCTGACGATCCTTCCGGTGTCTTGAGTCTGCAAGAGACGGGATGGAGGCAACATCCTGAACGCTGCAGGGGAGACGGTGAAAGTGGTTTTCCTTGTCTGTATCACGTTGATACCCAGTTCTTGAAGTCCGTCAGTGACGTATCACCTGTCCACAGGGTTCAGCTCACCTTGTCCCACCTGCGGTTCACTGTCTGATGAAGGTTCACTGAATTCGCTGGCAGAGGCTGAACTTGGGCCACTCTTGGCCTCGCTTGAGCGGGCGGCGCCGACGAGCCCTTCAGGTCTCCATCCACCAATTTGTAAGCCGCTATAAAGACCGTCTGCTGTACAACGGACAAGTTCATTCTAAGTACGTGAGATGCATAGGAGCCCGTCCAGCTGACCTCCTTCACAATAAAAAACACACCACAATTGTTTGGCAGCGACGATTTTTTCGCTGAGGAGACTTTGCTTTGAACCCCCCGCTCAGCGTCAATACCAATACGCCCGAACAACATGAACCACGCGCACGCCTCGCCTGTACTGAGGGATATGGGTTGGGCTGTCCGTGGACCTTAGGATGCCCATGAGGCTGCACCCTGGCCAACGCGCCAACCTCGCAGATCTGGGGCCCCTGCCCATCCCGGTGTACTGCGACAGTGCCGCCCTGATCATCGCGGTTCGGGTCGGCAGCACTGTCGAGGAACTGTTCAGCATCTACAACAGTCAGGACGTCGGTGGTGGACTCACCGGTGAGCTGCAGTGTCTCGTCAACCTGGTAGACATCCCAGCCGTGGTGGATGACCTGACGATGATTGCCCACAGCCCACGCGTTTTGTCGGGCACCGTACAAATCGGCGCCGTCCAGTTTGACCTCGCTGAACTTGGGTCCGGCAACACCTGTGGGGTGTTTGGGCGCTTTTACCGCTACAACGGACAGTGGAAATACGCCGCTATGAACCTGGGTTTTCCGGCCTTGGCTGGACTGGCAGGCCTGCTGCGCGTTTCAGAGGCGCGCCTGAATCCCGCGCCTGCTGCGTCTTAACCTGCTGCCCTGTTCCCAGATCTGCCCCTGCGCCCCCAGGGTGCACAGAGCGTGTATCGGGAATCCGTTGCTCCCCCGGTGGAAGACACGTCGCGGCTGACGTCCAAGTTCGTAGGAGGCCAGTCACGGACTGCTTCGGTGGAACCGCTGTCTTGGAGTCCGCCTGAATGCTGGTGCCAGGAGCGATGCCGCTCAGCGGCAACGGCGAGCTCAACTTGTCTGGGCCCGCAGCGCTGACAAGCAGGCCACTCTCACTGGGCAAACGTCCTCAGGCGCGGCGGCACAGTGTGGATCACGGCTTCATCAAACCGTCCATGATGGAAACTGTTTCGCGCCACCACCGTTAGTCCCTGTCCCCCTGGCACTGTTGGTTGTGGAAGGCAGCACTGAACCCGCAGGACTGCCCGTGGGTAATGACGTCTCCTCACGTTCCAACCAGACCACTCAGGGTGAAGCAGGCCTTCGTCTTTGCCCATACGGTTCAGTGTTGAGGGAAGTCCCGCACCCGCTTGATCTTGCACCGCTGAGTAGTTCGCACCCCCGTTTAGAGTGAACCCAAAGTACCGGGCCAGCAAGCAAGTCACTTCTAGGTGCAATGATACTGGGTGGCGAATTCGGCCGGTGGGACATACCCCAAACTGGAATGCAGCCGTTCCTGGTTATACAGCTGACCGATGAAGTGGTTGATATGGCGCTGTGCGTCGTTGAAGTCGAGATAGTCCTGTAGATCAACCTCCTCCGTTTTCAGGGTCTTGTAAAAGCTTTCCATGCGGGCGTTGTCGTAGGGGTTGCCTTTTCTGGACATGCTGGGAATGAGACCGGCCTCCCGAAGCCGATTGACGTAGACGTGACTCGCGTACCCTGACCCCTGGTCAGAATGGTGGAGCAAGCCTGGGCCCGGACAACGTGCTGCAAGCGCGTTGTTGAGTGCCTTCAAGGCCAGCACCGCGTCAATACACCTGGACATGGCCCAGCCCACGATTTCTCGGGTGAAGCTGTCGAGGACGCAGGCGAGGTACACAAAGCCACTCTTGACCCAGACGTAGGTCAGATCGACGTGCCAGACTTGGTTGGGTTGAGTCGGCACCACCGTGGGCAACAGATTCGGAAAACGACGTTCGCTGTGCGTTGAGTCCGTGGTGGCCTGAAATCGCCGTTTGGGACGGCATAACAACCCCCCGGCTCGCATCACGCGTAAGACGCGCTTGTGGTTGGTTGGACGCCCCCGACGCGCCAGTTCATGGGTCACGCGACGATACCCGTAGCCAGTCCACTTCAGCGCGATAGCCTCAATCTCTTGGGCCAGCCCAAGATCCGGGTTGACCGGTGTCCGAGTCTGCTGACCCAGATACCACGACCGGCTGACCGCATGCAGCTCACACAAGCGACGTACCGACACCGTGGGATGCGTGCTGCGCGCATCCGTAATCATTTGGTGCCGTGTTTCGAGCGGTACGTCGCCAACGATTTTTTCAAAATCGTGTTCTCCAGAGCCAGTTGACCGCAGTACCGTTCTAACTCGGCAATGCGAAGTTCGTCGCTACGATCCGTCGTGGCACCATCGGTAAAAGCGGCTTCCCCACGCGCCTCAACCTCTTTGCGCCAGCGATGAATCAGGCTCGGAGCCAGTGAATGTAGGCGACTGAGATGGGCCGTGGTGTGCTGGCCGGTGTTGATCTGGCTGACCACCTCAAGTTTGAAGTCGCGGCTGTGATTTCGTCCGGGCATCTGATCTCCTTCGCGGTGCAGTCAGCGTACCCGCTGACTGGGGCAAAGTGTCTTGGCCTGTGGTCCTGTCAGATGGGGTCAGTCCAGTTTTAGGAACGTTGTGCGCGTACAGCCGTGCCGCAGGTGCATTTTCGGAGGTGACGGCCGACCTGCTTCAGCAGGCCCGCCACCTCGCGGCGGTCGCCATTGAGCATCATCGCCTCAAGGACAGCCTCGCGTACCAGGCGCAGCATGACGCCCTCACGGGTCTGCCCAACCGCATCCTCTTCAATACGCGGCTCGAACGTGCCGTACAACAGGCGGAGGACACCCACATCCCCGCTGCTCTGGCGCTCATCGATCTCGACGACTTCAAAGTCATCAACGACGTCCACGGGAACCAAGTGGGGGACGAGGTTTTGCAGGAGATCACGCGCCGCCTCCTGCGGCTCACCCGCTGGAGCGATACCCTGGCGCGGGTGGGGGGGGACGAGTTTACGGTCGTCTTGCCCCACACCCACCAGGAAGAAGCCGAAACGATCTTGCGGCAGATGCTGCAGAGCATCACGGCACCGATCCTGGTGGGTGAACAGGAACTGCTGATCAGTGCCTCAATCGGCATCTCTATGCTCACGAATGGCGCAGGCGACGTGACGCACCTGCAACGTCACGCGGATCTGGCGATGCAGTCAGCCAAAACCCACAAGGCAGGTATTGCGTTCTATCAGCCAAAAATGAACCGTCAAGCGGCGGAGCGTATGCACCTCGCGCAGTACCTGCGCCGCGCGGTTGAACTCGGTGAACTCGAACTTCACTATCAGCCGCAGGTCAATTTGGTCGACGGCACGTTAAGCGGTATGGAAGCCCTGCTGCGCTGGCGGCATCCCCTGTTGGGTCCCGTTGCACCGCTCCGCTTCATTCCGGTGGCGGAAGAAACGGGGCTCATCGTTCCCATAGGGGAATGGGTGCTCCGGGAAGCCTGTAGGCAAGCCGCCGTTTGGAGAGGTCAGGGGTACGAGACTCTGCGCATGGCGGTGAATGTTTCCGTGCTGCAGTTCGAACGGGACGGCTTCGTTCAGATGGTCGCCCAAGTGCTTGAGGACACTGGACTGTACCCTCAAGCGCTCGAACTAGAGCTGACGGAAAGCGCCGTCATGCGGAACGTAGAGGAATCGGCGCGGCGGATGAAGCAGTTGCGGTCCCTGGGTGTCTCCTTGGCCGTCGATGATTTTGGTACGGGGTATTCCAGCCTGAGTTACCTCTCGCGCCTTCCTCTCAACGTCTTGAAGATCGACCGTTCTTTTGTGACCCATCTTCATCAGGATTCGTCCGCCTTGCCAGTGGTTCGGGCCATTATAAGTCTGGCCCACAACTTGGGCCTCACCACCATTGCGGAAGGAATCGAAACGCAGCAGGAGTGCGACCTCCTCCGGGAATTGGGTTGCCACCAAGGCCAAGGCTACCTGATCGCCCGGCCTCTGCCTGCCTTAGAAGCGCTGCCCCCTCAAAAGCGGCTTTTCTTGCCGCGTGAGTACAGGCAGTGAACGCGTCACCACCCATTCCTCATTCGGCACCCCGAATGGACCGTCCCCAAAATCTGGCCTATGCGCAGCGGTACGGACTCACTTGGGTGTGGCGACGGACGTGGGCGGCACCCTCCTTGCTCCGGCAGGCGTCGCCGCTGCCCGCCTGACATTCGCGCACTCGGTGCACTCTCAGGTGGGAACCACAGCTGTGTGCGGAACGCTTGTGCTGCTGGTTCTCACCACCGTCAACCTTCAGTCTGGCCGGCCAAGACCACGCGTGAAAGCACGTCTGGCACGAAGTCCACTTAGCGGGCGCCATCCAAAAGTCGGAGGCGTGTGGCCTCAATCTGCACCTGGCGTCTTGCTGGCCAGTCTTGAGGGCTGCAGCCCTATGGTGAAGGTGTCCTGGTCTTCTGAAGCTCTGGGGACGCAACTGCAGTTTACCCAGTGCCGCTTGAATTCGGTGCACTCCAATGGCGTTGCCTTGAGCTTTTCATTCCTGATCCAGCACCCTTGGCCAGAGGTGGGGTGCCGCAACGTCGCCTGGCGCGGCCGTTCGTACCGACGATCTCGTGGCTGCGTCCACGCGCTGTGCAGTGGGTCTCAAAATCGCCACGACGCGGCGCCGGTGTACTGATGAAAGCGCCGCAAGCTGAGCTGGGGATGGCTCTGCCAAGAGCTGCCGCACTGTTCGCGCACCATCCAACTTCAGCTGCTATTTGCCAGGATCCACTTCAGATGGCCGTGCTCGCGTTTGAGCAGCCTGACGCCCTGATCCGGACGCTCTCCAGCCAAGCGGACCCGGCCCGTCTTCAGAAACGGGGCTTTCCACTGGTGGATCAAACTTTCGTTACCATCATGCTGTCAGGCCGCTTCTGTCCTGCCCGACTCTCTACGTGAGACGCTCAGGCCGAGGGCTTCCTTGAGGTCGGTCATTCAGGTGTTTTATTGCTTCCTCATGATGCTGCCCCGTGAGCTCGTTCCCCGTTTCTAGGGGGTCAGGTCCTGAAAGTCCTTCATAGCGCATTTCCGTCTGTATTACACAATGCCCATGCGCAACCTGGCTCGCCCCAGCGCTCGGCCCAGCTCTACCAGTGTCACCTGCTCAGCGTCATAGTGAAGTTCCATGTTCCCCGACGAACTGGAGTCGGCCCGGATGACGCCTGGCTGACGCCGCAAGTAGGCGGCGGCCTTGCCACCGATAACAGTATCTACCGGAACACCGTTTTCTAGCAGCACGTTCAGCAGTACCCGGGTGGCCCGGACGGGAGAAGCAGCGGTCATCCAGTCAATGTACTGGGCTGACCCTGTCAAACATCTTTCAGCGCCTCCTGGTTCATACGGGACTCAGATGAGTTCCAACTCCAAGAGCTGCTTCGCTGAGGCCGCCCCACACGGCCGACGAGGTGGAACTCGCTGATCCACAGGCCGAGTGTCCGGTGCAGCGATCCCGCGGGCAGATCCTGTGGCTTCACAGCAAGAGGGTATCGATTCCGGAGATCAAGGCGGTAACGGATTTTTTGCGCACGACGATCAGCACGTTGATTCGGGCCTACAACGAAGGTGGAGCAGCGGCAGCCGTAGACCGACGGCGCTGGAATAGAGCTGCTGCGGCCCTGAACCCGGAGCAGCGGCTGGTTTAAGTGCTTTAGAGGCCGCCCGCAACGAGGGTCCTGTGAACAAGCCAACCAATGCAAGCCTCCGTGCACGAGCAAATGGGGGGAGAGGGGACGTCTCCCTCTGCGGGAAGCTTCTTGAGAAAGCTCGGATGCACAGGATAAGTGCCGGGTCCGGTTCATGTTTACGTGGCGGCCGCACAACAGGCGGGCTTGATCAAAAAGTCCAAACGGTCTTTAGAACGGCATGCGCGGCCTCTCGCGGAAAACAGGTGCAGCTGTGGGTGCAGGATGAGGGACGATTTGGCCTTATGGATCTCCGCATACGTCGGCAACACGATGAGCGCAAGAGCGTCGTTTCAGTGCGGAATTTGGCTTCTTGTTCAACGAGCGAACAGCGCGGCGCGTTGCCAACCTCAGCCGAGGTCAATAATGGTAGTCCGTTGACTGAGCCTGATGAACGAGCCAGAGGCCGTGTCCGTCGCTGAGGTCGACCAAACCACGCCGCGAAAAACAACGTGTTTCTGGGATCACCAAGACAACTCAACGGACTACCAATAAGCCCGTCTTGAAGCGCCGCTGGGCGCCTCGGGGTCAGCCTCTGGTCATCTCTCCAGCGCCGCCGATATCAGCGGCTGTATCCCTCCAGCTGTGGTGAACCCGAGACCAGAAGGAGCGTCGCGGGAAAGCTCGACGCCTTGCGCGAAAAAACGTTTCTCGACATTGCGGTGCTTCAGCGTGAATTGGTGGAGCCAGCCCGTGTGGCCGATGACCGCGAACGCAGATCGGTAGCCGGGCAGCTTGTGGGGGGTCCCCACCTGACCACCCTACTGGGACACCTGGCCAGGACCCCGAGGCTGGGCAGGGCTGGAAATTCTCTTGTCTTCGAATGTTGAGCTGAACTGGAAACGCCCGCCTCTGATAAACACGGGGTATCTCAGACGCATTGCTTGGATTTTCAGCTGAAGTGTCGAGTTCTAAAAAGATTTCCTGGTCGGCAGATCTTCTTTCATGAGAGACTTTTCTGTGTCGCCCTGCCTCCCAGGGAGCCTGTTAATGTTTGACGTTGCTGGGGCGTTCATGTCTTTGTCAGGATCGGCACCCTAGTGTATCCGTCTACGGAGACGCTCATGGCCAGACTACGCACCACCGCTCCATCTTCCGGATACACCGTGTTGGTCGTTGACGACGACGACGATCTGCGGATCACCCTCTGCCGTTTGCTCGAAGTCGATGGGCATGAGGTGCTGTCAGCCGCCAGTGGTGAAGAAGCCCTTCGGTTGTGTCGGGGGCAAGACGTCCACCTGATCTTGCTTGACTACTTCATGCCGGGCATGACCGGTCAAGAGGTCGTCAAGCACGTGCGCACCTTCGACCCCCAAGTCCAAATTGTCTTGCAAACCGGCTACGCTTCGGAAAAGCCCCCCCGGCAAATGTTGCGTGAGCTGGACATCCAGGGCTACCACGACAAATCTGAAGGACCGGACAAGCTGTTGGTGTGGGTGGACGCCGCCCTGAAGACCTTTCAGCATGTCCGGGCCCTGCACGCGTCGCGCAGCGGCTTGGAGTACATCCTGAAAGCCGCCCCAGAGTTGCACCGCCTGCAACCCCTGGATGACCTGCTGCTGGGCATTTTGCTGCAGATTCAGGGACTACTGGGCTTTCCCAGCGCGGTGCTAGCCACCTTGACTCCGGAACGGGCCGCACTGGCCCCCAGCGGCGCGGTGCTCACCACTGAGTTGCAGGAGTTCACGCTTCGAATCGGAACGGGCCGCTTCAACCACACGGAGTGGGCCGTGTTGACACCTGCGGAACAAACACTGATCTGCACAGCGGTCAAGAGCGGCCAAGCCTATCTCGGCCCGCAAATCATCTTGCCGCTGAAAGCCGGTGAGCGCACGCTGGGGGTGGTGATGGTCGACAATCCCGGGCCGGGCAACGGCGACCTGCATCTCTTGGAAATTTTTGCGGCTCAGGCGGCGGTCGCCATTGAGAACACCCGCTTGTATAGTTTGGCGACGATCGATGATTTGACGGGGTTGGTCAACAAACGGGCGTGGTTGATGCGGCTGGAAGAAACGATTCAGCTGGCCGCCCGGCACGCGGTGCCGACCAGTGTGTTGCTGCTGGATCTCGATCATTTTAAAGCGGTTAACGACACCTATGGCCACTTGGCAGGCGATCATGTCCTGGCCACGTTGGGCGGCTGTGTCCAGCAGCACCTGCGCCGTTCGGATGTGGCCGGGCGGTATGGGGGCGAAGAACTGGCGGTGCTGTTGCCGCACACGCCAGCGGCGGGGGCGCTGATCATTGCTGAGCGCCTCCGGGGCGCCATTGAACGCTTGCCGCTGCGCTGGAAGGGTCACGCATTGTCACTCACGGTCAGTATTGGTGTCGCCAGCTTACCAAGTACCGCGGTGCACGCGCCAGAAGAACTGGCCGTAGACGTTTTCGCGCGGGCGGATCAGGCCCTGTATGAGGCCAAGCGTCAAGGCCGCAACCGTGCCGTACAGGATACGGAGGGTGCTCCAGCCCTATGAGACGCCGTACGGACGACTTAGCCACGGAGAACGAAGCGCTGCGCCGGACGGTGCAGCGCTATGAGGCGCTCTTGGGGGTCGTTGACGGCGTAGTCTGGGAAATCGATCCCCGTTCGCAGCGCACCCTTTTTGTGAACCACAAAATCAAAACGCTCCTTGGTTACACGCCGGAAGAGTGGATGAGTACCCCGCACCTCTGGGAAGCCTGCATTCACCCCGACGACCAAGAACGGGTGCTGAGTGAAACTGAAACGGCCAACCTGCGTGGCAAGCCGTACCACGTTGAATACCGCGCCATTACCACGGAGCGGATGGTCGTGTGGTTACGCGACTTCACCACACCAGTGGTGGAAAGCGGAGTGCTCAGGGCCCTCAGCGGCGTGACGATTGACGTCACGGCCCAAAAAAATGCCGATTTGCAGGTGAAACTCCGGCAAGCGCGGGCGTACTCACTGGTTCAGCACAGTACAGATGTCTTTTCGGTGCTCAATGCTGAAGGGCGCTTCACTTACGTCAGCCCCGCTGTCAAGAGGCAACATGGTGTCGCACCCGACGAGGTCCTCGGTTGGCATTTCGCTGCCCACATGCACCGGGACGACCTTGGCCAAGCACAGGCAGACTTTCAGCAAGTGTTGGCCGCGCCGGAGACCAAAACCGTCGGTATGTACCGACAACGCCGAATAGACGGCAGCTGGGGCTGGACAGAAATCACCATCACCAACATGCTGAGCGATCCACACGTCCGGGGGATCGTGACCAACGCCCGCGACATCACCGACCGCAAACATGCGGAAGAAGCCCTGGAGCGGAGCGAAGGCCGCTTCCGATCCTTGGTTCAAAACGCTTCGGACCTCATCACCGTCCTTGATGAGCGTGGTGTCATTCTGTACGAAAGCCCTTCGGTGAACGCCGTTCTAGGGTACGCTCCTGAAGATCTGATCGGACACAGCGTCCTTGAGTACCTTCCGGCAGAGACCCATGACGAAGTGCTCAGAATAGTGGCCGCACTGGTCACGGGGGGCGCCGGCACCACCGTCCGGCCGACGTTCCGCTTCCGGCATGCCAACGGTGAGTGGCGCGCGCTGGAAGGGCTGATGACCAACCTGCTTGGTGACCCACATGTGGGCGGGATTGTGATCAACTCCCATGACATCACTGACCGCCAGCAAGCCGAGAGTGCCCTTAAGGTCAGTCAGCGGCAGTTGCTGTCCAGTGAGAAGCTCGCCAGTCTAGGGCGCTTGACCGCCGGCTTGGCGCATGAGATCAATACGCCACTGGCCGCGACCATGAATTACCTGCATGTGGCGCGCAATCTGGTGCAGGAGTACCAAAATTCCATCAGTAACCCACGGGTCACGGCCGATGATCACCGAGAAATCGCTGCCGAAACCCTCACGGCCTTAGACGACGCGGGTAAGACCACGGCGCGAATTGGGGAGTTCATCCGGCAGATGCGCAGCCATACCCGTGACACTGTGCAGGGCGTTAGTGAATTCGATCCAGTGAAACTGGCTGGAGATACGCTGGCCATGTTGGCTCACGAAGCGCGCGCCGCACAAGTGGAACTGCACTTGGAATCGGCGCGGAGCCACCTCATGCTTAAAGGTGAACCGGGCCGCTTCACTCAGGTCCTGACCAATCTGGTCATCAATGCCATTCACGCCTGTGAGACGGTAACCAGACAACGCCGGGTCGATATGCGCTTCGGTCTTCAAGGGAGTGAACTTCGGCTCCAGGTGGAAGACAACGGTGCGGGCATTCCGGCAGAGGTGTTGCCTAAGATTTTTGATCCGATGTTCACAACCAAAGCCGTCGGCAAAGGCACTGGCTTAGGGTTGGCAATCATTCATGACATCGTTCAAGGACATTTTGGTGGACGCATCGACGTGCAAACTCAACTGCACAGAGGGACAATCTTCACTGTACACTTCAATGCCGCTGCTGCTCTGGCACGTGAACACCAACGTGAGTAAGTTCAGAAGGTACAGGATTACTGTGTAAGTTGTGTGGCCTTCACCAGTCTAAACGGATCTGCCGTGACTGACTCCAGCGGGAGTGCTCTAGGAAAGTCTTCAAGCGGCGTTGCGAGCGTTCGCCGATGAGGTGAGTGTCGACCAAGGCGTGGCGTAGTAGAGCGCCGAGTGGCGGCGCTCATGGTTGTACCAGCGGTGAAAGCCAGGCATAGCCGCGCGAACCTCGGCCATCGTCTGCCAGTTGTGACGGAAAGCGAATTGATCTTTGTAACCTCGAGTGCTAGGGGGTCAAAGGCCACCAAAGAACAAGGCCAGATTGTGGGCAGCAATCTTGCGGCACACCTGGGCGCGAATGGATCGAAAAGAATTGAGCTGTGGAAGCATGAGGTGAAATGAGCGATCGAGACGAGAAAAGACCGTTTCTCTCGTCTTTCTGAGGCTCCGCCGTCGCGCCCCAGCAGGGGCGCGACTGCTTCATAGTGCTCTTGGGCTGTGCATAGACCCCACAGCCTTGGTCGCCCCAATCACCGAGGGCCAACGTCCCCTCACCCTCGTCCAACAACGTGCGTGCAAGCGGCGGATCACTCTCATTCCCAGCAGCGAGGGCACAGCGGACGATCATGCCATGATCGTCAATCATGGCGTGCAGCTTGAACCCGTAAAACCGGCCTTTGACACTGTAGCCTCCGTGCCCACCGCGTCCACTGCCCGCCTCGGTGATCGCTCGGGGTCGCGCGTAGCGCGTCCCCTTGCACAGCACCAACGGTGTGCTGTCAATCACGCCCACGGTGTCGTCGTCGAAGTGGGACAGTCTTAGAGCGAGGTCGGCGTAAATCGTCTCCACATTCGACTGAATCCGGAGAGACCGGGTTCGATCTGGCAAGCACGGAAACAGTGCCCGGTACGTTCAACGTACCTGAGCCAACCACTTGTGTTCAGAGACCTCACCGAGCAATTCGCCCACCAGCGCAATGGTCATCAGCTCGCTGTACCTGCCCTTCTGATTGACCTCGTGGGGCAAGACAAACAAGCCGATGTGTGCAGCGGCTTGCAGATCATCATCAACATACACGGAGATGAGCGTGAACAGATCTTCGACGCTACCCTGAGCCAGCGGGAGTTCTTTGGTAGGCATACCTGAGCTTCCGCTTTCTTATGTCCCACTGCCTACCCCCTAGCACCCGAGGTTTGTAAGTTCTGTTGAGTCTTTCCAGGATTCCGGTGCCGCCTGGTTGGGATACTGTTGAGCGCACCCAGAGGCCGTACTTCAAACAGCTCTGTTGAAAGACCTCACCCGTGAAGTCGCTGCCGCCGTCACTGTGCACGAGGATGGTGTCCGGGTGGCCCTCGGCCCGCAGGACGGCCACGGCCTCGTCAAGCGTGAGCTTGGCGAGGTGCATGGACAGGCTCCGCACCACCCGGCTCGCTAAGACCACCCGTGAAATGACGTCCAGCACAAAGTAAATCCAGCAAACGCCATCCGGGAGGGACAGGCGTGTGGCATCGATGTGTCCCCGGCGTCCTTCGGGCCAGTCCTGAGGACTGGATACTTTGGGAGAAGGGTGTCTTGTTTTCCGAGGCTGTGGGGGATGCAGCCGCAGTTCACCGAGCGCCACTCGGATCTTGTGTAAGCCAATGGCTTGGCCTTGAGCTTTGAATTCCTGATACAGCAAGCGGTAGCCAGAGGTCGGATGCAATAACGCCATCTGCCGCACCTGTTAGTAAAGCTCCTCCCGGTGCTGCTGGCGCGCACACCCTCTTGACTGTTGGTCATCTCCGTACCTGCCGTTCGAATCTTAAGGAGGCGTCACCAAACTGGAGCGCGGACGGCCAGCCTTGCCGGGAGACTCGGGCCATGGAACAACGCTTTTTGGGAAAGACCGGCCTGAAGGTCAGCGCACTGTGCTTGGGCACCATGACCTTTGCCCGGGAGGCCGACGAAGCCACCAGCCACGCGATGCTTGACCGCTTCGTCGAGGCTGGCGGCACCTTCATCGACACCGCAGACGTATACAGCACGGGCGCGTCGGAAGCCACCATTGGCCGTTGGCTGAGTACCCAGCAGCGCGACGATCTGGTGATCGCCACCAAAGTGCGTTTCCCGATGGGGGAGGGAGCCAACGAGGTCGGCCTGTCGCGCAAGCACATCCTTGCCGGGGTGGAAGCCAGCCTCAAGCGCCTGCAGACCGACTACCTCGACTTGTATCAGGTGCACTGCTGGGACGCAAAGACCCCTCTGGAAGAAACGCTGTCCACCTTGGACACTTTAGTGAAACGCGGGGTGGTGCGCTATGTGGGCGTCAGCAACTTTACCGGCTGGCAGCTGCAAAAGGCCATCGACCTGAGCCGTCAGCATGGCTGGGAAGTCTTCAGCTCCCTGCAACCCCAGTACAACTTGCTGTGCCGCAGCACCGAATGGGATCTGCTGCCGGTGTGCGAGAACGAAGGGCTGGGCGTGATTCCGTGGAGTCCGCTGCGGGGCGGCTGGCTGAGCGGCAAGTTTCGCCGGGGCATGGATCAGCCGGTGTCCGGTTCCCGCATCGAGAAAGCCGAGCAAGAAGGCTGGGGCGAGTCGTGGAGCAACTACAACAACGAACACACTTGGGGTGTGCTGGACGCCCTGTTTGAGGTGGCCGAGGACAGCGGCAAAACGCCGTCGCAGGTGGCGCTGAACTGGCTGCTGGGCCAGCCCGGTGTGACGGCGCCGATTTTGGGCGTCCGAACCATGGCGCAATTGGAAGATAATCTGGGAGCCAGTGGCTGGACGCTGAGTGGGGAGCAACTGGCCCGTCTGAACACGGCCAGTGCCCAGCCGGCGCCGTATCCACATGATTTCATTGCCGACGCCCAGCAGCGCCGCTGAGACCGGGTTGAGGGTGGGATGACTGAGGTGGGGGAGCTAAGGCCGTGTCGATTGAACCGGATCGGGGTCAGCTGACCCGCCGTGACTGACCCGAAACCCTACCGCCTCCCAGTGGTGAGCATTCAGCACCTGGCTGGTAACATTGCGCCCGCTCTGGACGCAATTTCCTCTGAAAATAGGGACGGGTTCAAGCACACCCACCCGCCGCTGCTTGTCCGACGAGTGTTCCAAGGCAACACGATCAGAACTTTTGGTCCAGTCTCCGTATACCCCTGCCTAACCGGGCGATCCCTGACGGCGATCACGCTCGATCTGCCTGCCGCTCAAGCGGTGGCGGTCGGCGCGACAGAGGTGCTGGTGCTGGGAGGCTGGGTGCGCAGCAATGCAGTGATTGAGGAAGCCCTGGTCAAACGGCTGGCGATCGAGGCAAGCGCCGAGACCCTTTTGTTCGCGGGTCACAGCAAGTTTGGCTGACGGGCCATGACCTCAGTGTGCGGGCTCAGCCGGGTGAGCAAAGCGGTCAGCGACTGGAAGAGCCGTCAATTGGGCCGGTTAAAGGACGCTGGTTCGGAGGTGACGCTGATGTGAGGAGAGCCGGGGCGGCTGCCCTGCCCTTCAATGGCCGCGGGTGTAACGCTTCGGCGATCTCCTGCAGGGCTGAGATATCCCGGTTGCGGCGGGCCACCATCGCCCGCTTACGGAGGTTTTCCGGCTCAAGTCGGCCGATGCGCTCCGCGCGGACGGCCTAGGACAGCGGCGGCAGGATCAACTCCAGGCCAGTCATGACAACAGGCGCTCTTGCCGAGCTTCGTCATCTCTTTTCATACCACCGGCGGTTCATGGGCTTCTCTCTGGGGACGCGTCTTCAGGTGCAGTGAATTCAGAGTGCCGGCGCCCCATCTTTGTTGATCGCCGGTCAAGAGTCCATGGTGTTGGATAGAAAGGGGTTGGTCGACGCCGGCGATGATTACAGTGTTCAACAAGAAGGAGCCGTGCTCAGGCCAAAATCCTAAACGCTCAATGGGGGGTGATGAAACTGATTTTCCTGTTCGTAAACCGCTTGCCGAGATGGACGCGGTGCTGGCACACCGGGGAGAACGTCAGACGACACGGGGCCGCCCAGCGTGGCTCAACACCTGCAGATGTGGCTGGAAGTCTGGCGCGAGTCCCACACCTTGGCGCACTTGGGCGACGACTGGAGATTCACGACCAGGGCGTGCACCGTATGGTGGAACGTGTCAAGGCCGCCCTCGCCGCCTCTCAGCCGTTCCAGATGCCCCCAAAGCGCGTCTTCCAGGAGGCGCCTACGGTTGACAGCCTCGTGGCGGTTGATGCCTCGGAGGTTCCGTGCGAACGGCCCAAAAAAGCGGCGCGGCTGCGACAGCGGGAAGAAAAAGAGGCGTAGTTTGACGTTCCGGCGGCTGATCTGCATGCTGATGCCGTGCCTCCTAGACACGGTTATCCGTGCGAATGCCGTCCACGATCTGAAGTTGTTGCGTCACGCTGGGTTTCGGTGGCTCAACGCGACGGCGCTGAGCGGGGAGGCCGGGGCCCAGAAGGCATGGCGTCAGTACCCCTATCAGGCGACGTCGACGTCGCCGCGCTGTGCCGAACAGCGTCAGGAGAGTCGCGTGCTGAACCAGACCCGGCAGGGCACCGAGCCGATCATCCGTCGCCTGAAGATCTTGCGCGGGTTGAAGGACGTGGAGAGACGTCGGCGTCGCTTCGCGCTCCGGGTTCAGCGCACCGCGGCGCTGTGCACCCTCACCCAAGCCTGCCACTCATGACTTTTGCAAGAGGCCTATCGACTCGGCGCAGTGGTTCGCAGGCAATCATCAGAAGGGACAGGCAACCTGTTCAAGGGGGTTAGCCCAGCATCTCGCTTGAGTTCGGGGGTATAAGGGTGCTGGGCCATGGGGATGCCCCACGTGATCGGCAACTGAACTCTCTGGGTACAGAACGCGAACCTCCTCTGTCTGTTGGGCGGCTGGAGAATGACCATCGGGAAACGGGAAAAAGGTTTCGGCTCGGCTACGGCGAGTCCGCCTCCCCCTCTCCGGTGAAAGCAACGCAACCGCCAGCAGTGGTGGAAAGAAGGACCCACGACGTGGGCGCCGGCTTAGAAACGGTCACGCTTGTCTGGAGTCATCCCCAGCTTCATGGAGAGCTGCCTGCTGGCCTCCTGCACGCCGTCCAGATACCGCCTCTGTTTTTCTGTGTTGAGCCGCATCAGGGGGCCAGCCACGCTCAGTGAGGCGACCACCTGGCCCTGGAAATCGAAGATCGGGGCGGCGATCGAGAAGGTCTCCTCTTCGAGATCGGAGATGGCGACGTGGGCGCCGTCCTCCCGGATCTGCCGCAGTTCCTGTTCCAGGGCCGTTGGATCCGTGATGGTGCTGGCCGTAAACCGCTCCAGCGGTGTACGGAGCAGGGCAGCGAGCACCTCGCTTGGTGCATACGCCAGCAGCACCTTGGACGAGCCCCCAGCGTGCAGGGGTCCAATTCGGCCGACCCGGGCGAACATCCGCACAGGATGAGGGGAGGTGCGGACATCGATCACCAGGGAGTGCTGCCCCTCGCGGACCACGAGGTGGATGTTCTCCCCCGTCTGTTGCGCCAAGTCATCCAGTACCGGCCGCGCGGTTTGGGTCAGCGAGTGCTGCTCCTGAGCCTGCTGGCCCAGGATCAACGCGGCAGAGCCCAGGTGGGCGGCGTGGTCGTCGTCGAGCCTGACGTAGCCCAGATGAACCAGTGTCTGGAGAATACGGTAGACCTTACTTTTGGTCATGCCAGCCTGGGCGGCGAGCTGCGGAATTTTAAGTTCCGGAACCTGTCCGACCAGTTCCAGCACCCGGAGGCCGTCCTCCAAGGCGGAAATGGTGTACTCGGGCGGTGAATCGGGTGTTGGACTTGACTTTCCCATACGCTGACCTCACACTATACGCTAACTAAATTCCATTGAGTGAACCGATAATTCATCTGGTGAATCATAGGGAGAAAGGTATGCTGCTCGCTGAAGAACGTCAGCTGCTCGATGCCGTCACACTCGACCGACCCTGGGAACTGATCACGACGTTCTCCACGCTCAAGCGGGAACATCCGAACGACGTGCGGCGCGCCGCAGCGCACATTGAACGTCACCTGCGTGAATTGGGCATTCCCGTCGAGGTGCATGTCCCGGAATTGTTCCTGAGCCTGCCGGGTCAGGCCAGCGTGTCGGCCGGCGGCCTCACCTTCGCGGCCAAACCCATGGCCATGAGCGCGGTCTTCCCGCAGGGATTGACGGCCCCGCTGGTGTATCAGCCCAGCCAGTACGCGGCGAATGCCGACGACATGTTTTCCAGCGCCCTGCTGGACGGCGAGGTCGATGTCGCCGGCAAGATTGTGGTTACCGAGGGTTTTGGCATGCCTGGTAAGATTCGGGAGTTGGAACGGCGCGGCGCGCTCGGGGTGATCGCCATCAATCCCGGCGCCCGCGCGCACTGGGGCATCTGCACCAGCATTTGGGGCACACCTGACCTGCACGATCTGCCGCGTAAACCTCGGGTAGCCGTCGCCAATGTCAACCGGGCCGATGGCGACCAACTGATCGAGTTGGCCCGCTCGGGCGCACCGGCAGTGATGGTCACCGAACTTGAGGAGGGCTGGTTCCCGTCGCCGGTGCCGGTGGTGACCATTCCCGGAAGCGAGGATCCCGAGGCCTTCGTGCTGCTGCATGGCCACTACGACTCCTGGGATTACGGTGTCGGAGACAACGCGGTGGGCGACGCCACCCTGCTGGAGGTGGCCCGGAACCTGTGGAACAACCGCGCCGGGCTGCGCCGATCTGTACGCATCGCCTGGTGGCCTGGGCACTCGACCGGCCGCTACGCCGGCAGCACCTGGTATGCCGATCACTTCGCCCTGGAGCTGTACCGAAACTGCGTCGCCCAGATCAACTGCGACTCGCCGGGCTGCCGCTGGGCCACCGAGTACAAGGACGTCAGCGTGATGGCCGAGGCCACCGCCTGGGCGGCCAATATCATCCGCGACGTGACCGGCCAGGAGATGCAGGCCGAGCGGCCCGTGCGGGCGGGTGACTATTCGTTTAACAACATCGGCCTCAGCGGGTTCTTCATGCTGCTCTCCACCATGCCGGATGACCTGCGTGCTGAAAAGGGCTACTACGCGGTCGGTGGCTGTGGCGGCAACATCGCCTGGCACACCGAGGACGACACCCTGGACGTCGCTGACCGGGGCATCCTCCTCAAAGACATCAAAATCTACTTGCTGTCGGCTTACCGCACGGCGAACCAGACCATCATTCCTTTCGATTACGTCCAGATTCTCGACGAGTTCGATCAGACGCTCGCGGAGTACGGTGAGGGGACCGGGACGGCCTTCAACCTCAGCCGGGCGCAGGACGCCGTCGAGGCGCTGAGGTCCGATCTGCGTGAATTGATGCGGGCGGCAGGAAGCCTCACGGGCGAGTCTCTCACCTCCCCGCAGGTACGCCGCGTGAATGCTGCGCTGATCACCCTGGCCCGTCACCTCGTTCAGGTCAACTACACGCAGTCACCGGCCTTCTTCCACGACCCGGCTGAGCATGTGCCCCCACTGCCCGATCTTGCCGTCCTCCAGACCCTGCCGGGCGCAGACGTCTCTCAGCGCGGCTTCATCCTGACCCACGCCACCCGGGGACTCAACCGGCTGCTCGCGCACCTCGGTGACGCCCGGGTCGCCGTCCGGGACGCCCTGAACCACCTTGAGCTTTCGGTCAAAGGAGGAACATCATGAAACGTACGCTGATGACGCTCGGCCTCGCCCTCGCCGCTGGGCTGGCCGGCGCGCAGAGCAACATCTTGCAACTGCCGCTGATCAACGACCCGATCCTGAACCCGTTGATCGCGCCGGATCTGGGCAGCATCCTGGTCAACAAGGTGCTCTTCCCTGGACTGGTTCGGCCCGACGAGAACCTCCAACCGGTGCCGGATCTGGCCAAGAGTTGGACGGTCACGAACGGCGGCTTGGTCTATACCTTCGCCCTGCGGGACGACGTTCGCTGGCACGACGGCAAGCCGTTCACGGCCGATGACGTCGTCTACACCTTCAAGACGGCCGCCGATCCCAAGAGCGGTTCACGGCTGGCGTCCGACTTCAGCAGCATCAAATCTGTGGAAGCCCGGGGCAAGTACACTGTCAGGTTTACCCTCTCCCGCCCCTTCGCGCCGTTTCTGATCCTGCTGGGACACAATGCCGGGATTTTGCCGAAACACCTGCTGGAGGGCAAAGATCTCAGTTCCAATACGGCCTTCAACCGTCAGTTGCCTATCGGTACCGGGCCGTTCAAGGTCTCGCGCGTCGTTCCGGGCGCCAGCGTGACGCTCGAGGCGAACAAGGACTACTACGGGGCCGCCCCGAAGCTCGCCGGCATCACCTTCAAGGTCGTCCCGGATCTGAACACGCAGGTGGCCCAGCTCCGCTCGGGTCAGCTGGACTGGGTCACCTTGGAGCCGAGCAACCTGGCCAGCGTCCAGAACGTTCCGAATATTGCCATCAAGCAGGCCAACGCCGTCCAGCACTACTTGGTGTTCTTCAACCTGAAAAATCCCCTGTTCACGGCTCCCAAGGTGCGTGAGGCCATGCAGTACGCGGTTAACCGCAAGGCCATCATCGACGGCATCTTGAAGGGGTACGCGGATTACCCCACGGGAACCATTCCCACCGCGCTGCGCACCTACTACGACAAATCCATCAAGCCCATCACCTACAATCCGGCGCAGGCCCTCAAGCTGCTCGCTCAGGCCGGCTGGAAGCCCAATGCGCGGGGCACCCTGGTGAACGCCAAAGGTGAACCCTTCAAATTCACCCTGATCGTGGACAAGGGCAACGCGACCCGGGAACAATCCGCGCTGGCCGTGCAGCAAGATCTCAAGAAGATCGGCATGGACGTGACCCTGCAAACCCTGGAATTCGGCACCCTGGTGCGCGATTACCTGATTCCCGGCAAATACGACGCCAACCTGATCTGGTGGACGACGCCGCCCGATCCTGATCAATATTCGTTCTACGCCACTGGACAGGACAACAATGAAGCGTCTTGGAGCAATGCGCGGGCCGACTCGCTGCTCAAGCGCGGGCGTGAAACAGTGGATCCGGTGGCCCGCAAGAACATCTACAACGCCTACCAGCGCCTCACCATGCAGGATCCGCCGGTTCTCGTCTTGTACTATCCCAAGGAACTTCAGGCGATCAGCAAGGACTTGACCGGCGTTCCAGATCTGGGTATCCGCGACGCCCTGCGGTACACCGAGCGCTTCCAGCTGCGCTGATGCTCAGCCCCGGGTACGTTGCCCGCCGCGTCCTCCACGCGCTGGTCGTTCTCGCGGTGGTGGCAGTCGTGACGTTTTTCATCGTCCGGCTCGCTCCTGGTGGGCCAGCGGCGCTGGCTGACCCGGCCCTGCGGGACGCCGAACGGGCGGTCATCGAAGCGCGGCTAGGCCTCAATGACCCCCTACCGGTTCAGTTCCTCAAATTCGTGGGCAACGCCGTCCGCGGCGACCTCGGCCAGAGCTTCTTGTTCGGGACCCCCACCACCCAAGTCATCGCCTCGCGCCTCGGCAATACGCTGATCCTGGCAGGTGCTGCCCTGACGCTCACGCTGCTCGTCGCCGTTCCCCTCGGCACGCTGAGCGGTCTTCGGCCCCATTCCTGGCTCGACCGACTCGTCAGTTTCATCAGTGTGGTCGTGCTGGCCGTTCCCGTGTTCTGGTTGGGACTGATCCTGATCATCGCCCTCGCTGTCCTGCGCCCAGTGCTGCCCGCGGGGGGCATGTACACCACGGGCATGGAGGGCAACCTAGTTGATCTGCTGCGGCATCTCCTGCTGCCAGCGGTCGTGCTGGCGAGCGCGTCCATCGCAGAACTGCTGCGCTACACCCGGTCCAGCGTCCGCAGCGCCGCCAAGTTGGATCACGTCCGGACGGCCCGGGCCAAGGGGCTTCCCCAGCGCACTGTTCATGTGCGCCACGTCCTCAAAAACGCCCTGATTCCTGTTGTCACTGTCATCGGCCTTCAACTCCCGCGTCTGGTCGGGGGAGCGGCCGTCACGGAAACGATCTTCGCCTGGCCCGGCATGGGCCGCCTAAGCGTCGAGGCCGCGCTGGGGCGGGATTACCCGCTGATCCTGGGCGTGACCCTGGTGGTCGCCGCCGCAGTCGTGCTCTTCAATCTGCTCATTGACCTCGTCTATCCCCTGATTGATCCCCGGATCCGCACCGATGGCTGAGCTGGCGACCACGCGCGCTTACCTGGCCCAGGCTCCTGCGCAGCGCTCCTGGCGGCGGCTGCGGCGCGATCCAGTGGCCCTTGGTTCGGCCGCCACCCTGGTCCTCGTGGTGGTCTTCGCTTTTCTAGGACCGGTGGTGCGGCCCGTTGACCCAGACGTTCTTGATCTCGCCCGCCAGTTGGCACCCAGCACCTTGGCCCAGCCCCTCGGCACCGATGAGAGCGGCCGGGACGTCTTGGTGCGGTTGATGCTGGGGGGGAGAATCAGTTTGATGGTCGGCCTGTTCGCCGTGCTCGTCTCCGTCAGTGTCGGGACGCTGGTGGGCGCGCTGGCAGGCTTTTATGGGGGCTGGCTGGCTGGCCTGCTGATGCGGGTCACAGACGGCATTTTGGCCCTCCCCGCCTTCTTCCTGAGCGTCTTGACCCTCACGTTCTTTGGCCCTGGACTCGTCCCCTTGGTGCTGGTGATCGGCCTCACGTCTTGGATGGGTCTGGCCCGGCTCGTGCGCGGGGAAGTGCTGAAGTTTCGTGAGGAACAATACGTCGAGGCGGCCCGCGCCCTGGGCAGTCATGACAGCCGGGTACTCTTCCGGCACGTGCTTCCCCAGATCCTGCCCACCCTGATCGTCAATGCCAGTGTGGGGATCAGCACCGCGATTCTGGCGGAGTCGGCCCTGTCGTTCCTGGGCCTGGGCATCCAGCCGCCCAGTGCCAGTTGGGGCAACATGCTCAGCGGCGCCCAAAACTACTTCTACACGGCGCCCCGCCTGGCCCTGTACCCCGGCGTCCTGATCCTCATCACAGTGCTTGCCACGAACCTGTTGGGCGACGCCGTCCGGGACGCCACCGACCCGACCGACTGAACAATTTTCAAGGAGGCCCTATGCAACCGAAACGCTACAGCGGTTATCAGTCGTTTTCCTACCTCAAGCCTGGGGAAGATTACAAAGAGTTCCGGCTCAGCCCTGAGCTTCAGCGGGTGGACAGCCGTCCGGTGGCGGTGACTGAGGAACAGGAGCGGCGAGTCAAACGGATCTTCCAGGAGCAGCTGATCATCTCGCTTCACGATCACTGTTTCATCGCGCCTGAGAACTTGGACGAATTCATGGAATTCCGGCGCTGGGGGCGTGATTTCACCGGATACGAGGGCCTGAGTGTCTCCGGGCTGGACGCGGTCTTCGACAACCTGATGAACGGCACGGCGATGATTACCTCGCGCGGCGGATGGAAGTGGACGGACATCATCCACGACCTCGGGATCCGGCTGTCCGACATCGACCATCAAGACATGGTGGTGCTGTGCCGCACCACCGAAGACATTGTCAATGCCAAGGCCAACGGGCAGATTGCCTTCATCGTCTCGCTCGAAGGTGCGGCAATGATCGAGAACGAACTCGACCGCATCGATGTCCTCTACGGCTTGGGCGTGCGGTGCCTGGGCATCGCCTACAGCGAGGGCAACCAACTGGGAGGCGGGCTTAAGGAACCGCGTGATGGTGGGCTCACCACCTTCGGACGGCAGGCTGTCAGGAGGATGAACCGCTTGGGCATGGCAATCGACGTGAGCCACTCCGGCGACCAGACCTCTCTCGATACCATCGAGGCCAGTGATCATCCCATCTTCATTACCCATGCCGGTGCCCGTCAACTGTGGAACTCCAACCGCCTGAAACCCGACGACGTGATCCGCGCCTGTGCCGAGAAAGGCGGCGTCATCGGGATCGAGGCGGCCCCACACACGACCATCTCCGTGCAAAACCCACGCCACACCATTGAGTCATTTATGGAGCACTACGAGTACTGCGTGAATCTGGTTGGTATTGATCATGTGGCCTTCGGGCCGGACGTGTTGTTTGGAGACCATGTGGGCCTGCATACTGCCCTGAGTGACGCCTTGTCCATAGGTGCGTCGCGCGGTCACCTGGAGTACGAGAAGGTGCCGTTTGTGGACGGACTTGAGAGCCCCGCCGAGGCGTTCCCGAATATCGTGCGCTGGTTGGTCACCCACGGATACAGCGACGACGATATCGCCAAAGCCGTGGGAGGCAACGTTATGCGGGTATTGAAAGAGGTCTGGTGCCGGTAAGGCCGACCCCCCATCGCGACGCCTGCCCGACCTAGGGAGTTCAGGTCTGTGTCCGCCAGACCTTGGCTTTCCCCTGTCGGTGCCGGTTTCGGCCTGTGACGAGCGGCGCGACAGCAAGCCAAGTGACCATTTTTGCGTGCTCGACGCTTTTTGGGCTTGGACAGGAAGAATCTGGTGGGCCGATTGCTTCTGAAGAGAAGCGGCGATTCACTGGGTCTGGGCGGGAAGCACGCGACTTTAGTCATGGGAGGGAGAGCCCAGCCGCCCGAAGGGCGGGGCGCTGAAGCCGAAATTGAAGCCAAAGCGTCTTGTTCTTTCAAAGACATAATAATATTTTCCTTTTGGTGAAGATGACGCTCACGGCCAAACTCAAGCTGAACCATACGGGGGCGCAGAAAGCCGCCCTTGATGGAGCGACGCTGGCGTTTCGTGACGCGCTGAACTACACCTCCGTGCGGGCGTTTGAGATGAACAAGTGTTCTGGGGCAGCCAAGATTCAGAGCGAGGTGTATACCCACCTCCGTGAGGTCATCGGGCTGCCGTCCCAGATGGCGTGCAGCGCCCCGCGACTTGTCGCGGCCTCCTACAAGGGGCTGTGGACGAAGTGCAAAGATCACCATGCCCGTCAGAAGGTCATTCAGGGTGTGAAGCCCGGTTACGCCCCACGTCCTTTTCGGGGATTCGAACGTCCTGCCAAATTCGTCTCCCGCACTCTGGAATACCAGTACGGCAAGGATTACAGTTGGAAGAAAGACGGCAGAGTCAGCGTCTTGACCCTTAAAGGCCGTCAGGTCATGACCTATGAGGGCTACGCCAAACACCTTGATCTCATTCGTTCGGGGAGCGAAGTCGGCGCGGCCAAGCTGTACTACCAGAAATCGAAGAAACAGTATTTCTTGCTGGTGAGCGTCGAAGTCGACCTGCCTGATCCCCAACCGGGAGATCACACCAACGTCGTCGGTGTGGATGTCGGGCAGCGCTTTCATGCCGTCGTGACCGATACCCGCAACCGCACCCAGTTTTTCTCCGGGAAGCAGAACAACCAGATCAAAGACAGCTTCGCCCGTGTCAAGTCCTCGTTGCAGCGTCAAGGCACCCGTTCCGCGACCCGCCGTTTGGTGGCGTTGTCGGGCCGGGAAAGACGGTTCATCGCTGACCGCAATCATTCCCTCGC
>NZ_SSNW01000035.1 GCF_004801315.1 Deinococcus sp. Arct2-2
TCGCTCAACTTGAAGCAGATTGGGATAAGCTGATTTTGCCACCGTAGAAAAAAAACATTGGTCGCTCAAGAACGGAATGAAGAACTGCGAACGCAGTTCTTGAACGACCTCGCGCCTTATTTGAACGCGCCTACCCGGGTCGTCTTCCTTGACGAGTGTGGCTTCCATACTGCCTTGACCAAGCGGTATGGACGTGCGCCCAGCGATGAACGTGCTGTGGGACAGGTTCCCCGCAACTGGGGAAAGAATCAAACGCTCATCTGTGCCATGCAGTGCAGTGGGCCGGTGGCACCGGTCGTGATCGAGGGCGCGGTGAATGGTGATGTGTTCGAGTGGTACATCCGCGAACTGCTGTAGGTGGCGGTGTCGTGGTTTTTGCTCCCTCTCCCTTGAGGGGGGAGGTTGGGAGGGGGCGAGTGAGCAAAGCGATTGCCCTTCCTTAGACCCTAGACCTTTAGACCTATGTATACGCCGCCTAAAACACTTCGTCCAGTAGCGACGGGTGCGCCTGAGACAAGGCCGCGTGGCGGGGCAAGCGCTCGGCCCGTACCAACAACTGCGCAACGGATTCATGCGACAAGCCCGACAACACGGTAGCGGCGACAGGGGTACGGAAAGTCGGCTGAGGCGGCTGCTGCGTGCAGTCCAGCACGCACAAGTCGAAGGCGTCGGCCATCGTATGCCCGCTCAGGCGCACCACAAGTGCCCCGTAGCCGTTGGCAAAGCAGAAGGTATACAGTTCGCCTTCCGGCACGTATTCGTGCGTGGGGAGCGCCAAGACCTGCGGAAACACCACGGATTCCACGAACAGAAACGATTGGTAATCGGAATCGATGGGATCGAACAGGCTCATAGGTGGGCAACTCCTTGACGCAGAACGGGGAAAGGTGAGGATAGGGAAGGCGGTGGGCATGAAAAACGGCTGCTCGGCACAGCGGCAGCTCTCTTACACCGAGTCTAACGAGATGGTCATTACTATTCCCTTACTGACACCGCTCCCTTACTAGAACCGCTCCCCTACGAAACAGCGTGCTTACGGCAGGTCTGCCCTCCATCGGCCTGCTCGTTTTGTCAGAGCCGGAGATGATGCCGCTACAATCGCCCCTAATGCTTTGGACGCGCCCCCTAACTGTGTGGAGACTGTTGGCGCTGCTGCTGGCGTCCGAAATGGTTCGCACGGGCTTTGTGGTGTCGGTGCTGCCCGTTGCTGGCCCCAGCCTCGGCTTTTCTACAGGTCTGATTGGCCTGATGGTAGGCACGCACTATTTGGCCGACGCCCTCGCCAAAGGCCCGCTAGGACTGGTGACCGAACGCTGGGGGCTGGGGCGTTTGCTCACATTGGGCGCGGTGTTGGGCTTGGGAGTTGTGGCGGGCACGCACTTTTTTCCGTCGCCCGTGTGGTTGGTGCTGGGCGGCGTGGCGTGGGGCGTGGCGTATGCGGCGCTGTGGCCCGGCGTCATGAGCGCGTCGCAGGCGTTTGCGCGGCCAGAACGCACGGCGCGGGCCTTGTCGGTCAGCAATCTGGTGGCGACTCCGGCTATTTTGGCGGGTATTTTATTGGTTGGCCCGCTGATGCAAACTCGCCCTGAGACGGCGTGGGCGGTGCTGCTGGGCGTGCAAGTGGCTGCGCTGATGTTGGCCCTCACGCTCTGGCCGCTACAATTGCCCAAGCAAGATTCGCCGGTTGGCGCGGCGCGGAACCCTTGGGCGGGGTGGTCACGGGTGGGGGTGCTGCTGCCCGCTGCCTTTGCCCAAACCCTCGCGCCGGGGCTGGTCATCACGCTCATTTATCCGCTGCTGGCAAGGTTGGCGTTGCCGCTGTCTGCTCTCATTCTGCCCGGAATCCTGTTCGGAATCAGCTTGGGCCTTAGCCTGTGGCTGGCGGGCCGCCTTGCCGACCGTACCCATCCCCGCCGCGCCCTCGCCCCCGGATTGCTGCTGCTGGCGCTGGCTTTTGCCCTAGCCGCCTTGCCCGGTCTGCGTGACCGTGTGCCGCTGGTGGCCCTGATTTTGGGCGTCGGCTATGGCGCATTCATTGCGGGCTGGAATGGGTTGGTGGCCCGCACCCTGCCCACCGGACACCGCGCCGCCGCATGGGGCACCGTGATGGCAACGGAAAGTTTGGGGAACGCCATCGGCCCCTTGTTGGGCGGCGCGGCGTGGCAATTGGCGGGGCCAGCCGGAGTGTTCGGCCTCGGCGCGGCAGTCTTCGTGCTGACCGAGTTGTATTACTTGTGGCCGGGGCACAAATTGGGGGCCAAACCTGTGAGTGGGTAGAGCGTGGATCGTGGACCGTGGACCGTGGACCGTGGATCGTGGATCGTGGATCGTGGATCGTGGATCGTGGATCGTGGATCGTGGAGATGTGAAATTAATCTTTAGGTAGGTTGCCAAACTTCAGAGCTAAAAACCCTGATCTTTCTCCCCACCTACGCTGTTCCCACGTTCCACGATCCACCCACCACACTCCCCTCACAGCCTCTCCGGGTCAACCAACAGCGGCTCTTCCGTCTCGAACGCCTCGGCATAGCGCACCCGCAGCAGCGTTCCCCAGTAGGTCAGGCGTCCCTTCCGCCGCTCTATAATTTCGGGCGTCACCGTTTCCGAGATGTACGCGCCGCTGAACTGGCTGGTATGGGCGCGGATGGCGGCTTCCCAGTCGGGCATCACGGCCCCCACATCCACCAGCAGAGTGGCCCGAATGTCGGCGTTGCCCTGATACAGCAGCACGCGGGAGACTCGGTGGGGGTCACCCGCCACGTCGGCTTTTTTCAGCGCGGCCAGATGCACGGCGCGTTTGGCCAGCGAGTAGGTGCCGAAGTGGTCGGGGTGACGGTCAGCGTGGTGCGGCACCACCAGAACGCGGGGCCGCACCGCCCGCAACGTGGCGGCCAACGCCTGCGCTCCGGCGGGGGTATCGGCGAGGCCGCCATCGGGCAGGCCCAGTTGCCCGCGCCAAGCCAGTCCCATGATTTCGGCGGCGGCCACGCATTCCGCCGCCCGCTCCTGCGGTGTGCCCTGCGTGCCGCTCTCGCCCCGCGACAGTTCCAGCACGCCCACCGCTCGTCCCGCCCGCGCCAGCCGAATCAGCGTGCCGCCCGCGCCAATCTCGGCGTCGTCGGGATGGGGGGCGAGGCACAGCCAATCGAGCGGCTGTACCGCACCGTACACGGTTTCAAAAGGAGGCGTGTGAAGGGTCATAGCGGCAGGCTAGCAGGCAAACTCTGCAAGCACGCGCTGCACGAAGATTCCCTTTTGGGCGGTGTACTCGGCGCGATTCTCGGCGTGCGCCTCAGCCAACGCCGTTTTAATCTGGCCGTACTCGCCCCGCAAATCAGGCCGCCGCCGTAAAACGTCTCGAAACAGCAGGTAGTCGGCCCATTTCGGGTGACTGATGGGCAGCAGGTGAAGGTAATGCGTGCGTGCATCGTCGTTCCCTTTGGCAAAAAAATACTCGCCCCAGCCTTCGCGGTCTCCAAAAGACGTGTAGCCCACGCTTTGCAGCAGCGGGACGCAGGCGTCCATCTATTCTGTGTGTTGGACGCCCACAGCGAGATCGAGAATCGGTTTGCCCGCCAAGCCGGGAATGCTGGTGCTGCCTACATGCTGAATGTCTAACGCCAACGCACCAAGCGACTGCCGGACTCTGGCCCGTTCTTCCCCAAACAGCGCGGGATACTCGGCGGATGAGGGTCGAAGGGCGACGGTTCCGCGCTTGAGTCCGAGCGTCATGGGGTCAGTGTAGGGGGCGGTCTGAGGGTCTAAGAACAGCAATCGCTCCACTCACGGCGTCACGCTGGCCCACAACAAAAAGAGCGCCCCGAAGGACGCTGATAACAAAGAATATAGCGCGGTATGCAGCGCCAGTCAAGCTATGCAGGCGGATGCCCCAGCCGCTCGCGTACCACCAGCGGGCCTGCTGGCCCCAACGTGACGCCGGGGCGGGGGGTGGCATTACCGCGCACAGGTTCTAGCGGCGGCAGCGTCGCCAACGCTTCCAAGATCATCAGGTGGGCAAGGTGCATGCCGAGGCAGATGCGCTCGCCGCCGCCGAAGGGCAAATATGCCCACGCAGGCGGCGCGGCCTGCCACCGCTGAGGCCGGAATTCGCCTGCATGGGGCCACAGCGCCGCGTCCCGGCCACTCAGGTAGGGGCTGTACAGCGCCAGTGTGCCTCGTGGCAAGCGCACGCTTTGGCCGTCCGAGGTTGTCCAGCGCAGGTCGCGCGACAGGCGGCGGCTGCCCATCCAGCCGGGGGGATACAGGCGCAAGACTTCCTTCAGCACGGCGGGGTGATGGGCGGGCGCGTGCCATTCGGGGCTGTGGGCGAGGTGCCACGCCGCCCAAGCCAGCGCGTGCGTGGTGGTGTCGTGGCCCGCCGCGAGGCTGACCCGCGTTTCCTCCAGCCCGCCGGGAAGGGGAGCCAGCAGCGCCAGCAGATCATCGCCGCCGCCAGTGTTCAGACGTGGGGTGGTCAGGCGCTTGTGGGCCAGCCGCCGTAACTCTGCATCTACACGCGCAAACAGCAGCGGGCGTGGCAGGGCCGGAACTGGAAAAGGGTGGCGCAGCGGGGCCAAGAAAGCGTGCAGCAGGCCGGGATCGAACTCGCCGCTGAAGTAAGCCGCATTCAGCATCTTCAGGGCGGCGGCGTCGGCCCAAGCCAGCACGTCCCATTCTCCAGTCGGGATGGGCGGCAAGGCAGCCCACACGCGCTCCCGCAGAACTTCCATATGGCGTTTGCTGAAGCCGGGATTCACTAGGCCGCGCCGGGGGGCATGGGCGGGGGCATCGGTGAGGATCACGCCGCCTGCCAGATACGGCACCACTTTTGAAAAGCTTCCGGCGCTGCGGAAGGTGTGCAGATCGGTCAGGAGCGCCCGGTTCCAGGCTGGACTGAAGCCCACCACCGCAGGCAGCCCCAGCCGCAGACGGAACAGGCCGCCCGCTCTGGCCCGGTTCGCACCCTCTTCGATCAGGGCCAACGGGTGCAGCGCCCAGTCTTGCAAGTGGCCGTTGCCGGGGCGGGTGGGCGGTTCGGGGAGGGCCGAGAGGTCAGCCCTCATCCAGCGCCGCCTTTCCGCCGAGCTCGTCGTAAGGCAGGCCCAACAAGTCGCCCGCGCCGTTCCAGCCGCTGAGAACCGATAACGGCACGCCGCCGCCGGGATGCACCGTGCCGCCCACTTGCCGCAAATTGCGGGCCTGCGGCAATGTCCAGCCGGGGCGGAGGCTGCCCATTAGACCGTGCGGGGCGCGGCCATACAGTGCGCCGCCCACGGCAGTCCGGGCGTAGTCGGCAGGGGAGAGGGGCAGCCATTCGTCCACCTCTAGCGGGGGCAAGTGGGCCGGAAAACGCCGCTGGAGCTGTTGCAGCAGGAACGCGCCGTAAGCGTATGGATCGCTCGCCACGTCGGGGCGGGGCGGGGCATTGACCAGCAAGAAAGCCTGCGTTCCATCGGTATGAAGGTACAACGTAGGGTCGGTGGGCAACCGTCCGGCGCGGATGTCGGCCCACTCGCGGGCGTAGCGTTCGGGAAAAAACACGTGGTGAGACTGGCCCGCATCCGTGTTCAGACGCAGTTGCAGGGCAAACCCGCTGACGCCGCGTGGGGTAGTTTCGGCCCCCAGCCCCAGCCACTGCCGCGTCAGGGCGCGGTCTGCGGCACTGATCCAGCCATCGGCGGCCACTGCGCCCCGGTTGGTGTGTGCGCCCAGCACCCGCCCGCCGTGCTTGATCAGGTGCGTGACGGTGGTGCCGTACTCGAACTGCACGCCCAGCGCCTCTGCCCGCGCCCGCAGCGTTTCGGCCAGCTTGCCCAATCCGCCCTCCAGATGCCAGACGCCGTAGCCCAACTCTACCCAAGCAATATTGTGCAGCACGGCAGGAGCGCGGTAAGGGTCGGCTCCCAGATAGGTTGCAAAGCGCAACCAGAACGGCGTCAGCAGCGGCCCACTCCTCACGTACTGCGCCAATTTTGCCCAAGGTGCGGCCCGCGCTCCACGGGTGAGGGCGTAGCGGCCCAGCGCCAGTTTGCTCGGCGGTGGCCCAAAAATGAAGGTGGGCGCGGCGTCCCGGTACATCTGGCGAGAAGCGTTCAGCAGGCGCTTGTAGCTGTGGGCCTCGCGCTTGCTCAGTTGCTCCAGCGTGGAGTCGAGGCCCGCCACCAACACGGCTTCGGGGGCAAAGGTTCGGCCCTTCACAGCTCCGCCCTCGTAGTGATAGGTCGTGGTGGGCCGCGCCGGAGTCAGCCCCGGCAAGGGCAACTCTACCCGCTCGTGCAGCGCCCGGAATAGGTGCGGCATGGTCACTACCGTTGGCCCGCTGGAAAACTCCGGGTAGCCCAGCGCCGCCTTGCCACCGGGCCGGTCTAGGCTGTCTAGCACAGTTACGCGCACGCCCGCACCCGCCAACCGCAGGGCAGCGGCGAGGCCCGCGAAGCCGGAACCGATAACGATGACATGTTTAGGCGTCATGGCCGCCCGGAACGTGGATCGTGGGAGGTAGAACGTGGTGTCGCGCCTTTTCCACGATCCACGTTCCACCCTCTACACTCGTCCCACCGCCCCCTCATTGCTTGTACGCCCGTCCCTTCCAAGTCACCCGCCGCCGCATGGCCCGAACATACACGGGCAAGGCCAGCAATGGGGTGAGGGGCCCCAACATCCCTTCGGCCAAATCTGCTGGCTTGCGGCGACCTGTGATCAGGTTGGTCAGCGGGCGTTCCAGCAGTCCAGCAAACCGGAGCAGGCGTAGAGCAGGGGAAGGCAAGAGCCAAGGCAGCGTGTACACCGCCAAATGTCCGGCGAGGGCCACCGTCATCAAGGCGCGGGAGTTGAGGTGCAGCGGCAGCGAGTTTTTGCCGAATCCGCGCACCGATTCCTCATACGAGGAATACATCCGCACGCCGATGCAGTCGCCGCCCAGCGCCATCGTCAGCCGCCCGCCTTGGGCCTTCAAACGCCGCGCAAACAGGGTGTCTTCCAGCACTTCATTCTTGACCAGTCCGTAGCCGCCCGCCCGTTCGAACGCCGCCCGCCGAAAAGCCATCAGTTGCCCGTTGGCCGCACTCGCCGCCGGAAAGGGCAGCTTCAGCACCGGAAAAGGCAGATAAGACAGCACCACCAAATCCACCAACGGCGTGAGCAGGCGCTCGCCGGGGGTCTGGTTGTCTTGCTTGGGCAGGGCGCTGAGTAGGTCGGCCCCGGTGGATTCCAGTTGATGCACCACCGCGCCCAAAGCTCCCGGCCCCCACGTCACGTCTGCATCGGTAAAAATCAGGATGTCGCCCGTAGCAGCGCGGGCCAGTTGGTCGCAGGCCCAAGGCTTGCCGAACCAGCCTTCCGGCAAGGCTTCGCCCCGAATGACCCGCGCTCCCAGTTGGCAGGCCAGTTCGCCCGTGCCGTCGGTGCTGTGGTCGTCCAGAATCAGGACTTCGTGTGCGCCCTGCGCCAGCACACCGGGCAGTGTGCGCGGCAAGTTGTGCGCCTCGTTGCGGGCGGGAATGAGAATAGACACGCGGGGGCCACCTGCGGGCCGGGGCCGCAAGGTGGGAAACGTGACCGCATTGACCGCCATCACCGCAAGTTTGCTGAAGATAAAGCCTAGAGCGACTGAGCGGCACACCCGCCCCCAATCTGTTTTTATCCCGTCTCGCTTTGAAGGTGTCGCCTTCACCTGTCTCCCGTAATCCGGGTCAGCATTCGGGCAGGCAGACCAACCGGGTCGTTGGCGGTCACGCGCCGCCCGCACACGCGCAGGTATCCGGCCAGCGGTTCCTCGGGGTCAGCGTCGGCCAGTTCGGCGTCCAACAGGGCCAGTTCCCGCGTTATAGCTTGGGGCAACAACGCCTCCGAGACAGGCGAGCCGAAGCGCAAGTAGGCTTCGGGCTGCTGGCCGCCGCGCATCAGCACGCGCACGGCCACTGGAACCAGCGGCACGCGTGCGGTGCGGGCCACCCACGCCGCGCCCGCCCGGACTTCTTGAAGCGGGCCAGCAGGCCGAACCGCGCCTTCGGGGAACACCACCAGCCAGCTTCCGGCGCGGGCCAAGCGGGCGGCCTCCCGCACCTGCCCCGCCGCCAACGCACCCGCCCGCCGCAGAAAAGGAAACCGGCCCAATTGATGCGCTGTCATGAGTACCCGGAAGTCTGCCCCAGCCCACGCCGCCACTTCAAGCACCACGTACCCGTCCCACCAAGAATGATGATTGGGAGCCAGCACCGCGCCCCCGCTGGGGCCAAAAGAAGGCAGCGTGCCGCGCACCCACACGCCCGCCAACTCGTGCTGCACGCTGCGCCGAATGCTGCGCCTGACCATCCACGTTGCCCAAGCGTGCGTTTCCCGCTCAGGCACGCTGGCCGCCTGCCGCCTGCCCGCGCTCTTGCCGCAGCAGCCGCGCCAAACCCAGCCCCAGCAGCATCGCCACCAACGTCACGCCCGCCTCTAGGTACCGGCCCACCAGCACCAAGCCACCCGGCAAAAAGAAGGCTTCTACGGGGTAGGCGAGGGCAAACGTAGACCTATGTTCTGATCGCCTAAACAAGTCCGGGGCAATGCGCGTAAACGCCCAAGCAATCGCCGTGCCCACCGCCCACCAGCCCACGAAATTCTGAATCGGCGCTCCGGCCCACACGGGCGCGGGATCGTTCCAGAGCCAGTAGCGTTGAGCGGTCATCAGCGGCTCTAATCCTACGTCCCAGAGGGCCAGCAGCACGCCCGCCAGCCATGCCCGCCCCCCCGCCAGCAGCAGCCCCGCCAGCGTGAAGGCGAACCAGCCCAGCGGCACGATCAGCGGCACAGTCAGCAGCGTCGGCGCGGGCGCACTGGCATACGAATACACCCCGAACGGAAACCCAGTGCGGCTGCCCAGCACCTCTATGCCGAGGCCCACCGCGAAGGCCAGCGCCGCCATCGTTAAGGCTTTGGCCGCGTTTTCCTTCTCCTGCACGTACAGAAGCGCCGAAATAAACAGCGCCCCGGTACTCAGCAGGCCCAGCAAGGAAAAGCCAGCGGGCCACAGGGGAACGGGCACTTTGAGGAGGACGTAGAGGGCGAGGAAGGCCATCCACGGGCGAGTCTGGGCCGCCAGTTCAGCGGCGCGGGTTCGCAGTGTGGGCGCAAAGGCTGGCCCCAACTGATCGCCCGCCAGCGCCAGCACGCCCGCCAGTGGCACGCCTACCGCAATGCCCGCCCAGCCACCCACGAGTCCAGCCAGCACGGCCAGCGCCCCAGCAAAAGCCACACCCAGCGCCGCAAAAGCCAGCAGCCCGCGCCGAAGCAGCGGGGTCATTTAGAGGCCAACCTCGCCCCTAGGTTCTGCCATTTGCGCTGCGTCAAATCCTTCACCACGATGCGGGCGGCATTGCGCCCCGACGCGCCCATGATTCCGCCGCCCGGATGGGTGCTGGCCCCGGTCAGGTACAGCCCCTTCACGCCCGGCCAACGGTACTGGCTGGCCTGCATCCACGGCCTGAACGAGAACATCTGGTCAAAGCTCATTTCCAGATGCATCACGTTGCCCCGGTGCAGGCCCAAATTGGTTTCCAGCCACTGCGGGGTCTGCACCAACTCGCCCACGATGGTGTCGCGGGTGCCGGGCGCGTAATGCTCAAAGGCGTTCAGGATATTTTCGCGGGCCTCGGCGGTGCGCGTCTCCCAACTTCCGCTAGAAAGCTGATACGGGTAATACTGCGCCCACAGCCACAGCGCCTCTCCGCCGGGAGGGGCAAGGCTGTCGTCTACAGCGCTAAAACTCATGGCGATCAGCGGCGGGTCGGTGGTAGGTTCTCCGGCCAGATATTCGCCGTAACCCTTCATCAGTTGCTGCTGGTTTTTAATCAGCAGGCCGAGGCCCACGCGGCTGTCGGGTTCGGTGTGGTTGCGGTATTTCACCTTTTCGCTGAGGGCGAGGCGCAGCACCATGCCGAAGCCGTTGCCCACGCGCACCTGCCGCGCCGCTGCGGGAACGTGTTCATCCGGTAATGCCGCCGCCGTCGTCAGAATGTGCGTGCCCGACACCACCGCGTTGGCCGTGTACATATCGCCGTTTTCCAGCTCTATGCCCTGCGCTTTGCCGCCCTTCACCACAATTCGCTTTACAGGGGCGTTCACGAAGACTTGCCCCCCCTCGGCTTCTATGGCCCGCCGCAGCGCTTTGGTCAGGCCGCCGCTGCCGCCTTTGGGCCGGGCCACGCCGCCCTCGTGGTACAGCGGGTGCCACAGCAAAAACGGCGCACTGAGGGGGTCGGTGGGCGGCGGGCCACTCTGGGCGGCCATCCACACCAGCGGCGCACGCACCCGCTCTTCCGTAAAGTATTCGGCGGCCACATCGCCGTAGGGCCGCAAAATGCGCGAGAGTTGGGCCTGCCAGTCGCGCCCCTTGCCGCTGCTGACCATCATCTTGCCCATGTCCAGCGGCCCCGGCGCAGAGTTGAACAGGTCAGCTACGGAGCGGGCAAACGGCGTCCATTCGTCCAAAAAGTGGCTGTAGGCCTCGCCCTGACCCGGAAACAGGTTCTCCAGTTCCCGCGCCGTGCGCTCCGGGTCGCGGTGAATAAACCACGGCGTCTCCCCGTCCGAGGCGTGAAACATCGGGTCGACTTCCAGATAGTGCAGGCCGTGCCGGGTCAGTTCCAGCTCGCGCACTACAGGCGTCATGCGAATCAGGATGTGGGCGCTGCCGCCGTAGTCGAACTGATAACCGGGCACCAGTTCCTCGGTACTCACGGCCCCGCCCACGATATGCCGCCGCTCGAACACGCCCACCCGCAGGCCCGCCTTGGCCGCATACGCCGCCGTCACCAGCGCATTGTGTCCGGCTCCCATCACGATCACGTCAAAGTCAGGCATCTGTTGGGCGCAGTTTGGCACGGCGGGCGCGGCCAAACGGTCAGGAATCTCTCAGGCCGCGCCCGTCTGCTTGCCGGGTTAGACAGAACGCCGTGACAGTTGGCGCGGTACGCTGCCCCTATGTTCGGACGCCGCGTGCCGCCCCACCTTGTGTTCCTATTTAGCCTGCTGCTGGCGCTGGCCTGTGCGGTGGCCGCCTTTTTTGCCCTGCGTGCCGAAAGCTGGGTCACAGGCGCGATTGGCCTCATTCTGGCCGTGTGGTTTGCCATAGACGCCGTGCGGGCGTATGGCTGGCAGAAGGCGAAAGAGGGGCAGAAGAAGTAGGACTTTTTGTACGAGATTGAGCGCTAGGACTGCATTTCTTCCGCTAAGCTGGCTCAATGGCAAACGTGGCGGCTCCATTCGCCCCAACCCATGAACAAGTGAGGGAAATTGCTCGCCGGGAGCGGCTTTTCCTGCTCTGCTTTTATTCCTATTCTGTCTTGCTTTTCGGCGCGGCGGTGTACTACGAGGTTGTCCAAACACCGCCACACTTGCTGATTGCCCGACTCTTTTGGGCAAGTTTTTTTATGATCCTTGTCCTTTTCTTTCGCTTACTACGGGCAGCGGGAGTCAGAGAAGCTTGGGTCATCTGTCTTATCGCCCTTTGCCTTGAGCTTGTGCTGAGAGTGCCCTTCGCTTTTACAGTGCTGATCATACTGATGCTGCTCCCCGTTCACAGACGGATTTTCAGGCCGTTAGGGATTCGGGGCGGAGTATTCGGCCATGTCGTGAAGCCGGAAGGAACACACTCCGAACGGGTGGCTTGAACGTTCTGACAGTACTCATCCCACATATGTCCTGACCCCGCTCCCGCGTCCCTGAGCGGTGCCTCCTCCTGCACCTGCCTCCCTATTTCAACCGCAAAGGCAGCCCGCTTGCCAGCAGATACGCTTCGGCAGAGGCGGCGGCAAAGCGTTGGTTCACGCGGCCCAGAATGTCGCGGTAGCTGCGGGCCAGCGCATTGCCCGGCACGATACCGCTGCCGACTTCGTTGGTGACGGCAATAAGCAGGCCGCCGCGCAGGGCCTCAGCGTGCAGGACGGCTTCGGCTCGCGCCACAATCGCCGCTTCATCCAGCCCCGACAGCAGCAGGTTGCTGACCCACAAACTCAGGCAATCCAGCAGTACGGCGGGCGTGGGAGCGGCTTGAAGGGCGGCCAACACGTCCAGCGGTTCTTCTACGGTGTGCCACTCGGCGGGGCGGTCTGTGCGGTGGCGGGCAATCCGGTCTTCCATTTCGGTATCGAAAGCCTGTGCGGTGGCAAGGTAAGTCACCTGATTTCCTGCCCGCTCCTGTGCCAGCCGCTCTGCAAAGCTGCTTTTGCCGCTGCGTGCGCCGCCCGTGACGAAAATGAGGGTCATCGGTTAGATTCGCGCAGAAAATCTGCCCAAGTGCGCCCCCGGTAGGCCGCCTGCGGTGCCGTGAGAACGCCGCGCCCCACCGCCTGCAAAAAGGGGTGAGGCGGCATGAACGGCAGCGGCAGCAACAGCTTGCGCTGATTTCGAGCGGCCAGCCATGTCCGGGTCAGGGCGTGCAGCGTCAGCACTTCTGGCCCGGCCAAGACCGCTTCTCCGCGTGCGCCGCGCAGGGCGTGGTCGGCCAGCACAGCGGCCACATCTGCGACAGCCACTGGTTGCAGTTGCCCCGGCAGCAGCAGTACCAGCGGCCAGCGCGTCAATCCGGTCAATATTTCGGCCACAAACTCCTGAAACTGGGTGGCCCGGAAGATCAGGTGGGGAAGGCCGCTGCTCTGCACCAGTGCTTCACCACGCACTTTGCCCGCGTAATAGCTAAAGGCGGTGGCCTGAGCCGCGCCCACAATCGACACGTACAGCACGGCAGGCGGGGTTGCGCTATCACGGCAAGCTTGCAGCAGATTGCGGGTGGCGGTCACGTCCTGCACAGGATTGCTGGGGTCGTGGGCAGCATGAATGACCGTGCCCACGCCGCGCAAAGCTCCGGCCAAGTCTGCACCCGCCACAAGATCACCCACAACGTAAGTCAGTCCTGCGGGTGGCGCGGCAGCGGGCGGACGGCGTGTCAGCACCCGCACCTCGGCCCCCTGCCACAGCAGTTCTGCCACGAGGGGGCGGCCCAATTGCCCTGTGCCGCCCGTGACCAAGAAGGGAGCTTGGATGGAAGTCATGCTCCCAGCCTAACCAGCAGGAGAACTCAGATGCGAGAGCCACCAGTCCCCGCCGCCGGAATGTTCAGACGCTGTGACCCGGTGAAGAGTGCCCCTGCCCCCCGGCGCTATTTCGGCAGCTTTCAAACTTACGGTCAGGCGCAGCAAGGCCAGCAGCGGGCCAGCGTGTGTAAAAGCGATGACTGTTCCTGCGTGTGGCAGGGCGTCTAGCCACATTTGTAGGCGGGCGTGAAAGGCGCGGCCCGTTTCGCCGCCCGGTGGCCCAGAGTCCGAATCGGGGTCAGCCAACGCCTCGATCCAGTCTCGTGGGGCCGTCCCATACTGCGTCTCCAGTTCGGCCCAAGTGTGGCCTGCCATCACGCCAAAGTTGGCTTCTTGCAGGGCTGGGGCCGCTTGCGCGTGCGGAAAGCCTGCCAACTCCGCCGTTTCGCGTGCCCGCTGTGCCGGAGAAGTGAAAGCTAGTGCTGATGCCGGAAGTGTGCCCGCCAAACTTGCCGCCAGTGCCCGCCCCGTGTCCGACAAGGGCGCGTCTTCTCCGGCTTTTGGATACCGCCGCTGAACATTGGGCAGCGTGGGCGCGTGCCGGATCAGGTGCAGCGTGAGTGGGGGTGCATCTAGACTCAAGCCTTCCCCCATGCAAACGCCCCCAACGCCACCAATTCGGCCACCACCACCACGAGGCCGTAAATATCGCCGCTGATGCCCCCGCCCAAGCGCCCCGCCGCGAACCGGGCCACCAGCAGCGCCGCGATCAGGGCTGCAAGGAAGGCCACGCCCGCCCCCGGCAGCAGCAGCGCGGGCACAGCCAGCAGCAGGGCCAGCCCCCAGCGCCCCTCGCGTGAGCGTGCGCCCAAAGATTCTTGCCGCGCCGCCGGAAACAGGTTCATGGGGGCCAGCAGCACCAACCGTGCCGCCACCGCTGCCACCACCGCCGCGTATGCCGGAATATCTGATGCCAGCAGGCTCCACAGCATCAGCAGGCTCAGGGCACCAGTCGCCAGTCCAAATGCGCCCACATGCACGTCATGAATGATTTCTAGGCGGCGCTCCGGGCTTTTCATGGCAAACAGGGCGTCGGCGCTGTCCACAAGGCCGTCAAAGTGCAGCATTCCGGTCACCAGCAGCCACGCGCCCACCGCCAACGCTGCCCGCACGCCGTCTGGCAGGGGCAGCGGCAACCACAGCGTCAGCGCCACCGCGCCGCCCACCGCGTACCCGGCCAGCGGATAGTAGGCACTGGCCCGCGCAAAATCGCCGTCTTCCACCTTCTGTACATGCGGCAGCGGCAGCGTGGTCAGGAAGGTCAGGGCCAAGTGTGCCGCGCTAATTTGTTGGCCGATCTTCCTTCTCAACCGCCTGTGTTCCCGATAGGGCTGTTCCCAGCATGGCTGTGTTCAACATGACTGTTCCCAGCATGAACGTGAACCTGCGCCGCCACCGCGAGGGCCAGTGTGAGGGCGTGGTCTGCCACTTGATGGATGTCCGGCGTGCCGATGTCCACCGTCAGCGTTCCCAGTGCCGCGTCTACCACCCGCACCCGCAAGGCCACGCCGGGGGTCAGGCCCGCCGCCACCAGCGCCCGCAACTGCTCGGCGTCGCCGTCTGGCACGCGGGCCACCACGCCGCTGTCACCCACCGCCAACTGAGACAGCCGCCGCTCGGCGCGAGCAGGCACTTTGCCCGCCAGCGTAGGAATCGGGTCGCCGTGCGGGTCGTGCGTGGGGTCGCCCAGCCACGCGGCAATGCGGGCCTCCAGCCGCTCACTCAGGGCGTGTTCCAGCCGCTCGGCTTCCTCGTGTACTTCGTCTAGCGGCACGCCCAACGCCCGGTGTAGGAACAGTTCCAGCAGGCGGTGATGCCGCAGCACCTCTAGCGCCACCCGCTCGCCCTCGGCAGTCAGGCGTGCGCCCTGATACGGCGCGTGAGACACGAGTCCCTGCTCGCTGAGCTTACGGAGCATTCCAGTCACGCTGGCTGGGGCCACGCCGAGTGCGTCGGCCAACGCCTGCGTACTGACTTTGCCGCCGCCTTTTTGCCCACTCAGGCCAAGGGCGTACAGCTGTTTGACGTAATCCTCGGCAGAGGGTGAAAGCGTGCGGGCGGTCATGCCCCTATGGTAACGGGGGAAGGGAAGATTTGAGTCGCGGGTGAACCCCCCAGTCTGCTTTCGCAGCCAGCCCCCCTTAAAGGGGAGCGCAAGAGCTTTTGTCCCCACCTCTAAGGGGGGGCGTTGCGGAGCAACGGGGGGGTTTACCTTCCACGTCAGCCTACGGAACTTTTCCCCCGCCTCCCGCCTCTAACCTATGAGGTGACTTTGAATGACTCTCCCGATCTCCAACATTTGCCCGATGAGGCGCTGGTGCAGGCCTTCCGGCAGTCGGGGCCGCACAGCGAGGGGGCGTTCGAGGTGCTAGTTGAGCGCCACGCGCCGCGTATTCACCGCCTTGCCGCCAGCATGGTTGGCCCCGGCGCGGCAGACGACGTGGTGCAGGACGTGTTTATCGCGGTTCACGGCGGCCTGAAGACCTTCCGGGCAGAAGCCGCCTTCTCTACTTGGCTGCACCGCATTGCCCTGAATACCTGCACGCGGGCGCTGAAGGCCCGCCAGAATGTGCCGTTTGAACAGGTGCCGGAACCCGCCGCGCCACACAATTTGGCGTTGTCGGGAGAAAATACAGACCTCCGCGAACGCCTCGCTCGGGCCATGCACACGCTGCCGCCCGATCAGCGCGAGGCGTTGGCCCTGCGTGAACTGTCGGGGCTGGAGTATGCCGAAATTGCCGAAATTACGGGCGCGGAACTGGGCACCGTGAAAAGCCGAATCAACCGGGCGCGGGCCGCGTTGCGCGTGCTGCTGACCAAAACAGGAGTGACCCCATGAGTCAGTTTGAGCCGGACATGATTGGGCCAGAGAGGAATGCCAGCGACGCCGAACTGGACGCGCTGTTCGCGGCAGCCAGAGCGCCGAACGAGACCGATGCGGGGGCGGCAGAGCGGTTTTTGGCAGGCCACCGCGCAAGGCTGGCGCAGACTCAGGCAACGCAGGTTCAGGCGATTGCTGCGCCCGCTCCCCGCCCGCTATGGGTCAACCGCACGCTTGTCACTGCCCTCGCTTCTGCCGCCGTCATTGCAGGCATCAGTGTGCTGCGGCCCACCCTGATGCCTGCGGATTTGCCCGCCAGTGCCGCCTACGCGGTCTATCAGGATGCGTTGGGAGAAGGCTGGTGAGGCGAGTGCTGTTGCTGGGGCTGTTGTTTGTAGGAACCGCCCAGGCCACCGATGCCGACGACCTCGCCGCCGCCCTCAAAAAAGCCCGCCAGTGGACGGCACGTGGGCAAGTGGAAGTCAGTGTATTTTTTCCGCCCCGCACCACGCCCACGCGCACCACCAACGCCCTGCCCGCCGTCCCGTTTCGGCCCGCGTTGTTGGCCCGCAATTTCACGGTCACGCGGGGAGACTCGGAGGCGGTGGCAGGCCGCCCCAGCACCCGCTTTGACCTGACGCCCAAGCAGGGCGCGGCGGCCCGCTGGAGCCTGTGGATAGACCGGGAATGGAATGTGCCGCTGGCCTTCGAGGAACGCATGCCAGACGGCACCTTGGCCCGCCGCGCCGCCTTCCTGAAGGTGAATGGAGCGTTGGCCCGCGTGCCTGTGCAAGCTGTCCCGCCCGTTGTTGGCCTCAGCGCCGTTCTGAAAGCCGCCTTGCCGGGGTTGCGCTTGCCCGCTGGCTTTACGCCCGTCGCCGCCAAAGCCCGCGCCGAGGGGCAGGGCGGCACCGAAATCACCTTGTCGGACGGCGTGAACGTGCTGGCCCTGATCGTGGCCCCGCGCAACGTGCGCCCTGCGGTGGGGGTGGCTTCTGTGCGGGTGGCCGGCAGCGGGGGCGTGCGCTTTGTGTGGCTGGTAGGCAACCTGCCCGATGCGGCCCTGAAAACGGCATTGGCGAACGTGCGGCAGGTGGATGAGGCGGGACTGGGAACTTTTGCCGCTCCGGTTGATGCGGGGAGATAGGGACTTGGTTTAGCTCCTCACCCTTGAGGGGGGAGGTTGGGAGGGGGTGAGTGAGCAACGCGATTGCCCTTCCCCCCACCCCCGGAACTTTTCCCCCACCTCCCCACTCCAACACATAAGAACCCCAGATTCACTGCCCGCCCCGCCTTTCCCACGTTCCACGATCTCCTTCCCCCTCCCCGCCCTTCAGGAGCGCCCCCATGACCCTCACCCCCTATTCCCGCCCGCTGACCGCCGAAGACGCCGCGCATCTGCTGAGGCGCACTTCGTTCGGGGCCACCGACGCCCAAATTCGCGTACTGGTGGGAAGCGACGCCCGCACAGTCGCTCGCACCCTGCTCAGCTTTGATGACGCGGTGGCCCCCAACAATCCCTTCGACCCGGCGCAGGCGGCCGCTCCGGGTGCGGGCCTGCAACTGATTCGCGCCCGCTGGCTCTTTGAGATGCTGTACGGCCCTCACCCTCTGCGCGAACGCCTGACGCTGCTGTGGAGCAACCATTTTGTGGTGGGCACCGACAAGGTGAAAAACGTGCCTGCGCTGACCGAATACCTCTCGGTGCTGCGGAAGCACGCGGCCACGCCCAGTTTCTCGGCCTTCGCGCTAGACGTGGCCCGCACGCCCGCCATGCTGCGTTACCTCGACAACGACCAGAACCGCAATGGCAAGCCCAACGAGAATTTCAGCCGTGAGTTGTTGGAACTGTTTACGACGGGTATCGGCAACTACACCGAGGACGACGTGAAGGAAGGGGCGCGGGCGCTGAGCGGCTGGACATTCACTGGCGGGCGCGGCAACCAGAAGTATTTGGAAGCGTCCAAATTCGTGTTCAACCCCAAGCAGCACGACAACGGGCGCAAGACCTACTTGGGCAAAACGGGCAACCTGACGGGCGAAGACGTGCTGGCGCTGGCGGCGGGGCATCCGGCCACCGCCGTATTCGTGGCCCGCAAGCTGCACCGCGCCTTTGTAGCCGACGCACCCGCAGAAGCCGCCGTAAAAGGCAGCGCCGAAACCTTTGCCCGCACGGGCGGCAACATTCGCGCCGTACTGGAAGAACTGCTGTCCAGTGAGGCTTTTTATGCCAGCCGCGCCGCCGTGATTCGTGGCCCGGTGGACTTTATTGCCGCTGCCGTGCGGAGTTTTGGCAGCCCCAAGATGGAACCCAAGCAACTGCTGAATCTGGTGCAAACCGCTGGAAGAATGGGTCAACTGCTGCTACAACCCGACACCGTGAAGGGCTGGGACGGGGGCCGCGAATGGATCAACGACACCACCCTGCTGGGGCGCATGCAACTGGCCGCCGCCCTCAGCCTCGGCGCAAACGCCCCCACGCTGGATACGCCGCCTACGCCGCTGGCCCTGCTGGGCACGGAGCGGGCAGCAACGGCGGCGGCTTTAAACGGCCTGAGCGCCAAGCAGCGAACTTATTTGATGCTGATCAGCCCGGAATTTCAGCTCGCTTAACAGCTAACCCCTCCGTCCCTACGGGCCACCTCCCCTCAAGGGGAGGGCAAAAGCTCTTAGATCCCCACCTCTAAGGGGGGGCGTTGCAAAGCAACGGGGGGGTTCACCTTCCACCGCCAAACTCACCACATCCGAGGTTCCCCCATGCCCCTAGACCGCCGCGATTTTCTTAAATATTCGGCCCTCGCCGTCGCCGCCACCAGCGGAATGCCCGGTTTTCTGGCGCGGGCAGCCACACAAGCCACCGGACAAAAAACACTCGTCGTTATTCAGCTTACGGGCGGCAACGACGGCCTGAACACCCTGATCCCCTACAGCAACGGCGCGTACTACGCGGCCCGGCCCACCATCGCCATTCCCAAAAAAGACGTGCTGACGCTTGGGCCTGACCTAGGGATGCACCCCAGCCTCAAACCGCTGATGGGCCTCTGGGACGCGGGCCAGTTGGCGTGGATGGAAAATATCGGCTACCCGAATCCCAACCGCTCCCACTTTGCGAGCATGGCAATTTGGCACACCGCCGACCCCACGCAGGCGCAGGCCGAAGGCTGGATTGGCCGCATTGCTGAGAAGATCGGTGATCCCTTTTGTGCCAGCAACATCGGCTCCAGCACGCCGCAGGCCCTCCGCGCCGCCGAGTTCAGTTTGCCCAGCATCGACGCCGTAGACAATTTTCAGGTCAAGCTGCCCGCTGGCCTAGAAGGCGCGTTCGGGGCCATGCTGGACGCGCCCCGCAGTGGTGAGGCTGACTATCTGGTACGGGCCACTCGCCAAATGATGAGCAACACGCAAAAAGTTCAGGCCAATGTGGGCAAATACAAGGCCGGGGCGACTTACCCAGAAGGCAAATTTGCCACGCAACTGAAGGACGCGGCCCGCCTGATCGCGTCTGGCACGGGCCAGCGCATCCTGTATGTCAGCTTGGGCGGCTTCGATACTCACGCGGGGCAGCGCGGCGAGCAGGATGAATTGCTGGCGACGTTGGCCTCGGGCCTCGCTGCCTTCCAGACCGATTTGGAGCGGCAGGGCGTAGCCGAGCGTGTGGTGGTCATGGGCTTTTCGGAATTCGGGCGGCGCGTGGCCGAAAACGACTCTGCCGGAACCGATCACGGGCAGGGCAGTGTGATGTTTGCGCTGGGTAAAGGCGTCAAGGGCGGCATTCACGGCGACAGTCCTGATCTGGAAGACCTGTCTCTGGGAGATATCAAATACAAGCAGGATTTCCGGGGCGTGTACGCGGGCGCACTGACGGGTTGGCTGGGCCTCAACGCCCGCGACATTCTGGGGGGAGACTTCAAAGGGCCGCAGTGGTTGGCCTGAGGTTCACCGAAAAGCACGTTCTAGGCGGCTTGATTGCCCTTCTCGTCCTCACCGCCCCCGCCGCGCTTGCCCTGCCCAAATACCGCCTCCAAGCCATCACCCAATTCCATTTGGATGACGGCAGCGGTTTGGCGGCCCTCGACAGGCGCGTGATGTCGTGCAGCTATTGCCACGTCAAGGAGTCCGGCGGCGCACCATGGAACCCCTTTGGCGAGGCTATCCGCGCCACGTTTAAGGCCAACGCCGAAGCGGGTGGCAAGGCCAAATTCCCCGAAATCCTCTCTATCCTGCTGAAATCTGAACAAGACGCAGACGGCGACACCTATCCCGACGCGCTGGAAGTCTGGGCCAAAACGTTGCCGGGAGACGCGGAGAGTAAGCCAACGGAGCCGCTGGAGACGGTTCAGGCGGAGTTCGAGGCGGCGGGTGGGGTAGGGCAATTTGGGCCGCAGGAAACTGAGAAAAAGTAACGCGAATGTAGAGCGTGGAGCGTAGATCGTGGTTTGGCTGTTCCCACGATCCACGCTCCACATTCTGCTGTCCTCCTGCCCCTGTTATCCGTCCTCATCCTCCGGTTCCTCCACCGGGTGCGCCAGCGGTTGAAAGCGGGCGTGATCCTCGGTAGGCGTCCGGTTTTCGCGCTCGGCATCGGCGGGGCCGGTGTCTACGCCGCTGATCAACACTTCTCCACTAACAACCTCGCCCTGCTGGAAGTCGCCAGAGTGCTTGCCGCCGCTGGGTTGTGTCATACCCCGCAGTCTAGGCCCGTGTCGGGGGTGTTGGGTGTGCGCCCGCTCAAGGCACACACAGCAATTGTCACCCTCCCTACGGTCAGGCTGCCCCATTAGCGAGTAAATACTCACTTATGGCCCGCCCCCGCATTATCAGCGACGAACAAATCACGGCGGCGGCCCGTGAAGTGTTTCTAGAACATGGATTTTCGGCTACCACTGCCGAAATTGCGCGGCGTGCCGGGATTTCTGAAGGCACGCTGTTTAAACGCTTTCCCACTAAGGAGGACATTTTTGAGGAAGTGGTGGGGCTGCGCGAGGCTCCCCTTTGGCGCGAAAATCTGAATGCACAAGTGGGCTGCGGCGACGTGCGGCGCAATCTGGAACGTGCCGCGTTAGAACTCCTAGAGGCCGCCGCCCGCCTGCTGCCCAACCTAATGCTGATGTTTTCTCGCGGGCAGGCCAACCCAATGTTGATGAAATTGGAAAACCCGATGCGTGAGGATACGCAGGCGGTGGCGGCCTACTTGCGGGCAGAAGTGGCGCTGGGACGGATTCGGCCTGTAGACGCCGACGTAACGGCGCTGCTGTGGATGGGCGCACTGACCCAGTACTTGCACCTCGAACACCTGATGCCCGACCCCCACCGCCCGCCGATAGAAACAGGGCGACTGGTGCGCGGCGTGATGGATGTGCTGTGGCCGGGGCTAGAGCCGTGACCGTCCGGGCTGACCCTTCAGAGGGTGAGGTGGGAACCTTTTGACTGTCTTTCCCGTAAAGTCTGAAGATAAGTGAGTCTGCACTCGTTAACTGCTCCGCCGCGTCCCCTTCTCACCACTATTTTGCTCCCCTTTCCCCCGAGGTTGCCTGCCCCTATGCGATTTTCCTTGTCTGTGCCAATGTTTGTGTTACTGTCTGCGGCTTTGCTGCTGTGTTCGCCCGCCGCTTTTGCCCAAACTGCCCCGCCCACGCCCGCTCCTGTTGAAGCTGCCCCTGCCTCCGCTCTGGCTCCCGCCCCAGCCCTGACCCTCGCGCAAACGCTGGCGCTGGTGCGGGCTTCTCCGGGGTGGCGTAGCGCCGATTTGCAGTACCGCTCGGCGCAACTGAGCCTAGACAGTGCCCGCGCCCGTGCTGGACTAAATGTCACGGTGGGCACCGACGCCAGCCTCGCCAAAGTGCCGCTGGATTCCGGCGACTGGTTAGGCAATGCCACGCTGACCGCGCAGGTGTCGGCCAGCGTGCTGCCTTGGTCGGCCACCTTCGAGGGCGTGCGGATTGCCGAACGCGCCCTGAACCGCGCTGGGGCCGACCTGCGCGACGCCCGCGTATCGCTGCTGGTGCAGGCGGTGCGGGCTTACGGCGCAGCGCGGGACGCCACTGCTGGTGCGGCGTTGGCCGAGGCTCAGGCCGCCCTTGCCGCCCGCCAACTGGAGGTGGCCCGCGCCCAGCGCACCGCCAACCTGATTCCCGAACTGGCCCTGCAAGAGCGTGACGCTGGCCTACAAAGTGCCCAAAACGCGCTGGCACAGGCCAGAACCGCCGTGAACTTGGCGGCGCGTGCGCTGGCGAATCTGCTCGGCCAAAGCGTGACGCTGCCTGCCACCGCTGCCGCCTTCGATGCCGTGCCGCCCCTGCCCGCCGCGCCCGCAGACGTAGACACCCTCGTAGCCCGCGCTCTGGTGGCCCGCCCCGAAGTGATCCGCGCCACCGTACAACTGGCCGACGCCGGGGCACAGCAACGCGCCGCACAGCTCGATCTGTCCATTCCCGATATTTCTGCGGGCGTGCAGTACGGCCAACTGGGGAGCGGGCAAGGTGGGGCTGGGCGCACCGTGGGCGGCAGCCTGAACGTGAAATCGGGCGTGGCGGCGGCGCAGATCAGCTTTCCCTTACGCGATCCGGGCGAAACGGCCAAAACCGGACTGGCCCTGAGCTTGAACGCCAGCCTGCCCGTGTTCGGCAGCGGCAAAGGCACCGCCCTAGCGAGCGCCACTGTAGGCCAGCGAGCCGCAGCGTTGGCCCTCGATTCTGCCCGCCAAAGCGTAGACCTCGACGTGCGCCAAAAGGCAGCCGACCTGCTGACCGCGCTTGACCGGGCAGAGGAAGCGGCCTCGGCGTTGGCCCGCGCACAGGCCAGCCTGACCACCACCCGCGCCCGCTTGGAAGCTGGGTTGGTCACGCCGCTGGACGTAGCGCAGGCCGAACTGAGCGCCGCACAAGCCCAGAACGCGCTGAACGCCGCCACAGCCAACGCTTACGTGTCCTCGCTCCTGCTTGCACAGGCCAGCACCGAACTTGACCCGACTTTGCTGAATGGGGGTTTTTAGGGGGCGCTAGACAGCACATTGTGTGACGAATAAGCCTCTAAATTCCCTGTGACCTAAAACGTAAATTTCTCGCCCACCACGCCTTTCCCACTCACCACTGACCACTCACCACTCACCTTTTTCGGAGGCCACCCATGACCCGTACCCTGACCCGTTCTGTTGCCCTGCTGCTCACCCTCGGCCTCTCTTTGGCGGCCAGTGCTTCTGCCCAAGCCGTGAGCCTCTCGCTAGAAAGTGCCGTGACCCGCGCCCTCGCCAGCGGCCCCGACGTAACCACCGCCCGCGCCAATTTGCAAAAGGCGCAGGCCAACCTGAAGGCGGTGCAGGCTGATCCCACGTCTATCATCACCACGCTGACGCAGGCCCAGCAGGACGCGGCGGCGCAGGCCGCGACGCTGGACGGCACCAAGCTGAATATTGCCCAGACCGTGCTGGGGCAGTACGTGGGTGCATTTGAAGCCGCCGGACGGGTGAACCTGAACGCTGCTCAGGTGGCGCTGGACGAACGCAATTTGGCGATTGCCCGCGCCCGCCTTCAGGCCCGCGTGGCGACCCAACTGGATGTGAACCGCGCCCAGACCAGCCTGAACCAGAACCGTCAGGAATTGGCCGACGCCCGCGCCCAGCAGCCTGTCTTGGAAGCGCAACTGGCCCGCACCATCGGCCTGCCCACCGGGACCGACCTGACATTGAGCGCCCCGCCTGCCCCGCCCAAGCCCACGCTGACGCTGGCGGGCCTGCAATCGGGCCTAGACAAGCGCTTGCCTTCGCTCGTGCAAGCCGCGCAGGGCGTCAGTTTTGCCAATTTGCAGGTCACGCTGGCCGACAACGATTACACCCCGGTTCGCACCCTGCAAGACGCCCGGACTTCGCTGGCCAACGCGCAACGCAGCCTTGACGACGCCGCCCGCGCCTCTAATACGCAGGTGCGCGACGCCTACCGCAGCCTCAGCGACGCGCAGGAACGGGTGGCCTTGGCCCGCCAGAGCAGCGCCAATGCCCAAACCAGTCTGACGCAGGCACAGGCCCGCCTGAAAGCCGGAACTGCCGCCGCCGTAGAAGTGCAGCAGGCGCAGGTGCAGGCACAGCAGTCGGCCTTTGTCGTCATTCAGGCCCAAAACAACCTGTGGCGGGCACTGGCGGCGCTGTCCACGGCGTCGGGCAATGACGTAACCGGACTGGTGAGGTGAGGCGAATGGGGCTTCTTTCTGCCAAATCACCCCTTGCCTTGACGTTGCTGACCCTGACGCTGCTGGTGGCCTGCACGCCCCCCGGCGGCAACACGGCGGCAGACGGTGAAGCCAAACCCGCCGCCGCGACGACCAGCAATGATCTGGACGCCGCCCCCGCCAAAACCACCACCCTCGGTGTGCGCGTGGTGGCTGCCAACACCGGAACCCTGAGTGTGCAGCGTACCTCTAGCGCCACCATTCAGGCCGACCGGGACAGCAATGTGGCGGCCCAGAGCGGCGGCAACGTGCTGCGGGTGCTGGTCACGGAAGGCGAGCAGGTTCGCGCCGGACAAGTCGTGGTGCAACTCGACGATTCTCAACAGCGACAAGCCTTAGAGAATGCCCGCCTTCAGGTGCAGCAGGCCCAGATCAATCTGAATCAGACCCGCACCACCACCGGGCAGGCCACCACCTCGCTGAATGCGGCGGTGCAGGCAGCTCAGGCCACGCTGTCTCAGGCGCAGCAAAACGCCCAGAGCAGCGAAAGCTTGTACACGCTGGGAGGCATCAGCTTGGCCGACTTGCAGAGTGCGCGGGCGCAGCTGGCAACGGCACAAAGCCAGTTGGCGCAGGCCCGCAATTCCTTGTCTCAGAACGGCCAGAACGCTCAGGGCAGCGTGCCGCTTCAGCAGGCTCAACTCAGCAGCGCACAGGCCGGAGTGCGTCAGGCCGAAGAAAATCTGGCCCGCACGGCGGTTCGCGCTCCTTTTGCGGGCACGGTGGCGAGCCTGAATGCACAAGTCGGAGAATTCGCGGGGCAGGGCAGCACGGTGTTTAGGTTAGTCGACCCCGGTTCTATCAAGGTGCAGTTCAATGCCACGCCCGCCGACGCCGCTGCCCTGACTGCGGGAACCAAACTGAACCTCGGCTACGGCGGCGTCAATTATGTGGCCACCGTGCAGGACAGCCCCCGGATTGCCGGAGCAGACCGCCTCGTGCCCATCACGGCGCGGGTGCAGGGCGGCGCGGCGTTGCCGGTGGGAGCCAGCGCACAAGCCCGCTACCGCGCCACTTTGGGGCAGGGCGTCCTGATTCCCAGCGGGGCCGTGCAGGTCGACAGCGGCGAAAATGCGGTGTATTTGGCGGCAGGCAACGTGGCGCGGCGTCAGGCGGTCACGGTGGTGGCCGAATCCGGTGGTCAAGTGGCGGTGCGCGGGCTAGAGGCTGGCGCACAGGTCATTTCTCCGGTGCCGCCTAGCCTACAAGACGGCGCGGCGATCCGGGTAGAAACCGCTGCCGCATCTGGAAGCACTGCTGGAGGAGACGCTCCATGAGTACCCACGACCCCGACGGCGCAGACCTCGCTTCACGCGGCACGCTCCCCGACGGCACGCCCGAACCCGCCGTCAATCCCTTTATCCGCTTCAGCGTCCGCAATTACGTGTTCTCTATCGGCATTTTCGTCATGCTGGTGCTGTTCGGACTGGTGGCTACTTTCCGGCTGGGCGTAGAACTCCTGCCCAATTTCGAGGTTCCGATTTTGGCGGTCAGTACAGCCTATCCGGGAGCCAACCCCGATCAGGTAGACCGCGAAGTCAGCCGCCGGGTCGAAGACGCCGTGAGTACCATCGCGGGCGTCATCGACATCAACACCACCAGCGTCAGCAATCAATCGGCGGTCGTAATTACCTTTGCCGATAGCGTGGACATCGACAGCGCCGCCAACTCCGTGTCTCAGGCGGTGGCGGCCATTCGCGGCACGCTGCCCGATGGCACCGAAGCGCCTGTGGTGCAAAAATTCGATCCCAACGCCACGCCGATTCTGACGCTGGCCCTGCTAGGGGGTTCGGCCCGCCCCGCCGACGTGACCACTTTTGCCGAAGATACGCTGGTGCCGCGCCTAGAGCGTGTGGACGGCGTGGCCGACGTGGGCTTGTCGGGCGGCCCACAGCGCCAGATTCAGGTGCTGCTCGATCCGGCCCGATTACAGAGTTACAACCTCACGCCCGCCCGGATCACGGGAGCCATTGGGGCCTCGGCCCTCGACTCACCTGCTGGAACAGTCACGCAGGGCGGCAACACCACCCAGCTCTCCACCCGCAATACGCCTACCAGCGTAAGCGACGTAGGCCGCATCATCGTCGATCCGTCTACAGGCCTGCGCGTGGCCGATGTCGCCAGCATCCGTGACGGGGCCGCCGCCAGCACCAGCTTTGCCCGCGTGAACGGGCAACCCGCCGTCCTGCTCGACGTTCGCAAGGCCAGCGGCACCAACTCTGTAGCCGTGACCGACAATGTGCGGGCCGCCATGAAGGCCCAGCCGCTCCCCGCTGGCTACAGCCTCAGCCTCGCCAACGACACCACCCTAGAGACGCGGGGCAGTATCAAGGACACCTTCAAAGAGTTCCTGATCGCTGTGGCGGCGGTGGGCGTCATCTGTCTGCTGTTCCTAGGCCGCCTCAACGCCGCGTTTGCGGTCATTCTGGCGATTCCTATTTCCATCAGCGCCGCGCCCCTGTTGTTCAGTTTGCTGGGCTTCACCTTTAACATCATTTCGCTGCTGGCAATCATTGTCGCCATCGGCATCGTGGTGGACGACTCCATCGTGGTGGCCGAAAACGTGCAGCGCTACCGCGACATGGGCTACGACCGCGTGAAATCGGTGTTGCTGGGCGGCTCCGAAGTGTTCAGCGCCGTCACTGCCGCCAGCTTTTCGCTGCTGGCCGTCCTGATTCCGCTCAGCTTCATGCCCGGCATCATCGGCCAGTTTTTTAGCCAGTTTGCGCTAGGAATTGCCGCCGCCATCGTGCTGAGTTGGCTGGAAAGTCTGCTGTTCCTGACCGTGCGGATGGCCTACACCGAAGAAACCAAAGCCGTATCTTGGCGCGACTTACCGCGTGTTCTGGCCCGCTTCCCCGAACTGCTGCGGCGTGCGTTGATGGGCATCCGCAGCTTTAGCGGCTGGCTTGGGCTGCTGCTGGCGGGTGCAGCGGCGGGCGCGGGCTTGGCCCAAGTGTTGCCCGTACCCGTCGCGCTGGGCCTCTCGGTGCTGCTGGCCCCACTGGTGCTGGCTGTGGTGCGCTACGTCCTGACTGTGCTGTACGCCATTTTGGAAGCCCTGACCGGCACGCTGCACGGCATCACTAACCGCGCCGTCACTGGGGTGGCCCGCGCCTACGCCCGCAGTGTGGAACGCGTCCTAGACCGCTCTTGGATCGTGATGCTGGTGGCCGCCCTTTTCCTGTTCAGCGTGCCGATTGCCATGCGGAACGTCGGATTCGCCTTCACGCCCGCCAGCGACAGCGGCATTCTGACGGTAGACCTAGAGTTGCCGGTGGGCACTGACCTGACCACCACCAACGGCCTCACCCGCCGGATAGAAGAGAACCTGTTGGCCCGCCCCGAAGTGCGCCTCGTGCAGACCAGCGTAGGCAGCGGCGGCGCACTGGGCGGCAGCAACGCCAATTCTTCCAGCCTCACCGTGACCCTGATTCCCAAGGCGCAGCGCGACAGCATAGAAGTGCTGAATGCCCGCTATTTGCAGGCGCTGCAACCGGTGGCCCGCGCCTTGCTGGGTTCAGAACTGCGGGTGTCGGCAGAGCAGGGCGGCCCCGGTGGAAGCGCCGATATTACGCTGGCACTCACGGCCCCCACGCAGGCCCTCCTGATTCAGCGCAACCGCGATGTGGTGCGCCTGCTCTCGCAAGACACCAATATCGCTACCCTCAAGAGCAGCCTCAGCGCCACCCGGCAGGAGCGCACCTTTACGCCCGATCCGGCGCGGTTGGCGGGCAGCGGCCTGAGCGCTAGCGACGTGGCACAGGCGCTGCGTACCTACAACGACGGCAGCACCGCCGGAAGCCTGCGCGACGGAGACCGCTCTATAGACATCGTGGTGCGCCTCGATCCGGCTCTCGTGCAAGACGAACAGAGTCTGCTGTCCCAAACGGTGTATTCGCAAGCTCTCAACGCCAATATTCCGCTGTCTCAACTCGGCTCGTTTCAGCTGACGCAGGCTCCGGCCACCCTCAGCCGCCTGAACAAGGCCTACACCGCTACGCTGGACATCAACCTGATCAAAGACGGCCCTAACCCCTTCGGCTACCAAAAAACCATCGTGGATGCAGCCACTAAAGCGGGCCTGCTCACGGGCGGCGTCACGCTGGGCAACGCGAGCGCGTTCGGCAGTGCGGGCCTCACCGGAGACCTCGTGTTCTACGGCCCCATCGTGCTGGTGCTGGCGATTTTGCTCACGTACCTCGTACTGGGCAGCCAGTTCAACTCGTTCCGCTACCCCATCTATCTGCTGCTGCCCGTGCCGATTGCCATCGTGGGCGCACTCTGGACGCTCAGCCTGTTTAAGGTCAACCTAGACGTGATTACGGTACTGGGCATGGTCATCCTGCTGGGTCTGTCTACCAAAAACTCCATCCTGTACCTCGAATTCGTGACCGAGCGCGTGCGTACCATGACGCTGCGGGCCGCCCTCGTGGAAGCCGCCGAACTGCGCTTTCGCCCCATTCTGATGACTACCCTGACCGTGTTGGTGATCAGTATTCCCTTGATTCTGGGCAAAGGCGACGGCGCAGAGTTCCGCCGGGGCCTCGGCATCGTGATTCTGGGCGGCGTTATTACGTCCACCTTGCTCACCTTCTTTGTCGTGCCCACCGTCTTCTGGACATTTGAACGCAAGCGCATCAAGCCGCCGCAACCCAGAACCGGACAGCCTAAGGTGGAACTGGGCAAGGCAGATTCCGGCGCGGGGGCGCTGCCTGCGGGCGACTGAAGAAACTTACGTTTTGTGGCCCCCTTTTCTGTGTGGAGAGGGGGTTTTTGTTGGCTAAGTTTTTGGGTAGACCCCCCAGTCTGCTTTGCAGCCAGCCCCCCTTAAAGGGGAGCGCAACTGCTTTAGTCCTCCCCTCTAAGGGGGGGCGTTGCGCTAGCAACGGGGGGGTTCACCTTCCACCTTAGCTGCCTCCAACCCAATCCAAAAGGCCAACCTAAAGGCGCGGTCAGCGTTTTCCCCTGCCCCCCGGCCTAGAATGCGCCTCATACAGCCGCGCAGTGTCCCGGCCTTGCCGTCAGCGTGCGTGCAGGGAGAGCGGGTGCGCGGCCACCCTATCAAAGAGGAGAACGCCGTTATGGACTGGAAAAATCTTCCGAGCAGTGGGGGCGGAGTGCAAGATCGGCGGGGCGGCGGTGGCCTGCCGGGCGGCGGCATCGCGGTGGGCGGAATCGGCGGCCTTGTCATTGCACTGATTGCCATGTTCTTTGGCGTAGACCCCAGCGTCATTTTGGGCGGCGGTTCGCAGTCCACGCCCACGCAGCAATCTCAGACACAGCAGTCTCAAACGCAGGGCCAAGCGCCCGCCAACGACGAAAGCTACCAATTCGTAGACCGGGTGTTGGGCAGCACCAATCAGGTCTGGACGGGTGTGTTTCAGCAGTCGGGCCGCACCTATACCAAGCCTACGCTGGTGCTGTTTACAGGCGGCACCACCAGTGGATGTGGCAACGCCAACAGCGCTGTCGGGCCGTTTTATTGCCCACTGGACAATAAGATTTATCTGGACACCAGCTTTTTTGCCACCATGCAAAAGCGCTTGGGCGGCGGCGGCGACTTTGCCTTCGCCTACGTGATCGCGCATGAAGTGGGCCACCACGTTCAGAACGAACTCGGCATTGCCGATCAGGTAGAACGCGCCCAGCGCCAAGCCCGTAGCGAGGCCGAATCTAACCGCTATAGCGTGGGGCTGGAATTGCAGGCCGACTGCTTTGCGGGCGTGTGGGGCAACAAGGTCCGCAGCACCGAAGCGGCCAACCTGACCGACGCCGATATTACGCAGGCGCTGAATACTGCCGCCGCCATCGGTGACGACGCGTTGCAGCGCCAAGGTCAAGGCTATGTGGTACCCGACAGCTTTACGCACGGCAGCAGCCAGCAGCGCGTGACTTGGTTCAAGCGCGGCTTTACCAGCGGCGACGCCAGCCAGTGCGACACTTTCAAGGCCAATTGAGCCTCTGCTGATCTGGTATCAAATTGCGATGATCCGCGAGAATCACCCTAGTGGAGCGCGCAGCAAAAAGTACGAGCTGGCGGCGATGGACGAAGATCCGGTGGGGTTGCGGATGTTCGGGAATCAGAGCAAGTTCGTATGACGACACGGCCTCTCATGCCGCTTGGCCTTAATCTGTGTTGGGCAAGACTTCACCCGCCCCTACGGGCAGCGCACCTACACTGCAACCCACGGAGGATTCACACATGACAAAAACTGAAGGCATGGATCAAGGCCGCATGATCAGCGGCGCAGCAGGCGGGGCACTCCTGCTGATGGGCCTTAAAAAACGCGGCGTCCTCGGCTTCGGCATGGCCGCAGTGGGCGGCTACCTCGCCTACCGCGCCGCCACCGGCAACGATCCCGTGATGGCTGCCGCAGGTCTGAGCGGAAACGCCAGCGCCGCCAAGCCCATTTTTGTAGAGCACAGCGTGGTCATCGACCGTCCTGCTCAGCAGGTGTACGACTACTGGCGCAAGCTGGACAACCTGCCCCAGATCATGAGCCACTTGGAGACCGTGACCGTGCTGGACGACAAGCGCAGCCGTTGGGTGGCTAAGGCTCCTTTGGGCACGCATGTGGAGTGGGAAGCAGAAATCGTGAACGACAAACCCGGCGAGCGCATCGGCTGGCACAGCTTGCCCGGAGCCACTGTAGACAACGCAGGCAGCGTGCAGTTTGAGAGCATGCCTACGGGCGGCACGCGCATTCATGTGGCCCTCAGCTATCGCCCGCCCGCTGGCCCGCTCGGTGCAGCCGTCGCCAAGCTGTTTGGCGAAGAACCCAGCCAACAAATCGCCGAAGACTTGCAGAAGTTCAAGGCCGCCTTTGAAGGCAGCAACCCGAAAAACTGAGGTTTTAAGGTGAGGCAGGGTAGGCCCATTCGGTGCTTGCCCTGTTTTGTTTTTGCCCGTCCTAATTTTTTGAGAGTCGGCTAGTCTTCCGTTTTCTCTGTCTCTGCCGCCTCCGCCACTACTGCCGACCCAGCCTCCACCACCGTCAGAGAGCGCAATGTGGCCCCCTGATGCCAGCCGTACTGCGGATCTATCAGGCCCAGCGTGGCGGCAATAGCGCGGGCGTTGGCTCCATCGGGTTCACCGTCGAGGCAAAATAGGAGGAAGCGCCGCCCACCGGGGGCAATGCGAATAAACAAGTCGGTGCCGATTTCCAGTTGTTGAGTGCGGCTGAATTTTTCGGCGCGGGCCTGTGCGAATTTCAGGGCGTCGCGGATTTTAACGGTGACGGTGGGGTTACTCATGGTTGCTCCGTTGGCGCTTGGGTGTTGTTCCCAACGCCAGCCGAGTGAAACGAGAAGGAGAAAAGCTGGGTTTCGCGGAGTGGATGCCCTGCGGGTGGGGTTGACGCAGGGCAGGAATGCAGCGGAATCCAGTTCATGGGCGCTCCGGGCCAGCTGACACGGGAGCCGCCTGCAAACCCGTCAGCAGCATATCGGCGTACTGTTCGGCCACGTCGCGCGGGGTCATGCTGCCGCCGGGGCGATACCACGTATAGGCCCAGTTCACCGCCGACAAGATCAGGTTGGCTGTCATTTTGGGGTCGAGGTCAGGGCGCAGGCTGCCTTCCTTGATGCCCTGAATCACCAGATCGCGGTAAAAAGCGTCGATGGTGTCGCGCCAGTTGGTCACGCGGGTATAGGCTTCGGGCGACAGGTGCTTCCACTCGTGAAAAAACACGGTGGCGCTCTCCATATTGTCGGCCACCACGCGAATATGGCGGTGCATCGCCTCGCGGATTTTTTCGGGGGCGGGCAGCGAATCGCCGCGCAACGTAAACAGTGCGCCGTCAAATTGCCGCGCAGCGCGGTCTACAATCCCGATCAACAGTTCGTCTTTAGAGGCGATGTGCGCGTACAGACTGCCGCCCTGCATCCCCAGTTGGCCCGCGAGGTCGCGCATAGAAGTCGCGTGGTAGCCGCGCTCCGAGAACAGGCGGCTGGCGACCTCATGAATCTGCTCGCGGCGCGGTTTGGTGGGCGCGGCAGGCGGCGCGGCGGGGGCTGGGGGGGGGCTGGAAGAATCCGTCATGGCAGGGGAGAACGCGGCAGGCGCGTAGAGGGTAGGGTAGCACGCCGCCGCGTCACCTAACGGGCGTTTGGTTTGTCCGGCTGGCAGGTGCGTCTTCGCGGAGGTCGCTCGGACAAATGCCTGAACCACCTAAAAAGTAAAGCGTGACCACACCGACGCTCTGTCAGTCTGGTCACGCCTTCATTTTGCGAACTAGCCAATAGTGTCAGTCAGTCTGCCGCCCTGAAACTTCTATCTTTTTCCAAAGTTCAGAGTATTCGGCCAGCACGCCCTTCCCACTCCCCACCCACAAAATTTGTTCTCAGTGCGCCAGCATTTCCGCGCTCAGTTGCTCCGGCTTCAGCGCTCCGGTCATCACCGACACCGTGTCGGCCATGCTGATCTTTTTGGGGTTCAGCAGGGCGGCCCGCTGGCCCATGCGGTGAACGTGAATCCGGTCAGCGATCTCGAAGACGTGGGGCATGTTGTGGCTGATCAGAATGACGGGCAGACCGCCGTCGCGCACCTTGCGGATCAGGTCGAGCACCATGTTGCCTTCGCGCACGCCGAGGGCCGCCGTGGGTTCGTCCATGATGACCACATGCCGCGCAAACGCCGCGCTGCGGGCCACCGCCACGCCTTGCCGCTGCCCACCCGACAGGGTTTCCACGGGCTGGCTCATGCTCTTGATGGCAAATTGTAGCCCCTGCATGTGCCGCACCGCTTCCTCGTGCATCTTCTTTTTATCGATGATCCGCAGGAGTTTGGCAATCGGCCCCGGCCTCAGAATTTCGCGGCCCAGAAAGAGGTTTTCGGCAATGGTCATGGCCGGAGCCACCGCCAAATCTTGGTAGACCGTTTCGATGCCTTGCCGCCGGGCGTCGATGGGACTGCGGAACGACACCAGTTGGCCGTCTAGGAAAATCTGCCCTTCATCGGGAACCACTGCGCCCGACAAGGCTTTGATCATGCTGCTTTTGCCCGCGCCGTTGTCGCCAATAACGGCCAGAATCTCGCCGGGCCGCAGTTCGAAATCGGCCCCGTTGATGGCGGTCACTTGGCCGTACCGCTTGACCAGACCGCGTGCTTCCATGACTAGCGGCACCGAGGAGCGGGGGGCCACATCTGAATTCGTTTGAAGGGTCATGATGTTACGCCTTCCTTCTGGAGAACTGATCGGTGGCGACGGCCAGAATGATCAGCACACCCGTAATGAGAATCTGGTACACGCTGTTGACGCCGCTGAGCGTGAGGCCCACCCGGAACACGCCCACGATCAGCGCCCCCAAGAAGGTGCCCAGTACGTTGCCGCGCCCCCCGAACAAGCTGGTGCCGCCCAGCACGACGGCGGTAATGCTTTCCAAGTTTTCGGTTTGTCCGGCGTTGGGGTCGCCCGCACCCACGCGGCCCACCAGAATCAGGGCGGCGACGCCGTACAGCAGCCCCGCCACTGCGTACACACTGATCAGCAGGCGCGTGGTGGGAATCCCGCTCAGGCGCACGGCTTCGGGGTTGTTGCCCACTGCGTACACATGGCGGCCCGGCGCAGTTTGGGTCAGAAAAAACCATGCCACACCAAACAAAATCAGCATCAGCACTGCGCCGTAAGTAAAGGGCGTGCCCAGAATGTTGAAGGTCTGGCCCAAAAAGTTGAGTGCGGGGGGCAGATCGGTGACGGTTTGGGCGTTGGAATAAATTTGGGTGACTGCAAAGACGATGCCGTACATGCCCAGCGTGGCTATGAACGGCGGCAGCCTAAGCCGGGTAATCAGCACGCCGTTCAGCGCCCCGATAGCCGTGGTAATCGCCAGCCCGCAGAGGATCGCCACGATGGGCGGCATCCCCAGTTCTACGGCAAATTTGGTCATGACCACGCTGCCCAGCGCCATAATCACGCCGCAACTCAGGTCGATGCCCGAAGTCAGAATAATCAGCGTTTGGCCGATGGCGATGACCGCCACGAAAGAAATCTGCTTGAGAACCAAAGACAGCGTGGTGGCTGTCAGGAAACGGTCGGACTGCGTGGCAAAAAAGATGCAGGCCAGCAGTAGCGCAAGCAGCGGCCCCAGCGTAGTGAGGCTGGGCAACGCCGGACGTTTGGCAGTGGGCGGAGCAGTAGCAGGCTGGGTCATGGCGGGAACCTCTAGGAGATAAATAGGGATAGGAAGGGGAAGCCAGCCCAGAATGAGGTCTGTGTCGGCTTCCTTCTGGGAGGTGGCGAAGTGATTGGGTAGAGGGGCGTCTCAGGGTCGAGGGTCTAAGGGCCTAAGAAAGGCGAATCGCTGCCCTCACTTGGCCCCAGACTCCCGATCCGGTTTACTTGCCCCAGCAGTTGGCGAGGCCGAAGGTGGTGTTGCTGCTCTTGACGCCTGCCTGAGCCTTGTTGGTCACCAGCGTCACGCCCGTATCGGTGTAGCCGCTGACTTTCTTGCCGGTTTTGGCGTAGTTCACGCCTGCGGCGACGCCCATAGAGGCCATTTTGAGGGGGTACTGCTGGCTGGTGGCCGCAATGACACCGCCCACCACGTTCCGCACGCCCGCGCAGCCGCCGTCTACCGACACGATCAGTACGTCTTTTTCACGTCCGATGGCCTTGAGGGCTTGGTACGCACCAGCGGCGGCGGGTTCGTTAATGGTGTATACGAGGTTGATATTGGGGTTGCGCTGGAGGCAGTTTTCCATGGCGGTCTGGCCCTTGGCCTGATCACCGAAGGAATCCTGAGAGCAAGCGACCCCGGTCATGACCAGATTTTTGGTGGTGGCAGTAATGCCCGCCGTACCGAAGCCCGCCAAGAAGCCGTTGTGACGCGCTACGCCGACAGGGTTACCGGGGAACAGATCAAGCGCGGCGATCACGGCTTTCTTGCTGCCCATCGCTTTTTTGGCCCACTGCCCGATCAGCACGCCTGCTTGGTAGTTGTTGGTGGCAAACAGTGCGTCTACGGCGGTGGTGGGTTCGGTGGGGCTGTCGAGGGCAATGACCATTACGCCAGCGGCGCGGGCTTTGGCAATGGCAGGCACGATGGCTTTGGCGTCGCTGGGCGTAATCAGGATGGTTTTGGCTCCGGCGGCCACCATGTTTTCAATCGCGGTCACTTGTCCGGCGTTGTCACCGTCAGCTTTGCCCGCGCCCGTCAGCAGCTTGGCCCCTAGGCGGGTGGCTTCCTTCTGTGCGCCTTCCTTCATCTTTACAAAAAACGGGTTGGTTTCGGTTTTGGTGATCAGGCCGATGATGGGCTGGGCGCTGCTTTGGGCGAGGGCCACACTGACGGCGGCGGTGGCGGACAGGGCGAGGGTGGCAGCAACAACAGCAAGCTTAGAGTGGCGCATGGTGGTTCTCCTGTGGGGTGAAAGAGGGCGGGGGCCAGAATGACCAGAACGGGGCGGACAGAACAGCTAAGCGGTTGGAATGCAAACGGGCGGAGCCGTGGATTGCCGTAAAATCAGTTCGGTGGGCAGTTGCACGCGGGCCGGAGAAGCGCGGGCGCGGCCAGCTTGGAGATGGCCCAGTTGCGCGACGAGGTGATCGCAGGCCAGCACGCCGAGGTCGTAAGCGGGCTGCGCCACCACAGTCAGCGGCGGGGTCATGGTCTGCGCCCAGCGGGAATCGTCGAAACCCACGATGGAGAGGTCGTCGGGAATGTTCAGGCCCAGTTCTCGGGCGGCCAGTACTGCGCCCACCGTCATTTCGTTGTTGCCCACAAACAGGGCGGTGGGGCGAAGGTGAAGGGGCAAGCTCAGCAGGCGCAGCGCCGCTTCCCGTCCATCTTTTTCGCGGTGTTGGCCGGGCAGCACCAGTGCCGGATCGTAGGTCAGTCCGGCCTCGGCAAGAGCCTGCCGAAATCCGGCGTGCCGCTCCACAGCTGTGCTGATGTCCAGCTTGCCTACGATCATGCCGATGCGCGTATGGCCGAGGCCGATGAGGTGCTTGGTGGCCGCCCGCGCCCCGCCGATGTTGTCTACGGTTACGGTGGTCACGCCCGGATTGCCCGTGACCCGGTCTAGCTCCACGATGGGCAAATTGGGAACGAGTTTCAGGTTCTCGCGGGTGTGGGCGGTAGGAACTACGATCAGGCCTTGCGGCACATGCCCACGCAAGGTATCCATCGCCCGGCGCTCTTTGCCCGCGTCTTCGTCGGTATTGAACAAAAAAGCCGTGTAGCCGTGACGGTCTGCGGCGTCCTGCACGCCTTTGGCGAGTGTGGCGTGAAAGTGGTTCAGAATATCGGTCACGATGACGCCGATGGTGCGCGTTTCGCGTTGGCGCAGGCTGCGGGCCAGCATATTGGGTTGGTAGCCCAACTGCTGCGCGGCGTGCAGGACACGTTCGCGGGTGGTCTGGGCCACCATATCCGGGCGACTCAGCGCACGAGATGCAGTTGCAGCAGACACATTGGCAAGGGTGGCGACATCTTGGATACTCGACATTGCAATCGATTACACCTTTATGGACGAATTTGAAACTGTGGGCCGCTGCCAGACGAGAAGCGGTGCTTGCAAACGATTACATTAGGACAAGGAGAGTGTGCGCCATTCATCAGCTTGATGTCAACCTTCATGAAGGCCGCTTCTCCGCGGTGGGATAGCCCCACAAGATCGGGATGATTCAGCACGGGAAGCTTTAAAAGTCTGTACAGGACAGCAAAAAACCGTACCTAGATTTCAGGTACGGTGAAGCGGGAAAATTTTTGTACTCGGTTGAGGCCGGGGAGAGAGGGCAATCGCGTTGCTCACTCACCCCCTCTGCTTCGCAGCTCTGCGAGTCCCCCCTCAAGGGTGAGGGAGCAAAAACCCCGACACCCCATAACGTCCCCGCCCCCATCCGTGTAAGGCCGTCATCCGCGCAGCGAGTGGGCCAACTCCATCTCGGAATGAACTGGCAGTTCCGCTTCAGTAGGACGATCTAGCCGACTTATAACGCGACAAGATCAATCCTCCCGAACGGAGCGACCAACTCCCCTGACCCCTGTGGGGGCGGGGGCTGGGGGGTGGGGGAGAACGTGGGAGCAAGCAGAAAGACTGCATCAAATCTGTCGCAAGATGCGAGAGCAGCAGCCTCGTCTACAGCGTCCTAAATCTCCTGCAAAGGCCGCTCGGCCAACCAGTCCGGCACGTCGGCTGGCGCGTAGGTATCGAAGGTCAGGCGCGTAAGGGCGATCAGCGGATAGCCTTCCAGCGGGCCGTCCTCTTTACGGCGGTCAACGATGCAGGCAATGCCCACACAGCGCCCGCCTGCCGCTTCGGTGGCCCGCACGGCTTTCAGAACGCTGCCGCCGGTGGTCAGCACGTCCTCTACCGCCACAAACGGCTCACCCGGCGAGAGGGTGAAGGCCTCGCGGATTTTCATGGCGTTGCTGCCGCCTTCCATCTGCACTTTTTCCGAAAAGATGGCGCGGCCTCCGGTGTGGCGGGCCACTTCGTAGGCCAGCACCACGCCGCCCATCGCGGGGCCAACTACCAGCCGCGCCCCGATGTGGGCTTCTCGCAGCTTTTCGGCAATAGCCTGCCCAATCCGCTCGGTCAGGTGCGGATACTGCAAGACCGTCGTAGACTGCAAAAACTTGGGTGAATGGCGACCCGAGGCGAGCAAAAAATGCCCCTCGTGGTAAGCGCCCGCTTCCTTGTACAGCGCGAGTACATCCATGATGAAAGCAGTATCGCATTCCGGGCAGGGCAGGTACGGCAAAATGGTCTATGGACATTCCCGGCACACCCACTGCACCCCCCCATGCCATCGGTGTGCGCCGCCGTCTGCTGGGCATTTCACTGAAGACGATGGCGCAGGAAGCGGGCCTGTCGCCGGAAGTGTTGGCTGCCGTAGAGCGCGGAGAATACGATCCCCGAAGTCTGCATTTGCAGGCTCAGCGGGTGCTGGGGCGAGTCCTCGACATCAGCCTTTAAGCCTAGGGCTGATACGGGCGGCGCACACCATTTGGCCGCGCCACACGCCCTAGACTCTGCTTTCTGAGCCATCTTTTCGTACTTCCACAGGTCTTACTCCTAAAGGACAACCTCTGATGAACCATGCGTTCGTGGATGCCAGTTGGCACGAATTACCGGACGGGCGCGGCGTGGGCGGCTGGGGGTTGGTGCTGCTGAGGCCCGGCAATTTGCCCTCCCGCTTTCAGGGCCAACTGGAAGCGCCCGACAACAACGCCGCCGAACTGCGGGCCGTGCTAGAAGCCTTGCGGCACGCGCCGGACGGCCAACCGCTGAGCGTGCATACCGACAACGAAGCCGTGATCGCCTCTGTCGCGCGGGGGCGGGGGCCTTCGCTGCTGGCCGACGCCGCCCGCGAAGTGCAGGATGAGGCCGAAGCGCGGGCTATTGCGCTGCGCGTGGACTACGTGACACGCACGCGGCGGCATATGCAAGACGCCCATCACCTCGCCAACGATGCGCGGCGCGGCCTAAGTACGCCGGGGCTAGATTCGCCCCATGCCGACGTGCTGATAGAGCAGCGGCACAGCGCCCCCCAAGCCCGCGTCAGCCTGCGCCGAGGCAGCGAGCGCGTGACGGCCCACGTGAACCTCGATCCTCTGTCGGATGTGCCGCCCAGCGCACAGGCATTGTTGGCCGCCGTCACGTTGGCCCTACCCGGAGAAACACTACTGGTACGCCGCGCCAGCAAAATCGCGCAGGCGCTGTGGCAACGGCCTGAGCGGGCTTTGTTGGTGGGCGCACATGCCCAACTGACACAGGCGCGGCAAGCGGCAGATAGGCAAGGGGTGTTGGTGCAGTTTCAGGGGGTTGGGTAGGCGAAAGGGGTTGGAAGGGGCTGAGTTTTCGGGGGCTTGGTCTTAACTCGACTTTGGCCATTGAGGAGGGTCAGGCGGCATAGCAGAGCGCGTCTGTGAGGCGCTCGATGAACTCAAGTGGGACTTGAACCACTTCGCGTTCTGGTGCAGATGTGCGAACAGTCGGCACCTTCCACAAGGCTCGCCGAACCTCAGCGAGCGCATCAACGAAGGTCGGCAGAGTCTTGGCATACCAGGCGGCTCGACGAACCCTGACGGGATGACTCTTCCAGCGTTCGTGGGCCATCAGGGTGACGCGAGAGAACAGCCCCAGCAACGCTGGGGTTGTTCTGGCAATGGCCAGATCAGTCCACTGCCGCTGTGTTTCCACGCCCAGGTGTGCTCGAACCTCTTCAAAGTGACCTCAAGTTGCCAACGCTGCACAAAGTGCTCCAGGATCTGGATGGGGGTCTGCAAAAGATCCGTACACAGCAGCGCTTGAGTGGAGCATCTCCCTTTGGGATCACGGATCAGCACCCAGCGCACCGGAAGGGGTGGGAGACCGGTGTGATACCAGACCGCGGTTCGAGAAACGATCTCGACCTCGCGGCGGTTCTCCCCATACCAGCAGCCCACCTGGACGCGCTCCCAGCGCGTCTCTGGATCTTGAAGCAGGGAGGCCAGGGTTGGGAGGCGGTTGCCTTTCAGCCGGGGCCGGCCCATCTGGCCGGCCCCGCGTTCTGATGCGGGGTCGTAGAGAGCTGCATCCAAGCGAAGACGGGTGATGACTGTGATCGGCTGGCCCTGCTGGAGGTCATGGAGCCAAGCAATACTGGCATACGCGCCGTCTGCCACCACGATCAGTGGCCGTCCAGGACACCACCGCTGTACCACGCGCAGCATCTGCCGAGCCCAGTCGGTCAGGGTCTTGTGCCGGTGACCGCGTTCTTCGTGGTACCGCTGTGACGGCACCAGTGCCGTCAGGAATGGCAGCGCCCAGACGCGTTGGGCCCAGGGAATGGGGGTCAGCAGCATCAAGCTCAGCCAGCGGAGCCCGCTGGCTTTGACGAAATGCCCGTGGCTGGACCGTACTGGATCCCGGTAAATGCCCTTGGCACTGATCTTGGCTCCAGTGCGTCGTTCTATGGTGTCGTCCAAACCGAGGACGAGCGGCCCTGAGGGCACCAAGGCCATCAGCAGTAGACCGAGCAGCACGCGACTGGCTTGGAGACTGGACCAGCGCGCCCGATTCAAAAGGCGGTGAAACGTCCCGAACCTCGGATCGTCTGCCAAACCGAGCACCCGCAACGCCGCGGTCACTGTCCGTTTTCCAGGAGAGAGTAGCGCCCCGACCACCAAGAGTTGCACCTGCGGCCAGATGCGCGCCGAGAATAACGGAGCGAATCCTTCCAGAACCGCAGTGAACCACTTCGGAAGCCGTGTCATGCTCAAGTTTGACAGAGGGAGCAGTAGGCTGCTCCCTCTGTCAATGGCTAAAGTCCAGCTAAGAGCGTGTTTATAAAGTGGTGCTTAGATGTCTCAGCATCCTAGAAATGCCGTATTTGTCGAGCTGTTGCTCCCTCTCCCCTTGCGGGGGAGGGCTGGGGAGGGGGGAGTGAGCACAGCGAATATCCTTCTGCACGCAGCTTGGAAAAACTGCCGACCCTTTATAAACACGCTCTAATACTACAGCCGCACTTGTGCAGGCTTCCTCGATTCCATCAACTTTGCCCCGACGTAAGAACCACGATAAACACCATGTGCGTCGCGTCTGTAGGGCAAGTGCAACTGTAGTACTAAGGAAGAGTGGGGGTAGATCGTGGAATGTGGGAAAGGCAATCGCTGACGCTCACTCACCCCCTCCCGCTGCTACGCAGCGCCCTCCCCCGCAAGGGGAGAGGGACAACGCAACCTCAAACCGTTCCCGCCCAACTGCGTGTGAGGCCGTCGTCCACGCAGTGGGCGGGCCAATTCCATTCTCAAGACGACTGGCAATTCCGCTTCAGATGAACGAACAAGCCAAGTGTGGATGCGACAAGATCAATCCTGCCTAGTGCAACGACAACTCCCCTGCACCCTCTCCTGCGGAGCTTTGCAAGTGTGGGGGTGGGGGAATTCAACGTGGGACAAAACCAGAAACCCCGCCCTAATCGCAACCTCTCCCCCTCATGAAGTAACCCCCCTAACCCGCCCCTTACACCCCCCGCCCCGGTGTGGGATGCTGACCCTGATGACACAAGTTGCCCCCATCCGCACCCAGCCCACCACCTATTTCGCCCCGGCGAAGGTGAATTTGGGCCTCAGTGTGCGCGGGCTGCGGCAGGGCGGCTACCACGAACTGCATACCATCATGGTGCCGCTGAACGTGGGCGATGACCTCCAGATTCAGCCCGCGCCGACGCTGACGCTGGCGGTAGAAGGTGCAGACCTGCCCACCGACGCCAAAAACTTGGTGTTCCGGGCCGCACGCGCTTACCTCGATGCGGCGGGCATAAGCACAGGCGTGCAGATCACATTGACCAAACGGCTGCCCCTCGCGTCGGGCTTGGGCGGCGGCAGCAGTGACGCGGCCACCACCCTGATGGCCTTGGCCCGGCTCTTTCCGGCGGGGGTGGATTTGCCCAAACTGGCGTTGAAACTGGGGGCCGATGTGCCGTTCTTTTTGATCGGACAGGCGGCCATTGCCGAGGGCGTAGGAGAAATCCTGACGCCGCTGCCTGTGCCGCGTGTGCCACTCGTGCTGGTAAATCCGGGGGTAGAAGTCAGCGCCGCCGACGCCTACCGCTGGCTGGACGACGAAGAAGAATTCTCGCCCGCACTGGACATAGAAGCCATTCTGGACGCCCTGACCACCGGACGCCCCGTGCCCTACCTGAACGCGCTGCAACCGCATGTGGCCCTGCGCCACCCCCCGGTTCAGGAGGCCCTGAATTTGCTGGCCGAAGCTGGCCTGCGCTCGCCCCTGATGAGTGGATCGGGCAGCACCTGTTTTGCACTGGCCGCCACCGACGATCAAGCCCACGACGCGGCGCGGGCGATTGCGCGGCACAAGCCGGGATGGTGGGTGCAGGCGACGCAAACGCTGTAAGCAGAATGTAGAACGTGGATCGTGGTTTGGCGCTTGCCCCACGATCCACGTTCCACAATCCACGATCAATCGCCTACGGCTGATACGTCTTGATGATCCCGCCGAACCCGCTCTGCACTTTCGTCTTATAAAACACCAGACTGATCGGCAGATTGCTGCCACTGGCAGGCACAAAATCAATGTTCAGGCGGTCTGTTTGGGGCCGCCACAGCATCACGGGTTGGTTGGGCGCGAGGGCCGCCCCGGTGCGCGGCAGTTTGATGGTCTGCATCAAGGGGCCGTCGGTGACGTTCATGGCTCCCCGGTAGAGGCCCCCGCGTGGGCTGAGGGCTACCGCCGTGCCTGCCGCGCCGTTCACTTCTAGGTCGTACAGCACGCCGTAATTGCCCATCAAGCGCACCGCTTGGCCGGTCAGCATATCGGTTCCAGTGATGGCCGGGTCAAGCATGCCGTCACCAATGACGATTCGGGCAGGCAGGCTGGTCAGGTTCACGCGCAAGGTTCGCACCGCGTCTGGAAAAGTACCGCGTACATGGCGGCCATCGGTGGGCAGATAAGGCAATTGCTGTACGAGTTGGCCGCTGACGGGCAAGGTATCTTCCAACATCAGGAAGGTCAGTTCCACGCGGCCTGTGGTGGCCACGTCTTGCATCAGGTTCACGCCGCTGCCCATGCCCAGCGTGGGGCTGGCGTACACGGCAGCGCTTTGGCCGGGGGCCAGCGTCAGAGTTTGGCTGCCCGTGTAAGCAAAGTAATCCAGCAGCGTGACCTGCCCCAAAATGCCTTCGATGCGGGTGGGCGCGGTTTCGCCTAGTCGCTCGGTTCTCACTTCTACCGGGCGGTTTTCGGTGTTGCGGGCCAGCACGTACAGGCGGGCGGGTTTGCCCAGCGCGTTCAGGTGGTAGGCCAGCAGGCGGGCGCGGCCCGATACACTGTCTTGGTACAGCACGCCGCTCTGAGTGGGCGCCTCTGGGTTGTCGCTGAAGAGGAGCGGAATGCTGGGGCCGTCTACGACTTGCGGCGTCACTGCCGGGTAATTCACCACCGCCGGATCAGGAAAAGTATCGCCGGGGTCGGCATATTTCAGGGCGTAGGTCAGGGGCGAATCTATAGGCAGCCCCTCTACCCGGATAGTGCGCGTAAAGGCCGTGCTTTGCAGCCCCCGCGCATTGGTGACTTGCAGCCCCACCGTGTAGGTTCCGGGCTGAAAATAGGCGTCTTGCCGTCCTGTCCAGCGCCGGGCCACGATGTCGGAGCCGTCCGGGTCGAAGGGATAATCGGTGAAGATGACCCGTTCGCCGGGCGCGTATACGTTCTTGTCGGTAGAAAAGCGGGCCTGCGGGGCCAGCGGATTGCCCCCGTCGCGCAGGGCGGTTAGGGTCAGGGTACGCCCCGAATCGTCCACGCTCATGTTGGCATTCAGCGCGTCGGAAATCAGGCGGGCCGTGACATAGAGCGTGCCCGCCGCGCTTACTACGTTGCCTTCAGGCTGAAGCTGGCCTGCGAGGGTGGCCGAGTTGGTGCGGGTATCGATGACCAATTTGCCGAGTTGCAGTTGCCCGGCTCCTATCTGTCCCGTGCCGATGACTAGGGGTTGGCCCAGCAACGCCGCCATTTCGCGCAGAGGCAGCATGGTGCGCCCTCCGATCAGACGCGGAGAATTGGTCAGCTTGGTACTCTCGCCGTTCAGGTACGCGGCGGTCTGGTCGGTGGTCACGGTCAGTTGGGCGGCCCCCACCGAAGCGGCAGAGGCTGGGGCAAGGGCAGGCGCGAGCAGCAGGGTCAGCGCGGCCCACACGGAGCGGGTTCGTCGGCGGTGCAGTAAAGGAAATCGGAGGACAGGCAGAGTAACCACAGGCATCCGGGGAGTATGCCCGCCCAAGCTGATCTGTATCTGCCGGGGTGTCCCGCTTGCACCCGTTGGCTGGAGGAACGGTGAAGGGAACGGGGGGCATCTCAGCCGGTTCGGCGCTGGTTTAAGGGTCTAGGGTCGAAGGGTCTAAGAAGGACGAGGGCTTGTGGAGCATGAATGGTGGTGAGGGGCAATCGCTTTTATCATTCGCCCGCCCCTTACCGCTCTGCCCGCTCCCTGCGTGTATTACGGGCGTGGCGCAGCTCTATCAGGGCAAACGCCAGCGTATTGAGGGCGTATACCCCGATCAGCACAGCCAGCAGCAGATTGCGCGTAGTGACTTGGGCAGGATTCAGTAGCCCTGCATAGGAAATCAGGCCAGTCAGTGGAGCCAGTGCCGCCAGCGTTGCGCCCCACGCCAGCAGCAGCACGCCGCCCCACGCGCCTTCTAGGAGGGCGGCACCGGGCAGCAGCAGCGCCAGCACACGGTAAACGGCGGGGCGGCGCAGGCGGGCGTCGGTGGCGGCGCGTGGAATCAGCAGGGTAAAGGCAATGGCTGCCAGCAGCGCCAACGCTCCCAGCAGGGCCGCACCGAGGCGGGCACTCTGGCCGGGGGCGTCGTTCAGGAGGGCCAACGGCTGTTGCAGGTCGCGGCGCAGGGTCACGCTGAGGTCGCCGCTGACGGCGCGGGCCAAGCTGCGCTGGTCGGGGTAACACAGGCGGGGTTGGCCGGGGCGGTACTGCTGCTGAAACGCCGTGCTGGGGGTGCCGGGATTGAGGCCCAGATTGAAGGCGGCGGCGGCCAGATCGGGCCGGATGGCCAGCGCCGCGCGGTAGCTTTCGCGGGACTGGGGCACGTCGCCGCGCTGGGCCGCAATGACACCTAGGTTGTTCAGGGCGCAGGCCTCTTGCCCAGCCCCAGTGGTTTGGGCGCGGGTGTACTGGGCGCGGGCCACGCCGTCGTCTCCGTCCAGTTGGGCAGACAGGCCTGCCAACAGCGCCGCGTCGGGGCTGGGGCGTAAGTTCAGGTCGCTCAGGCGGGCCGTGACCCAGCCGCCCCCATACGTCCCCGATGTGAGCGCCGCCGCCCGGAGGCCTTGCCCGGTGTGATTCGTCCACTGCCAGCCGCCCACCGCTGCCACCAGCCCCAGCGCCAGCGTAACCAAGGCCAGCCGCTCCCCAAACGAGGCGTAGGCCAGTGTGGTGCGCCGCGCCCGCGACAACGGACGGCGCAGCAAAGAGCGGAACCGGCCCCCTAGCGGCCGGGTGTCCTCGCCCTGCACGCGCCACGCCCGCGCTACCAGCGCCGCAAAAGAGGCCGCCAACGCTAGCAGCAACGCCAACGTAACCAACCGGGCCGCGTCGCGCACTTGGCCTGTGCCGTCTGGCCCCAAGTTGTACAGCGTACCTGACCGCAAGGTGCGGGTAAATTGCCGCCATTCCTCGGCCTCGCCGCCGCGCCCTTGAGCGTCCAGTAGGGCGGCGTAGCGCAGGTACAGCGCTGGGCCACCCTCGAAGCGGGGATGCAGTTCCCGCAGATAAGCCAGCCACGCGCCCGCCCGCGTGAGGCGGCTTTGGGCCAGCAGCGTGCCCACGTAGCCGCTGGGATTGCCGTAGGCGCTCAGGGTGTCCCGGCTCACACTGATTTCGGGGTCGAAGCCTCGCTCGGCCGCGTCCCGCTTGGCGCGGTCTAACGCCAAATTCGCCGCCGCCGGAAAGCCCGCAGTGTCCAGCCGCCCCGCCAGCATCACCCACGCCGGAAAAGGCATCTCGGCACTCAGGGCACGCCGCACCGCACTCAGCGCCGAAAAAGTATCGCCCTGAATGCCCACCAGTCTGGCTTGGCGCAGCGCCAGAAAGGGATTGGTGGGGTCTTGGGCAGCGGCCTGCGCCAGTTCGGACTGAGGGACGGCGTCGGCGGCGCGGGCCAGCCAACCGGTAATTTCAGGATTGGGTGGCGGCACCACCCGCTCCTGTACCGGTGCGCCCTGTGCGGCGTCGCCCAAGGTAAACCGCTCGGTGTAGCCGTCGCCCTGCGTGGTCACGCGCACTGTGCCGCTGCTGGCATCCAGCGACGCAACCAAGCCGGGCAGGTCAACTCGGGCCTGCACCGTGCTGTCGGCATTCAGCACGTACACTTCCGGCCCCACGCCGAGGTAGGTCAGGTTGCCCACGTTCAGCGGCCCGGTCAGGTCGCCCAATGCCGCCGGATAAGTGCGCTGCCACAGCAGGCGCGGCCCGTCTTCATAGCGCAGGGTGCGGCCTTCCAACACCGCGTCGGCGGCGGCCAAACCGGGCAGGGTCAGGAGGGCAAGCAGGCCGGACAGATAAACGAATTTGGAACGGCTTCGGCTCACGCTTTGGTCTCGCGCTGACTGTCTAAGCCCGGACGCACAGGCGGCGCGATCATCAGGTGAACGGTGCGGATGGTCATGGCCGCCGCACCCGCCAGCAGTTCGGGCAGGCCGCCGTACCGCAGCGCCAGCAGCACGCCCAGAGGCAACACGATCACGGTGGCAAACGGCACGGCATTCAGTTTCAGACGCTGTTGCAGGGTGGCTTTGTACAGCGGCATGATGACCAGTCCCAGACCCACGATGCCCAAAATGGTGACCGGGGCCACCGCCAGCAGCGCCCCCATAAACGGCCCGATGCCCACGCCGCCCCGAAACCTGAAAAACACCGGGTAACAGTGTCCCAGCACCACGAAAAACGCGGCTACTGCTGTCCATGGGGGGGCCAGCATGTGGGTCAGCCATACGGCGGCCAGTCCCTTGAGGGTGTCGGCCAGCGTGACGGCGATGCCCGCCCAGCGCCCGTATTGCCGCACCGTGCCGCTTCCGCCGGGCAGGTCACGGTCTCGGATGTCTTGGCCGAGGGCGCGTGAATAGAGAATGCCCGCCACCAACGATCCCAGCAGATAGGCGACGGCGGCAACGAGGACGGGCATAACACCCCCATTCTAGGGCAAGAGGTTGGGGCGGGGCTGCGTGGGACTGCCAGCGTTTGCCAGAGCCAGAGGCAAGGCGCTTGCGGTTTCAACAGAGAGCGTGCTTGATACCCGCGCCCCTCCTTCATAAAGCACCACGCTTCTGGGTCACAACTGGCTTTGATAGACAGCTGACCAGTCTGTCTACAGACCAGACCCGCCTTAATAGTCCGGGTGGCAAGATAACTATGAATCCTTCATGAAGCTGGAGTCGAAATGAATCTGTTAAATATTTTACAAACATTCCCTATAGCGTTGCATTCATACCAAATTAGGTGAACATCTTCTCATCAGTTAATGAAAGAGACACACCCAATTGGGTGATTTCTATTGCCTTTCTCTCGTCTTAGGTTAAGAAGAAGATTCAGCGTGGAAAAGATAAGGATTTGCAGGGCGCAAAGTAAATATCTGTAAGAGGCCATGCGCGATTCTGAGCTATCGAGACAAGCGATTACCCAAAGGATCTTTTCTGGAAGCACTTGTCTGCCCTAAGGAGAAAAGCTCATGAAGTCACATTTAAAATCCCGCGCGGTTAGTAAGGCGGCAGGGTTCACTATCACCGAACTCCTGATCGTCATGGCTATCATTGGGATCTTGACGGCGCTGGGCGTGCAAAGTTACTTGTCTGTGATTAGCAATTGTGTTGATCGTCAAGTGGGACATGAGGGATGCGGCCCAAGACAAGAGCAGCCAGCCCCAGGCAAGGTCCCTCAACGGGCCTGCACGAGCTCTTGAGGCTCAAAAGAGGCTGGCCACTCAAGGCTAGCATTGCCTTCAGGTGCGGGTCATAAGGTCACGGCTGGGCACTGGGGTTGCTTGCCCAGGGGGAAAGGCCGAGGAGGTGGGCAGTGGTTGCACCGGCACACACAACGTGCCGGTACAACGCACGACCCACCTCCTCGGCCCTGAAGGCGGCCAGGCGTGATGTCGACCAGGATTCAGGCAGCGGGTTGAACATGCCAAGGGATCTGATCACGCACCATGGCATTCAGGTAAACGAGCAATTTGCGCATACAGGCGACCAGAGCAACTTTCGTCGGTTTACCCTTGTGGATCAACTGATCAAAGACGGTCTTGAGCGTTGGATTCCAGCGCACCGCGGAGACCGCCGACATGTAGAGCACTTGACGCACCTCAGCACGTCCACCCCAGATTTTTCGGTGACCACGGGCTGTGCCACTGTCCCGGTTGAGTGGGGCAACCCCCACCAGGTTAGCTATTTTCTGCCTAGAGAGCGAGCCCAACTCCGGGAGTTGGGCCAGCAACGTGAAGGCCATGACCGGACCAACCCCTGGGGCCGACGTCAATACGGTGTACGTCGCCTGGAACTTCGGATGGCCCTGCACCGCGTGTTGGAGGGCATGGTCGAGTTGCTCTCGGCGGCCTTCGAGATAGTGGATCATCTCTTGCAGATCAGCCTGTACATACGGATCCCGACTGCTGTGCAGTCGGTTGCGCTCCATCGTCAAGAGATCCACGACCTGGCGTCGACGGGCCAGCAATGCTTCCAGCGCGCGTTGCGACGCATCTCCGGGCACTTGGGCTTCGGGCTGCAGGGTCTGAGCAAACCGAGCCAGCAGCATGGCATCCATTCGGTCTGTTTTTGCGCGCTGACCAAGTGCACGAGAGAAATGACGAACCTGCCGTGGGTTCAAGACCGTGACTGGCACCCCGGCCTCATGCAGGGCCAACATGGCGGCCTGTTCCAGGCCGCCGGTCGCTTCCATCACGACCAGTTGGGGCTGAACATCCGAGAGACGGATCAGCAGTTCGGTGAGGCCAGGTGCGGTGTTGTCGATGGCGAAGACTTCCCCGCTCGGCAGCACCGCGACATCGAGGCGGGCTTTCGAGACATCAATACCGACGAACGTCTGGTCTGACATACAGGTACACCTCCAGAATTGTCGTGTGGGACAGGGTTCTGGCCAGCGCCAAGCTTGCTCATGCGAACTCCAGGGTTCAAGCAATTGTTCGGCCTGTCGGTCAGAACGGGTGTGACTCGGCGATCACAGCGAATCAACGGTCTTTCTGACCACGCGGCCCACGATCTACCGAGTCTCAGTCCCGCCTCCAACATACAAGCGGCCCCCTGGGTGCCCGGCTTCCGGCCGGGCGCCCTTGCCGTTACCATGCTGTTCATGGGCTCCGAGGTGACTGAGAAAGATCTCTTCGAGATCATCCGTCGCCAGTCTGAGCAGATCTACCAGTTGATCGCGGAGAACAAAGCGCTTCAGGCTGAGAATGCCCGCTTGAAGAAGCGGATTGAAGAGCTGGAACGACGGGCCCGCAAGTACGCCGCACCCTTCAGTCGGGAGACGCGGACGGCCCAACCCAAATCACCAGGACGCCGTCCTGGTGAAGGTCTCTTCGCGCACAAGTCGCCACCCCTACCGCAACAGGTCACCGAGACCGTACAGGTCGACACACCGAACACCTGCCCTCGGTGTGGTTTCACAGGACCGCTGATCTTTACCCGTCACGACAAAGCCTGGATCACGGAACTTGTCCCTCAGAACGCCGTGCAGATCACCGAGTACCACGTGCCCGTCATGGACTGCCCCCAGTGTCACCACGCGGTGCGTGGCGACCATCCCGCCCTGCAAGCCGATCAGAGAGGCGCCACCGCTCATCGACTCGGACCCGTCCTGCACGCCACCCTTCAGACCCTGCATCACGAGCTTGGCTTGCCGGTTCGCCGAATCGGTCGGGTCATGACTCTCCTCAGCGGCGTGCAGGTCACGCAAGGTACGATCACGCAAGCTGCACAGCGGCTTGCCGCCGACGGCCGTCCCCTTGCCGCGCACGTCGAGGCTCTTCAAGCACACGTGCAACACGCTCCGTTCGTGCATCACGACGACACCGGCTGGCGGATCGGCACTCAGAATGCCTGGGTGGGCGCGTTCCGCAGCGCGGACACCGTGGTCTTCCGCGCGAATCTGCGGCACACCAACGTGGAAGTCCGCCAAGGGCTGGGACAGAACTTCGCGGGCGTGCTGGTCAGCGACCGTTTCTCCTCGTATGACAGCCGTTTCCTGCAGGACGTCCGGCAGCAAAAGTGCCTGGCGCACCTGATCCGCAACGCGGATGAGGTCGCCGCCGCGGAGCAGTGCCGCCCCGGGCGTGGAGAACTGTACGGACAACGGGTTGCACAGGTCTTCCGGGAGGGCATTCGACTGCACCGGGACGTGACGACGGGCGTGTGCACGCGAGAGGAATACGCGCAGCAGGGTGAGGGACTCACCCTGCGCCTGGACACCCTGCTCAACCGGGCACCGCTGAAGTCGAAAGCGAACGAGCGACTCCGACTGGGCCTCCTGAAGCAACACGTGCTGGATCGGTTGTGGCGGTTTCTGAAGGATCCGGATATTCCACCAACGAACAACGCGGCGGAACGGAGTCTGCGAACCATCGTGATGGCGAGGAAAGTCTCGCAGTGCAGCAAGAACGCCGTGGGCGCGCAGACGTATATGCGGATCAAGTCCGCCGTGGAGACCGCGCGGTTGCGCGGTCAAGACCCCGTCGCGGTTCTGATCAGCCTGACCCGCTGACGCCCTGGTTGCTCGTCTTTCGGCTAGGGAACCAGGGCATCGCTAATCACAGACAGTTACTTATCTACGCGCAACCCTGCCCGCGACGCCGCCCGTACCGTGCATGCCAGCCTGTTTCAACTTCGCAGCGGCGCGGTGTCCAATACACAGGCCCGCCGCATGATCCTCAACAGCTCTCAGCAATTGGTGTTGCAAAGTGCGGTGCGGTGCAGCGAAACCAATGCCAGCAAATGGACGGATTTGGGTACGGTTCCTCTGACCCTCAACTCTTATGGCCGGACGGTGCTGCTTTCTACGCTCACTCCCGGCCCCAACCCTGTGGTGGTGTGCTTTACCTCGCGCGGGTTGGCAGCACCCAATGGGCGACTGACGCTCAGAGAGGGCACGCGAACTCTTCACGTGGATGTGGCTCTCGGCGGCGGGGTGAGAACCAGTGGTTCCTAAGCCGCCGATTTCTGGGCCGCACACCGCAGGCATGAGCCTAATCGAGGTCTTGGTGGCCTTTGTGGTGCTGGGTATCGCCCTTACCGCCCTTCTCAGCGCCATGCTCTCCAATACCGCCCTGAACACCGATGTCAGCCGCCGCGCCGAGGCGATCCGGGTCAGTGAAGTGGTGCTGGAAGGCTACCGGCAAGCGGGCAATTACGGTGCGCTCAGAACTACCCGCACCGACACCGTCACCAGCGGCAACATCCCCTTCACTGCCGTGTCTACCTTCTGCCCCCCCGACGCTCCTCTCAGCATGGTGTGCAGCAGCAGCGCCGTGTACATCCGTCTGGAGGTGAAGTATGGCAACAAGGTTTTGCACAAGGCAGACACCTACTACTACTACAGTCGCACTTGCCATACAGCTGCGACGCACACGGCGCTTCTATCGGTTCTTGCGCGAGGGCAAAGTCGATGGAATCGAAGAAGCCTGCACAACTGCGACTGTAGTACTACACGTCGTTCGGCAGTGAGTAAGCGTGTGAACAGGAGGGCCGTGACTGGAGTAAAAGCGGGAGCCAAGAACGCAGGCTTTACGCTGGTAGAACTGCTGGTGGCGATGGGGCTGTTTTTGGTGGTTCTGACCATTGCCTTCAATGCCTTTTCCAGCAGCAACAAACTGGTAGAAGCCGACACCGGGCGCGTGATGGCCAGCCAAAACGTGCAATCGGCGCTGGATATTCTCTCCGCCGATGTGCGTCAGGCAGGCGAAGACTTGTCGCTGGACTTGGGCGTGTCGGGCCTAGAGTTCAACAGTTCGGGCAAAACAGTGACCGTGCGCCGGGGGGTTACACGAGTGCAGCGCCTGCCCCTGTGTGCCGTTAGTGGCAGCATCATTCAGGTCAGTGGGCCACCGCCTGCGGCCACCACACCGGGGGCGGCGACAGGTTCCTGCGCTTATAACGCGCCCACCGCAGGCATTGATCCCACCAACATCGCCGATTGGCGGGCCTACTTTGCCGCACAGGGTAACCAAGCCCAAACTGCCCTGCTGTTCCGCCCGGCCACCACTACCCAAACCCTCAAAGTCGATCCGGTGATCGTTACAGCGATGCTGGCCCCCATGACCAGCGGTTCGGGTGCAAGCTTCATCTACCGCACCAGCGTCAGCCTCGGCAGCACGGTTCCCGGCGACTCCACCGCCACCAACGGCAGCTTGTTGGTGTTGGTAGATCAGCGCAGATACAAAGTGGTGGGCAGCGATCTCCTGCTGGCAATAGGCGGCCAAACCGACGCTCAGGCGCAAGTGGTGGCTTACGGCGTTACCGACCTGAGTGTCAACAGCAACTTGGTCAATCCTCTGGCAACGGCCACCAGCATGACCCTGACTGGCCCTTGGGCAAGGATCAAATCGGTGGCCGTCACCATGACTTCGGGCAGCGCTGGGCAGGGCAGCAACAAACCTCGCTCGTTTACGGCCACCGTCTTTCCCCGCAACATCGAGCAGGCCCGCTGATGTCTGCCCCATTGCTGCTGGCCCCCGCCAGATCAACACGTCGTGTTCAAAACAAGCAGCGTCCCAAAGACACAGCGCCGTTCTTCATGCAGTTCAGCCCAACGCTGCCAACGCGCTCGACTCAGCTCATCTTCGCACCCGTCAGGCACACGCCCGCCGCAAGCACGCCCTCTGCAAATACAGGAGCCGTATGAACCGATCTGTTCTCCCACATGCCCGACCTAGCGCCATGCAGCGCCGCGACTCCGGCTACGCGCTGGTGGTGGCTCTCAGCTTGGTGGCTATTCTGGCCGTCGTTCTCACGACTTATTCTCTAGTTACGGTCAGCAACACCAAAACCAGCCGCAGCAGTGCCAACGCCAGCGCGGGCTTTTACGCCGCCGAAGCCTCGCTGAATGCCCGTGCCGAGCAGATTCGGGTCAAGTTCAAGGGCTTCGAAACGCCGGACGGCACCACGCCCGCCAGTTGCTTGCCCAACGTGACTTCCGGCTTAGGCGACTTTGCTTGCAAAACCGACGTTGTGGGCGCTCGCAACGTGACGAGCTACGTGACCAAGGGCACTTCCAGAGAGATCAAAATTCCAGCCGGGGAACTCTTCGAGAACCTGAGTGCCCAAGAAACCAACTTTACGGTGTCTGGGCAAGCCATCGGCCCAAACAACACCCCTGAAGCCATTGCCAGCCTGACTTTTCATAGCCGTTTGGTGCCATTGTTCCAGTTTGCCGTCTTTTTTGATAAAGACCTAAAGTTTACCAACACCGCCACGCTGTGGGCTGGCCCCAATGTTTGGACGACTTCGAGTAGAGACTCGGCTCAGGTACAG
>NZ_SSNW01000036.1 GCF_004801315.1 Deinococcus sp. Arct2-2
TCATTGCGCTTAGAAGTGACTTGCCTGCTGGCCCGGTACTTTGGGTTCATTCCACACATTCAGCGCGTCGTGCGTGACCTTGAAGTTCAGTTTCCACAGCTGCTGACCGTCACCGTGTACGGCGCCTTCGCGCAGATCCTACCGCTCCTTTCCCGTCCTGCTCACTCAAAGAAGGAACAGCGACCGCTCAAGTAGACGAAGAAATAAAGTAGCTACTCAGCACGAATCAAACTCTTGATGAGCAGGTCCGCGCAATTCCACAACGTCTCAAAAGACGTTTCTTCTTTTCTCCTGCGAAACCCGGCCTCCGCTGCAGGGCGCTGCTCCCGCTCGCTTTCTGCCGCAGACGAGCGCCTGCCCGTGCAACCGGCTATGGGGTCAGCTGAACGTCGTTCATGGACACATCAGGGGATTGCAAAACGCCGTTGATGTACACCCCTGGGGTTATCTGAACGTCGTCGATGAACACCCCTGGAGTGATCAAGACGGTTCCGTCGGTGTATACCCCCGGGGTCACCTGAACGCCGTTGAGGTACACCCCTGGAGTGCTCACGACGATTCCGTTGGTGTACACACCCGGGGTCGGCACCGTGTCATTGGAAACCAACGGAGCGTTGCCGTTGGTCCCATTATCGGCATCGGCCATCAGGATTTGAGCAGAAGCGGCGCTGTTTAAGGAGAACAAACTCGCGAGCAAAACAATTATTTTCTTCAGGGCAGTCTCCTCACAACGCGTCAGTCATCCAGTACTCAACAACACGGCGTATGACAACCGTATTTCAGTTCAGAAAAAAGATATGGTGCCCCGGCCGCTTGCAGCAACATGCCGCACCTCTCCACGCCCGCAGCCCCGGTCCGGAAGCAAAGCAAGGCCCCGTGTGCTGCAGTGCACGCCCGTTGCGCGCTTCTTTGACGGGCAGCACAGGAGCCGTGTACCGTTCTTCTTGGCAGAGGGCCAGATTCCCGCCGAGCTTGATTCAGCGTAAGCGCCTCAGGCCCGGCGGGGAACCCGTCCTTTTTTGTGCGCTCCCGAGCTTCGTCTTGGGTCACGAAGCTGATCCTCCGCCGGACCGGGGCTGACGCCCACGTTCCGGCGGCGACAGAGGGCATGACCTCCTCCATCTGGACTGAATCCACCGCCCCCAGCGCCCTGACGCTCACCCGACGCCTAGGACCGGCCCCACGACGATGACGTCACAGTTGGGCGCTGGACCATCACCGAGCAGCAAGCCCAGCCAGAAGGCACGCTGTCCCTCAAAGACGTGCTGACCGCCTACATCGAGGGCGGCACCTTCGATGACCGCAACAACGTCACCGGCCTCCCGGACCAGCGCCGGCGCTACCGCGGCGTCCAGGCCAACCCCCAGCCCTGGGGCCGCCTGCAGTTCACCGTGACCCGCACGGACCGGGTCGGCAACGACGACTTTCTGACCTTCCGGGTCCAAATCGGCACTGTGCCCTCACTCGGCACGCTGAAAGACGCCCTGGACAGGTAACGGCAGGACGCTGCAAGACTTGCCGCAATAGGTCTTGATCCGCCATCACTCTGGGCAGAGGGTTAACCTGCCACGTGATGGTTCGTCCTTGCACGTCTGGTTCAAGTTCCGCTTGGATGTCCGTCAGCAAGGCGTCCAACCCCACCCCTTGGAGCTGGAGGGGCTGCTGGGAGGTACGGGCGAGGTCAAGCATGGAGTCGATCAGCCCGTTCATGCGTCGGGCCGCTTGCTCAATAATCGTGAGATACCGGGTGGACTGGTCGGTCAGCTGGTCTTTCAGTGAGGTGCGCAGTAGCTGGCTGAAGCCCGCAATATGCCGCCCAGGTGTGCGCAAGTCATGCGACACGCTGTAGGCAAAGGCCTCGAGTTCTTCATTGGCGTCACTCAGCACCAGGGTGCGGGTATCGAGGAGGTCACACTGGGCCGTCAACTGTTGGATGTGTTCGGCCCGCTCAAGCGCCAGGGTGAGACTGCGCATGGTCGTTTCCAATACCGCCCTGTCGACGGGTGTCCAAGTATGCGGTTCAAACAGAGCAATAAGGAACAAGCCCACGGGTACGCCATGCAGCACTGGTGTTTACGCACCCTCATCCGAGCCATGTGTCAGCACACGTTGACCACCTTTCGTGGTTGGAGGAGCAGTGTGTGCGGTTGTTGGGTAAGTCTTTGGTGGTGAAGGCGTCCACCCTCTTCCACTGGTGGCCCCGACTTACCCAAATGCATTAACCGGCTTTGGTAGGAGAGCTGTGGCGAAGGCGCGGTAACGATCGAGAGCCGGTTTGTACTGGCCGGACGAGCCCGGCTCGATGACCTCACCCGCTGCTGGCGCGAGTTCGAGGTCGCTCAGGCTAGGCTTGAATCCGACCAGTTTGCTCGGAGGCGCACCAAGTCCTCCGGTGGGAGAGGCTTGGCGAGAAGGTAGCCCTGGATGTGATGACAACCCAACCCTCGAAGCGTCTCGAGTTGCGCCTCGCTCTCCACACCCTCCGCGACCACGCGCATCTCCAGATCCCTCCCAAGGTTCACCACCGCCCTTACCAGCGCCAAGCTGCTCGGCGTCGCCTCAAGCCGGTTCACGAAGCTCTTATCGATCTTCAACGTGTCCAACGGCAGGTTCTGCAGGTGAGCCAGGCTCGAATAGCCAGTGCCGAAGTCATCCACCGCTACACCCACGCCCAGCGACCGCAGCAGCACGAGCTGCCTGCGCGTCTCAACCACATCAGCCATCACGAGGGATTCCGTCAGCTCAAGCTCCAACAGGTGAGGCTCCAGCCCGCTGTCCTCGAGCGCTCGCACGACCTCATCCAAGAAGTCCGCTCGGCTGAATTGCATTGCGCTCACGTTGACCGCGACCCTCAATGGCCCTGCGGGTGAGCGTGCCCACTCGCCCGCCTGCCTACAGGCTTCTCGCAGCACCCACGCGCCAATCCCCACCATCATTCCGCTCGCCTCGGCCACCGGGATGAAACGCCCCGGCGGGACAGGGCCCAGCACCGGGTGCCTCCAGCGAAGCAGCGCCTCGGCGCTCACGAGCTCTCGAGTTACCGCGTCGAACAGAGGTTGATAAACGAGGTGGAGCTCGCCTCGCTCGAGCGCGCGGCGCAGGTCACTCTCGAGGCGCAGACGCTCGGCGGCAGCTTCACCCATCACGGGCTCGAAGCATGCGATGAGGCCGCGGCCTTTGGCTTTGGCGCGGTACATTGCCGCGTCCGCATTGCTCTTGAGGGTTTCTGTGTCCTCGCCGTCCTCCGGGAATACGCTCAGGCCGATGCAGGCTGTGACGTGAAGCGAATGCCCTGCGATCTCGAAAGGGTCGGCCAGTGCCTGGAGCAGCCGCTGACCGACCCGGACGCCGTCCTCTGGGGTGAGAAGGTCGTCGGCGATGAACAGGAACTCGTCGCCACCGCGGCGCGAGAGCGTGTCACCCTTGCGCATAAGGGCCTGCAGTCGTCCGGCTGCCTCACGCAAGAGGAGGTCTCCGGTGTGATGGCCGAGCGAGTCATTCACCGTCTTGAAATCGTCGAGGTCCAGGAAGCCAACGGCCACGCGACGGCCAGAGCGCCGAGCGCGGGTGATGGCCAGCTCGAGCCGGTCCTCGAAGAGCGTGCGATTCGGTAGTGCGGTCAGGCTGTCGTGATGCGCTTGATAGCGCAGCTCCTCCAGGAGCGCCCGCTTCTCGGTGATGTCGTGGAGGTACACGCTCAGGCCCACTGCGGAGGGGTAGGCCCGTACCTCTCGCCAGGCCTTCAGTGGCTCGTAGTACGCCTCGAACGCAACAGCGACGTTCTCGGTTACGGCACGGCGGTACTCGCGCTCGAAAATCGAGTCGAGCGCGGCCGGGAACTCCTCCCAGACCACTCGGCCGATGAGGCTCTCGCGGGAGCGTTTCAGGAGACGCTCGGCGCTGGCGTTCACACGGGTGAAGCGCCATTCATGGTCGAGGGCGAATAACGCGTCGGTGATGCTCTCCAAGATGGTGGTGACCTCCTGGAGCGCGTCCTCGAGTGCGCGGTGGGACGCATCTTTGGTCGCTCGGCCCGTTCGCATGTTGCCGTTCAGCGTAGCGCTCGGCGTATGACAGCGATCTGAACCTTCAGCAGCATATAGGCGTCCAACTCTTTTCTGTGCCGGGGTTAGTCCATCTCTTTTGAAGCAACTCTGAGGAAACGTAGTATAAGTCTTGAGAATTTCCTTAAAGTGCCAATGTGTTGCAGCCGCAGCGCTTTCTGCTGATCAACGACAGCTGAAATCTTTGTGTGTTGAGCAGAGCACGCAAGTCCGCGCCGTGCTGGACAGTCTTGCTTAGACGTGGACCGTGTTGCCGCTTCTACCAGCGGACTCCTTTGACGCCATGACCCGCTGCCGAGACCTGAGGCTGCAAGGTGGGGCGATCTACGACACCCTCATCACGCAGGCGGCGCTGCGGGCGGGAGCGGCAGGGCTGGTCACCCTCAACGCCAAGCACTTCGTGCGCCTCGGTGCTGAGGTAGAGCAGCTGATGATCGCACCAAAGCTTTCGAGTTGAGCGGCCGAACCCTCCAGATCACTCCACCGTTCTTTTGCTCTGCATCAGCGCTCGAACGGCGGCGGGATCGAACTGCTGCCCTGCGCCTTCCTGTAATGCTTTTAGAGCATGCTGCGATGTCCAGGCGGGTTTGTAGGGCCGGGCGCTGGTCATGGCGTCAAACGCGTCAATCACGCAGAACAGCCGGGCCAACAGTGGAATGCGCTCTCCGCTCAACCCCATTGGGTAGCCACCCCCGTCCCAGCGCTCATGATGATGCAGCACGACGTCCAGAGCGCCTGTAGGGAGGTTAGGAATCCGGACGGCCAGGTCATGGCCCAGGCGGGGATGGGTGCGCACCCAGGCCCATTCCTCCTCACTCAGCGGCCCCGCCTTGAGCAGCACGTGATCGGGCAACCCCACCTTGCCGACGTCGTGGAGCAGCGCGCCCAAATACAGGGCTTCAGTGTCCTGTGTATTGAGGCCGGCCTGCTGCGCGACTCGCCGGGCCAGCTGCGCGACGCGCTGGGTGTGGCCCTGGGTTTCCAGATCGCGCGCTTCCAGCAGGGCTCCGATCATCTCGAGCGCCTGGTCGCGGGCTTCGCGCAACTGCTGACCCTCCTGGGCGCGCAGAGTGGCGTGCTGAGCCCGTTCAGCAATGCCGCGCAAGGCGGTGGCGGCTAGGGGCAGAGCGGGGGGGGCACTGGGCCAGGCCAAGATCAGGTGTTGGGTTCCAAAGGGTTCGATCAGGAGGCTAGCCGATTGCAGGCCCACCTGAGTCCAGCACGGATGCTGGACGTGCAGCAGGCCGCTGTAGCGTAGGGTCAAGTCACCGGTCAGCGACTTGATCCGGTCTGGCCCCGCGAGGAACGCGGCCTGTGCTCCGAAGCCAGACGCCGCGAAGCGCAGCCCGGTGCGCAGCAATTCCTGCGGGTCTTGCAGGGGGCGCAGCAGATCGCTGAGTCCGGCAATGACCCGCAGCGCCCGGTTCTCGGCGGGAAGATCCAAACTCTGCGCCCCAGCGCCACCGGCTTCGAGCAGACACGTGAACAGGTTCAGCACGGCTTCGGGCACCGGGGCGACCGGATCACCTGCATCAGTCTCACTGTCGAGGTTGAGATGCGCCTGGACACTCCCATTGAGCGCGAGGGGCACCAAGGTGTTGCGCTGGAGCGTGTCCAGGTGGCCACATTCCCGCAGGACTTCATAATGCTCTAGCGGCCCGAACGAAGCCTCGATCGTGTCCAGGCGCGCTTGTAAGGCTCTCCCAGTCAGGGTGCGGGGGTGTCCGGCATGCCAGTGGGCATCTGGCCCGCCGTACCAAGCCCGTTCGGTGAAGCCTGGTAAATGTACGCCGCGCAGCGCTTCGGGATAGCCGCACAGGGCATGCACCCGGAAGTGGGCCCCTTCCCGCAGGGTGAGGGTGGCCCGGTCAACGTGCGGAAGATGGTGCACCAAGGCGGCCAATAGTGCGTCCCAGTGGGCCGCAGGCAGCAGGCCCCCTGCAGCGCGCTGGGCAGTGGCCGCGTCACGGGACAGGCGAGTCAAGTCATTCAGCAGGGCAGTCGTCATGGGGAGGTTCGCGCGCAGGGCACGGGAAGGAGCACTGTGCCTGCCCGGCGTCAGGGTGGAGTCTGCTCTGTGGTTGGAGTGCTGGGATTCCAGACCGAACTGCTGCTCGTTGACGGAGTCGGTGGGGGTGAACGTACACTGGGACATGATCACCTTGACGTTTCGAGGTCGGCAAGGGCACTGGGCGCTGTTCCGAACAGCGCAGGGGCAGTTTTACAGGGCAGAAGTTCGGGCGTTGGAGCAAGACCAAGTAGCGACGTTGATGGGCGCAGACTTTGGGGCTGCCGCCTTGTTTCCGCAGCCGCAAACGTGGTGGTTTCGGGTCGATCATCGACTCATCACGCGCTCCCGGCCACACGAGACCTTGGCGCTGTACCCGCGTGCTGAGACGGCCATCGCCAACCTGTTCTTGCGGTTGGAGCGGGATCCCACCGTGCAGTACAGCGGTTCACTCGACGACTTGACGCCCTCCTGGGGCTGACCTGAACGGCACCTGGATGCGGAGACAAGCGAGATCGAGAGCTGCTGTTTCAACCCTGAGCTAGAGGCGCAAGTCGCTCTAGTCCGGGAAGACAGGCAACCTCAGCGGGTCGCTCTTCATTTCTTTGGCTGTGCGCGGGATACAACCTATCTCTCAGGCACGTTTCTGGTTCTCCGCTCAGGTTATTTTTAACAGCGCAGCGGGCGTTCGGCTGGCTGCAGTTCAGGCACGCCCCCCTCCTCCCCAGCGTCAGGGCCCAGGGACCACCCCCAGTTGCGGGCGCTGCCCCTTTCGTTTGTGTTGGACAGACCCAACAAGATCTCCTGAACTTCGCGCTCCACGCCCACAGCCCAGATGGTCAGCCAATCGCCTGGCAGCACTTGCCTGTCTGACTCGCACTCCAGACGGGGGAGCTCCTCACCGGCACTCCCCTACCAGTACGAGCGCAACGCTGAGAGAAGAACATTGTCAGTATGCGTTCCGGACGCGCTTTGTCGTTGCGGTAGGAGCTTTGGTCTGGCAACAGCGGCCGCCTCAGTCTCACTGTTGGCAGAGGCCGTGGCGTATGGTGCGGCGGGGCGCATCGCGTCCCTGATCAGAAACGGGCCGCCCAGTGGCGGCAGGAGTTCAAGTGAGAGAGAACCGGGCATGAATGATCATCAACATCATCGGTTAACCCCCCGGCAGGGCAACCAGTCTTTGGGGGCGTCGCCCGACGGAGAATTCAGCCGGATCACTCGCGCGGCTGCCCGCTTGTTTAATGTCTCCTTGGCTCAGATCAGCCTCACCGACGAGACGCGGCAGCGGCTCTTCCCAGGGCATGATCACTTTCTGTCGTCCTCTTCGCCGGAACTGCCGTTCGGTGACGCCCACCCAACGGCTCTGCTTGAAGTGCCAGACCTCACCTTGCACCCTGATTTTGCAGTGCATCCGCTCGTTATCGGTTCAGACGCCTTCCGGTATTACGTTAGCGTGCCGTTGCTGACTCGCACCGGCGCGCTCCTGGGCACGTTCTACCTCTTGGACACGGTGCCCCGCGTCCCGCTGTCTCCCAGTCAACAGGCGGCCCTGTTGGACTTGGCGGGGTTAGTCCAAGACGTCCTGAACCGCCTCCAAGGCCAGACAGAACGAACTGCTGAACTGCTGAAAATGGCCTCACAGGACTCCTTGACTGGTCTACCAAACCGCCGCGCTTTCGAAGACGCCTTTGAGGACGCCGTGAGCGCCGGTGAGCCGTTTGGACTGATGCTGCTGGATCTGGATGAGCTCAAACAGGTCAATGATGCACAGGGCCACGCGCAAGGGGACCATCTGCTGTCTAGTTTCGCCTGGGCTCTGCAGGACGAGTTCGGCGCACAAGGCCACATCTACCGGTGGGGCGGCGATGAGTTCGTGGTGCTGCGGAGAGGGAACGCGCCTGCCCTTCAAAGTGTGCGAACCCAGGTCAATCGGGTGGAGCAGCAAGTCAGGCTCAGAGGCCTGCCTGGCGCACGCGTGTCCATCGGAATGGCCGAATTCCCGTTGGACGCCCTGGCACCGAATGACCTGCTGCGCCTGGCAGACCAGCGCATGCTGCGCGAGAAGGCCGCGCGGCGCGCGGCGCGTGGCCTGAGCGGCCATGCCCTTGATAGCCAACCTACTATCTGGTCCGGGGAACTGCTCTGGCAGGCCCTGCGGGCGACGTCCACTCTGATCAGTGCCGATGGCGTGATTGATCAGGCGGGCTGGCAAGCCTTCCTGGAAGCGGCGGTGGCGGCCCTGCCCGGAGCAGAGGCGGGATCCCTCTACGTGCTGGAAGGCACCATGTTTGTCCTACAGGCGCAGGTGGGGTACTCGGCTGCGCTGCTAGGTGCCGGCCGCTCTCCAGCCACCATGCGCCGCTGGCATGGGTCGGAAGGGTGGCAGGGAGGCGTGGCCCGCGTGCTCCGCGGTTCAACTGAGATTGTCGCTCGCGCCCGTGGTTACGAGCAGCTTCCACGTGAGTCAGCGTCCCTGACGATGAACGACCTGTGTGCCGTGCAGCAGCTGCTCGCCAACCTGTTGGTGCCCGTGGTGGTACGCGGGCGGGTCGTGGCCGCTTTAAATCTCGACAACCTGCGCTCACCGCGGGCCTTCGCGCCGTACGAGGTGAGGATGGCTCAGGAGTTCGCCCGGCAGGCGGCGGCCATCCTGGCCGCCCATGACCGGCACGCGCGGGAGGCCGCACGCACGCAGGAGCTCGAAGTGCTCGTGCATGCCAGCGCCGCACTCAGTGCGGTGCAGACCCCAGAGGAGGTGGAGCAGATTCTGGTCGCGGAAACCCGGGCGTTGCTGCGCACCGAGCATGTGGTCTTCGCCCGTTACGAGCACGACACTCACGCCCTGCGGCTGGTGTCTCCGTCGGGCATGTATGCTCAGTATTCGCCGGGCTTGCTGCCGCACGGGCAAGGCGTGGCGTGGCAGGCCATTCAGGCCCAAGATGTTGTGCACGTTCCCAAGATGTTGGACGATGAGCGGATCTATCTCAGGGAAGGACTGATCGATGGCGCGTTGATAATTGCCCCCCTTGCGCCGGTTGCAGACGCCCCAGTGGGCGCACTGGCGGCCGTGCGCGCCGCCCCATTGACATTCAGTGATCTTGATGGTCGGCTGCTCGGAGCGCTCGCCTCGGCGGGTGTCACGGCGCTTGAGCGGCTGCAGGCCGCCGCGCAGGAGCGGCGCCGCTCGCAGGAACTGCAGATTCTTGCAGAGCTTTCGGAACACGTCGGGCGGGGTAATGACAGCCGCTCCGCCGCGGAGGAGTGCCTCGGCGCTGCCCGCACGTTTCTGAATGCGGATCTCGCAGTGTTTGTCTGTGCGAACCGGGCACTGACAGTGACCCACGGTGCCGTCCCCGCCTCTCTGGGTGATGTATCAGCAGAAGAACTTGAAGCACGTCTTCACGGATCCGGTGCGGATGACCGCGCAGCATTGTGCTTCGCGACTCACCGCTATCCCAGCGCAGGGGAAGCGCATGCGGCCCTCGTGGAAGCGGGGGTTCAGGCCCTGGTGAAGGTGCCAGTCCTAGAACGGGGTCAGCGGGTAGGGGTGGTGGCGCTAATCTGGTTGCGGCCTTTGGGCGTCCTCCCCGAATCGGCAGCGCTCCTGATGACCCGAAGCGCGGAGCTGATCGGCCAGGTGCTGGATCAGGAAGCGCATATCGAAGACCTGAAGGGCATCCGGGAAGGCGCGCTCCTTACCTTGGGAATGGCTCTGGAACTGCGCGATTTTGAGACGGCGGGGCACACCGAGCGGGTGGTGTCAATGGCGCTCAGGATCGCTCAACGCCTGGGCATGGAGGGGACGGCGTTGGCAGAATTGCGGGTGGGCGCCTACCTGCATGACATTGGGAAGCTCGCCGTTCCCGACGCGATTTTGCTGAAGCCTGGGCAACTGGATGCCTACGAGTGGGGGGTGATGCAGCGCCATTCAACGATTGGCGACGAGCTGGTGGCACGGATTCCTACAGTGACGGCCCAGGCCCGCAGTGTAGTTCGGCATCATCATGAACGGTGGGACGGAACCGGCTACCCGGACCGCTTGGCTGGAACGGACATTCCAATAGGCGCCCGGATCTTCAGTGTCGCGGACGTCTACGACGCGCTGACGAGTGAGCGGCCATATAAGGCTGCGTGGACGTCACAAGAAGCCTTATCGGAACTCATCTCGCAGGCAGGACATCAATTTGATCCGGAGATCGTCCGTGCTGCGGTTGAGGTGTTGACCTCAACCCGCTACCCCATGGTCTCGCCTTGCTGATCACAAGCCGCACCAGTCCTGTTCAGCGTACAGAGGGGTTGTGTTGTCTTAATCGGCCCCAAGGCAGCTGGAGGGCAGGGGTCGCCTGAACCTCAGGCACCCCTGCCCACGTCTGGAACGCTTGCTGCTGGTCGATTTGTCTAGTCGTGGCGGAAACGCTGGTTCGGGTCTGATGATGAGGGTTCTCGATCCGCCCGTGCAGGTGAAGGAATTCCTGCGCTCATTTCCTCTGCCTTAATCTCTGTTGTTGGCCTTCTCGACGCCGTGTCGGTCGGTGAGATTGTTCAATCATGTTGTTCCAGCGTGCCGGAGAGATCACCTGTTGGTGGTCGACGCCCTCCAAGCCCGGAATCTCCCGAATCGCCGCCCCATAGCTGCGAGGCTGATCATTATGAATGACCTCAGGGACGTCATATTCACCCAGGAGCCTGATCAGGAAGGTCTTCGCGGTTTCAATGGCGCGGTGCCGTTGGAGGAAAACGTTGAGCACGAAGCCGTGCGCGTTAACCGCCCTCCAGCAGGCAGGGGTGCCCAGGCGCGTCCGTTCTGGTCAAGGCGAGCCAGTGGCGGACGCCATCGACGGTATCTCGTCCAGATACCAGCGGAAACTCCGTCGGGATTCCCGCTGGCGCAGTTCTTCTGCGAACAGCGGCCCAAACTTGATGCACCATGCGCGGAGGGTCTCGTGGCTGACCTGTTGAACCGCACTGGTGGAGTCATTCCTGAACGTCTCAGGAGCTCAAGCGAAAACGGTGGGAGAGCCACACGGCGTGCGGAATGATCGTCACCTTGAATCGGTGGCGGGAGGGTTTCGGGTCAGTCACAGCAGGTCAGCCTCCCCCGATCCGGTTAAGGCAACACAACCCTTGATTCCTCTGTTCTTGTTATTTGTGTGGGAGAAGCCATGCTTATCGGGTCTGTCCGTTCCGGCCATGGGCTGGATTCACCTTTGCCCCAGGCGGCCCGGCTGATCGCGGCCGGGTGTCGGGCGGTGTTTGTAGAGATGAGCCGGGGCGATCATCTCAACCGGCCAGTTCTGCACCGCACCATCGATCTCCTGCGCTCCGGGGACGTCTTGGTCGTCGAAGATTTGGACCGGCTCAGCAGCAACCCGCTGCACCTGAACATTATCCTGCGCCGCCTGGAGGATCGTCAGGCCAGCCTAAACGTGTTGAGCTTTGAGGACGAACTTGTGCCTGTCCGGTAAGCCCTCACGCTGGAGCTCAGGGGCCCGCCCCTCGACGGTGCTCCCAGAGCAGCCGCACAACGCTGCACCAGGAGGTGAAGACCCCTCCGACTACAGCTCATCCAGTTGACCGCTGGCCTGGTGCGCGTCCAAGCCCAACCCACTGTGGCCCTGCTTGGTGGTGCTGACCTGGGAGGAGGCGAGGGCAGAAGGGGTGAGAAGGCCAGGTCACAGCTTGCGAAGAAACCTCGCACCGTGACCTTGTCCTTATCCTGCCTTACGTTCCCTTCCATCTCAAACGCTCCATCAGAACCACCCCCTTGCTCAGGCCAACGCTTGCCAGATCAGGCGTTCGATCCTGACGTCTTAGCCCTGAAGGTTACAAAAGCAGATCTCACTTTCTAGGCTGCTGGCGAGGGCACGGCAGCATCACTCTGAGAGTTGCCGGGAAGACATCAAACAAATGTGCAGCCCCGGCCTAAATCCGCTTGCGGATCATCTCGCGTCACTCATTAAACGAGCCGGAATCCGATATTTTCTGCAGCCAAACAACCTACCAAAGGGCGGGCCTGAAACACTACTTCCTCAGCCGGGTTTTTCCTTACGATCCAACCGTTCCAGCCTTCAGTAGCCGACAACTCTACTTTTTCCCTGTCCCAGAGGGGATATAGGCTGGGTCAGCAGGAAAAGGAGTGTCGGGAGCGTCTCGTGACCCCAGCGAAGGGCATCAATGAGGTATTGCGCTCCGTAGGCCGGAAGGCTGATGGCCTTGCGGCCATGTTTCAGCGTCTTGATGGGCTTGTGCTGTGACCTCCATACCCCGATCTGCAAGCAGTTCAGCCACGCCAAAACGACGAAGCCGAACACCCTCTCGAGTGCCTGTGGATCAGACATTCCAGTGCGTTCCAGGTCAAAGCCTCTGGATTTTAGACTGCTGAAGGTGCATTCCACGGACCAGCGCCTTCGGTACAGGACAACCGTGTCCCAGACGTTGAAATCGGTCGCAATGAGCACAAGGTCACCTGCAGGTGACCTTGTGGCGACGACCTGCATGACTTCCCCAAAGACACAGGCTTTTTCCGCCAGACAACGGTACTGCCCCGGCGCGATATCGTCGAACCATTCGGACGCTCGCAGACCGTCAAGCTGGGTGTTTTTCTTCACGCGCACCGCCCGCTTGATGCCGCTTCTCCGCAAAAAGCGGAACCACTCTGCACCGATGAATTCCCGGTCGGCGACCAGGCCACGCCAGCGGGAGGCGAGAAAGACCCGGAGCAATTGGCTGACCAGCCACATGCGGGTATGGGTGTCACTGTTGCCCGTGTGATCCAGAGCATCCCAGACCAGAGGGATGGTGTAGCCATCTATCACGACGCCCAACACCAGCAGATTCATCGGAGACTCGCCATACTCCCAGTTGGTGCGGTCAAGACTCAGCAGCCATGTTCCTGGAGGAATACGGGTCAGAATGAGGGCCAGGAACACCCGCATCGTCAGTTGTTGATCCCCGACGCCGCGTTCCACGCGGCGTTTTTTAGCTTCTACACTGCTGTTCCCTGGCATGTGGGGCGAAAGTTTGAGGTGGTTGACGTTCTGGGCCGTGATCATCGCCAGGACGATGTCAATCAGGCGCTGGAGGGTGTCGATTCGGAGGAAAGGCACCGTGCGCTTGAACTCAGCAGCCAGTTCGGTACTGTGGGGAGAGGCGGGAGATGAGGTCTGCATACCTCTCAATCTCCCGCCTCTTCACGTCTCCAGCACAGTCAACATCTCAATTTCGTGAAAATCCTCGACTGGGACAGCGTAAAACCTAAGTTGTCGGCTACTGAAGTTCCAGCCTTTTAAGGGTGAGGAAGATGGCAACGATCACAGCGCCGACAATGATTCCAAACCGAAACCGCCGTGCTTCCTCTACCGGAAAGACTCGCAGGTACACCGCTCGTTCCGGGTGCTTCAGTGGATAGAGAACAGTGATGCGATCTCCTACCCTTGGGAGCCCATGATCTGCGAGAACTCGGCAGCGAGGATCCAAACTCGTCCCACTTGAGTCATCATCGAATCCAGCTCTGCCGCTCTGAAACTCCTGACCACCTACGCTGTACCGATAGCTGAACTCACATGTTTGAGGATTTCGCATTGTCCCGGAGTGCAAGTTGGCAGGCAGGGAGGCCCGTTCGACGATAGCTGTAGTGGGAGGCCAGTTCACAGCCGTCCAGTAGCTCCTCATCCCGATGAAGGGGCTAACGATAAAGCTCAGGATGAAGCTCAGCGACAGCAGGAAGATGACGACCTTCACAGGTAGGGGAACAGAGCTGGCAGGGGTGAATGTGACCTTCATCGCTGGAAGCAGAGTAGGGCAAAGTAGCAACTGAGCGTCCCTCTTTTCTCTGGTCTAAATCCTCTTAGGCGAGAGTAGAGAGCAAGCTATGAGCATGGATGAGCTACCCAGCCGCTCTCAGCTAGTCACGCTAGTGCAACGCCTTCTACACGGGGAGTATCGCGATGAGGAGGAAGGCGACCAATTGCTGGTGGATTTGCAGCGCGATCTTTTCGATCCTCAAGTGAGCGATTACATTTTCTGGCCAGACCGAGAAATGACGGCTGAAGAGATCGTCGATCGCGCGCTTGCTTATCAACCCATCGTCGCCCACTGGTCGCCCGAATAGTTACGGTTCTACTCGGGATCCATGCTCAATAGTTCTCTGACCTAAGCCGCCTTAGGTCATAAAAGATAGACGGGTTTTATCCGGGTAAAAATAAAAATGGTTCTCCACTCCAAGGCATAAGTACAGTGGTCTTGTGACTCAGACGCTCATCCATCCGAAAGACCTACAGCAAGCCTTCCACATCTTCCTAAAAGACCGCTCTATCAGCTTTGGTCAGGCCGACGTGTCCACGCTGTTCGATGCATTTATGGCGTTTTTTGAAGAGATCCGGGTAGAGAATTGTCGAGTGGGGGGTGGTGAGTTTTCTCCTCTGGATTACCTTCACTTTGAGGCCTCCTCCGGAGTTTTCTATTTCGAGCGATTGCTCTATGTGCCAGTTTCTATGCTTGAGCCTGGGGACGAAGATGATGGAAGTCGAGAGAAATGGGGTTTGGTGGTCTCCCCAGCAATGGCCATGTTTGGGAGTGCACCCGATTTCCCTAACGTGAACTTGTGGAGTATGGACTTCCCAGATGCCACCACATTCACTGAAGCAGTACGAATACACCCAGCCATGAAGTGGGGTATGTCGCTTGGCCCAGTACTCAACGAGACAAGTTATGAACAGGCGGGCTAAACAGGACGAGGGCTACCAAGCTTGTGGTCACGCGAATTACCCTCACCTCAAAGGTTGCCCCTGCTGAACTTTGTCTCTCTCGGACGAGATGTGCGTCGCCCTTCTCAGTCACCCTGTTCCCAGGGTCAGATCAACTCGGTGTGCTCAGGGAGAACCGCGCCATACCTTTCGAGAATGTCGACCGTTTCTGAATGGATGTCGTCCACTGTGCCGTAGCTGCCCTGGAAAGCAAGATCGAGCAAGTCATCCAGCATGGACACCTCGTGTGCGAACTGATCGGGAAGTACGCCTTCAACATTCGCCCCGTAGAGCAGGCGAACCACACGCTGTAATTCGTCTGGCTGCTGAACAAGATGCTGATGCAACATCCTGCACAGCATCTCCACGCTGTCGGAAGAAAACTTTGGGTCTGCAAGTTCCCGCAGGCTGTGAATCAGGTCGTTCAGGCGCTTGCCATTCAAACTGACTTCCAACAGAGCCTCGGGGGGCGTCTGCAGCTGCACAATCCAACCATCGGCCCACCGAACGACGTCAACGGTCTGAACGACGTCAGCGATGAGCAAGTGGTAGAACACCCTCGCCTCCAGCGCTACAGGTGCAGGAATCACCGCGCCAGCATAAGGGGTTTGAACGCTTGGATTGGTTGAGTTGGATCGGGAGAGGTTCACCCCTTGCAACTGCCCCGCAACCCGACCACCACCGTTTCCCAGGATCACGCTACGACCCTGCAGCAGGGATCCCCCTGCTTCAAGTGCAGCTCAATCCTCGGTCAACCTGCCCTAAGCTCACCCAGTGGCTTCTCTTCCTGTGGTTTTGTGTGTCCTTGCCCTGCTGCTCACCGCCTGTATGACCGTCTCCTCAACCGCGACCAAGCCCGCGTCCTGTGGCTCTCCAGACGAGATCGGGCTCGCTGCTACCCATCAGCTTGACGTTCAGGATGCGGGTCACCTCCAGCTGCGCACCACGCTACAGTTGTTCTCAACCCCAGAGATGCCCGTCGCCTTCGACGTCCTCTACCTCGTGAACGGAGAAGTGAAGGCACGGGTCAATGATCAACTGGCAAGCTGCTCCCAAGCCGTCACCTTCACTCAAACGGTAGCGGCCACAGCTCAGGATGCGGTCAGCGTCATCTTCACGCGCAGCATCCGCGAGAAGCTTGAAGAAATCCAGGCGGCCCTTCAGGAACCAGTGGTAGGGTTGCTGATCTCCCGGCCCTTGAGTGAAGCTGAGACCTTCCAGGATTCGGCCTGGTCCGGCGCCGCGGCGCCGAGTGGCGTGCCCACGTCAGGGGCGGTGAGCCGGGTCTCCCTGGTGGGGGAGCACCCTCAGAGCATTTCAGCCAGTGTATTTCCCGCCGGAACGCCGCTGGAACTCGGGCTGGCTAACGCGCTGGAGGAGACGGTGGGGGTCACCGTGGCGTGCTTCAACAACCGCACTCAGATCCTGGTGGGCGGGCAGAGGTCAGCTCATGTGAAGCTGCGCCCCGACACGGTGATCCAGTTGCCCCTGGAGTTTGCAGCGGAACCTGGGCTGAATTACGTCCAGTGCTATTCCTTGAGAGCGGTGCTCGCCAACGGAAAACGGGCGACCCCATGGGCACCGATCTTTGCCGCCATCGTGCAAGGCTCTTAAACGACCGTTCAATCACCTTTAAAAGAAAAAACACCTCTCAAGCCGACGTTCAAGAGCCGTTATACAGGCTTGATTGATGCCCAAGGGGGTTTGAACGCTCGTTGAAAGACCCGTGGAAGGGAATGGAGAAGGCAGGTACCCTGATGATGCCTGACAACGCCAGCTCAAAGACCTGAACCTGTTGGGGATGGTCGCGCACTGGGGTGGTTGGTGGCAGAACCGTTCCAAACCACAAGGCTTTCCTGTGCTCTCCATTCACCCCGCGCTGCTCTAAACTGACCCTATGTACGAGTCGGTCAAACGCAAGAGGGCCACTTCGCAGGCAGTGGTGCCCCAATGGTCTGCCCCGGCTCCACTTGAACCCCGGCCAGATCCGGTTGAGGGGATTCAGCGGGCCTTGATCGCCCACACCTCCCGGCCCGTTTCCGTGCAGCGCCGTGCCGCACAGCCCGTCTTCCAGGCTGGAGAGGTACAGAGAGGTGAAGTCCAGCGGCTGACCACCGAACAGGCCGCGGTGCAACGCCAACTCACTGCACTGCCCGCCCTTCCTGCAGATGCCTTCTCTGCTGCTTTTCAACGCCAGCAAACTCCAGCTACGCCCCCCTTAAAGCCGCAGTCACCCGCCGAGTGGGTAGCAGTCATGCGTTTTCAGGCCGAGCAAGTTGAAGGGCGCTTGATGGACGTGCATCAGGCTGGGCAATTTACTGCGCTGCAACGGCAGGTGGCGCAGGTCTTGCAGCAGGGCTACCGTCAAGACCGTCAGCCTCCAGCCGCGCGCCAAGCCCAGTACGCCGAACATTTAGTCGCGTTGCAGCGTCATCCCGCGAGTGGACAGGTGGCCCGTGCGGTGATGGCCCTGATTCCAACAGGCGAGCGGCCTGCTCTGCAACGGGCGGTGGATGAGGCGTTACAACGTCAAGCCAGCCAAGACGCTCAGGATCAAGCGGCCCTGACTCAACATGCCTTGCAACGGAAGAAAGCTGAGCTAGAAGCCGAAGCCCTGCAGCCTGTCTTGAAGCGCATTCAGGCCAGACGTGGGGCGGGCAATCCCTTACCTGCCGCCATTCAACGCCACTTGGAACAAGGGCTCAACCACGATCTGAGCCGGGTGCGCATCCATGACGACGCCGAAGCGGACAAACTCAGCAAGAAGGTCAACGCTCTGGCCTTTACCACCGGCACAGACATTTACTTCCGCAGCGGCCACTTCAATCCCAACACCCAAAGCGGCCTAGAACTCTTGGCCCACGAGGTCACGCATACCGTTCAGCAGAGTCGGGGCCGTGTCGGACAAGGCATTGACCCAGACGCCGAGCTAGAAGACGAGGCGCGGACGACAGGAGCAGAGCTAGCCCGCACGTTTTCCCCGGCCTCGTTCTTGAAGACCCCACATCGCCGCTCGCAGGCGGTGTCGCGCTCCCTCGCCCCACTGACGCCCAGCCACGCGGCACAACGTGTCGCTTTGCAGCGCAGTCCCTGGGGCGACTGGTGGGGCACGTTCAAAAATAAAGCATTGGAATTGGCCTTGGAAGGGGCCGCCCAAGTGCCCAACGGTGCGGTGATCGTCGCTGCCTTCAAGCGCAGTCAAGGGGTCTTCCAAAAGATTTTTGCCAACCCCGGCGCGTTCTTCAGCAGTCTGTTTGGCGCGGTGGGCAACGGCTTCAAGCTCTTCCGCACCAATATTGAGCGGCATCTCAAGACGGCGCTGCTGGACTGGCTGACCGGCACAACCGTCGCCGCTACGGGTGGCATGCTGGCCTTTCCCAAGACGCTGGACGGCAAGGAACTGTTGGGCTTCGGAATGAATCTGCTGAACCTGAATACCGCCACGCTGCTGAAGCGGCTGGGCAAACGGTACGGAGCGGCGAACGTCCAAAAAGCCCAGGGGCAGCTGGCGGTCTTGCAGCAGGCCAAAGGCGGCCTACACCGACTCAACGAGTTTCGCAGCCTGGACAGCCAAGCCAAAACGGGGATGCTGACAGCTGCGCGGGGCTACGCCATGGAGACAGTGGCGCAGCAGGCGGTGGTCTGGGTCAGTGGCTTCCTGGCAACTGGAGGACTTGGCCCGGTAGCGAAGGCGGCCTTCAGTCTGGTCAGTACTTTCTTGCAGAATGCTCAGACGTTCGGCCAAGTCGGGGCAGGGATCTTGGACAGCGTGCAGGACATCGCGGCAGGACAGACGGCCAAGGCCGCCCAGACGGTGGAGCAGAACTTGGGCCGGGTGACGGGCCTGGTGCTGAAGTTCGTCTCCAAGCTGTTGGGGCTCGACAAGATCGGTGGGGCGCTGCGAAGAGGCCTGACGGCAGTGCAAAAGCCGATCAACACCGCCATCGACAATGTCGTGGGCAGCAAGCCCGTCCAAGCGGTCTTCCAAAAACTCAAAGCTGCAGGTGGAACAGTCGCCACGAAGGTCACGGGTGGACTCAACAATATCTGGATCGCTCTCCGCGGCTCAGCCCCTCGGCTCACCGAGCAGGTGCCGGTTCGGGGCACGAAGCACCATCTTTGGGTCGAACTTCAGGGCGAGCGCCCGGTGGTCATCATGGCCTCGAATCCTCTGCCGCTGCGCCAACAACTGACGCAAATGGAGAAGGAGGCCGCCGCCTTCCTGAGCGGCCCTGAAAAGGCCATGGTCAATAAAGCCCAGTCGGACGCAAACGGGTTGGTTGACACGGGGATTCAGGCTATGTTGAGCTACGTGCAGACACGGCCCCGAGGAGCCAATCCTACGGCCGACGAAGCGTGGCTCCGTGCCAATACCAAAGCGATCCGCGGCAAACTCGCTACGTTGGGGAAAGACACCATCACCAAGGTCAATGCCCGCATCGCACCCGCCGTTGCTCTCTTGGATCAGCACATCACTTCGCCAGATGATTTAGGAGCTGCGATTGATGGAGCCGGCGGCATCATTGCCTTTTTACAAGCTATTGCCGCTGGCCGAACTGTGGGTGGCTTAAACCGTGCCAAGTTCGCCGCGTTGTGGACCCGCACGACTGCTGGCAGTACAGAGCACCGTCGCGAGGTGATTGAACGTTTCAGAGCCGCCATGCCAGGTCACCATGAATGGATTCCCTGTGATCTGATCTTGGAAGTGGTCGAAAAAGAGTTCCGAGCTCAACAACTTGGAACCGCTGTGGAATGGGTGAAATTCCAGCATCTTACTCGCAGTTTAACCCAGTATCTGGTCTTTAAGACTCCTCGTGTATTGAACGGGAAAGCCCTCATTCAGGGGCACTCGGGAGCCGCCTACTTGGGACGCACCAACCTTCAGAACCGAACCACGTACACGCCGGAAACAACCGGACAGGCAGACTTCCATAATGCTCTACGCTCAGCGTTTAGAACAGGCTCAGATCACACTGCTGTGGTGGGTAACATTCATGCTGTGATGACTCAACATCTTTGGAATGGTCACCAATCGTTTAGTTTGGAAATTCATCCAGACAGCTATTGGCGCTCAGGAGTGAGTACGTATCTTAACTTCAAAAAAGAGTACGCCAGTATAAGCAAAGTAATTGCTCAAAATTATACTAAAATAAAAGGAGCGATCCACTGATGGCAGATATTGTTATAAATATGGATGCAGAGGTCGCGCGTCAGCGCATTTTCACGTCTGAATTAGAAGAGATTGAACAGTCGAGATACTTGAATTTTGTCGAGCATTTTCCCAGTGCAAACTTCTACGCGAATACCATGGACGCACTCCAATCGTATCAAGAGGATCAAAAAATCAAATTGCCTGCCTGGTTCTTAACTTACCGTTCCACCCTCGCAGAAGCGTATGCCGGGGCAGATGACCTCGCGCTTCAGTTTGCTTCGTTCACTGACCAGTTTCATGTCGGCTCTCCCCGTCGCCGTCAACTCAGCGACATGTGGTACACCCTCTCCCTCCCTGGACTTCCAAAAGGAAAGAAGGAACGGAATATCCTGTTGAAAGGTAGCCCATCTATCAAGTTGTTTCCCATCGCGGTAGATATCGTGGACGATCGGTATCAACTCGGGATCAATCTCAATAAAGATGACACGAGAATATACGAATACCATATTGAAGATGTTCAAGCGTCTTTCAGCAATGGGGAAGATATTTCAGTCAGTCTGTTCCCCGTCTTCGCTTCTCCAGGCGATCTGCTGAGCCGCATCCAAAACATCAGACACGAAGGGCACATCGATACGAGTGCTGCTTCTCCGTAGGGTGGAGCGTTCGTTCCAACTCAGGAGGGCTTATGTGATTCGTCCAAAGACCCCTCCTCCGGTTAGGGCACACTTGTCGATGAAGACAAGGCCCAACCACTCCGCAGCCGTCATAAGCTCTTCGAGGTCATTCCCTGTACCTGTTCAACCAACAACAAGCTCACGCCAGAGTGCGTGCATCAGCACTTTCCACAGCTGAACAAGACAAGTACCTCGTTCTCGTTGAGCGCTTCCCTAAGGCCACCTTCTTTGCCAACACGGCTGAGCAAGTGACCCAATTGGCCCAGCAACAGAACATCAAGCTCCCAGAGTGGTTTCAACTGTACCGAACCACGCTCGCCGAGGCCTTCAACAGCGAGACGGAGCTGCTGATCCAATTTGACCGCTTCTCAACGGAGTTTGATGTCGGCACACCCAGCCGCTTTGAGCTGTCAGAGACGTGGTATGAACTCAGCTTCCCTGGGTTGCCTCGGAAAGGGCTGGAGCGTCAGGCCTTGTTGAAGGGCAGTCCTACGCTCAAGATCTTCCCCATCGGGATGAAAGAAGGCGACCCCGACCTTCAACTCGGGATCAACTTGAGTGACAGCGAGACCACCATCTACCAGTTCTCGCTGAGCAGTGTGTTTGCGACGTTCAGCGCGGGTGAGGACACGGCCACCGTGTTGTTCCCGGTCTTTACTTCCCCGGCGACCTGCTGAGTCACATCATGAGCGTGAGACATGATGGAGTGCGGTCGGAGAAGGTGTGACACTGCAGCCCCAGAGAAGAGGTCGGTAGAGCGCTGGTGTAGGTTCATGCTAGAAAGTTTTGGCAAAACCCTATGGCAAAAAGAAGCACAAAAGCAACAGGGTTTTGCAACAAGAAAAGGCCGTGTTCATCGCACCATCCTTCGCTCGGCAAATCCCTTCCCTTTTGCACAGCCTTGCAGTGGAATTGTGGGCGAGTTGGACAAATTGCAACCCTTCGCTAGGTTAAGCCCTACTGGCGCAGGTTGCCTGAGTAAGCCAGTCGTATCGGGAGTGCGGAAGAGCCGCAACAACGGGTCAAGCCCACTATGGCGCTGATCCATTCCGAATGTAATCCTTACTCCTGCTTGCGCCTGTCCAAGAGCATTTCTCTCCCTTCTCCTCATCCTCAGATGGGATAAATCCACTGGGTGGGCCGTACAGCGAGCAACACTGCTTCTCTGAATGACCTCATCTGCCTGACCGCCGACCTAGTCGAGCCCGGAGAGTTTGGTCAGCAAGCCCGATTCCACCGTCAAGCCCGGCCCAAAGGCCATCGCGCAGACCCGCTCGTGGTCGTGGGCGCTGTGCAGCAGGCTATGCAAAATAAACAGTACGGTGGCGCTGCTCATGTTGCCGTACTCGCGCAGCACCTCCCGCGAAGGCTTCAGCTGTTCGGCGCTCAGGTTCAGGGCGCTTTCCACCTTGTCCAGAATGCTGCGCCCGCCAGGATGAATGGCCCAGTGTTCGATCTGAGAGTGAGGGGCGTCCGCCAGTTCAGGGTCATGGGCCAGCAGCGGCACCAGTGCGCCCGAAATATGCGTTTCGATGATGGACGGCACGTAGGTACTCAGCACCATGTCGTAGCCGAGGTCGCCAATCGTCCACGCCATGTCTGCCTCGCCCACTCCGGCAGGCGTCAGCGTGGTTTCAAAGTGATCCATCCGCAATACGGGTGTACCGGGGCTGGGACGGCGGGCACTGACCAGCGCGGCGGCGGCGCCATCGGCAAAGACCGAACTGGCGATCAACGTATCGGGGTCGTTGGAGGCGTGCATATGGATGGTACACAGCTCGGCGCTGACCACCAGCACCACCGCGTCCCGGTCGGCCTCGCAAAACGCCTTCGCCATCTTCAGGGCTGGAAACGCCGCATAGCAGCCCATAAAGCCCACGTGGAAGCGTTGCACGTCGGGGCGCAGGCCCAGCGCCCGCACCACCGCATAATCGGGGCCGGGGGCAAAAAAGCCCGTGCAGGACACCGTGACCACATGGGTGATGTCGCCGGGCTGGATGCTGGGGCTGGCGGCGGCCATGACCTGACGTGCGGCCTGCACGAACAGTTTGCTGGCCTCCACGATATAGAACGCGTTGCGTGCCCCTGTGCCGGGCTTCAGCATCCGGCGCGTGGCCGGGTCATAGAACACGCCCGCAGGCTCGTCGGCGGCCCAGTTGAATTCACCGATGGCGCTGTGGCGCTGATCGATGCCGGAGGCGTTGAAGATGGTGCCGATGATGCGCTGACCCAGGCGATCTAGTTCGGGCTGGGCCTTCATCACGTCCCGAATCACAGATTGCGGGTACACGTGCGGCGGCACCGCCGTTTCGATGGCATGGAGAAAGACAGACATCGGCTTAGCGCCGGCCGGGGAGCAGAGAGAGGCCGGGGAAACAAGAGGTTCGAGTGAAAAAAAGACAAGACATCATGGCACGACCTTTGGAGCAGAAAAGAGCAGGACGATCACCCGGAGGTTCGTCCTGCCTTAGCGGGGAGATGATTTATTTGCCGCGCAGCGGAACGGGCTGGTTGTTGTTGAGGTCAAAGCCGCTGTTGGGATCACGGGGTGTGTTTTGCAAGAAGGCCCGCATCTGCCACTGGTATTTTTCGATGGCATGTTCGACTTCCTGCAAGAGGTTGGCGGTGGTGGGATCAACTTTTTCGATGTCGCCGATACGCTGAAACAGACGCTGGCCGACCGTTTCGTATTGGTAGGTAAAGAACTGGATCACCTGGGCATCGTCGAGAAAGCCGCCCGGAATTTCGGGCAGGCGTGACGCGGCCACAACGGTGATGGCGCGGCCGTCGCTGGATGATCCGACTGCCAGCATCCGCTCAGCCACATCATCGGCATATTGGCTGATGCCCTCGTAGTGCTCCTGAAGCAGCTCGTGCAGGGTGTACCAGAGCGTGCCTGAGACGTTCCAGTGCGCCTGCTTGGTCTGAAGTTGCAGGGCCTGCAATTCGGTAAGGGTATTTTGCAGCGCGGCCACACTCTGTTTCAGATTATCGGTGCCCGACGAGGGCAAGCGTGTCGGCACGTTGTAAGGCAGAGGTGAGGCCGTGCCAGTGCCGGTCGCACTGGGCTGACCGGTCGTGGGCTGGGGCGTATTGGTGCTGGTGGCAGGCACTTGGTTGCCCGCAGATTGGGCACCGGCCACGGCAGAACCGAGCAGCAGGACAGAAATAAAGATCAGGTGTTTCATGGGGTCTCCAAAGTGAACGGGGTGAAGGGTTGGTGGGCGAAGGACTCAACGCTAAAGACGAAGTGTTAGACGGGTGCAAGGAAGAGGGCGCCGTCAAGATCAGCTCAACTTTGCCTCAAGCTCCTGTGAAGGAGAGCGTGCCACCGACGTCTTACCCTCACCTATTGATCAGCGCGTAGGGTAGGGGCGTGAGCAGCACCCTCTTACAGACCACCCAGCAGTGGGGCCGGAACAACTGAGATGCGGCTCCTCTTGGTCGAAGACGACGCCCGCATCGCTCTGCCCACGGCTCGGGCATTGACCGACGCGGGGCATCAGGTCGATACCCAGTCAGATGGTGTGCGTGGGCTAGACGCGGCCCGCACAGGCGGCTACGATGCCCTCTTGCTGGACGTGATGCTGCCGGGTTACAGCGGGTTTGAGGTGGCGCGCCGACTGCGGGCGGAACAGCATCCGGTGCCCATTGTGTTTCTGACAGCCCGCGACGCCCTGCATGACCGGGTAGAAGGGCTGGATCTGGGCGGCGACGCTTACCTGACCAAACCATTCGAGTTGCCCGAGCTGCTGGCCACGCTGCGTGCCATCGTCCGGCGGAGCGAAACAGCACGGAGTGCACAGGTTGCGTTTGTGGATGGGCGCGGCCTGTTGGACGCTCGCCACCGTCAGGTGTGGTGGGAGGGTGAATCGGTGGGTCTAACGGCGCGTGAATATGCCCTGCTGGAAACCTTGGTGTTGACGCAGGGCCGCTGGTTTACCCGTGACGAACTGCTCTCACGGGTGTGGGGGCCGCAGTTTGGTGGTGAGGGACGGGTGGTCGACGTCTACATCAGCTATTTGCGCCGCAAGCTGTCGCCTGAAGCCCTGCTGAGTTCGCGTGGTTTGGGGTACCGGCTCCCGTGAACATTCGGACGCGGCTGGCAGTGGGCGCAGGCCTTCAGACCATATTGGTGGTGCTGGTGGTGGCCGCCCTACAGTTTTTAGCCCTGCGATCCTTTTTAGCTGTCGCAGAGTATGAGCGGCTGGAGATGCTGGTGCCTCAGCTGGAGCAGGAATTGGCTGCCCAGCCGCCCCAAGCAGGGCAACCGCCCCTTGAGATCCAGGGATTGCCCCGCAATGTGGATGTGCGCGTGCTGCAAGGGGAGCGAATCGTGGCCCAGACGCCCAATTTTCCGCCGGTACCCAAGTCGTTGCCGCGTGGCTACCGGCCCAGCGCAGGCCATGACGTCTTGGTGGCCACCGTTAATCTGAACGGTCAGGCCGCCACCGCTCAACTGGCCAGCGACGTACTCGGCGTAGTCAATCCGCTGCGGGCCTATCTGCGGGCCTTGATGATCACGGCACCCGCGGCGGCCCTCTTGGTCAGCCTGCTGAGCTTCTGGTGGGCTGGACGCCTGCTGAAGCCGCTCTCCCGATTGGAAGCTGCTGCTGAGCAGGTGGGCCGGGAGGGCAATCTGCGTGCCCGGCTGCCCGGCGCGGGGCGACGCGATGAGGTAGGCCGCTTGGCTGGGGTGCTGCAAACGTCGTTCGGACAGTTGGCAGAGGTGCGTGAGCGCGAAACTGACTTTACCCGCGCAGCCGCCCATGACCTGCGCTCACCCCTGACCGCGCTCAAGACCCGCCTGCAGGGGGCGCTGGGAGGACCACGCTCGGCAGCGGAACTGCAAGACGAGATTCAGGAAGCGTTGGCCGATGTCGAACGGATGCAGCGGCTCACAGAACACTTGCTGTTGTTGGCCCGCGGCACTCAGCACATCCACGCCGTTCCTCTGGATCTGGCTCAGGTGGCGGGGGAGGTGGTTGACCGCACCCGTGAACAGCTGCCGGATGTGCGGCTGGAATTCGAGTCGCAGGGAAACACGACCGTCTGGGGAGACACGGCGTTGTTAACGCACCTGATCGAGAACCTGATCGACAATGGGGTGCGGCATGGTCAGGGCACGGACATGGAGGTGTGCGTGACTGAACAGGGTGACCAAGTGTCGTTGGTCGTTCAGGATTCAGGCCCAGGGGTTCCCCCCGAAACTCTAGGGCGCTTGACAGAAGCTTTTTACCAGCTCGACACCGCCCGCAGCGGCGAGGGGCACGGTCTTGGGCTGGCTATTGCCCACCAGATTGCCGGAGTTCACGGCTCCCAGCTGCACTTCAGGAACCGGCAGCCAAGCGGCCTTCAGGTTGCTGTGGCTCTGCCCAGAAGCAGTCCGCATCTCCCGGGCCGGACTCTCGACACCCCATCAGATTCGTTTGAACACTGAGCAGAAAGAAGGCCCGGAAACTGCAGCCTCCACACTGAGGCGGGAGCACACGCCGGCCACGCACCCCGAAGGCACGGCTTGGTCTCCCGAATCCCTGACCAGCCTCTCTTACACCCGTCCAACGTTGGGGGGCTCTTATAGGTCTGAGACTGTTCGCAGAGGGTACGGCCCGGCGCCAACGTCTCAGAGGAGACCTCCGGATGAAACAGACATTCAACCACGGGTTGGGCCTTGTGCTCTTGGCAGGTGTAGCCTGGCTGCATTACCGCGACATTCCAGACAAGTTGGGTGAAACGCCGTACCTGGGCTGGATGTACATCCTATTGGTTGCAGGCTGCTCGGCAGCCGGAGCCTGGTTACTCAGTCACCAGTGGCGGTCGGGGTATGGCCTGGGCTTGATCATCTCCGTGGGGGCCATCGTGGCCTACGCCCTGACCCGCACCACTGGACTCCCCAATGCACGCGGTGATATCGGCAACTGGGCAGAGCCTTCCGGAGTCCTCGCCCTGCTGTTCGAAGCGGCGTTTGCGGTTCTGGCGGTGATGCAACTGCGCCGCGCCGGAGTCAATTCGGCTCCTCACCCTTCACAGCAACTCAGATAAAAGCAGCTGAAACCAGCCTTGAGCAGCTGTGAGACTTAGGAAACGGCCTCCTGAACCGTTCAGGCCCACTCCGTGGCTTGGAGCTGATCCCTCCATTTTTTCTGCGCCTCTTTGGGGGCGTTTTTGCTGTTCCACGCACTCCAGATACCAACGACACACCGCGCGACTCCATTACACTCCTCCTCTGACCAACCCCGCCCCAGTCACGGTTTCCCAGTCCTTCGACGCTGGAGTTTGAACAGGGCGGCGACAATCTGACTGTCCGCAGGTTGCCGGCCTTCAAGCTTGAGGGCCTTGATGGTGGCGAGGTCGAGAGGATGGGGCTGGTGGGAGGTCAAGATTTTATCTTTGGACATGCTGAGGCTCGTGCGCCGGCTCAAGCGTGGGCTCAGGCGGGCACACACTATCTCTCAGGGGACAGGGGGTAGCTGGGGGCTGGGGAGATGGCGGGCTCACAATGGGCCACCGCAATCAATAGAGGCCACAGCATTTGCTGCGGTGCACAGTGGAACTGCAGACTGAATCTGCAGTTCATCCCAGATTCTTTGGCTTAAACCCTACCGGGAGCGGCATCAGACTGACCGCAAACCCACACCCAAAGACAAGGGGGCTGACTAGCGTAGGAACACTACCTCACCCTTAAAAGACAGGTCACCATTAAACTTTCCGAGTGAGTTCAACTCACCATGGTGAGGACGGTTTTTGAACTTGATTTCAACGACCTCCATGCAAATCACGTCTCAAGCGACAAAAGAGCCCTCTCCCCTTGCGGGGGAGGGTAAGGAGGGGGATGGACGGCGTAGCCGTTCCAGGACAGGAATTTCCAGCAACACCTGAACAGTTTCCGAGCGACTGACCCAGGAAGCGGTCTGAACAACAGATGGGCATCACCCGATCACGCTCCGATCATGCCTCCTGGATTAGCGTATGGACATGTCGATGATCTCCCGCACCGCAACGGCAGGCCAGTCGGTCTTCAGCCAGATTTACGTGCTGCGTCTGTGGCACGAACTGTCGGCTGAACCCACCCCCGGCGAGACCTGGCAGGCCAGTCCGTTTGACCCCCGCAGTCAGCGGCGATGGCATGTTCGTTCAGCGGCAGCTTGGATGACGGCTCTGACCAGGGGCGCCCCTGACTGGTTTCAGGATGACGGGGAACTGGGGGCGCAGGCATGACAGGCCACAGCAGGTTCATACGGCACGCTGTTCTCTCTGCCCTGATGCTGGGCAGCGCCCAGGCACAGTTTTTCACGCCGTCTTTCCAGAACTACCAGACCTTCGCTCAGCGCTCGGTGGGCTACGTGGCGGCCACTGTGAAGCCGGATTTCACGGCCCTGGCCGTCACGCAGGCCCTCAAGCCACCCGCAGCGCCTGTAAAATACAAATACGCCCTGGCCAGAACCGATTTTGCTTTCAAGGGCCAGCCCACCCAGCAAAGTCGCTGCGCCCAGATGGCCACCCGGCCCGACGATCAGCGCCAGATGGCCGCGCTATGCCTGGGGCTGTTCCAGAACATGGAGGCGCTGCCAGAGTTCCGCAAACACAACGTCTCCACCGCCCTAGCCGTCCTGATCGGCGTCAGTTTGCAGATCAGCCGGGGTCAGGAACTGGATGAAGCCAGAAGCGACCTGCTGATCCGGGGCCTGAACGACGTGCTGATCGACAGCCAGACCATGAAGGGCACACGCGCAGACCTTCAGGCCACCTACGAGTCAGCGTTGATGACGGCAGGATTGATCGTCACGCTGTTTCAGCAGGGCGATGAAACCCAGGATGCCCAGCTCAGTGCCGCCGCCAAGGCGCTGGCCCAGAGCGTGCTGCTGGGCTTCGGGGTGAAACCGTGAAGACCCTGCTGACCCTGCTTGCGATGCTCGGTGCGTCCGTCGCGCAGGCCACCTCAGCAGGCATCCTGTGGGCCGGGCCATCAGGCGAGGTTGCGGGGACGGTGCTGCTGGCCTGCGTGAGCGGCACCCCGGCCTGTGCGCCGTCGTCACGGGCGCAGCGGTTAAGCGGCTCCGGGAAATACGCGGTCTACACCTGGACGCCCCCCAACGAGCAGCCCGCGCTGTTCCTGGCCTGGCGGGACGTGAACGCCAACACGCAGATCGACGCGGGCGACGAACTCGCGCAACTGGACGGCGTGGATCCACTGAAGGGCCGCCTGGGCCGCTACGACGGCAACTGGAAGGCGTTCCTGGGCAGCAAGCGACTGGATGACCTGTACCAGACTGAAACGCTGGGAACACTACCCCCTCAGGGGCCGATGCCTGCGCTGGCGCAGATTCCCGTGACGGCTGGCCCGGCACAGCCAAGCACTTCGCCTGCACGCGGCAGCTTCAATGGCACCTGGCTGCTGATCGGCGCTTTCCCCGGCCCGCTGCCCCAGGCGCGGGACTGGAGCCGGCCCGCCACCCTGCGCCCGGACGCCGCCTGGCCGCTGATGAATGTCGGTTTCCAGGACCGGTTCAAGGGGCGGTACCTGCTGACGCTCGATCTGCCCCTGCCTCCAGCGGGCTGTCAGCGCCAGTCCCTGAAGCTTGAAGGTCAGTTCGACACGGCGGGCGGCGTCCTGAAGTTCCGTGATACGGCCAAGACCCTGACCACCGAATGTGCCGGAGCCAGCAAGGGAGGTGCAGTCACCGCGGAGACCCAGGTCCAGTGTCAGATGGTGACCGCCGCGCTGCCTGCCGCGCAGCGGGCCAGCACTTACACACAGTGTCTGGCCGCTCTGTCTTCATCGGGTGGTGAGACCACGCGCACCACCCAGAAGCAGCCGCTGGAGACCCATACCTACCGCTACCGCCGCTATGACCTGCATCTCAGCACGGATGAACGTAACGGGTCCAACTACCTGCTGTTTCTGGAAGACGAGCGCGGGCAAATGTACGTGTACAGGCGCAGTTGACTCACTCGACCTCGCCCTGTGGAGTGGGCTCCGTTCCTGCGGGGCTGAACGTGGTGAAGGGTGAAATGCTGGCCAACTCGCATGAGCGCTTTCCGGACCTGCAGTGTAGAGGCGTGTGAAAACACTCGTTTCCGCGCCCTTTTTGAGCACGCGATCAGGACGCTCTTCCGGCCTTGCAAAACCCTGTTGCGCCATCATCTGCCGTGGCAACCCATTTTCGCAAGGCTGAGGCGCGCCTGCAAGTTGGCCAAAATTTGGCCCTTCGCCAAGTTGAGCCCCACCAAGTGGGCGATGAAGGCCACGTTGCGCGCGAGGCCCAGGGTGGAGTGGGGCTTTAGGTCAGAGGGGCCGTCACTGATGCCACACCGACTGTGGGCTGATCCACAGCACTGGCGTTCTCTGGAGCTCGCGGCGCTACCGGCAACAGGTTCCGTTCAGAGTCGTGTTTCAGGCCTTGAGCCATGAGTTCTTCTTACAACAGCCGCAGTTGCAGTTGATTGGCGGTGTGAGGGTGAGTCAGTTTTGCACACGTGGAGTTAAGCCCCGATCATAGGAGGCACCCCATGACCCAGCGCAAAACATACACCGCCGAATTCAAGCGAGATGCTGTCCAACTCGCGCAGTCCACCGAAAATATAGCGGGCACCGCCCGCGACCTTGGCATTGGACTCTCTGCCTTAAGAAAGTGGATTAAAGCCGACCAGCACAATGGGGAGTTGGCCTTCCCTGGTCAGGGCCGTCAACTCTTGACACCTGAACAAGAGGAACTCAAACGACTCCGCAAGGAGAATGAAATTTTGCGTCAGGAGCGCGAGATATTGAAAAAAGCCGCGGCCTTCTTTGCCAGAGAGACCACGCGTTGAGATACGTGTTTATCCAACAGTGGCGCACCCAGTACCCGTTGAAAGTGTTGTGCCGGGTGCTGGACGTGTCCAGCAGTGCGCTTTACAGCTGGCAAAGAAGGCCATCATCACCACACGCTCAGCAAGACGCGCTGCTCCAACAGCGCGTCCGTGTGCTGCACGAAGCCAGCAAAGGGCGTTACGGTGCGCCTCGTCTTCAGGCCGATCTGCGCGCTGAAGGACAACCTGTTTCCCGCAAACGGATTTCGCGCTTGATGCGGGCTGCTGGCCTGCGGGCCAAGGGAAAACGACGATTCGTACGAACGACGGACAGTGAACACACCTGTGCGGTCTGCCCCAATGTGCTCAACCGAGAATTTGCCGTTCAGCACGCCAATACAGTGTGGGCTTCTGATCTGACGTGTATTCCCACCAAAGAGGGTTGGCTGTATGTGGCCGTCACACTTGATCTGCATTCACGGGCGGTGGTGGGGTACGCCATGGAGGCCCAGATGCCAGCGACCTTACCCTTAGCAGCCTTGCGGATGGCCGTGGGCGCAAGGAAACCTTCGCCTGGTCTCCTCCACCACGCAGGGCCGTGGAAGTCAATACGCCAGCAAAATTGTTCAAGCCGAATTGACGCGCATCGGTGCGCAAGGGAGCATGAGCCGGAAGGGCAAGTGCTGGGATAACAGCGTTCTAGAGAGCTTTTTCAGCTCCCTGAAACGGGAGCTGCTGGACACTGCTCCCTTTGAAAGCCGAACGGTAGCGCGGCAAGCCATCTTTGAATACATTGAAGTCTTCTACAATCGACGCCGACGCCACTCGACCCTGGACGACTTGACACCATACGAGTTTGAGCGCCAAGCTCAAGTGGCTTAACCAGATGTGCGCAGAACCGATTCAAGCCCAAGCAGCAGGAGCAACGCTTCGCGAGTCAGCTCCTCCGCCCTACCCTCAGCCTACCGAACCTGACTTCCGTCTGCCAACCCCAAATAGGCGAGGCGCTAATCACATACATTCAACCTCTTTTTCGGCTGATCAAAGGATGCCGGTTTCCGCGCGACTGGAATGGCCTGTTGCAGACCTCTTCCCCCCTCGGTTCGTCTCCAGTATCAACCTGCGCGTGTGGGTTCACCCGCCGCAGTCCAGCGATGAGCAGATCGACCAGGCGACGGGCGTCGTAATGGGGATCGGTTCCAGCACCGATGCAGAGGTTGCCCACCCCGCGCATCAGTTCGTAGGCCTGGATGCCTGGGCGAATCTCGCCAGCCTCCACCGCCGCGTCCAGAAAAGCCGTGCATACCGGCGCCAAGCGGTCGAGCAGGTGGCGATGCAATGCGTCGAAACTGGGATCGCCCGGCTGCATCACGTCGGCCAGGCCATGCTTGGTCGCCAGAAAATCCACGAAGAGCTGGATCCACTCTGCCAATGCAGCGTAAGGGCTGGCGTAGCGGGCGAGCAGCACTGGACCAGCCTCGGCACAGGTCTCGACCTGATGGCGGTACACGGCGATGATGAGGTCGGCCCGCGTCGGGAAATGACGGTAGACCGTGCCGATGCCGACCCCAGCCTGGGCCGCGATCTCGCGTACCGAGACTTCGACGCCAGATGTAACGAACAGGGCGGCGGCGACGTCCAGCAGCGTCTGTTTGTTGCGCTGAGCGTCGGCCCGCTGGGCAGAAATGCGTGGCGCGGAGGGCGCGTCTATGTCGGTCACTCTTCAAATCTCCTTGACTGGCTTGACAAACGGAACACTGTTCCGTAATGTATGGGAACGACGTTCCGCTTAACCAGCATAGCCGATGGAACGCCCGGTGACCAGACCCCTCTGATCCTGACCTCCTCAACCCAACGGAGTCCCACATGCATACCGCTTTTATCACCGGAGCCAACAAGAGTATTGGCTTTGAAACGGCCCGCCAACTGCTGCAACAGGGCTATCACGTCTACCTCGGCAGCCGCACTTTAGACAATGGATTGAAAGCCGTAGCACAGCTCAACGCTGAAGGCTTGACCGAAGTCGAAGCCATCCAGATTGACGTGACCGATCAGGCGTCCATTCAGGCGGCGCGGGCAGAGATCGGCAGCAAGACGGCGTCGCTGGACGTCTTGATCAACAACGCTGGAATCAACGGCGGCATGCCGCAATCGGCGCTCAAAGCCGACATCAGCGCTTTTCGCCGGGTGTTCGATACCAATTACTTCGGCGTCGTGATGGTCACCCAGGCGTTTATCGATCTGCTCCAGCAGGCCCCGCAGCCGCGCATCGTGATGGTGTCGTCAAGCACAGGCTCGCTCACCCTACAAAGTGATCCCACTTGGAAATACTACGCGCATAAAGGTGCCGTCTACTCCCCGTCAAAGGCGGCCCTTAATTTGTACACCGTTGCTTTGGCCTATGAACTGCGCGACACGCCGTTTAGAGTCAATGCGGTTGACCCCGGCTTTGTCGCCACCGACTTCAACGGGTACCGCGGCACCGGCACCGTGCAGGAAGCCGGGGCGCGTCTGGTGAAATACGCCGTGTTGGACGAGCACGGCCCCAGCGGCAAGTTCTTCAGCGAGGAGTACAACCCGGCCACCGGCGAAATCCCCTGGTAAGCCAGACCCTTCAGCGCCGTTCGGCTGATCTTCCCCGCGCCCCTTTCAGCAAGGAACAGTCCCCAGGAGACTTCATGCGTGTTTTTGTTACAGGTGCCACCGGCTTCGTCGGTTCCGCTGTCGTCTCAGACTTACTCCGGGCCGGCCATCAGGTGCTGGGCCTCGCCCGCACCGACGAGGCGGCCCAGTCGCTGAATGCCGTGGGTGCCGAGGTGCATCGGGGCAACCTCGAAGACTTGGAGAGCCTGCGCCGCGCCGCAACTAGCGCTGAGGGCGTGATTCACACCGCTTTCAACTACGACTTTTCCAACTTCGCGCAGCATAGTGAGAATGATCGCCGGGCTATTGAGGCGCTGGGCGAGGCGCTCGCAGGCACCGACCGGCCCCTGATCGTCACCTCCGGGCTGCCCATCACGCCGAACCGCCCAACCACCGAGGACGACGCACTGCCGGACGCGCCAGGGAGCAGGCCCAGGGTCTCTGAACAGACTGCCCTGTCGATGGTGGAGCGCGGCGTGCGGGCCGTCGTGGTCCGGATGCCGCAGGTTCATGACCGCGACAAGCAGGGGCTCGCCACCTTCATGATCGCGCTGGCCCGCGAGAAGGGCGTCTCAGCTTACGTCGGGGCCGATGAGGGCCGCTGGCCCGCCGTCCACCGGCTTGACGTGGCCCCGCTTTACCGGTTGGCCCTAGAGTAGGGCGTGGCCGGGGCGAGATACCACGCGGTGGCTGAAGAGAGCCTGCCGGTGAAGGCCATGGCACAGGCCATCGGACAGGGCCTTGGGCTGCCGGTGGTGGCCCTGTCCACCGAGGATGCCGCCGCTCATTTCGGCTGGTTGGCCTTCCCCGTCGCCATGGCCGCACCGGCGTCAAGCGCCTTGACCCAGCAGCGACTGGGCTGGCGTCCAGCCGGGCAGCCCGGTTTTCTCGACGACCTCGAACACTCCCACGCCTTCTCCTTCTAGTCCTGAGCCGCCGCACGCGCCTGCACTCGTCGCCCAGGGCAAGCCGAGACCAAGGGACAACCAACACCTCATCCAAGGAGTCTTGCCATGAACACCCCTGTCAGCACCGCCGACTTCATCCCCGTGAATGAATCTACGCCCGTCCTCTCCTTCAGCCCGGTGGTGCTCAGCGTGCCAGGCCGCCTGGTGCCGCTGGAGCTGAAGGTGTCCGTGCCCGCCGTGGGCGACCAGCTGCCGGTCATCCTGTTCTCGCACGGCCACGGGCGATCAAGTTATCTCTCCTCACTGCGCGGGTACGGCCCGCTCGTAGACTTCTACGCCGCCCACGGCTTCGTTGTGATCCAGCCGACCCATCAGGACTCCAAGGCGCTCGGCCTCGACCCCACGGGTCCCGAAGGACCCTTGTTCTGGCGCTCCCGCGTCCACGACATGCACTCTATTCTCGACCATCTGGATCAGATTGAGGCGGCTGTGCCAGGCCTGAGCGGACGACTCGACCGCACCCGGATCGCCGCGGTCGGGCATTCTCTGGGCGGGCACACCGTGGCCATGCTCGCGGGCATGCGGATCACCAGCCCCAACGACGGAACCGCCCTCGACCTCTCGGATGCGCGGATCAAGGTAGGCGTGGTGATGGCCGGGCCGGGCAACGGGGCCGACCTCGCGGCTTTCGCGTCCGAGCACTACCCGGATCTGCGCAACAACAGTTTCGCCGAAATGACGACGCCGGCCCTGGTGGTTGCGGGTGACAAGGACGTAAATCCCATGTTTTCAGATCGCGTGGACTGGCGTTCCGACCCGTACTTCCTGAGTCCCGGCCCCAAGGATCTGCTGACGATCGTCGGCGGGGAGCACATCCTCGGTGGCGTCTCCGGCTACGACGCCGCCGAGACGACCGATGAAAACCCCGAGCGGGTGTCGGCGGTTCAGCGGCTGACCTGGGCCTACCTCCGCAGCGCACTCTACCCTGAGGACCGCGCCTGGGACACCGCCCGCGCCGCGCTGAAGGGCCGGGCCGAGCCGCTGGCCCGAACCGAGTCCAAGTAACCTAACCTGTCGCACCAAATGGCCGTCGGCAGCGGCTGTCCGGTGCTATTGATCTCTACATCAGTCTGCGACGCTATGAGTGCAGGGGCATCGTCCCAGTGCGGAATTTTGGTTCTACGTCAACACGTGAAGAGCAAAAAGCGTCGCCAACTTTGGCAGAGATCAATAGTGGTAGTCCGTTGACTGAGCCTGATGAACGAGCCAGGGGCCGTGTCCATCGCTGAGGTCGACCAACCCACGCCGCGAAAAACAACGTGTTTCTGGGATCACCAAGACAACTCAACGGACTACCAATAGTCTTCAGTCTCCTGATCCTCGAACCTGTAGCTTTGCAGCTCCTTCGCATTGTTGTCGGTCTGCTCTATGACAGCGGCTTTGGCCACTGCTGCCAGAATGTCTACCACGGCCCACACGATCCCCATACGTTCCCCCTCCTTGTTGATGCTCAGTAGAGGGTTGTGTTGCCTTAACTTGGCTCTCGGCAGGCGGAGGGCAGGGGTGGCCTGAAGTTCAGGCCACCCCTGCCGCGATGTTCGACCATGTCTGGAACGCTTTTCGCTGATGATTTTGTCTGGTCGAGGCGCAGATGCTGGTTCGGGAGTAGTGGTGGCTGTTGGTGATTCGGGCGTGTAGATTCAGGAATTCTTGAGCACGTTTCCGCCGCTTGAAACCCTGCTGACTTCGCTCTTGTCGCCGTGTAGATCGGTGTTCTTGCTCAATGATGTTGTCGCAGCGCCGCGTGGAGATCACCTGCTGGTGGTCAACGTTGGCTAGGCTGGGAAGCGCTCGGATGGCCGCCCCGTAACTCCGAAGCTGATCGGTGTGAATGACCGCTGGGGCATCGTATTCACCCAGCAGCCGGGTCAGGAAGGTCTTTGCAGCGTCGGTGTCGCGATGCCGCTGAAGCAAGATATCGAGCACGAAACCGTGCTCGTCGACCGCTCTCCAGAGCCAGTATCGGACGCCATCAACGCTCGTACACACCTCGTCCAGATGCCACCGGGAACCCCGGCGGGGTTCCCGGTGGCGCAGTTCTTCCGCAAACAGGGAGCTGAATTTCATGCACCATTCGCGGAGGGTCTCGTGGCTGACCTGAATGCCACGCTGGTGGAGCAGTTCCTGCACGTCACGGTAACTCAAGGGGAAGCGGTGATAGAGCCAAATGGCGTGCTGGATGATCGTCATCGGAAATCGGTGGCGGTAGGGCTTGGCGTCGGTCACGGACGGTCAGCGTACCCCGGCCCAGTTAAGGCAACACAACCCGCAGGACAAACGACGCAGGTGGTTCGAGAAGCGGTGAAATTAAATTACTTCGGCCCATCCTGAATACTGTGGGGTTGGAGAACATTTCTATTCTTGGCGCATATTTTGAGACGTGATGCGATGACAAGAGACGGCTGACGTGTCAACCCCTTATGTAGTACGTCTGGGTTCATTCCTGATCAGAATGGAGAGTGCCAGGCCAGTCCGAGCCGCTAAGTCCGCGTCAACCCCAGGTCCAGCAAGACCGTCGAAGAGACAGGACCGGCTCGGGCGCTCTTCTCGAAGACTGAACGCTATCAAAGGCCACCAAGCCTGCACCAGAAGAGCCAGTGCCGAGAGAGTCCGACCTGCCCCGACCCTTTCTCTAGGAGGTTGTTATGTTTGCCCTCGGCCTGGACATCGGAAAAAATTCTTTTTTTGCACATTTACAGCTCGACGATGACCTAGAAGTGTCACTCCCTGACCTTCCGAACACGCCCACTGGATTCGGGCGCCTCCTGCAGTGGGCCCAACAACACGATGTGACGCCAACGGGGCTGCACGTGGTGATGGAAGCCACGGGGGTGTATTGGGAGCAGTGCGCGAACTTCCTGTTCAGTGCGGGCTGTACCGTCAGCGTGGTGAACCCCACCAGTATCAAGTATTTCGCCCGCGCCACACTCAAGCGTGGCAAGACAGACCGCATGGACGCAGCGGTCATTGCCCTGTACGGCGCCATGATGCGGCCGAGCAGCTTGGTCACCGCCCAGTACAGCACTGCAGGAACTCAAGCAACTCGTTCGTGAACGCACGGCGTTGTGCGAAACGCTGACTCAGGATCAGCATCGACTGCACGCCTCAGCACGCCGGCAGCATGAACGCCAGATCGTCGTGGCGTTGCTGAACACGCGCATTACCCTACTGAAGCAACAGGTCTTGGAGCTCGAAACGGCCATCCGAGCACTCATCCGGTCTGATGACATGTTGCGCGAGCCGTTTGATCTCTTGACCAGCGTTCCTGGGTTCGGCTTGATCACTGCGGCGTCTGTACTGGCGGAAACAGATGGGTTTGCCGTGTTGGAGACCGGCAAGCAAAGAGCAGCTCACGCTGGCATTGCTCCAGCGCCATTTCAGTCGGGCACGAGTGTCCATGGCCGAGGGCGCATTTCAAAGACAGGGAATGCTCACCTGAGGCGTTCCGCGTACCTTGCGGCCTTGAGTGTCACGCGAAACAAAGGGCATCTGGGTGACTTCTATCGTCGTTTGCGAGCCAATGGAAAGCCGCCCAAGGCGGCTTTGATTGCGCTCGGGCATAAATTGTTGCGGACAGGACTGGCCGTCGTGAGATCAGGGCAGCCCTTCAGCGAAACCTACGTGAAACCAGCGTAACACCACGTGTGGCGTGGTTCGGCGAACAGGCGACCGCTGTAGACAACGTCCAAAAACTACGCTATCTATTCGCGGTAATCAGTCCAGGGAGATTCTGGGTCGCAACGCCATCGCCTCCATTGGGTGCAGCACCAGATCAAGGAAGATTTGTCCCATCCGCTCCGGTGCATACGGCATGTCATGGCTGAGCCACCACGCGATCAGGTTTAAAAACGAGCGAATACAGTGGTCGACAGTCACGTCCAGAGGAACCCGGCTGTCTGGCCGCGCCTCATATGCCGCAAGTAGCGCCTGTGTGCCCATCTCGACGACCTTATCGAGTAAGCCGAGCGATCGGTCGGCGTGGAGTAACAGGCGGTAATGTCCAGGATGCTCACGAACCTGATGAAAAACCAGCGTCGCAGCCCGTTCTGGCTGAGCACCTGCCAAAGAGGGAAGGAGTTCAGCCAAGTTGATGTAAAGATCGTCCACGATGCCCCGCAGGAGATCCTCGATGCTGGCGTAGTGGCGATAGAACGTCGCGTAGCCAACTTGTGCTCGGTCTGTCAGCATCCGGATCGTGATCGTCTCTAGGGGACGTTCAGCGGTCATATCGACCAGTGCCTGAGTGAGCAAACGCCGTGTACGCCGAATCCGCAGGTCTGTATGGGGAAGGGACGTTGAGCTGTTGGCCATGACTTTGTTCTCGATAGTTTGGTCAGTATACCCGTCGTCCACTCGTCCGTGGTTGAGGCGGTTGGTGGGCTAGCGCCTGCAGCTCTGAATTGTCATCACGATATGAGACACTGAGGATCTTATGATACTCTATAAATCATAAAGTTCTCTGGAGGTCTCAGGTATGACGATCGATCCCACACCCCATTGCCCCTTTCCTCACGACATCAACCAGCGCAAGACTGGCTTCGGTCATGACCACCTTCCCCTTGATCTCGAACGTCAGGGCGAGGTGTGGCACGTGCGCTCTTACGCCGCCGTGCGCCAACTGCTCCGCGACGATGAACGCGTCCGTCAGGGTGTCGCCACCGACAATGTGCTCGTCAAGCGCCTTTATCCTTCTGTGATCTTTCAGGACGGTGTGTCACACCGCGAGCAGCGTACGGCGATCGCCAAGTACTTCACACCCAAGACTGTGAACGAATCGTATGGCGCGCTGATTGGCACCTTGACTGGAAGCATCATCGGCGAGCTCATGCTGGCCGGCAAGGCGGATCTCAGCGACCTCACCATGCAGCTCGCGGTTGAAGTGGGTGCGCAGGTCATCGGCCTGACCGACTCCCGGCGGCCCGGAATGGCCCGGCGCATCGACGACCTCCTTAAAGAGTTGAGCGATGATGCGGGACAACTTTCGCGTCTGGCCGAGACCACCAATCAGACCAAAGGACTGCTGCGCATGATGCGCTTTTACTGGATGGATGTCCGTCCGGCCATTGTGGCGCGCCGCAAGGTTCCCCGGGAGGACGTCATCAGCCACCTCCTGAGCAAGGGGCGCAGCGACCTTGAAATTATGGTGGAGTGTATCACCTACGCGACGGCGGGCATGCTGACCACCCGAGAATTTATCTGTGTCGCTGCCTGGCACCTGTTAGAAGATGAGGCTCTCCGCCGCGAGTATCTGGCCGGGAACCAGGCCACCCGCCACCGCCTGCTCCACGAGATCCTCCGGCTGGAGCCTGTCGGTGTCACCCTGCTGCGCCGCGCTGAGACCGAGATCCAGATTGAGCAGGGCGGCGTCACACAGACGATTCCGGCGGGGGCCCGCATCGTGCTGGACATCCGCACAGCCAACGCCGATCCTGCCGCCGTGGGTGCCGCGCCGCTGGAACTGTGCCCGCACCGTGCCCTTCCGAGCGGCGTACAACCTCAGGCGATGAGTTTTGGGGACGGCCCGCACCGTTGTCCAGGTGCGTTTCTCGCCATCCATGAAAGCGATCATTTTCTGCAGCGCCTGCTGAGCCTGCCGATTCGTATGACGCGTGCGCCGAAACTTACCTTTAGCCCGAAGTTAATGAGTTATGAAATCCGCGACTTCGAGCTTGAAATGGAGACCTCAGTGGAGCGTTTTACCCCTAGTTATTGATCTCTGCACAAGTCTGCGACGCTATGAGTGCAGGGGCATCGTCCCAGTGCGGAATTTTGGTTCTACTTCAACAACTAAAGAGCAAAAAGCGTCGTCAACTTTGGCAGAGATCAATAGTGGTAGTCCGTTGACTGAGTCTGATGAACGAGCCAGAGGCCGTGTCCGTCGCTGAGGTCGACCAACCCACGCCGCGAAAAACAACGTGTTTCTGGGATCACCAAGACAACTCAACGGAGTACTAATAGATAGGGTCTGAAAGGCGAGGCGTCAAGGGGCGAATCAACAGGGTACCTGCTGAGTCTGGGCAGCCGTTTTTCGCTTGCTTTCGAACGCTTCGTCGTACGGCACCCCTGAGGTGACGACTGCGAATCCGATCCCGAGCAATTTCCGACCCAGAGCCACCAGGGCGACTTTTGCAGGCTTCCCCCGTGCACGAAGCTGACGATAGTACTGTCCCACAGGCCCTTTGCACTTCATGGCGCCGACAGCGGCCAAGTACGCCGTGCGACGGAGATGTGCGTTGCCAGTTTTCGAGATATGGGCTGGCCCCGTCATTCCTCCCGATTGATGTGGGGCTGGGGCAATGCCCGCGTAGGCGAAAAGTTGACGGCTGGACTGCAGGCCGTGAAAGCTCTGAGTCTCGGCGAGCACGCTGACTGCCGTCACGAACCCGTATCCCGGAACCGTCAACAACAGATTCAACGGTTCGGAAAGCGCCGGATTCAGAGCCACGAGAGCGTGCATGGCACCTTCGAGGGCGGTGATCTGCTCTTTGAGCAGATCAATCCGTTGTTGGACCAAGGCCACCACTGTGGTGATGCTGCGAGCTTTGTGCTGGAGGGCATGCAGTCGGTTGCGCTCCTGGGTCAAGGTGTGCTGCAAGGTTTCGCGTTCCCGCACCAAGACCTTCAGTTCTTCGGTGGAGGCGAGTGGAGGCTGCCAAGGGCTGGGCTGCATCACCACGCCATACCGAGCAATGATCTCGGCGTCCATCGTGTCGGTCTTGCCGCGCCGCAACACCGATCGGGCAAACAGCTTGATCTGCGCCGGGTTGATCACGCTCACTTGGCAGCCCGCTTGGTGGAGCGTCAACGCGCAGGTCTCCCAGTACACACCCGTGGCTTCCATCACCACTTGAAAGTCAGACGGTGCGTGCCCATGGGACGCGGCCCATTCCAACAGTTGCGCGCACCCAGACACCGTGTTTGCAACGCCATGCAGGGCACAAGGCGTGAACGGTGGGCCGCCTTCAGCGGTCCGCAGATGGGCAAAGAACACGTCTTTGCCGATGTCGATGCCAACCACAACCATAAAAAACCTCCCGAAAAGTGGGGTGGTCAGGTCAATTCTGCTTTACTTGGACTGGCTCTTATCTACAGGCTCGAAGCCTGATATAGGGTGCAGTCTGCAAGAAAGCGCCCGGATCAGCCAGATCTAGAGCTCGGTCTCGAACGACCAAAAGTGCGTACTGGCTTGCTGACCCGGACTGGCCGGACAGCTCATTCTGATCAGGAATGTTGCCACGACCTAGAGATAAAAGTGCGTCTGAAAACTCTGTCAGCAAGACGAGTGGAGGCCAGGGAAGTCCGTCTGGTACGGACCCTGCACTTCGTAGGGAGGCGGCGAGCCATGAGCCGAATCATCACTTCATAGACCAGGTTTTCGGTGGTTTCCGCCAGTGGTTCGAAATCACGGCTCATCCGTCTCGACTTCCCGAACCAAGCGAAGGTGCGTTCGACAACCCATCTACGTTTCAAGACCACAAACCCACCGGGGATATGAATGGGGGCTGTGTTGCCTTAACTTGGCGTACAGCAGGCGGAGCCCAGGGATGGCCTGAGGATCAGGCCACCCCTACCACAACCATTACCCATGTCTGGAATGCTTGCTTCTGATTGTTTCTTCTGGTGGAGGCGGAAACGGTGGTTCGGGAGTGATGGTGAAGATTCTCAATTCGGGCGTGCAGACCCAGAAATTCCTGCGCGCGTTTTCGCCGCTTAAATCCTTGCTGACTTCGCTCGTGTCGCCGTGTTGAACGATGTTCTTGCTCAAGAATGTTGTTGCAGCGGGCGTCACTCATCACCTGTTGGTGGTCAAGGTTCACCAGGCTCGGAATCTCTTGAATTGCGGCTCCATAGCTCCGCAGTTGATCCGTATGAATGACCTCAGGGACAGCGTATTCACCAAGCAATCTCGTCAGAAAGGTCTTTGCAGCGTCGGTATCGCGGTGGCGTTGAAGTAGAATATCGAGCGACCTTACCCTTAGCAGCCTTGCGGATGGCCGTGGGCGCAAGGAAACCTTCGCCTGGTCTCCTCCACCACGCAGGGCCGTGGAAGTCAATACGCCAGCAAAATTGTTCAAGCCGAATTGACGCGCATCGGTGCGCAAGGGAGCATGAGCCGGAAGGGCAAGTGCTGGGATAACAGCGTTCTAGAGAGCTTTTTCAGCTCCCTGAAACGGGAGCTGCTGGACACTGCTCCCTTTGAAAGCCGAACGGTAGCGCGGCAAGCCATCTTTGAATACATTGAAGTCTTCTACAATCGACGCCGACGCCACTCGACCCTGGACGACTTGACACCATACGAGTTTGAGCGCCAAGCTCAAGTGGCTTAACCAGATGTGCGCAGAACCGATTCAAGCCCAGTCAAGCCGTGGCTGGGTCAGGAGCGTAGGCGGCTGAGGTCGAAGTGGGAACGCCCGAAAGGGTTGATGTGCTTGCGCAAGATGCGCTTACAACGCGTCAGACCGGCTCGACCGACAAAAAGTAATGCGCCTGCATGTCTTCGAGCAGTCCTATTTCTTTGGGCTCCCAGCCTAGCGTCTCGCGGGTGATGGCGCTGGAGGCGGGGCTATCGAGCGAGACGAAGGTGGACAGCCAGGTGAAGTGGGCGGGGGCCTCGTTCCCAGAGATGTTCCGGACAGGCAGGCTGAGCCCCTCGCCAATCGTTCCGGCGATGTTGCGCATGGGGATGCCCTCCTCGGCCACACCGTTCAGACGTGTGCCGGGGGCGGCCCGTTCCAGGGCGAGGCGGTACAGGCGCGCGGCGTCCTGACGGTGGATGGCGGGCCAGCGGTTCTCGCCACCATCCACGTAAGCGGCCATCCCGCTGCGGCGGGCGATGTCGATCAGGGTGTGCACGAAGCCGTAGTCCCCCGCGCCGTGAACCGTGGGCGACAAGCGGATCACGCTGGAGCGCACTCCGCGCCCAGCCGCCGCAATCACTAGCTCCTCGGTGGCGGCGCGGAGACTCTGTGAAGACGGCGCATCGTCCTCCGTGGCGAGGCGGCCCCGCGAAAGCCCCAACGTGCCGGAGGTGCCCACAAAGGGCTTGCCCGACCCGTCCAGTGCGTCCAGCATTACCCTGACGGCCTGCGCATCGGCCTGGATGGAGGCCGCGTAATTGGAAAAGTCGTGAATGAAGGCCAGGTGGATCACGCCGTCCGACGAGCTGACTGCATCTCGCAGGCTGTCCAGATCGTCCAGAGCGCCACGCTGCACCTCGGCCCCGGCCGCGCTGAGCTTTGCCGCTGACTCGTCCGAACGCGCCAGGCCGAGCACCTGATGACCGGCAGCCAGCAGCTCGGGCACCACCGCAGAACCGATAAATCCACTCGCTCCAGTAACAAAAATTCGCATGCTGTCATTCTCCTCTTGAGTTGAGCGTCGTATTGGGTGCAAACCCTGTAGAGAGGTGATGAAAAGTTCCGCTCCTCGGCAACGGCCACGAACAGCTTGAGCTGCTTATTGGTAGTCCGTTGACTGAGCCTGATGAACGAGCCAGGGGCCGTGTCCATCGCTGAGGTCGACCAACCCACGCCGCGAAAAACAACGTGTTTCTGGGATCACCAAGACAACTCAACGGACTACCATTATTGATCTCGGCTGAAGTAGGAGACGGTAGATTGTATGGGTGACCGACCATTGGCAGCCTTCGCACCTGACACGAGCTCAACTCGAAGAACGTCGACTGCACTTCCTCCACTTATTTGAGGCTCAACAGTACAGCTCTAAGCAGCTTGCTGAGTTTTTGGGGGTTTCGATGGGTACCATCCGCACCTGGAAACAACGCCTGCGTCAGCAGGGCTCAGACGCGCTGCAGGCCACCGTCACCACTGGGAGAGCGTCAGCGCTCTCCCAAGAACAACGGGAGACCCTGAAGCGACTTCTCAACGAAGGGGCGCAGGTTCACGGCTTCCCGGACGTGAGTTGGACGACCCTGCGGGTCAGGGAGGTCATCGGTCGGCAGTTCAACATCTGGCATCACCGGGATCATGTGCGTCGCATCCTGCACCAGATGGGCTTCTCACGTCAGAAGCCCGACAAACGCGCCCTGGAACAGAATCCAGACGCCGTGGCGACCTGGATTCAAACCACGGTTGCGGAGCTGAAAAAAAGTAGCTGCTGGTGCGACGCTGATCTTTCTCGATGAAGTAGGGTTCAGTCTGAAAGGCACCGTGAAGCAGACGTGGGCTCTGCGTGGGCAGACCCCGGTGGTCTTCGGCAAAGCCAGTTGGGACAAGGTCTCCACCTTAGGTGCGATCACTAGTGCCGGCCAGTTTCTGCAGCACACGCAGCACGGGGCCTTCACAGGCCCCCAGGTGATTGGCTTCTTTCAACACCTCTTGACTCACGTTCCAGGCGATCTCTTGGTGGGGTTGTGTTGCCTTAATTCGGGGCTGGGTATGGGGAGGGCAGGTGTGGCCTGAATCTCAGGCCACACCTGCCGCGATGGCTGACCACGTCTGGAACGCTTGTTTTTGATTTTTTCTTCTGGTCAAGGCGGAAACGCTCGTTCGGGAATGATGGTGAAGATTCGTGATGCGGGCGTGCAAACCCAGGAACTCTTGAGCGCGTTTTCGCCGCTTGAACCCCTGCTGACTTCGCTCCTGTCGTCGAGTGGATCGGTGTTCTTGCAGGGCAAGGTTGTTGCACCGCACCGTGGAAATCACTTGCTGGTGATTGACCCCTCTCAAGCTCGGGAGCTCCCGGATGGCTGCTCCGTAACTCCGGAGCTGATCGGTGTGGATGACCTCTGGAACGTCGTATTCACACAGCAGCCGGGTCAGGAAGGCCTTTGCAGCGTCGGTGTCGCGGTGCCGTTGAAGCAAGATATCGAGCACGAAACCGTGCTCGTCGACAGCCCTCCATAACCAGTGTCGGACGCCATCGACGCTCGTACACACCTCGTCCAGATGCCACCGGGAACCCCGGCGGGGTTCCCGGTGGCGCAGTTCTTCCGCGAACAGGGAGGTGAAGTTGATGCACCATTCGCGGAGGGTCTCGTGACTCACCTCGATGCCGCGCCCGTGCAGCAATTCTTGGACGTCCCGGTAGCTGAGCGGAAAGCGGTGGTACAACCACACGGCGTGCTGGATGATCGTCATTGGGAAACGGTGGCGGTAGGGCTTGGCGTCGGTCACGGACGGTCAGCGTACCCCGGCCCAGTTAAGGCAACACAACCGTTGGAACAGCAGTTCGACAATCCTGCTGCCGGACAACACCGCATCCTGCAAGTCAGCCAGGGCTTCACCTACACCTGGGACAACAGCAAATCCAAAGGTGAAAAAGTCAGTGCACTGGTGCTGAACGGCACGCCGATTGATCCCGCTACCACCTACCGCGTCGCCGTCAATAACTTCCTGGCCGATGGGGGCGACGGCTTCACCACCTTCCGTCAGGGCAAAGACCTAATCGGCGGCGACCTCGATATCGACGCTTTCCGCAGCTACCTTCAGAGCAGCACCATCAGTGCGCCCGCAGTGGGCCGGATCACGCGCCTCGATTGAAAGCGGGACAAGCCAGGAGAGGAGGAAGGGCCAATGCCCTTCCTCCTCTCTTTCAGAAGGCTCAAAGTCCGCTTGATCCCAGTAGTTTTCTAAATCCTGTAGAAGAGCCTCAGGAATGTTTCTGAGGCTCTTCTGCCAAGCGCTGCTCTTACTCGGTCAACTCTACGAGAGAGTTGTCTGGCCGCCAACCCCAATCATGTAGGTAGGCCCGGAAATCGGCCAGCAGTTCGGCGGCTTCGGCCTGTTCGGATTCGGGCAGAGTCAGCGTCCAAGCCTCGCCACTCACAGGGGTGTAGGCCAACAGCGGCGCAGGTTCGCCCAAATAAGCATCAAAAGCTTCCAACAACTCTTCCCGGCGGGCCTTGAGCCAGGGCGTCTGCCGGGTGAGTTCATTCAGGTAGTCGGCGGCAGCGTGCTCCAGCAGCGGCGTGCGGCCCACGATCCACGGCGCTTTGGGCGTCAGAGTGAGGCCAGCCGTCATGCCCGCCACCCGGGGAAGCCTTCAATGGCCACCAAGGTCGGACGAGGGACGTTGCTGCCGGGTTTGGCCGCAAAGTTGGACCGCAGCTTCTCCAGGCTCTCGCTGTCTTCGCCGGGGTGCTGCACCGATAAAAACAACGTCTTGCCGTCGGGCGAGAACACCGGGCCGGTCATTTCTGCGTCTACTGGCCCGATGGCGAAGCGGTGGGCCTGGCCTGCGTTGGGGCCTTCGGTGGCGAAGAAGAACATGGCGTTGTTGCCGTGATACCCCTTAATGGGGTTGGTGGCCAGGTCACTGTTGTCCGTGACCATCCAGAGGTTGCCGTAAGGATCGAACACCAGGTTGTCGGGGCTGGCAAAACCGCTCTGGGGGCCGCCCACGGCAAAGACTTCCCAGAGGAAGGTGCTGGCCGTCCAGTCGTCGCCGGTTTCCCGGAATTTCACGATCTGCCCGAAGTAGTTGCCGTGCTTAGCATTGTTGGTCAAGGCCACGTACACCTCGCCTGTTTTGGGGTGAATTTCGATGTCTTCGGGGCGGTCAACCGGCGTGCCGCCCACCGCAAGGGCGCTGGCGCGGGCATCCGCCAGCACATCGGCTTGGCTGGCAAACAGCGCCTTGCCTTCGGGGCTTTTGGCCTCTTGCAGCTTTTTATTCTTGTCGTAATCCAGCAGCACCCAGCTGCCGTTGCCGAAGTTGGCCACGTACAGGTCGCCTTCGGTCAGCAGATCACGGTTCGCAGCGCGGTTGGCGGGGTCGTATTTGCCCCGGCTCACGAACTTGTACACGCAGGCGTCCTGCATATCGTCGCCCATATAGCCCACTACACGGCCGTCTTTGGCCACCGTGAGGGCGACGTTTTCATGCCGGAAGCGGCCCATGGCGGTGCGCTTTTTAGGCCTCCAGGCAGCGTCAAAGGGATCGATTTCGGTGACCCAGCCCTGATGCAGGGCTTCGTAGCCGCTGCCTTCCCACGCCTTTTGGTAGCCGTCCACGTTTTCTTCGCAGGTCAGCAGGGTGCCCCAGGGGGTCTGCCCACCGGAACAGTTGCCGACGCTGCCCTTGACCATCGTGGCGCCCTTCACGGCGGCACTGCCCCGCACCGGGCCGGTGAGTTCGATGTCGGTCAGCGCGTCGATGCGGCGGTTGCGGGGATCCATGACAACCTTCCACTCGCGGCCTTCTTTGCGAACCCGCACCACGCTCACGCCTACGGCTTTCATCTCGGCCTCAATTTGGGCCGGGGTGCGGTTCTTGGTGTCGCCCCCGACGAACAGCGCATTGACATATTCATGGTTGATGGTGAGCAGGGCTTCAGTGCTGCTCGTTCCGCCGTCCAGCATATCGATGGGGAAGTAACCGATGAAGTCATGGTTGAAGCCGATTTCGCGGCCATCCAGCGTGAAGACTTCTCCCCAGGAGGCCACAGTCTGAAAGGGGAAGCCCGTGGGCAGCGTCAGGGTATCGGCGTGGCCGGTAGGAATGGCGCGGAAGGGGGGATAGGTGCGGGGGTTGACGCTTTTGGGATCGACGGTGCTGACAGGGCCGCCGTTGTTGGCGGCCGCTTCGGCGGAGCTGATCGTGACGGGCAAGACGGCGACTGCAGCGGTCGCCACCGCAGTACCAATGGCGCCTCGGCGCGTCAGTTGACGGTCGAGCAACCGGTGCCAGAAGCTTTGCTCTACGGCGGGTGAGCGTTCATCAATCAGGGATGGGCCTTGGTTTGTCATATTGAGAACCTAATATCAAGAGGTCAAGGCCGCATGATGGAGGTGTCAGCTGGCGGTCAGCTCGAACAAAACGCAGTCAAGGCTGTGTTCGGCTGTCGAACTGTACTTGAAGGGGGCACACAGAGCACTACTTTTGAACGCAGCGGTCTGCTGTCGCTCCACTGGGCCAGTGAATCCACCTTTGTTGCGGCGGTTCTGCCGAGCGTTAGCAGAGAGCGAGTGAGGTTGGCCTCGCTCAACGGACGGCCAACAGCGTAGGTTTTGCTCCTCTGTGCGGGCGACACCTTCGGCAGAATTAGCCATGACCTGTGCCCGTTAATGGCTCTTGGTGTGCTGTACCCTGGGTTCTCTCGCCCTTGCAACACGCCAAAGTCCACGGCGAAGCAGACATCAAGGCCCGGCCCAGCGATCCTTTTGGGTGCTGGGGTCTGGGCTAGGCCAGCCTGAAATGGGGTGATCTTGAGGCTGCTGCAGTCAGAACAGCTTGGGTGACGCGGACAGCCAATGCCTGTTCCAGCCCTCCTGCTGGCAGGCTCAACTGGACTCTTTGACCTGCAGGGGCACGGCGTCTGCTCGTCGGTACAGGCCGCTAAGGTGTTCGCGATTACCCGTGCGCAGTTTGAACAGGGCGGCCACGGTTTGACCAGCGGCGGGTTGCAGGCCTTCAAGTCTGAGGGCCTCAATGGTGGCGAGATCTGGAGGGTGGGTTTGATGATAGGTCGGAATTTTATCTTTGGGCATGCTGAGGCTCTTTCGCCTGCTCAAGCGTGGGCTCAGGCGGGCACGCAGTATCGCTCAGGGACAGGAGTCGCGTTGTCTCTGATGAGCATCCCGCCCAATCCAGGATCCATCCGTGTCTGCCTTGCAGGGTGGGCACACAGCTTGGGGTGACAAAACCGAACCTCGGCTACGCTAGATGAATGACACTTCCACTGCGCCAATGTGCTGCATCGCTGGTCTTTAACGCTCATGGCGAAGTTCTCCTCGTTCAGCAGAATTACGGAGCGCACCAGTGGGGCGCGCCTGGTGGCATTGTCGAAGTTGGCGAAACGCCCATGCAAGCGGCGATACGTGAAGCCTTCGAAGAAACCGGACTTGAGATCAACATTGAAAAAGTGATCGGCATCTACCTGCTACAAGGCGGGGGTTGGCCAGATATCCTCGCACATGTTTTCCAAGCCACGATCGTGTCTGGAACGCCGCACATTGTGGATCCTGACGAAATCGCGGCATTCACCTGGTGTTCCATGGCAGAACCGCCACAGGAGATTGTGCACGATATTGAAGCAGCCCTGGAAGATCGTCGCGCACAACGTTGGGGCGTGGTGCGCGCAGTGCAACGAAAAGGCGTCATGACGCCTTTTACTTTGCTCTAAGGGTTGTGTTGCCTTAACTAGGTTGGGGTAGGCTAACCCGCCGTGACCGAGCCGAAACCTTATCGCCACCGATTCCCAACGACCATCATCCAGCACGCCCAAACAGCTGTACCACCGCTTTCCGCTCAGTGACCGAGATGTTCAAGAATTGCTCTACCAGCGCGGCCTCCAAGTCAGCCACGAGACCCTCCGCGAGTGGTGCATCAACTTCAGTTCCCTGTTCGCTGACGCACTGCGTCACCGGGAACCCCGGCGGGGTTCCCGGTGGTCTTTGATTGATGTCTGTACGACGGAAGCTGGTGTCCGGTATTGGTTGTGGCGTGCGGTAGACGAGCACGGTTTCGTGCAGGGCATTCTTCTTCAACGGCACCGAAATACCGAAGCGGCGAAAACCTTCCTCGCCAGATTGCTGGGTGAATACGACGTCCCAGAGGTCATCCATACCGGGTCAGCTCTAGAGTTACGGAGCCGCGATCCGAGACATGCCGAGCTTGGCTGACGTCGACCACCAGGAGGTGATCTCCACGGCCCGCGGCAACACTGTTCTTGAGCAGGAACAGCGCTCGACACGACGACAGGAGCGAAGTCAGCAGGGATTCAGACGACGGAAACGCGCTCAAGAATTCCTGGGGTTGCACGCCCGCATCACGAACCTTCACCATCATTCCCGAACGAGCGTTTCCGCCGCTACCCAAAGAAGAAATCAGAAACAAGCGTTCCAGACGTGGTCAGTCGTCGCAGCAGGGGTGGCCTGAATCTCAGGCCACCCCTGCCCTCCTCACACCTGAACCCAACTTAAGGCAACACAACCGTATCAGGTGGTCTAGCTTTCCACCAAGCGCTGAACCGCGTCCTTGATCGCCTGACGACGCTGAGCTTGATCGTCGGGCGAGGTCATCCCTCCAACGGTGTGCATACCGGTCTGACTGAGGGCAACGATAAATTCAAGCAAGAGGGCAGGGGGTAGGCGGCGGTTGATAACGCCCTCCTGCTGCGCCTGTTCCAGCAACCGAACCTTGGCACCAGCGTCTTCATAGGCATATGTCTCACTGGGATCTGCTCCTCCACTTTCGAGACGGTTCCAACTCAGGAGCCGCACGACCTCCGGGTATGCCTGGTTCTGGTCATACATCTGGGCGGCAAACTCAGGCAGGTCACGGACATCGAGCCGCACATTTTCAATATAGTGCTTAACCAGTTCGTCTGCCACCACCCGGAGTAGGTTTTCCTTACTCTCGAAGTAGACGTAGATTAGAGATTTGTTACTGCCAGACGCCGCCGCGATCCGGTCGACCCTCGCGCCAGCAATGCCGTACCGAGAGAATTCCGCCGTAGCTGCCTCAAGAATGCGTTGTCGGGTGGCCTGGGCGTCACGTTTCATGATTCGACTATATCTAGATTTTTCTCATCTAACAAGTTAGTTGACAGACTGGTGCCGCCATGATCTAATGCCAAAGTAACCAGTTGGTTATGAGGCTCCATCCACCATCGGGGTGGGCGGGACATCTTCCAGACCCAAGGTCATTTTCATTGCAATTCGAGGCTGCCCAATATGACGACACACCAGATCCCGCGACCACAGAGCATGACAGCGCAAAAAACCGTCCTGATCACAGGCGCGACCAACGGCATCGGCAAGGTGGCGGCGCTCGAATTGGCAAGACAGGGCTTCCGGGTTCTGATTACCTCCCGCGACGAAGCCAAAGGCCGACAGGTGCTCGGTGAACTTCAGGCTCGCAGTCGCGACGCCGCCCCGGAACTGTTCGTCGGCGATCTGTCGAGCATGGCTGACGTGCGCCGCGTCGCGCTGGAGGTGACCGCCGCCCACCCCCGACTTGACGTGCTGATCAACAACGCGGGCGGTCTGTTCGACCGGCGGCTGCTCACAGCAGACGGCTTCGAATACACCTTCGCCTTCAATCATTTGACCTACTTTTTACTGTCCAATCTGCTTCGCCCCAGTCTCAATGCCGCCGGGAGTGCCCGGATCGTCAGCGTGTCTTCGAGCGGCAACAACCTAGCCCGGATGCGCTGGGACGACCTTCAGTATCAGTCCGGGTACTCCGGCTGGCTGGCCTACGGGCAGAGCAAGCTGATGAACGTGCTGTTTGCCTTTGCGCTGGCGCGGCGGCTTCAGGGCACCGGCGTGACCAGCAACGTTCTGCATCCCGGCGTGATCAACTCCGGCTTTGGCAAGACGACCACCGGCCTAAATCGGCTGGTCAGCTGGGCGGCCAACCTCACGGCCATCTCGGCTGAACAGGGGGCCCGAACCAGTCTCTACCTCGCCACGTCGCCAGCGGTGAACGGCGTGAGCGGGCAGTATTTCTTCAGGCAGAAGGTGGCCCGCGCCAATCCGCTCGCCTATGACCAATTCGCGCAGGAGCGTTTGTGGGTGCTCTCCGAGCGGCTGCTCGCGCCCTGGCTCGAACCCGTCGGCACCCTGGGATCAGCCCCTGACTCGGCAAGACTGGGACCGACCACAGGAGAACAGGGTCATCGTTCGTAGAAAAATGTTTGCTACTACTCAGCAGGGGCGTAGACATGGCTGAGCGGGTAAGCTGGAGGCATCTCCGACGATCCCTGCCCGAATTGCAAAAAACTGGAAGCTCAGCTGGCCACAGTGCTTGCTGAGCTTCATGACATCAAGGCGCGTCTCGGGCTGAACAGCAGAACCTCGAATCAGCCGCCGAGCCAGGACAAGCCGTGGACGCCGAAGAGTGAGCGCCAGAAGACCGGCCGGTCTTCTGGCGCTCAACCCGGTCACCCGGGCAAGATGCTGAAGATGGTCGAACATCCTGATGACGTCCTGACACTTCCTGTGACAGGGCACTGTGGGTGTGGTCAGGCCTGGGATTCGGTCACAGTCAGTGATTGAGGTTAAGTCGCTTTTGCACACATGGAGTTAAGCCCCGATTATAGGAGGCACCCCATGA
>NZ_SSNW01000037.1 GCF_004801315.1 Deinococcus sp. Arct2-2
CTTTCAGCGTAATCAAAAGCGATATTACGCCAATAGGCTTAACCCGAACTCACGTTTAGAGGGGAGGACAACTGCTTGTGCGCTCCCCTTAAGGGGGCTGGCTGCGCAGCAGACTGGGGGGTTCACCTTCCAAGCCAGCCGTAACCACACAGAAAAAGGCGGAAAGCACCAAGCTTCCCGCCCTCCTCTCCATCAAACTTCTTTACAACACCTCGAACAGGCCCGCTGCGCCCATGCCGCCACCAACGCACATGGTCACCACCACATGCTTTGCGCCCCGGCGTTTGCCTTCTATCAGGGCGTGCCCGGTCAGGCGTGCGCCGCTCATGCCGTAGGGGTGGCCCACGCTGATGCTGCCGCCGCTGACGTTGTATTTTTCGGGGTCGATGCCCAGTTGGTCACGGCAATAGATCGCCTGCACCGCAAAGGCTTCGTTCAGTTCCCACAGGTCGATGTCGGCCACACTCAGACCATGCCGCTTGAGCAGCTTGGGCACGGCGAACACGGGGCCGATGCCCATTTCGTCGGGTTCGCAGCCATGCACGGCAAAGCCCTTAAACAGTCCCAGCGGTTGCAGGCCACGCTCGCGGGCAAGGTCACTGCTCATGACCACGCAGGCCGACGCGCCGTCGCTGAGTTGCGAGGCATTGCCCGCCGTGATGACGCCGCCCTCAATGACGGGTTTGAGCTTGGCAAGTCCTTCCAAGTTGGTGTCAGGACGGTTGCCTTCATCCTGCGTCACAGTCACTTCACGGCTGGAAATCTCGCCGGTGGCCTTGTCCTGCACCTTCATCGAAGCGGTCATGGGCACGATTTCGGCGTCGAATCGGCCTTCACGCTGGGCGGCGGCGGTGCGCTGCTGGCTTTGCAGGCCGTATTCATCCTGCACCTCGCGGGAAATGCCGTAGCGTTTGGCCACCACTTCGGCGGTTTGCAGCATGGGCATATAGATTTCGGGCTTGTGTTGTTGCAGCCACTCCCCGATCAGGCGGTACTTATTGGCGTGCTCGTTTTGCGTCAGGCTGATGCTTTCCATGCCGCCCGCCACGTACACGTCGCCCTGCCCCGCCATGACGTGATTGGCCGCCAGAGCGATAGTTTGCAGGCCGCTAGAGCAAAAGCGGTTAACCGTAACGCCCGAGACGCTCACCGGAAAGCCGCTTCGCAGCGCAATTTGGCGGGCGATATTGCTGCCCGTCGCACCTTCGGGATTGCCAGAGCCGAAAATAATGTCTTCAATTTCGGCAGGGTCAATTCCGGCCCGTTGCACGGCGTTCGTCACTGCATGTGCGCCGATGTCGGAACCGTGAGTGTCGTTCAGGTAGCCCCGGTAGGCTTTGCCGATGGGCGTGCGGGCCGTAGAAACAATGACGGCTTCTGGCATGGGAGAACTCCTTGAAATGCATAGCTGGGCAAAGTTGCCCGTGAGGGGCGAGGAGTGGATTTGGACTGAGTTCAGTTTACGGCTTTTGGATGCAGAACTGGTGCGGTAACGCTGCGGCAGTTCAACCCCCCGTTGCTGGCGCAACGCCCCCCCTTAGACTTGAAAAGCTCCGCAGGAGAGGTGGGGACTTCACAGCTTTTGCACTCTCCTCAAGCGGCGCGGAATCGTCCACCCCACATGCTTGCCAAACCGTGAAATCAATGCAAGTTGGTTTCTGCTGAAATTGCCCCACGCAACACCTCCGCCAACCGCTGCGCCGTAGCTTCCAGCGTGTGCCGCTCCAGCACCCGTGCGCGGGCGGCGGCTCCCAACTGCTGGGCGCGGTCTGGGTGGTCAGCCAGTCGGCGCAGCGCCAGTGCCAGCAGCGGCGGTTGCGGCGATATCAACAGGCCATGCACGCCCTGTTCGATCAGTTCGGCCTGTGCGGGAATATCGGTAGTGACCACAGGCAGGCCCGACGCCATAGCTTCCAGCGTCACCAACGATTGGTTCTCGGCCAGCGTGGGTTGCAGCAGGGCGTCCGAGGCCCGGTACAGTTCGGGCATCTCCCAGCGGCGGCCCAGAAAGCGCACATTCTTTAGCCGCAGCGTGCGCTGAAGCCGGGTGACTACACTCCCCAGCGGCGAATCCATATCGCCCACGAACACGAAGTCTAGGCCGGGAGCATGACGGGCCGCCCGCAACGCCGCCAACTGGTTTTTTTCGGGCGCAAACCGCCCCGGCACCAGCACCGTAAAGCGCGTAAACCCGAATTCTGCCCGCAAGATGGCGCGTTCATCGGGTGTGGCAGGCCGATACCGCTGAGTATCTACGCCGTTGGGCACGTATCCGGCCACCGGGAGGCCCAACTGCTCGGATAAAAAGGCTTGCCCCCACGCCGACACCGTGAGCAGGCCATCGGCCCCGCGGAGGCCCCGGCTCTTTGTGTGGCGGTACACTGTGCGGTACCAAGGGCGCAGGCCCAGCGGATAGTGGTAGTCCAACTGATCGTGAATCATCACCACTTTTGGCTGGGCCAGTGCAGGCAGCACGCGGGTATAGGTTCCGGCATCCCATGCCTGCACCACACGCAGGGCAGATGGGCGGGTCAAGTCGGGTAAGTGGGCCGGGTCGCTGTAGCGCGTAGTCGGCACGCCCGCCGCCCCGAACCGCGACGCCAATTCATTCAACGCCGCGTGTTGGGGCAAAAACACCGCTGGGGCTATTCCAAGTGCCCCCAAACGCGGCAGCACTTCCAGCAGCCACACCTCACTTCCGGCCACGCGGGGAGCGTCGGTGAGGAAGGCAACAGTAAGGGCAGGCAGGGCAGCAACGGACACCGGGCCAGTGTAGGCGAAGAGAAGAAACCGGAGAGGCAGGCTCGTTCGCCCACTTCTCCGGTTCGTTCCTGCTTTGACTCTTAACTCACGCCCACTTGATTAAGCCCATTTAATTAGGCCCAGTTCCAACTCGTTGCTCAGGCCAGCGATTTCGGGCACCATGCGGACGCCGATGGAATACAGGCCGCTGTCTTTCAGGGGCACCTGCGCCGTGTAAGTGTTGTTTTGGGTGTAGGTCAGCGGCACGCGGATTCGGTGTTCGCCCCGCGACAGCACGGCTTCTACCTTCAGTTCTTCGGGGTGGATGCCCGCCGGGTTCACGTTGGCGGTCACGGTGACGGTTTGGCCGGGTTGCGCGGTGGTGGGCAGATCGGCGTTGGCCGTGATCTGGGTATGGGGCCACTGCTGGCGCACCCACGTCTTCCAACCGGCGATTTGGCGGGCACTGGCGCTATTGTCGGCGGCCACTGCTGCGCCGCGCACGCTGAGGGGAATGTAGTACTGGCGCACATAATCGATCACCTGACGCTGCATAGAAAAGCGCGGGCTACAGGTTTCGATGGCGCGGCGAACGGTGTGCGCCCAAGAGTCGGCTCCGGCCAACGTGCCGTAATAGCGGGGCACGATGTCGTTCTCGAGGTGGCTGTACAGGCTGTAGGCGTCGGCGTCGTCTTGCAGGTTCAGGTCGGCGTATTCGCGCTCATCGCCAATGGGCCAGCCGTTGGTGTTGTCGTAGCCTTCGCGCCACCAGCCGTCCAGCACGCTGAAATTGGGGCTGCCGTTAAAGCTGGCCTTCATACCGCTCGTGCCCGACGCTTCCAGCGGGCGGCGAGGGTTGTTCAGCCAGATGTCCACGCCCTGCACCAAATGACGGGCCACATTCATGTCGTAGTTTTCCAGAATCACGATCTTGCCCCGGAATTCGGGTTCCTGCGACACGCGGTAGATTTCTTGAATAAAGGCCTTGCCGGGGTTGTCGGCGGGGTGGGCCTTGCCTGCAAACACGAACTGCACCGGGCGCTCCGGGTTGTTGATGATGGCGTTCAGGCGGGCCTTGTCTCGGAACAGCAAGGTGGCCCGTTTGTAGGTGGCAAAGCGGCGGGCAAAGCCGATGGTCAGGGCGTTTTCGGAGAGCAGGTTCTCGGTGGCGGCCACATCTGCCGCACTGGCCCCGTTTCTGAGCATCTGCTCACGCTGGCTGCTCCGCACGAAGGCGATCATTTCGCGCTTCATGGTGCGCTGCACGTCGCTGAGTTGCGCATCGCTCAGGCCGTCTACCGCCTTCCACATGTCTTCGTCTTCTAGGCGCTCCGTCCAGTCGGCGGGCAGCACGGTTCCCAACAGGTCGCGCATGGCCTGAGAAGTAAAGGTCAGGTTGTGCGCCCCGTTGGTGACGTGGCCGATGGGGACTTCTTCGGGGGTGGCCCCTTCGTACAGGAAATTCCACATTTTGCGGCTGACTTCGCCGTGCAGTTCCGAAACGCCGTTGGCAGCGCGGCTCATATTCAGGGCGAACACGGTCATGGAGAAGCTGGGAACCCAGTGGTTGTCCCAGAACTGATCGTGGCGGGCCAGGCCGTAGAGGTCGTCGCGGCCTGCGTTCATCAGCGCGGGCCACTTGCCGATGTACTTGTCCATCAATTCGTAGGTAAAGGCGTCGTTTCCGGCAGGCACGGGCGTATGGGTGGTAAACAGCGTGCTACTGGCTACCGTTTCTACGGCGCTGCGGAAGTCTAGGCCGCCTTCCACGAATTCCCGAATACGCTCCAAACCCATCAGGGCGGCGTGGCCTTCGTTCATGTGATACACGCTGGCGGGCACGTTCAGCACGCGCAGGGCACGGATTCCGGCTACGCCCAGCAACACGTACTGCTGAACGCGCAATTCCTGATTGCCGCCGTACAAGCGTGCCGTGAGCTTGCGGTCATCTTCGCTGTTTTCGGGCACGTTGGCGTCCAGCAAAATCACGCGGATTCGGCCAATTTGCAGGTTCCACAGGCGCACATGCACGTCGCGCAGGCCAATGTTGACCTTCACGCGGGCCTGCGTGCCATCGGCCACTAGGGCGGGCGTGATGGGCAGCGTGGTCAGGTCAAGCTCATCGTAGGCTTCTTCTTGCCAGCCGTCTTTATTGAACAGTTGCCGGAAATAGCCCTGATGAAACAGCATGCCCACCGCCGTAAAAGGCAAATCGAGGTCAGACGCGCTCTTGCAGTGATCGCCCGCCAACACGCCGAGGCCGCCCGAATAGATCGGCAAAGACTCGTGATAGGCATACTCCATGCTGAAGTAGGCCACCGGCTTCAGGTTCGTGGCGTTTTTGGTGGCCCACGTGTCCTTCTTGTTCATATAGGCGTCAAAATCGGCCATGACCTGCGTGTAGCGGGCCACATAGGCAGGATCGGCGGCCACTTCCAGCAGGCGCTCCTGCGGGACTTCCAGCAGGGTACGAACCGGGTTGCGCTGGAAGCGCTCCCAAGTGGCGGCGTCCAGTTCCGAATACAGGGCTTGGGCGTGCGGAGTCCAAGACCAGTACAGGTTGTAAGCGAGTTCTGAAAGCCGTGCGATGGCCTCCGGCAGTTGAGGCAAGACGGTCACTTTCCCGATAACGTTCATACACTCTGAGCTTACACCATTCCCACCCATTCTCCTGTTTTGCCCAAGCCCGTACCAGACGCATAAAATACACGCTGTCCATACATCTTGGGCTACATGAGGAGATGACCGGGTGTGAAAAACCTCACTGAACTTTGGGGTGTGTCAATTGGCCCCGGCATGACCTTCACTGAGAAACAGCAAGCGCGGTTTGGATTGAGGCCATTTGCTAGGCTATGGGTCATGCGAACTGTTGGGACTCACGGGGAAGGAGCGCAGGTCAGGAGTGATCTGCTTTGCCTGTGTTCCACGCTAGAACGGTGGAATCTTGGGCCGCTCCCCTTGCACACGGGCCGAGCATGACCGCTGCTGGCCCGCCAGACCCCCAAGCCGCCCTGATGCAGGAAGGAGACCGGCTGGCGCAGCAATTGACGCAAACGCTGCGAATTCAGAACGGCGATCAGGAACGGCTGTCGCTGGTGGGCCGTAGCCTCGCCGTGAATCTGATTCAGTCGCTCATTCCCACCATCGAACAAATTACGCGCCATGCGGGGAAACCGCTGCACGCCGTACTGACCACCGACGAACGGGGGCGGGCGTTGGTGCAAACCATAACCCCAGACGGAGAAATCCGCGCCCGCTTGCCCGCCGAAGACCTCTTGGAAGACTTGCTGTACACGCGGGGCCGCCTGCATCCGGTGGTGCAGGCCCACTTACAAGACGCCCTGAGCGGCAGCGAGCATCACGCGACCCGCGCCCTTGCCGACGCCCTCAGGAGCAAAGTGGTGCTGGAGGCGCTCCGGCGCACGTTGACCCGGCTGATGCGGTGAGGTAAGGGTCTAAGGAAGGGCAATCGCTTCGCTCACTTCCCCTCACCCCGCTACTATCGTAGCGCCCCTCTCTGCTGTGCAGCTCTGCGAGTCCCACTAGGGGCGAGGGCTAACGGCAAAAGCCAGAATCTGGTGCTTTTTGCTCCTCACCCTTGAGGGGGGAGGGGGTGAATGAGCAACGCGATTACCCTACCTCCACCTATTGATTCCTGTATATCTGAGCAACAGCCACTGACCGCTAAGCTCGGCAAGCTTTGAGCGTTGGCGATGGCGCGTAAACCCCCCAGTCTGCTGCGCAGCCAGCCCCCCTTGAGGGGAGCGCAAATGCTTTAGTTCCCACCTCTGAGGGGGGCGTTGCAAAGCAACGGGGGGGGTTCACCTTCCGGCTTAACAGTTCAAAGTGTTGCGCAACGAGGCAGGAATCAATAAAAAGAAGGCGAAGGCCTCAGCCCCCGCCCCTTAATTACCCAACTCTTGTCTAACGCTTACTTGGTTTTGATAATCCGGTTCTGTGCGCCGCCCGCCAACGCAGGGTTGGCTTTCACGTAGGCCACAAAAGCGTCCACGTCTACCAAGTTGGGCAACTGAAGCACGTTGGTGCCACTCTTGAAGATGAGGAACGAGTCGCCGCCCGCGCCGAGGAAGGAGTTGGCAACCACGCGGTAGGACTTGGCAGGATCGAGGGTTTCGCCGTTCAGCTTGATGCTGGCGGCGTCCACGCGGCTTCCGGCAGCGGCGGTGGAATCGTAGCTGTAGCCGAAGCCGCTGCTGACCTGTAACATCCGGCTGCTGCCCGCTTGAGGGTTGTCGAACTGCTGCTCCAGCAAGGTCTTGATCTGTGCGCCCGTGAGATCGAGGACGGTCAGGGTGTTGCCGAAGGGCTGTACGGCGTATACATCACCGAAGGTAGCCACGTTGCCCGTAGCGCTGGCGTTCAGGTCGGCGCGGATGCCGCCGGGGTTCATGAACGCGATCACGGTGCCCCGGTCTTTGGTAGCGGCCAGTTGCGAATCGGCAATCACGTCACCCAGCGCACTTTCTCCGGCGGCATTGGCGGTGCGGCTGATGCTGGCGGCGGCCAACGTGCCCACAGGCGTCAGTTTCACGGCGTCGGTCAGGCTCTTGGCTTTGGTCAGCAGGGCGGTCATGCCTGCGTCTTTGGGCATCGTGCGCGTATCCATGACCACGTTGGCGGCCTGAATGCTCAGCAACTTGTGGTTGGCCTTGTCTACGGTCAGGTCAAGGCGCTGAAGCAGGTGGCCGTAAAAGTCGCCCTGAATGACGGGGCGCCCACCGACGAGGCAGTTGTAGCCCTGATGGGTATGCCCGCTGACCACGGCGCTGACGGCAGGATCAAGCTTGTTCATGATGTCCACGATGGGGCCGGTGAGGGTTCCGCAGGCGGGCTGGGCAAAGCCGTCGGTGGCCGTGCCGCCCTGATGGATCAGCACGATGATGGCGTCCACGTTTTGGCGCTTCAGCGCGGGCACGTACTTGTTGATGCTGCTGGCTTCATCAAGGAAGTTGAGGGTGGCAATGCCGTCAGGGCTGACGATACCGGGCGTGTCTTTGAGGACTGCGCCGATAAAGCCGATCTTCGCGCCGCCCACGTTTTCGACGTAGGTGGGCGAGAACACGGGCTGGCCGCTGGTTTTGTCCACCACGTTCGCGCCGATCCACTTGAAGCCTGCGCCGGGGTAAGGGTTCTCGAACTTACAGGCTTTGGAGGCATCGTTGCTGTCACAGCCGCCGTTTTGCATCCGGAGCAGTTCTTTGTAGCCCTGATCGAACTCGTGGTTGCCCAGAGAACTGGCCTTCATTCCCATGCGGCTCAGGGCCAACACGCTGGGTTCGTCGCGCAACAGGCTGCTGGTGATAGGGCTTGCGCCGATCAGGTCGCCCGCACCGACAAACACGAGGTTGGCGTTCTTGGCCCGCTCCTGCGCCAAGTAGCCGCCGATAGCCTCGATGCCGCCCGCCCGCAGGCTCACAGTTTTGGTGGCATCGGCAGGATCAGGAATCTTGACGCCCGCAAAAGACGTGGCCTCCAAGTTGCCGTGAAAGTCGTTCAGGCCGACGACGGTGACGCTGACAGGATCGGCAGGACGGCTAAACAAGCTGCAAGAAGACAGAGTAAGAGCCGCGCCGATGAGCATGAGGTTGGTTTTCATTCACTGAGCAGAGTAGGAGTCTGCTGTCAGAGATGCGTGAATTTTTGGGGAAATGAAGGCTGGATTAAGTTACGGATGGGCAGACATGGGGCTGGGAGTTATTGGGGCGTTGGTCTAAGGGTCGAAGAGTCGAGGGTCTAATACGAGATTAAAAGAGTCCCGAACATAACTTGTTCCCTCTCCACCTGTGGGAGAGGGGCGCTGCACCGCAGCGGGGTGAGGGGGCATGCGAGCGGCGTACCTGCCCCATCTCAAGGGTTCAATTTAATCTCGTCTAAGGTGCTGGGGCGATAGCGTTTTCTTTGGAGCTCCTCTCGTCAGTGGCTCCACCAGTAACACAACGGCAAGGCATACAAGATTGCCCTTACCCTTCTTAGACCCTTCGACCCTAGACCCTTAGACGCCCTTCCCATCAGCTAAACCCCACCCCTACACCCGCTGCCCAACACTACTGCCCCGCGTGACGCCGCCCGCGATCAGGTGGGCGGCCCGCAGCGGTTCGGGAATGCGGCCCGTAAACGTCAGTGCGCCTAGCGCGGCTTCAGCTTCCGGCAAGCTGAGGCCTGCGCGCTGCACCTGTACGCCCCGGCAAGGTTCCATAGGGCCGAGGGCTTCTATTAAGCGCCATTTGCGTGCGCCGCCCGGCACTTGGGTTAGTAGGGCGGCGCGTATTCGGGGCAAATTGGGCGGCTTACGGGCCACGATCAGCACCGGGAGTCCGGTAGCCGCATATAAGGCTGGTGCGTCTACCACGTTAAATCCGGCCAGCGCCACGCCTTGCAGCAAGATCAGATGCAGGTGTTCGGATGCGCCGCTGAGGGCCACCAACCGCGCCAGTTCAGTGGTGCTGTTGCGCCCATCGCGCCGTACCCGCCCACTGACTACCGCGTGCAAGTCCCGGCGGGCAAACACCGTGCCGAACACGGCCACGTTTCCCCGGTGACTCCGCTCGAAGGGGGCGTCGTCGAATCCGATGGCGTGCGAGAACTGCCTTATGCCTGCCCACCGTCCAGCGCGTATTCGAGATCGCCCAGCAAATCTCCGATGTCTTCTATGCCGATGCTGAGGCGCAGCAGATTGGGCGTGATGCCGAGGCGGCGGCGTTCGGGTTCGGGGAGGGCACGGTGCGAAGTGCCCCAAGGCCAAGACAGGGTGGTGATCACGTCGGCAAGGCTGGGAGCCAGCGGAATCCGGCCTGCCAGCGAACGCACGAAGGCTGGGGCGTCGTCTATATCGGCGCTGAGCATGCCGCCAAAGCCGTTGGGGTACAAGTCCATCGCAAGGTGAAATTGGGGGTGATCGGACAGGCCGGGATGGTACACGGCCCGCACGCGGGGATGATTGACCAGCACATCGGCCACTGCCTGCGCATTGCCGCTGTGGGCGCGCATTCTGAGGCCCAACGTTTTCAGGCCTTGCAGCGTCATCCATGCATCGAAGGCGCTCATGCTGCCGCCGTAGCGCAGCAACCGGGTGCGGGCGGCGGCCACCAGATCGGCGCGGCCACACACCACTCCGCCCATCGCGTTGCTGTGCCCACTCAGGTACTTGCTGACACTGTGCGTGATCAGGTCTGCGCCGTGCTGGGCAGGCCGGAACACGGCGGGGCTGGCAAAGGTGTTGTCGACGCTGAGGAGTGCGCCGCGTGCGTGTGCGAGGCGTGCCAGTGCGGGCACAGCGGGCACGGTCATCAGGGGATTGGTCAGGCTTTCTACGTGCAGCAAACGTGTTTCGGGCCGGAAGGCGGCTTCCACTTCTTCCAAGTTGCAGGCGTCCACAAAGGAAACGGCAATGCCGAGACGTGGGAATTCTTCGGCCAGCAGCGCGTAAGTGACGCCGTACACGCGGGCATCGGTAATGACATGATCGCCCGTTTTGAGCACGCCCAAGAACGCCGAACTGATGGCCGCCATGCCGCTGGCCGCCACCAGCGCCGCTTCGGTGCCTTCCAGCATTGCCAATGCCCGTTCCAGTGTGGCTCCGTTGGGCGTGCCGTTGCGGTAATAGAACGCGCTGGGCTGTGCGCCGCTCATGGACGCTTCCAGCGCCTCTAGGTCAGGGTAGGCGTAGACGGTGGACTGATAAATGGGTTCCACCAGCGCCGTACTCCCGTTGGGCCGTGCCACCTCTCCCGCACGGGCGGCCAGCGTGGTGGTGTCGTAAGTCGGATGGGGAGCGGGCGGCTGTGTTGGCGGCTGGGCGGGGTCGGTCATGGGAGTGAGGATAGGGGATGGAATGGCGCGTGAGTGGTCAGTGGTGAGTAGTCAGTGGGAACAACACTGAATCAGACACAGTTTTAATCATTCTTGGCTCGTTTGGTAACGCTGTAGACGAGATTGAGCTGGAAGGTGAACCCCCCCGTTGCTGGCGCAACGCCCCCCCTTAGAGGTGGGGACCTCACAGCTGTTGCGCTCCCCTCAAGGTGGGCTGGCTGCGAACTGGTAAAGCTCCGCAGGAGAGCAGACTGGGGGGTTCACACGGGATCGTCAGTCTTTCAACTTCCCCATATCCCTTATCTGGGCCACAGCCGGTTCATCCAGCCCGCCGGACTGGTGGCCTCGCCGCGCACACGTACCTCTAGGTGCAGGTGTGGCCCAGCGCTCAGGCCTGTGGTGCCCACCTCACCGATTTTCTGGCCCCGTGTGACTTTCTGGCCCACTTTCGCCAACACACGGCTTTGGTGAAAATACATGCTGACCACGCCCGCGCCGTGATCGATGACCACGAGGCCGCCACGCACCGGGTATTTTCCGGCAAGAACCACTGTGCCGTCGTTGATCGCCAGCACGGATGTTCCGGTGGGGGCGGGGTAATCGGTGCCGTAGTGGTAGGCCACCGGGCCGCCCGCGAGGTAGGTACGCGGTTGGCCGAAGCCCGAACTTGTGCCACGCGCCGTTGCCAGTGCCGGGGCGAAAGGCCGTGACCACACCTGCGGCGTGCGGCGGGCATAGGCTTTTTCTACGGCGGCTTCTTCGGCGGCGCGGGCAGGGTCTTGCAGCTTGTTGGTCACGCTGGCGGGCAAATTGAGGTGCTGAATCGGCTGATCGAGGCCCATCACGGGGATCTGCCCGCGCACCAGATCGCCCCCTACCCTGACCTCATAGACCACCGGAGTCGTTTTGCCCAGCACCACGCGCCCCGTCACCAAAAATTCGCCCGCCGCGCCGATGGGTTTCAGCACTTCGTTGGGCCTCCGGACATCCTCACCCACTTCGCTGGGAAAACGCACGGTGGCCTGCCCTGCCCGCGTCCCGCTCAGCCGCAGCGTAAAGCCGTCGCCCATTTTCAGGCTGGCGGGAACGCGCACCGTGACGCCTTGCAAGCTGGATGTTCCGGCGCTGGGCGCAGGAGGGGTAAGGGTAACTGAATTGGACGGAGCCGGAGTTGAAGGAGCCGCAGCAGGCGTGCCGCCGGGCAAGGTCAGGACTTGCCCTACTTTCAACGCCGTACCCGCCAAACGGTTCAGGCGCGTCAGTTCGGCCACAGTGGTTTCGTTGGCACGGGCCACCGAATACAGCGTATCGCCCGCTTTGACAGTGTAAGAAGCGGCCCCAGCAGCGCCGAGCAGCAGCAGGGAAACGAGGATGGCGCGGCGAAACACACGGCGGGTCATGTGTGCATGTTAGGGGGCAAGCGTGAGTGCCGTGTGGAAGGCATGAGAGCAGGCAAAACGGGTTGGCCATGCAGTAATCTGGATTGGGCTGAAAGGCCGTTCAGGTTGGCCTTCAAGCTGGGCAAAGCGAGCAGAAAAAAGACGGAATCCGTTTCATTCCGCCGTATCGAGCATCAGCGTGACCGGGCCGTCGTTGGTCAGGTCAAGAACCATGTGCGCCCCGAACACGCCTTCCTGCACCTCTACCCCGTGTGAGCGCAGGGCCGCATTGAATTCGGCGTACAGTGCGCGGGCATGATCGGGGGCGGCGGCCCCGCTGAAGCCCGGACGGTTGCCCCGGCGCGTGTCGGCATACAGGGTGAATTGGCTGATGCTGAGCACTGCTCCACCTGCATCGGCCAGCGCCAGATTCATCTTGCCCGCCGCATCGTTGAACACCCGCAGCTTCACTATTTTTTGGGCCAAGGCTGCCGCCGTCGCCGCTATATCGCCGGGAGCCACGCCCAGCAGCACCATAAATCCGGCCCCTACTTGCCCCGTGATCTGGCCCTCTACCGTGCAAGTTGCCCGCGTGACCCGTTGCAACACCGCCCGCATCAATTCCCGCTGTTGGGGCCGCCAAACATAGGCAGTTCGGTGGGCGGCGCGGGCTGCTCTTCTAGGCGGGCGCGGAGGCTGCCGATGGCTCCGGTCAGCAGATCGGCTTCTGTGAAGTCCAAGTTGCCACGGGTTTTTTCGGCCAGCATGGTCAGCAGTTTCAGGCTGCGTTCGGCGGTTTGGCGGGCGCGGCTTTGATCCAACAGGCCGTCGCGGGCGGCGCTGGCTGTGGCCGCATTCAGGTCGCCCAGCGCGGCTTCGGCAGTGGCCTGCAACGTATTCACGAGGCCTACAAATTCGGGGTGAGGCATAGCGGGCAGTGTAAAGCATGGGGGAAAAGGGGATTTGTGTAAGGGGATTTGTGTTGGGTGGATTTGGGTTGGAAGGTGAACCCACCCGTTGCTCCGCAACGCCCCCCCTTGAGGGGAGGACAAGGGCTGTTGCGCTCTCCTTAAGGGGGGCTGGCTGCGCAGCAGACTGGGGGGTTCACCTTCCAGCACCAAATGCAACCCCCCAATTCCTCCCCCCACCCAAACCACCCGACTAAGCAAAAAGACTGAACCAAGCGTAAGCCTGTGCCTGTGCGGGCAGGCGGGCCGGGAAGTATCGTAGGGGATATGCCGGATTCGAGCCGCCCGCCCACTTCTTCCCCACTGACCGAATCGGCGGCTGTCCAATCGGTTGCCCAGTCCCCTTCTGGTCAGGGATCAACGCTGCCGGGGACGGTGTCTATTGCCAAAACGGCCCACCACGTCGCGGCGGCGTCTGCGCCTGTGCGGGTGGCCGTGCTGATCGTTTCCGATACGCGCACGCCCGACACCGATACCAGCGGCCAATACCTGCTGGCCGAGTTGCGGGCGTTGGGGCATCAGGTCACGTCGTACCGGATCGTGAAAGACGACGCTGTAGAAATCCGCGCCGCATTGGTGGCCTTCGTGCGCGAGGCAACCATTGTTATCAGCAGCGGCGGCACCGGCATCACCGGGCGCGACGTGACTATTCCGGTGGTGGAATCGCTGATTACCAAGCCTATTCCCGGCTTTGGCGAACTGTTCCGGATGCTGTCTTATGAACAGGTAGGCGGCGCGGCCATGCTGTCGCGGGCGGTGGCGGGCCTGTGCCGGGGCGCGGTGATTTTCGCCCTGCCCGGTAGCCTGAATGCCGTAACCACCGCTTGGGAAGGCCTGCTGAAATCCGAGCTGTCTCATCTGGCCTTTGAAGTGACGCGGCACGGGCAACCCGGCGTGACCGATCTGGGCGGGGCCAGCTTGAGCGGGGCCAACGTGGGCGGGGGCAGACCTGCGGGCAACACGGGATTAAGTGGGACAGCGACTTCTTCCAAGCCCGCTGCACCCAAAGCGCCCGAGCTTGGACGGCACAAACCGGGGGGCGGCACTGGTGCCTGACGTGGGTGGACTGGGCGGATTTCTGGCGGGCCTGACGCCTATTACGCGGGTGTCGGGAGCGTTTGCGGTCATCACAGTGTTGCTGGCGGCCTACTGGCTGCTACGGGTGGGGCGCGAGGCACGGCAGGCGCAGGTACCGCGTGTAGCGTGGTGGAGTGTACCGGGACTGGCGATGATGCTGTTCGCGCCTGTGCTGGACGTACCCGCGCTGTTCGGTATCGGGGCTGCCGTACTCTTGATCGCCGAATACTGGCCGGGAGCGTTTGCCTTTGCCGAGCGCAAACCGGGGGCGGCTTGGCCATTGGTGAGCCTGCTGTTGGGCGCGGCCCTGACGTTGGGCATCGTGCGTGCGCCGGAAGTAGACAGCGTGGCCGTCGGCGCGGCCCTGATGTTGCTGCTGGCCGGAGCAGGCGGCCTGATTTCCTCGGTGCTGTATCCGGCTGCACCTGCCCGCACTCCCGGCTTCGGCGTGCGCTGGCAAAAGGCGCAGTCGCCCGAACTTCCTGACCTGACCGTGACCCTCACCGAACACGGCGCACAACTCCGCAACGTGTCGCGCCGCACGCTGAATCTGGCCGGATGGTCGCCCGCCAGCGTAAATGGTTGGCTGCGGCTACGCGACGAAACCGGGCATCCCCTGAACACTCTGCGGGCAGGCCAGACCGCCTTTTTGCCGCTGGATGGACAGGAATCCGGCGTGCGGGTGTGGTACGTGACGGGCGACAAAGCCGCAAAACCGCTGCTCTTCCGCGCCGACTGGACGCCGCGTGTACATGCCAATTACCGGGTGCTGAACTGAGGACACGGTGATGGCAGGTAGGAAAGGCGTCTAAGAGTCGATGGTCTAAGAAAAGCTCAACACCTAGTCTGAAGCGGTTGCCCTCGCCCCCTTTGGAACTCGCAGCGCTGCGGAGTAAAGGGGCCACCCAGAGGCAAACCCCCCCGTTGCTGGCGCAACGCCCCCCCTTAGAGGGGAGGACAACAGCTTTTGCGCTCCCCTTGCCTGGGACAGCCCAAAGGGAGGGGGGCTGGCTGCGAACTGGTACAGCTCCGAAGGAGAGCAGACTGGGGGGTAGCCCGCAATCGTCAACTCTCTACGCCCCCAAGCTCAGCCGTAGAACGCGTACCAACCGGGATTTATCACACGGTAGCCCCCACTGCGGGCCTGCGCTGCCCCCACCGTTCTCATAACTGTACGCGGGACGGCGCGTATGGTGGCCTTATCGTGAGTTTGGTGTTTGACTGGTCGGCGCTCGCTGCTTCTACGGCAGGGCAAGGCACGGGGGGGACGCTCCGCCGCGTGCCAGAAGACTTCCGTGTAGATGAAGTGCCCGCCTATCTGCCTTCGGGCGAGGGCGAGCATCTGTTTGTGAGGCTGGAAAAGACGGGCCACACCACGTCGCATATGCTGCGCGAACTGACGGCCCATGTGGGCGTGCGTGACCGCGATGTGGGGGTGGCCGGACTCAAAGACCGCCACGCCGTAACCTCGCAGTGGATCAGCCTGCCGGGGAAAGTGGAGCGGCGACTGGAATCGTTTGCGATGGACGGCGTGCGCGTGCTGGAAACGGCGCGGCACGGCAACAAACTGGCGATGGGCCATCTGCACGGCAACCGCTTTGTGGTGCGGGTGCGGGACGCGGAAGGGACGGCAGCCGAGGCCGAGGCTACCCTCAGCCAGTTGGCGCGGGTGGGCGTGCCCAATTATTTTGGCCCGCAACGCTTTGGGCTGGGCGGCCTGAACGCCGAGGAAGGCTTACTGGTGCTGCGCGGAGAATCCAAAATTAAAGACCCCCGCGTGCGCCGTTTTCTGACCACCAGCGTGCAGAGCATGGTCTTCAACCGCTTTCTGAGCTTGAGGCTGGAGCGCGGGTTGTTTACGGCCCTGATTGCGGGCGATATGGCTAAAAAGCATGACACGGGCGGCGTGTTTTTGGTGGAAGACGCCGACGCTGAGCAAGGCCGCGCCGAAGCAGGCGAAGTGAGCGCCACAGGAACTCTTTTTGGCAAGAAGGTGAAACCGCTTACACTGGCCGCTGGAGAACTGGAAGCTGAAGCGTTGGCCGCGTTTGACCTCACGCCGGGGGTGTTCGCCTCGCGCCGGGGAGACCGCCGCCTGACACGGGTATTTTTGCAAGAACCACGACTGACCGCAGAAGACGACGGATTTACGGTGTCGTTCACTTTACCCAAAGGCAGCTTTGCCACCAGCGTGCTGCGCGAAATTATGAAAGTAGATATAGATACGTCCGAGTTGCCAGAAGACGCGGCAGACGAGGCCGCAGACGAAGCGAATCTGGACAGCACTCCGGCAAGCGAGGGAGACGCATGAAACCCACCCTGTTGACGATGATGTTGTTGCTCGGCTCCGCCCTAGCGCTGCAACTGCCCAATGCCACACTTAATCTGCGGCCTTCGTTTGCGGGCGCGGTGCTGGAAGGCCGGATCACCTCGGCCCGCGCCGATGAACTGCTGGGCGTGTGGAGCGGCGCGGGCCGGGGCCGACTGCTGAAATGCACGCCGCGCTGCACGGTCGTGAATACCATTCCGGTCAGCGGAACTGTGCTGATGAACGCCGATTCCGCCTACCGGGTGGCGCTGGGCGGTTCGTTCAAGCCGGGTCAGAAACTGATTTTGGTGCTGAAGTTCCGCGATCAGAAGATTCTGAACGTAAACGCCACCGTAGCGCGGCAATGAGCGAGGAGTTCCGGCCCATCAAATTTATTGCCCCCGAACCAGATCAGGCGCTCAGAGCGGCCTTTTTAGCCACCACCTACGGCCCGGTCTGGCACCGATTTCACCTCGGCACTGAATTGCAGCGCCGCCCCGAAGATGAACATGTGGAGGAGTTGGGGCCAGATTGGGCGGTGGGCCTGCGCTCTTGGGTCATCGTGACCGCGTGGAATCCGCACGGGCAACCCCAAGAGGAATGGGCCAACGCCGAAGCCCACCAACGCTTATTGGCCCGCGTGAGCCGCGCTGGATTGGTGCCCACGTTGGCCCAGAATGGCGACGGCCAATGGCGCGAAACCGCCCTGATTTTGCCGGGCGCCAACTTGCGCGACGGTATCCGCTTGGGCCGCGAATTTGCTCAGGCGGCGGTGCTGTACGGCGTGGGCAGGCGCGTGGCGTTGGTGTGGCTGGGCGCAGACCGCAGGAAAGTCAGCAGAGGCGGCGTAGACAGAAGGAGCGGGGATCGGTGCCGTGTGGAGCGGTACTGGGTGCAGGACGTGAATGCAGAGAATGGAACGCGCTAACCGTCTGCCTCAACTTCCACGTCGTCCACCGTGCCCCGCCGCCGCGTATACTCTGCGTTTGTGACTGCCGACAGCGGGGCCGAGCAAGCCCGAAATGCCATTTCTCCGCTTGGAGTGCTGCCCCCGCCGGGGCCGTCCTGCGTACACCTACCGCTGAATGTGACGCCGCAGGAGTTGGCGCGGTATGCGGTGGGCCTCGCCAATGCGCGGGGCGGCACGCTGCTGGTGGGCGTGGACGCGCTGAGTGGTGGGGAGTCGGTTCGGGATGCGGGCGAACTGCACCCACTGATGGTCACGCACGCGATTTTTGAACTGTCGGGCGGAAGGCTGACGGTGAACGTGCAGCACCATCGCTTGCCGGGTGGAGCGCGGGTGCTGGCCGTGTTCGTGCCCCAAGCGCCGTATGTGCTGGCCGCGCCCGATGGGGCTGTAATTGCGTGGGACGGGGCGCATCTGGTGCCGATTACCCCTGCCGAGGCCGAGCCGGTCGCCGATCAGGATTACACCGCCACCGTGCCTCCTGACGCGAGTTTGGCCGACCTCGACCCGGCAGAAGTGGCCCGCCTGCGGGGGCTGGGACGGCGGGGCAGCGCCTCCAACCTGCCTGATCTGGACTTTTTGCAGGAACTGGGATTGCTGATTCCCAGCGGCGGAGCGCTGCGGCCTACGCTGGCCGGAATCTTGCTGGCGGGCACTCCGGCGGCGCTGCGGGCGCATATGCCTCAGGCCGAAGTGTGCTTTTACCACCATGCAACCACCGACGTAGAGTTTCAGTTTCGGGAAGATTTGCTGCGGCCCATTCCGGCGCTGCTGACCCGGCTGGCCGAACTGATTCAGGCCCGCAACCGCTTTACGCCTGTGCAAGTGGGCCTGTTCCGAATAGAGGTCTGGGATCAGGATGAGTCGGTGTACCGCGAGGCGTTGCTGAACGCCCTGACGCACCGCGACTACACCCTCAGAGACGCCGTGCATGTGCATCATTACCCAGACCGACTGGAGATCATGAATCCGGGCGGGCTGCCGGGAGGGATTACACCGGGCAACATTTTGCGGCATCAGCCGAAGCGCCGTAACCCTCTGTTGGCCGAGGTGCTGGCAAAACTGGGCCTCGTGGAGCGGGCAGGCGTGGGCGTAGACAAGATGTACGGGCTGATGCTGCGGCATGGCAAAGAGCCGCCGGAGTTCACGACTTACCCCGACGCCGTAACTCTTGCGCTGCATTCTCCCGGCTTCGACGCCGATTTTGTGCGCTTCGTGGCCCGCAAGCAAGAAGAGATGCAAACCCTGTCGCTGGACATGCTGATCGTGCTGAGCCTGCTGGCCCGCGAAGGCGAGGCCACCCGCGCAACGCTGGCCCGCGCTCTGCAACTGGCCGAAGACCGCACGCCGAGGTTGCTGCGCGGCATGGAAGAACACGCCCTGATCGAGCGGGCGGGCGTGGGGCGCGGCATCGCGTATACCCTGAGTGCAGAGGTGCGGGCCGCGCTGGGTAAACCTGTGTTGGTTCAAACTGTGCCCGTTCAATACGTGCCACAAGCAGAAATAGTGCCAATGGGAAGCGACGTTGCACAAGAGGCAGAGGAAATTCAGGTCTTAGCTGAGGCTCCAGCCGTACCCGTCCACCCACCGGAATCCCAGAGCCAGCCTCTCCCCCATTCTCCCGCTGCCAAACGCCCCGCCCGCATACCAAAACCCGCCCAAAGCGACGGCCCTTCCGCTGCCGAAGTGCGGGCGGTAGCTTTGGCGTTGGCCCGCGAGCAAGGCAGCGTGCGAAATGTAGAACTCCGGGCCGCATGTGCGCTGACGCCCCAGCAATCTTGGCGGGTGCTGCGGCGTTTGGTGCAAGACGGCCTGTTGCTCAGGCGCGGTGTGGGCAAGCGGGACGCGGCTTACGTACTGGCCTGAAATCAGGGCTGTCCCGAACGCTGCGCCACCACGAAGACCCGCCGGAATGGAAAGGGCGTGCCGTAGGCCTGAGCAGGGTAAGCCCGCGCCAACTCTGCCCTGTATTCGGCCAGAAACTCAGCGGCATCTGAATCATTTAACTGTGCCAGCACGGGCCTTAGCGCCGTTCCTTTCACCCATTCCAGCACCGCATTTCCGCCGTTTGCGGGTCTGGGAAGCAGATGCAGATAGGTGGTCTCCCACGCATTGACCGAAAAGCCGAGCGGAGCCAGAAGCGCGACGTATTCGGCAGGGCCGAACGCGCCCAAGGAGGCCTTATCGCGGGCTTCGGCCTGAAGCGTGTGCCAGCGCGGGCGGGCCAAGACTTCGGCCAGTAGGGTATGGCTGGGGGCGTCGAAGTTGCCCGGAACCTGAAAAGCGAACGTGCCGCCCGCCGCGACAAGTCCAGCCAAACGCGGAATGAGCTGGGCGTGATCGCCTACCCACTGCAGAGCGGCGTTGCTGAAGAGCATATCCAGTGGCGCGGCGGGCTGCCACTCACGCAGATCGGCCTGCTGGAAGGTCAGATTCTTCGTGGCGTAGGCAGCGGCTTTGCTCAGCATCTCCGGGCTGCTGTCGAGACCCACCACATCTGCCCCCGGCCAGCGTTCCGCCAAAGCAGCGGTGAGGTGGCCCGTGCCGCAACCCAAGTCGGCCACCGTTTTTGGCTGCCCCTGCACCTGCGCCAGCAAGTCAAAAAAGGGCCGATCCCGCTCCTGCTGAAACTGAAGGTACTGCTGCGGATTCCACATGTCCTGAGCTTAGGAGTCTGAGCGCGAAGGTATGTGTACTACTTTAGAGACAACATCGAATGTACGCGGCTTGAGTGCTGCCGCTTTACACTGGCTGCCATGTCCTCCCCAACGAACGTTCGTTCCTTCGCCTCAGAGACTCTATGAATCCGGCCCTGACCCGCCCACGCAGCGTGCTGTTTGCCCCCGGCAACCGTGCGGAGCTGATGGCGAAATTGCCCCGCAGCAACCCCGACGCGGTGGTGCTTGATCTAGAAGACGCCGTGCCAAACACACCGGAAGCCAAAGCCGAAGCGCGAATTATGGTGCGGGATGCAGCGCGGGATTTGGTAGCGGCCCATCCCAAGCTGAATGTGTTCGTGAGGATCAACGCGCCCCACTCGCCCTATTTTGCCGATGACCTGCACGCCCTGACGCCCGAACTGGCAGGCGTGGTGGTGCCCAAGCTGGAATCGGGGGCCGATGCGGTGGCGGTGGCGACGGCGTTGGCCGAATACGGGCTAAGCCTGCCCATGATGGCGGGACTGGAAACCGCTTTGGGTGTGTGGCACGCGCACGACATCATGGCGGTGCCTGCGGTGGCGTGGGCCTACTTTGGGGCAGAGGATTACACCACTGACTTAGGCGGCACAAGGCTGTCGGAGCCGTCTGGAACGCCCAATTTAGAGGTGTTGTATGCCCGATCACGGGTGGCACTGGCGGCGCGGGTGGCAGGCGTTCCGGCGCTGGATATCGTGGTCACGCGCCTGAATGATGACGCGGCCTTTCTGGTGGACGCCGCGCAAGGCAGGGCGCTGGGCTACGCGGGCAAACTGTGCATTCATCCGGCGCAGGTGGCCTTATGTCACAGCACTTTTGGCCCCACCTCAGCCGACACCGCCCGCGCCCGCCGCCTGCTAGACGCTGCCCACACCGCTGCCGAAGCTGGACGAGGCGTCATGGCCTTTGAGGGCCAAATGGTGGATGAACCGATGCTGGCAAAAGCGCGGGCTTTAATCGCACAGGCGGAAGCTGAATCTCCTCAAGCGGAAGTTGGGGCACAATCAGGCCACCATGAATGAAGACCTGAACCGTCCTCAAGGCCGATATTTCGAGGAACTGACCCCCGGCACCCTGATTCGTCACCGCGTCACGCGCACGATTACCGAAGCCGACAATGTGTTTTTCACGACGCTGACGATGAATCCGCAGCCGCTCCACTTGGATCACGAGTACGCGGCGGGCACGGAATTCGGACGGCCTCTCGTCAACAGCTTGCTGACGCTGAGCCTGCTGGTGGGCCTCAGCGTGCATGAGTTGACGCTCGGCACGCTGATCGCCAATTTGGGCCTCACCGATGTGGTGTTTCCGCGCCCGGTGTTTCACGGCGACACCATTCACGCCGAATCGGAAGTACTGGAAGCGAGGGCCAGTGGCAGCCGTCCCGACGCCGGAATCGTGACGGTGGAGCACCGGGCCATGAATCAGCGGGGCGAAGTGGTGGCACGGTGTAAGCGGATGGCGCTGATGCAGAGGAGGGGCGTCTAAGGGTCTAGGGAAGGGTAATCGCGTTGCTCATTCACCCCCTCTGCTTCGCAGCTCTGCGAGTCCCAGCCTCCCCCCTCAAGGGTGAGGGAGCAAAAAGCCCCAAACTGTAGCTCTTGCCCTCAGCGCCCAGCAACCGACCCCGCCCTAACACCTTCGACCCTTAAACCCTCAGACCTTCCCACCGCGCATACGCCGCCGCCTCCCCCTGCTACCCTGCCTCTGATGCCCGTCCCGTCTTGCCCCCCGTCTCGCCCGCTGAACTTCACGCTGATTTCCACCAGCCTCGACCCCGACAGCCGCAGTGCTTGGATGATCGGGCACGCAGCGGCGCAGCTTCGGGCGGCGGGCCATGCGGTGACGCAGCTTGATTTGCGTGAAACGCCCTTACCAATGTTCGACAATGCCAGTTGTTACGCGCATCCTAACGCGGCGCTGTATCACGCGGCTATTGCGGGGGCCGATGGCGTGCTGCTGGGCGTGCCCGTGTACAACTGGGGGATTGGGGCGGGGGTCAAATCATTGGTAGAGCTGACGGGCAGCACCGACGAAACGAGGGCGCTGCATGGCGCGTGGTTCGACAAACCGGTCACATTTCTGGTGTCGGGCGGATTGGCGCACGGCTACCTCAGTCACGGAGCCTTTGCCTTTGGGATGATGGTGGACTTTAAGTGCGTGGTGAACCCGCATTTCGTGTATGCCACAGGCGCGGAGTGGGCCGCAGACGGCGTGCCCGGCGAGTGGCTGGCAACGCGGCTGGCCCGCACGGTAGATCGGGCCGTAGACCTGTCGGCGCGTCTGGTGGGGCGTTCTTATCAAAGCGTCTGGGAAGTATGACCGCCCCCCTGCTCACCCCTACCGAAAAGCCCCGCATCGTCGTGGAGCATCCTGATTTTTACGTGGTACACAAGCCCGCGCTGTGGCTGACGCATGCGGTGCGGGCGCGGGTAGAAGTGCCGGACGTGCTGACCTATATGCAGGCCGCCACCGGAGAAAGCATTCTGGCACCGCCGCACCGCCTTGACCGGGAAACCAGCGGGGCACAACTGCTGACCCGCGATACCGACGCTGCTCGCAAGTTTTTTACGCTGTTCAAAACGCATCTGGTGGGCAAAACCTACCTTGCCATCGTGCACGGCACGCCGGATTGGACGCGGCGCACGCTAGACGCCCCGCTGGGCGAATTGGGTTTGGGAGGCCGCAACAAGATCGTGATTCGGCAGGCAGTGATCCCCGATGGACGGCCCGCCATCACCGACTTCCGGGTAGTGGGACAGCGCGGCGGCCACAGCCTGATCGAAGCTTATCCGCGTTCCGGGCGGCTGCACCAAATTCGGGCGCACCTGTCGCATCTGGGCCTGCCAATGGTGGGCGACAAGATTTATGGCCGCGATCCAGACGCCTTTTTGGAGTTTATGGAGACGGGTCAGACGCCAGAGCTGACGGCACGGCTGGGGCTGGCCCGACAAGCCTTACACGCCGCCCGCATCGCCTTTCCTTGGGATGGAGCGCAGTTCAGCGCCGATATTCCACTGGCTGCCGATTTGCAGGCGTATTGGGCCAGTTTGCCAACAGATTCGACTAATTCATTTGACATCGAATAACCCACGGGGCAGCTTGAGCTTGGCTTGAGACGATGTGAAGCGGCCATTCAGGAGGGCAACAGGCTTTCTTGAAGCTTGAAGGCCGGAGCCAAAAGCGGTTCTAGAGTGCAGCCATACACACGGAGGTACTCACCATGAACCGGAACATCAAAACAATGCTGGCTCTTACAACCGCCCTTGCCCTCGCTGCCCCCGCCGGAGCGCAGGCCATTGCCGACAAAGGCACCGTGAACGTGAACGGCGCGAAAGTCTTCTACAAAGCCACGGGCAGCGGTCAACCCCTGATTCTGATTCACGGTTATCCTCTTAGCGGCGAACTGTTCAAGAATAACCGCGCCGCACTCGCCAAAAACTTCCGTGTGATTACGGTTGATCTGCCCGGATTCGGCGGCAGCACCACCACCAGCCGAACCGCCAGCATCGAAAATTACGCCACCACCATGCTTGCTTTTATGGACGCCGTGAAGATTGACAAGGCGATTGTGGGCGGCATGAGCATGGGCGGCATGACCCTACTGCAAATGTACAAGCAGGCTCCAGACCGCTTTAGGGGCCTGATTTTTATTGACACCACTGCCGACGCTGCTGGCCCTGCCGAGGCTGCCAACTGGCGCGGCACCGCCCAACAAGCGCAAATGATGGGCGTGTCTAGCCTTGTGCCCACGCTGATGCCCCGCATGCTGACTGGCAAAAGCCGCATGGAAATGCCCAATCAAGTGGAGTTTTTGGGCGGTCTGATCAAGCAAGCCAGCCTGAACGGAGCCATCGGCGGGGCCAACGCTCTGGCCGCCCGCCCCGACGCCAACCCCATTTTGCCTACCATCGGCGTGCCCACGCTGTTGGTGTTTGGGGTAGAAGACAACGTGACGCCTATCGAGCTTGCCATGAAAATGCAAAAAGGCATCGTGGGCAGCAAGTTGGTACTGATTCCCGGTGCAGGCCACGCCGCCACCTTCGAAAAGGCCGCCGCCGCCTCTGCCGCGATGCTGGACTGGGCCAAGACCATTCGCTAAAAGAGTTGTGCTGGAAGGGCTGGAGCGTTGAGGCGCTCTGGCTCTTTTTTAATTGGCGATGCGTGTAGACCCCCCCGTTGCTAGCGCAACGCCCCCCCTTAGAGGGGAGGACACAAGCTGTTGCGCTCCCCTTCGAGGGGGGCTAGCTGCGAAGCAGACTGGGGGTTCACCTTCCGACGCTGCCGCCCAATTCACACCACATTCACATTCGCTCCGCCTGCCGTTCACGCGCTCAGCCGTACCTTCTCTGTACGCAAGGGGACAGGCCCCACGCACCACACAGAAGGACGCGCTCAGGCGCTCAGGAGCAACCCACATGGACGTCATCATCAACAACGCTACGCCCGCACAAGTTACCGCACAGCCCGCCCAGACCTACGCCCCTATTCAAGGCGTGCCCTACGGCTACGGCCCGCAGGCTTACCAGCAATATCAAGACCGCGACGGCCCCGGCTTCGGGTTCTTTGCTCTGCTCGGCCTAGGCATTTTCTTATTTGCCAAAGCCCGCCGCAAGCGCCAAATGTGGCGGCACCGCATGGGCAGAAATGGAATGGGCATGGGTGGCCCACAGCAAGCCCTTGCCGGAGCAGACTGGGGCAAGCCCGATATGGACAAATCCGAGATGGCCGACGAATGGCGCGAGAACTTCCGGCGCGGCAAGCAGAAGTTTTTTAGCGACGGCGCACTGAGTATTGCCCGCGAACGCTACGCCAAGGGCGAAATCAACGCCGACGAGTACCAGAGCCTCACCAAAACCCTGATGGGCGAGGGCGGCGCGGCAGACAAGGCAACAGACAAGCCTGCTGACGCCAAAGCAGATGCAGATAAGCTGATCTGAGGATTACGGGCGGGGCAAGTAGACGGAGCGCAACAGGTCTAAGGGGCGAGGGTCTAAGGGGTCTAAGAACCCCGTGACTCTTGGCCCCGCTAGGCTGAGGGGATTCAACGAGCGCCGGCAATTGCCCTTCTTAGTCCCTTGACCCTTAGACCCTTAGACCGCCCCCAAGTACACTGCCCTCACACGCCGCAAAGGAGCCGCCCCATGTCCAGCACCATATTGATTGTCGAAGATGAAGTGCGGCTGGCCGACATTTTGGAGGAATATTTGCGGCGGGAAGGCTTTCATACTGAACGGGCGGCGACGGGGCCGCGTGCGCTGGAACTGTGGCGCTCGGCGCGGCCTGCCCTGATGCTGCTTGACTTGATGCTGCCGGGAATGGACGGTCTAGAAGTGGCGCGGCGGGTGCGAGCCGAATCGAATCTGCCCATTATTATGCTCACGGCGCGGGATGAAGAAGTAGACCGGCTGGTGGGGCTGGGGATTGGTGCCGACGATTACGTGGTCAAGCCGTACAGCCCGCGTGAAGTGGTGGCGCGGGTTCGGGCGGTGCTGCGGCGGGCCGGGGGCGGCGTAGACGTGCCCACGTTGCTGCACGCTGGCCCCCTCAGTGTAGACACGGCGGCTTTTGAAGTCCGGCTGGACGGCACGCCGCTGGAAGTCACGGTGGCAGAAGTGCGCCTGCTGGCCGCGTTGGCGCGGGAACCCGGCGTGGTCAGGTCGCGCACCGAACTGCTGGCAGCGCTGGGCGGCCTAGACCGGGGCACCGATGAGCGGGCCGTAGATGCCCACGTCAAGAATCTGCGGCGCAAACTTGGGGAGCGCGAAGGCTTGCTAGACACCGTGCGCGGCGTCGGCTACCGGCTAAGGGCTGAGGGATAGGAGCAGGATGAAGCGGGAGGACGAGCAGGACACGGAGACACGCGGGCCAGAGTGGGCCAAGATGCAGAGTCGCTCGATTCGGAAGTCTTCGCGCACCTTAGAGAAGCAGAGCTTAAAGAAAGGTCACGCCAAAAAACGCAGCCGCAGCCGCAGCGGCCTGCGTGCCCGCCTGACGCGCAGCTTTGCGCTAGTAGCGGTGCTGGCCGTCGTGCTGACTACCTTCGCCACCGTGGACGCGGCCTTTCAAGTCATTGCCAAATTGAACCCGGAACTGGGCCTGATGTCGGCAGATCAGGGCGGCGATCCCATCGGATTTCAGTGGTCATGGCCCGAAGTTGACCCAACCACCGGAGCAACCGGCCTGACCGACGCAGAGGCTTCTGCGCTGGCCCAGCGCCGGGAACTCGTTCGTGAGGCTTCCGCCGAAATTACGCGCAGTGCGGTCAGGTCTGCGTTTTTAAGTGCGCTGCTGGCAGTGATCGTGGCCGCCTTCATGACCCGGCAATTGACCCGGCCACTGGGCAGACTGGTGGTGGGCGCACAGCGGCTTCAGGCGGGAGAACGGGACTTGCAATTGCCTGTGCCGCGCCGCCAAGACGAACTGCATGACCTGACGGCGGCGTTTAATGACCTGACCACCAGCCTCGCCCGCCAAGAAGCATGGCGGCGCGGCCTGATTGCCGATGTCGCGCACGATTTGCGGACTCCACTGGCCGTCCTGCGCTCCGAAATAGAGGCCATGCAAGACGGCGTGCAGCCCACCGACGCCGCCGCCCTGACCCGCCTCCACAGCGAAGTCTTGTTGCTGGCGAGGTTGGTGACTGACCTGCGCCTGCTGTCTTTGGCCGAAAGTGGGGCGCTGAGCCTGAAACCCGTGGCGCTGGACGGGGGCCACATGCTGCACGCACTGGCCGACGCTTACGCGGTTCGGGCGGCGGGCGCGGGCATAACGCTGGAGGTGGTGGCCCCACGCCCCGCGCCCCTGTTGGCCGATCCTGACCGCCTGACCCAAACGTTACGCAACATTCTGGACAACGCCCTGCGTTACGCCGCGCCCGGTTCAGTCATCCTGAGCGCCGTGCAGGACAGGCAACTCACCCGCCTGACCATCCGCGATCATGGCCCCGGCTTCCGCCCCGACGACCTTTCGCGGGCTTTCGAGCGTTTTTACCGCGCCGATGCCAGCCGTACCCGCGATCCGCAGGGCCGCGCCAGCAGCGGCCTCGGCCTCGCTATTGCCCGCGCCCTCACTGAAGCGCAGGGCGGACAGATAGAAGCCCGGAATCATCCGGGGGGCGGTGCGGAGTTTACGTTGACTTTTCCGGTGTGACGGGTTTGAGCTACCCCACTTCCGGCATCGTGCCTTCCACCCACACCGTTTTCTGATCGGTGTAATGCACCTGTCCGGCGGGCGCACCCTTGGGCCGCCACACGTACTTGATGCGGGTATAATCCACAGCCACATTCCCGCCGCCGCGTGCCTTGCTATGTGCGGCGGCGAGGCGGGCCGCGTACAGAATGTCGGGCAAATCCAGTTCGCGCCCGCCACTTCTGACCAGCACATGGCTGCCGGGATAGCCCTGCACGTGAAACCAGAAATCCATGCTGCGGCCTAGGCGGTGTGTCAGGGCGGCGTTTTCTTTGTTGTTGCGGCCAATCAGGACTTCTATACCGCTGGGGGTGGTGTAGCGCGAACCATACGGGCTGCGTTCGGGTTTCTCGCTGTGCAGGGTGGCACTCAGGGCTTCCAACTCTTCCAGCGACGCGCCGTCCAGTTGGGCCACACGCTCTGTGGCGGCGTCCAGTTCCGCCCGTAAGGTGGGTTCGCGTTCGGCCAAGCGTTCGTACACATCCTCGCGGCGGCGGGCACGGGTATATCGTTTTTCGGCGTTCTGCACGGCACTCAGTTGAGGTTCAAGGGCCACCGGCACTTCCCCGCTGCCGTCGAAGGCGGGCAGGAGGGCGCTGGCGGTACCTGTCGGGACGGTATGGGCATAGGCCATCAGCAGGTCGGCCTCGGTGCGGTCTTGGGCGGCCACGTCCAGCCCGGCTTCGGCGCGGGTCACGTCGGCCAGTTGGTGGGTCAGCAGGGTCACGCGCTTGTCTAGCGGCTCACGCAGCACTTTGCGGAGAGCCGCCGCCTTGTCGCTGCGTGCCGCCTCGCGTGCGCCATCCTGCATCACGCCCTCGCTGACGGTGGGATCGGCCACGATAGAAGCCAGCGCTGCCAACGCTGCTGCCAACTCCTGTTCGCCGGGAGCCTGATCCAGCGGCAACCCGGCGCGGCGGGCCAATTCTGCGCCCAGCAGCAAGCCCAATCCATCTATCCGGTCACGCCATTTACCGATGGGCACGCTAGCAAGGCTGGCGGCGTCTTCGGGCGACAGGGCACGCGGATCGAGTTTTTGGTACGGCGGCGGCGGCGTATACGTGCCTCCAGTGCGTACCGTGCGGAAGCGGTTGCGGCTGTTGGTAATCTCGCGGGCCGCCAGCACAATTCTGCCCTCAAACGGCTGGCCGTCTTCCGGCATGGCGTCCAGCACCAGCAGGTTGGCATTGCGGCCCGTGACTTCAAACAGCAGGCGGCTGGCGACTTGATCCACAAAGCCCGTTTCGCCCGCAAAATGCAGCACCAGCACGCGGTCTAGCTTCAGTTGCTCTGCGCCCAACAAGTCGCCGCGTACTCGGTTCGCCAGAAAACGTTGAAAGCCGTTGCGGGGATCGCCGCGCAAGCGTTCTTTGCTGATAAACACCACGGGCTGCGGCGGGCGGTAAGACAGCACCAGATTTCCCACGCCTTCCAGCAGCAGGGCCGCCGTCGTTTCATCGGGAAAAGCCCAGCCCAGCGTCCTCAGCGGCAAGTTGGGCGCAAGCTCGCGCAGCACCCGCGCCAGCATCAGCCCTTCCATGTGTGGCACCCCCAGCAATAGGTCAGGTCAAAGTGAATGGGGGAAAGAATCATGGGAGCCATGCTAGCGCCCAGCGCACGGGGAACCTATCGGCCAAGCGGCTCATGCGAGATTGAAAAGCGTCCCGAACATGGGTTTTTGCCCTCTCCACTCGTGGGAGAGGGGCGCTGTGAAACAGCGGGGTGAGGGGGCGTGTGCGCCGCGAACCCGCCTTATGTCAAGGATTCAATTTCATCTCGTATCAGCGGAGCGGCACAACGGGGAGGCAGTGTGCAGGCATGAAAAGAGGCACAAGCCGGAGCCTGTGCCTTTTGCGGTTGGAGTTGGAAGGTGAACCCCCCCGTTGCTTTCGCAACGCCCCCCCTTAGAGGGGAGGACTAAAAGCTGTTGCGCTCCCCTTGAGGGGGGCTGGCTGCAACGCAGACTGGGGGGTTCGCCCGGAAAATCAGAAGAAATTACCGATACGGAAGTAGAACTTGCCGTTGTTGCTCTGGGGGCTGTAACCGTAATCGAAGCGCAGGTTGGCGAGGCGTGCGCCGTTGAAGCCCACGTTGACCTGCACGCCCGCGCCGATGCCGTACTTCAAGCTGAAGGGTTCGCCCGTACTCCAAGCGTCGCCCGCATCGGCAAATACGACCCCGTATACGCCTTCCGTGATGGCGGTATTAAGGTTGAAATCATAGCGGTACTCACCGCTGGCCGTGAAGTAGTTGGTGCCGAATTCCGAGCTGTCGGCCAAGCCGCGAATCTGCTTGGAAGCAATCGGGGTGCTGCCGCCGCCCACCGAGAAGCCTGTGCCTGTCGGGGCGTTGCCAAACAGTGTTCCGGCATTGGCGCGTACAGCGAAGACCGAACGGGCCGCCTTCACGCCGTTGCCCTTGTCAATCGTGCCACCTACGCCGAAGTAGGTGCTGGCTCCGGTTTCGATGTCTGTCCAGTTCACCGGATTTTCGCCGGAGCGCCCGAAGGAGTAGGCGGGGTCGATATTGGCCCGCACGCCGCTACTGGGGAACTCGGGGTTGTTGGTGGTGTCGTAGCGCAGGCCCAAGTTCACGCGGGTAGTGAGGTTGGTGGGCGACAGCAGCGTTCCGGCCACAGGGTCGGAATAGGGGTCAGGAACAGGGGCAACCTCGTCTTTTTGTCGTGGCTCCAAAAAGTAGGTGCGGTAGTTCAGGCCTACACCCGCGCTGACGCCGAGCGCCTGAGTGATGCTGCGGCCCGCCGAGACGCTGAAGCCTGTGGTACGAACCGTGTAGTCCCGGCCAGTGTCGTAGCTCTTGGATTCCAGAGCAGGGTTGGACTTGTCTACCAACGTGTTGTTGCCCGCTACGCTGCTGCCCAGATTGGCCGACACGCTGGTGCGGTTGGTGCGGAAGTCGGCGAAGTCGAGGTCGAGCCAAGGAATCGTGTAAGACACGTTGCCCACGAGGTTTTGCCCGGCTTGGTTTTGCTGAGCGCCCGCCGAAATACTGAAGTTGTGGCCCAGTCCGAATACGTTGGGATTGCTGTAAGAGGCGTCGCCCGCCAAGCCTGAAACGGTGTCGTAGGCGAGGCCAAGGCTGACAGGAATGCCGCTGCTGGCTTCGGCCAACGTGAGGACATAGGTGATGTTTTCGGGCGTGGCAGGATCGCTGGTGGCCGATTCGCCCACAATGGAAACGTAGCCTAGGCGGCTGATGTTGCCCAGTGCGGCGCGGATTTCGGGGAGTGAGAAAGGACGGTTCACGGCGGGCAGTTCGCGCAGAATCACGCGGTCTTGAGTGCGCTGATTGCCCTGCCACTTCAGGTCATAGCCCACGATCTTCACTTCGCGGGTATTGAAGGTCAGCGTGCCGTTTTCAAAAGTTACGGCGTCACGGGTGCTGATTTCGTAGCCTGCCTTGCGGTAGGCGTCGCGCAGGGCGAGGAAATCCTGCTGGGCCAGTTGCGGGCTGTACACGTCGCCCACTTTGGTGCTGATGGCAGCCTGAAGCGTGGGGGTGGGAACCAGCGTATTGCCCGCAAACACGACGGCTTTTACAGGGCCGCTGGCGATATCGGCTGCCCCGAACAGCACAGTCACGCGGGAAGGATCGCTGGGATCGGGTTGCAGACCGAAGCCCACCGGCTTGCCCGTCTGGTTGGACAGGGTACGCACATCGGCCTGAATGCCCGCCAGCGTGAGGGGCTGGCCCACGCGAGACTGCAACGTGACTTTCGGGTCGCCCAAATCGCTGAGGTCAACGGCGGAGATACGGCCTTCCAGAGCGCGAATTTTCAGCACGCCGTTTTCTAGGCTGCTGCCCTGCACGTCTGCGCCAGCCTGCAAGTACCCGGCAGCGTCGTAGGCGGCCTGTAGCTGCTGAATGGCTGCAAAGTAAGCGGCAGGCGTGAACTTTTTGGCGTCGTAGAGGGGCTTGAAGATGTTGGTGACGGTGGCCGCAGGCAGCAGCGACACGTTTTCCACTTCTACCCGTGTAATGGGCGCGGTTTCGTCGACCACGAAGGTCAGGGCCACCGTGTTGTCGGCGTTCACCTTCTGGGTCACGCTGATGCTGGGCGCGAATGGGTAGCCTTCGGTGCTGTAGTTCTGGGCGAGGGCGTCTTTGGCCTGATCGAGCCGCTGAGAGTTCAGGGTTGCGCCGGGAGCCACGTTGAGCAGGTCGGCGACACTGGCTTTGAAACCGTCGGCGGGCAGGAAGGTCAGGCCGGTGGTGTCGACGGTAGAAATGGTGGGGTTGGGCGTAACGGTAATAGAGAGGGTGTCGCGCCCGCCCACGGTGCGGAGTTCGGCCACCGCAGACTTGAAATAGCCGGTTGCTACGACTTCCTGCTCTACTTGGCGCAAATTGACGCTGGACAAGGCCGCGCCGGGCTGGGTGGTCAGGGTGGCCCGCACAAAGTTGCCGAGCAGTTCGGTGGTGCCCGTGACGGTGATGTCCTGCACGGTTCCGGCCTGCTGTTGAGCGGGTGCAGTTTGGGCGGGTGTGGTGGCGGGAGCTTGTTGGGCCTGCGCCAGTGCCGGAGCAACCAGCAACATTGTCGTCACGGCAAGGGTCATGGGGTGTCGCATTCTTCTCCTAGTGTCGCACAGGCCCGCTAGAGTCCGCCCTATACAGTGAGAATCCTCTAAACATATGGCTCAGGGATAAATTTCACTGTAGCGGGCATCGGCCTGACGACGCACTGAGCTACACCTTCCCGGTTAGGCTGCTGAGAAGCGTGAAGATTCCTTGACTGGAAGATCAGGAACCGGGGCTGGTGCAGTCGCCGGGACAACGCAGGCTTGAGCAGGCCGCCCCGACAAGCCAGAATGCAAGTGTGAAACAAGTGAAGAACGGGTCTGAAACAGGTTCGAGGCGCATCTTAAAAAGCTTTAGCTCTTGTTCGGCTTCGAGCGACAAGCTATGACAATCAAGCGCTTTTACGTTTTGAGAGTCTTAAGTTGGGCTGGACACATGCCCACCACGCCTTTCCCACTCACCGAACGCTGTACGCCCCCCTTGCATTTGGCGGGTAGAGAATGAGCGTGCCAGAAGTGCTGGCCCACTTGCGGGCGCTGGAAACCGAAACGGGGCGGCCCTCCGGCAGCGTGCGCCTTGTGGCCGTCACCAAAGGCCAGCCGATAGAAGCCATTCGGGAACGGGTGCTGGCGTATGGAGAACATGCACTGGGAGAAGGCCGCGCCCAAGAACTGCGGGACAAGGCGGCGCTGATGACCGACGCCGACATCGAATGGCACTCCATAGGAACCTTGCAGCGCAACAAAATTAAGTACCTGAAACCCGTGACGCTGGTACACGGCATAGAGGAAGTCTGGCAGGCCGAAGCCATCGCGCAAGCGGCGGAAGGCTGGGGCCGCGCTCCCGATCTGTTATTGCAGCTTCATAACGGAGAGGAACAAAAACACGGGGTCAGGCCAGAGCAACTGAGCGCCGTCTACCATCAGGTGATGCAGACTGGACTGAAGGTGCGCGGCCTGATGGTGATGGCCCCGGACGACGCCGACGAGGAGGCAACCTTGCGCCTGTTTGAAGACACGGCCCGCCGCGCCCATGACCTCGGTCTGCCGGAACTCAGCATGGGCATGAGCGACGATTATCCGTTGGCCGTGCGGGCCGGAGCCACATTGGTTCGGGTGGGCAGGCGGTTATTTCTATGACAGGTTTAGTCTCTATGATGAGGCTACACCTATGAAACTTTCACCCCTCGATATCCGTCACCATGAGTTTCCGGGCAAGTTCGGAGGCTATGACCGCCTGAGCGTGCGCCAGTTCTTGACCGATGTGGCCGAGGAACTCGAAGGCGTGTTGCAGGAGCGCCAAGCCATGCAGGAGCGCACGCAGGAGCTGGAACGCCGCATAGAGGAACTGAAGACCCAAGAAGACGAAATTCGCCGGACGTTGGTGGCCGCCGAACGCATGGGCCACGATCTGCGCGAAACGGCGTCGCGTGAAAGTGAAGTCATTTTAGCGCAGGCCAACGTGTTCAGAGACGCCATCCACAACGACGCGCAGGCCCGCAGCACCGAATTGGAAGCCGCCCACCAAAGCCGCATCAGTGCGCTGGAACTGGCCTTCCGGGGCCGCTTTGCCGACCTAGAGCGGGAGCAGCACCAACTGATTCTGGAACGCGAGCGGGCGCAGGCCGAACGAATGGCCGAACTGGAACGCACTTTTTCGGATCGGCACAGCGACCTGACGGCGCGGCTGGCAAGTGCTCGGCAGGAATACGCCCAGTTTCTCAGCGGCTACCGCGCCCTCGTCTCGTCGTTCGGGGAACTCTCGGCCCGCCACATCCTGCCCGAAGAATCGACCCCGCTGGAGCGCCCGCTGCTGCCCACGACACCGCTGCCGACGATTGAACCGGGTCTGCCCGAATTGCCCGCCGGCACACCGGAAGCGCATGAGCCGCCGCGCATCGAGGAGCAGCAGTTTTTGTAGAGCCATTGAGTGAGAAGGGCGTCTAAGGGTCTAGGGTCTGAGGGTCTAAGGAGGGTAATCGCTGGCGCTCATTCACCCCCTCTGCTGCGCAGCTCTGCGAGTCCCAACCTCCCCCCTCAAGGGTGATACGGACTCCGAATAGAGACGCCATACTGGGAAGATGAACAAGTTCTATTCTCCGGTAGAGTTTCAGCATCAAGCTGAGGAGTTTTGGGCGATTTACCGCGTGAGTACCTCTGCCGTCGAGCGACGACGAGCGCAATTTTTTGCGCTGCTGGCCGAAGGTCGAAGTGAGGGTGATGTCATGGACATCACCCGATACGCTGTGCGCTCAGCTCGATACGTGATTGAGCGCTACCACCGACTCGGTTTGGACGGGTTAAAGGATGGACGACGAGACAATCAAGGGGCACCGCGCGTCTTGACCGCCGAGGAACAGCAAGTCCTTGCAGCTCAGTTGCATGCGGATTTCGAACGGGGCGTGGTCTGGGAAGGCAAGCGGCTTCAGGAGTGGATTAGGGAGCAGTTTGGCAAAGAGGTGTATCTGGGCCGCACGTATGAATTCATGCGTGCGGCCGGGTTCACTCCCCAGAAACCCCGTCCACAGCATGTCAAAGGCGATCCAGCCGCCAAAGAGGCGTTCAAAACAAAGAGCTAGGGGAGGCGCTCCGCCAGGCGGAGCGTCTCCACCCTCGCGTGTCGCTGTGGGCGATGGATGAACATCGTCTGGGCCTTAAGCCCATTCTCCAAAAAGCATGGGCACCGACCGGGCAACCGTTCATTTGCCCAGTTCATCCCCGCTATGAATGGCTCTACATCTATGCCTTTGTCAACCCAGAGACCGGTGAAAGTCGCTTCTGGATTGTTCCCACGCTCAATCAACAGGCGTAGAGGGTCGTGATGGCTGCTTTTGCTCGCAGTGTCGAGGCGGGGCCAGCTCATCACGTGCTCGTCGTCGAAGACAACGGCGGCTTTCATGTCCCTGCATCGCAGGGACATCCACCAGGCATTGAGATCGTGCGTTTGCCCCCCTATGCCCCAGAACTGCAACCCGTGGAGCGCGTCTGGCAACTTACCGATGCCACCATCGCCAATACCTGCCCAGAGAACCTTGATGCCTTGGAAACAGTGGTGGGTCAGCAGTGTGCTTGGCTGGAAACACAACCGGACCTGATCACCCAGCACACCCTCGTTCACTGGTGGCCCTTGTGTCAGAATTAATCGGAATCTGTATGAGGGAGCAACATAAGGTTTTTTGCCCTTGCTGTTGGCCCTCGCCCCTTGCGGGAGAGGGGCGCTGTGAATACAGCGGGGTGAGGGGGCAATTCAGCAACCGAACCCGCCCCAACACCTTAGACCTTTGACCCACCCCCGTAGCCCCTCCCACACCCGCTACCCTGACACCCATGCCCCTGCCCACCTTGGCACTCCCGCTGACCGCCCCCGAATTCGTGCGCGACCCCTACCCCCTGCTGGCCGAGGTGCGCGAGCAGACACCCGCCTTCCGTGACCCGCACCTGAACCGCGTGTTCCTGACCCGGCACTCCGACATTTCGGCGGTGCTGAGGGACAAACGCTTTGGCCGCAGCGTGCTGCACCGCTATTCCCGCGACGAATTGGGCTGGCCCTTGCCCGATCCCAAGCAGGCGAATTTTGACGCCTTTAATGGGAATCATATGCTGGACAGCGAAGGTGAAAAACATGCCCGCCTGCGCTCGTTGGTGGGGATGGCTTTTACTCCCCGGCGTGTGGAAAGCCTGACGGGGCGCATAGAAACGCTACTGGCCGCGCAACTGGAAGGACTGCGGGAAGGCGGGGCATTCGATTTGGTGTCGGCCTATGCCGAGCCGCTGCCCGTGACCGTGATTGCTGAACTCTTGGGTGTGCCGGAAGCGGAGCGCGGCAGCCTCCGCCCTTGGTCTGCGGCCATCGTGCGGCTGTACGAACCCACCCACACGCCGGAAGATCAGGCGGGGGCAGAGCGGGCCGTGCTGGAATTCGGGGCTTTGCTGCGGGATTTGGCCGCCCAGCGCCGCCGCAACCCGCAAGACGACCTGATTACGGCGCTGGTGCAGGCCGAACAAGACGGTGACCGCCTGACCGAGCAAGAACTGATCGACACCTGCATTTTGCTCCTGAACGCGGGCCACGAAGCCAGTGTGAACGGCCTCTCGGCGGGCGTGCTGGCGCTGATGCGGGACTTGGAGGCGGGGGGCCAATGGTGGCAAACGCTGGTGCAGGCCGCCCCACACGCGGAAAGCCTCCCTCTCTTCCGGCGGTCCATAGAAGAATTGTTGCGTTATGACACGCCGCTTCCCATGTTCGAGCGGTTCGCACTAGAAGACACCGTGCTGCACGGCGAATCTCTGAAAGCGGGCGACAAGGTGGCGCTGCTGTACGCCAGCGGCAACCGCGACCCCCGCCGCTTTGATGCCCCCGATGCTCTGAACCTGAACCGCGACCCCAACCCGCACCTGACCTTTGGGCTGGGCAGCCACTATTGTTTGGGTGCGCCGCTGGCCCGCCTAGAACTGGCACTGAGCCTGCGTGCGCTGTGCCGCGCCTTACCAGGGCTGCACTTGGCCGATGCTGCTGTGCCTGCCGAATACGTAGGTGGGTTCGTTATTCGTGGTCTGGCGCGGTTGGATGTGGCGGCAGAATAAACGGCAAAAGCCAACGCTCGTCTAATTCTCCGGCTGAGGCTTCGGCATAGGCCTGTTCTGATTGACCGAGGGCGAGGAGCGCTACCACACGGGCTGGGCTGCGCAGCGCAGCCCAGCCCAAAGCTTTCTCAGCGGTGCGGCGGGCTTTTTCGGCTCCGCCAACTGCGGCTTGAACGTGCGCCAACACTGCCAACAAGTGCGCGTCGGCGGCCTCGCCTGCCATTTCTGCCACCTTGAGGCCCTCAGCCAATGTGCGCAGGGCGGCGCGGGGGTCGGTGGGCAGCAGGAGTTCTCCCAGCAAGGTGGCAGCGGCAGTGAGAGCGGCAGCGTCGCCCTCCGCACGGGCTAGGGCGCGGGCATGGGTAGCCTGTGGCATGGCTTGTGCACCGGATTCTAGAGCCAGAAACCGGGCCAGAAGCAATGCTACACGCGGTGAATCGGGCAGTGGGGCGAGAGTTTGGCGGGCCGTTTCAGTGTGACCCAATCGCAGCAAGGCCGCCGCACGGGTCAAAGAATCTGTGGCCCACTGCACTGCCAAACTGGGCCGCCCCAAGTGCAGCGCAAGCACCGCGCAGGCTTGGGCTTCGGCTGGTGTGGGCTGTAAACCGCACAAGAGAGCCAACGCCGCCACATCATCACCCGCACTCACGGCGGCTTGCAGGGCTGCAAGCGTCATGCTTCTTCCCCCTTGGCCTCTCCCCCATTCGCATAAGTCCAGAACTCGTCCAGCACGGCAGGAAGGTGAGCAGCCCAAGTTTTCTCGTGGTGAATTCCGCCGGGAAGAATGCTCAGTGTGGCCTGTGCCCCAGCTTGCACCAAAGCCGCGTGTAGGGCGCGGGTCTCGGCCACTTGCTCGGCGCTGCCTTCCTGCGCCCGGCCTTCCTGGTCACCTGTGCTGACGGCGTAGTGCTGATCTAAAGGCAGGGAAATCGCGGCTACATCACGCAATACGGCGCGGTCTGCCCACCACATACTGGGCGACAGCACGCCCAAAAAGCCGAATGTTTCCGGTTGCTGCATCCCGCCGTACAGCGCCAGCAATCCGCCTAAGCTGCTGCCAATGAACGCCGTGCCAGCCGCATCGGTTCGGGTGCCGTAGCGGGAATCGATCAGGGGTTTAAGGGTGTGGGTCAGGCAAGCCAATGTGGCTGCACCGTCTCCCCCGCCGTGTTCCGGGTCAGGCTGCATGGTGTACTCAGCGATGCGGTCTGGGCCGTGTGGGACGGCCACCAATACCATTCGCTTGCCCTGACTCGCCAGCGCCGAGGCTGCCTGTGCCGCCTTCCAAGACCCCGGCCAGCCCCGCTCCGGGATGTCTTCGTCTCGCAAAAACACATTTTGACCGTCTAGCATGTAAGCGACAGGCAACCGCTCGGACGGCTGGAAATCGGGTGGCGTCCAGATCAGGGGGGCAGGAAAATTGCCATCGCCTAAAGGCAACAGTTCTGGCACAAAGTGGGGCGGCATCTCCGGGTCAGAATAGCCGCCGTGTGTGCCTTGATTCTTAGGCGCTGAGGGCCAAATCCAGTCCGAGGAACCGCCAGAGGGCGCGGCGAGACACGCGCAGACCGCTGGGATGCTCTAACGCCACCAATCGTCCATCCCGAATCCAGCGGCGCACAGTGCGCTCGTGGGTACTCGTAAAATCGGCCACTTCACTGATCTTCAGGAGCTTGGGCAGGTTTTCGAACTGGTTAGAGAGAGTCAAGGTACGCCTCCAAAAAGCAGGCGGGGCCACCCAGAGGCAGCCCCGCACAACGATGTATGAATTTGATTTCCTGCACGCCTATTTCACTGGACTCGGCAGCCCCACCAAAAGGGCCAGCCGCGCCGCCTGCACTCCAACCGCCGCCCGTAGAGGGTGCAGTGGCCTTAGGCCCAAGCTGACGAACAGAGAACCGTTTCAACTTGCGGGAACTTTACCACAGGCCATGTCAGGGCCGCGTCAATGTTCAGTGAATTTAAAGGACACCCTCAATGGGGGCATCGGCGCTCGGTTGCCTGCCAAACAAATGCTCTACAGTGCAGCCGAATGTCTCTTTTTACTCAACTGTCGGGCACGTTTATCAATGTGGGTGCGGTGCTGCTGGGCACGCTGTTGGGGCTGCTGTTGGGGGGCCGCCTGCCCGAACGCACCCAGCGCACGCTACTGCAAACGCTGAGTCTGGTCACGCTCTTTATCGCGCTGGACATGGCGAGCAGCCTGAACCGGGTCACGGGTGGGGCCGCGCCGGGCGTCATTCTGGCCCTGATCAGCCTCGCGGTGGGCGCGGTTGTGGGCGAAGCACTGGGGATAGAAGAGCGGCTGGCACAGTTGGGAGACACCCTGAAACGCAGATTTAAGGGCGGCGGGCGCTTTACCGAAGGCTTCGTGGCGGCCAGCCTGCTGTTTTGCATCGGCCCGATGACGGTGGTGGGCGGCCTGCAAAACGGCTTGACGGGCGACAATTCCACCTATGTCCTCAAAAGCACGCTGGACGGCATCGCGGCGCTGGCTCTGGCAGGCGCCTACGGCATCGGCGTAGGTTTCTCGGCCATCACGGTACTGCTGCTTCAGGGCGGGATCAGCCTTGCTGCGGGCGGATTTGCCGCCGGACTACTGGGCGGGGCCAGCCCGGAGATTCTGAAAACCAATCCATACGTGTTGCTGATTACGGGCGCGGGCGGCTTGATGATCGCGGGCATTTCTTGGAACCTGATGCTGGCCGGGCTGGGCTGGGAAGACCGCCGCGTGCGTGTGGGAAGCATGTTACCCGCACTGCTGATTGCGCCGTTGGTGCTGTGGCTGGCAACTCGGCTGGGGTGAGGATTTGGAGTGGGCAAGGGGCGTCTCAGGGTCTGAGAGGGGCTTGCAACTTAACGTCAAACCGTCTCACCACAAATAATTTCGCTCCTTCCCCCTACCGTGCTGCCCCTACTTGTGCACTCCACCACGTCTTGACCCAGCCGCGAAAGTCGGTGTATTTGCCCGCTAGACTCAGGCGCACTTTGCGGTCTTTTTCGGCTGATAGGCGGGCGATTTTGGCGTTCAGGGCGGTGGCCTCGTCTCGCCCGAAGACTTGGCGGCCTGCTTGGGCATAAGCCGCCTCACTACGGGCCAAGCGGCGAAGTTCGGCGGTTTGGGCGGGAGTCAGGCGCAGGTCTTGAATCAGGCGTTGCCCATCGGCGCGGCCCGAGGGCAGAGAAAACAGGCGCGTGAGAACAGCGCTGCTGGGCCATGGATCGGCGGCTTGGGGCGCTGCGGCAGAGGCAAGGGGCAGACTGAGCGCCCAAGCCAGAGACAGAGCCAGAAAGGATCGGGTTCGGTTCATTGCAGCAGCCTAACCGCCGTTCATGTTGCGCTTCAACGTCCCGGATGTGCACGCCGTCACGTTTGAATCAGGCCCGTCTCATGTGGCGGCCACATGGAGGAAATGTCCTTGAGATCACGTTCATAGGCGGCTAGCACACCGTTTAGAGTCGCCGGGGGTCAGTGCTTCGTCAGGTTCGCGCCCTACCTTGACTCCACCAGAAGGCCAACCCTTAGCCCCAATTCATTACGGAGGTTCCCCCATGAACACCAAAACCATGACCATGATGACCCTACTGCTCGGCCTCGGCGCGGCTACCGTTGCGAGCGCCAGCCCCGCCAAAATTAGCGCCCAGAGCATCATCGTGAACCCGGTGGAAACCAAGCTGAATGTACAAGTGTGGGTGAACAAAGACGCCAGCGGCAACCAAAATCCGGTGTACCGCAAGGGCGAAAAAGTCAGCGTGGGCCTGAAAACCAATGGCGACGCTTACGTGTATCTGTTCAACGTGAACGCCAACGGCCAGATCGACCTGTTTTTCCCCAACAATTACGAAGAAAGCAACTTCGTGCAGGCGGGCGTGACGCGGGTGTTTCCGGCGCAGGCCGCCAAATACACCCTGACGGTGGCTGGCCCCAACGGACAAGACCGCCTGTTGGCCCTTGCCAGCAAGAAAGAGCTGAACTTAGACGATGTAGCCCGCTTCGTGGGTGATGAAGGCTTTGCACAGGTGCGTCTGCAGGGGCAGGAAAACTTGGCCCGCGCCCTGAGCATCGTGGTGAACCCGCTGCCCGCCGATGCATGGGTGACGGACGTGGCAACCTTCCGGGTAGGTGCAGGCGGGCAAGGCGGCAACGGACAAACGGGCGGCACTGGCACGACGGGCGGCGCAACCGGAACCGTAACAGTCACGCCGGGAACGGGCACGACGCCACAACCCAACCCCCAGCCCGCACCCCAACCCACGCCTCAGCCCCAGCCCCAGCCCACCGCAAAAATTCAGCCCGGGCAGAAGCAGGACGGCTCCTTCGATCAGGCGATGGTGGAAGCCTATGACCGCCTGAAGGGCAGCGAGTCTTTGGGCAACGCGACGACTTACGCTGTGCCTTGGGCTGACGGCTTGTGGCAAAAATTTAACGGTGTGGGCGCATACGGCGACGCTGCCCTTCTGCACGCCAACGGCAGCAGCCGCTCTTACTCGGTGCATGGCCGCCTGCTGGAACGCTACATGGCATTGGCACAGGCAGAAAACGGCGCGACCCGCCCGCCCACGCGCCTCGGCTGGGCCGCTGGCGACGAAAAAGTCATTCCGCGCAACACTTACGGTACCAGCGGCCTCTACGGATTCTTCCAAAGCGGCGCGCTGTACAGCACCGAAAAATACGGCACCTTCTGGCTGGTCGGTAGCGTCCTGAAAACCTATCAGGGCCTCGGCGGCAGCGGCTCTTTCCTCGGCTTCCCCACCCGTGACCAGTACCTCATCGGCGGCGCGTGGGCAGCAGACTTCGAGGGCGGCACCATTCGCACGGTGAACGGTGCGGTGAAGGTCTACCGCAAATAAGGCATTCCGGGCTGAAGTGCAAGCTGCATAGCCTTTAGCCCGACTGATCGCAAAAAGTACCCTCCCCTGCACTCTCCCGGAACCGGGCAGGACTGACGGCCAACATTATAGACTCGGCGTCCCCTGCTCGGCCTCTTTTCTCCCGTTTTTCTGGTGGCACCCTCCGCATCAGAACGGGTCTGAATGACGGCGCTGGCGCGGGCTGAACACCCCGCCTCGGCACAGGCAAACCGCCCATCCCCAGCAGTAAAAATAAGAGCGTTGAGATCAGAAACGCGCCCGCACCGGAAGTGGTGTCGGGCGCGCTTCTGTGATTTCCGAACAAGCCAAAGCTTTAGCTCAGCTTCGCCTTAAATTCCTCGTAGCCGAAGCTCTTGACCACTTCGTAGCGCCCACCTTCCCGCAGGATGCCGATGTCGGGGTGCTTGACGCCGTTGAAGAATGACGTTTTGACCATCGTGTAGTGAATCATATCGTCGAACACCACGCGGTCACCCACCTTCAGCGTCTGCGGGAAGGCGTATTCCCCGATCACGTCGCCCGCCAAGCAAGTCGTGCCGCCGATGATGTATTCCTGCCCAAAATCGCCCGGATCGCCTGCACCCAGAATGCGGGGGCGGTAGGGCATTTCCAGCACATCGGGCATATGGGCACTGACCGAAATATCGAGCAATGCAGCCTGTTTCACGTTCCGCACTACGTCCAGCACGCTGCTGACCAGCCAGCCGGTTTGCCAGCCGAAGGCGCTGCCGGGTTCCAGAATCACGTGCAGGCCATAGCGTTCACGGAAGCTGCGAATCACGCGGATCAGGCGGGGAATGTCGTAGCCTTCGCGGGTCATCAGGTGGCCGCCGCCAAAGTTGACCCATTTCATGCGCGGCAGGAATTCGCCAAACTTTTCCTCGAAGGCTTCCAGCGTGCGCTCTAGCGTGCCAGAGTCGTTTTCGCAGAGGCTATGAAAATGCAGGCCGTCCACGCCGTCCAGCAAGTCTTCGCGGAACTCGCGGCGCGTGACGCCTAAGCGTGAAAAGGGGCCAGCCGGGTTGTACAAATCGGTTTCGACTTCGCCGTATTCGTGATTCACGCGGATGCCCACATGCACGACTTGTCCGGCGGCGCGGGCGGCCTGCACCTGCGGCCTAAAGCGCTCCCACTGCGAAAAGGAATTGAACACCAGATGATCGGCCAGCGCCAGAATCTGCGGGAATTCGCTGTCGCTGTAGGCGGGCGCGTACACATGCACCTCGCCCTTCATTTCCTCGCTCGCCAACCGCGCTTCATTGAGGCTGCTAGCAGTAGCCCCGGTGATGCCGTATTCGCGCAGCATCGGGAAGGCGCTCCACATGGAAAAACCCTTGAAGGCCACGATGATCTGTGCGCCGCTTTCCTGCTGCACCCGCGAAATCAGGGCCAAGTTGCGCCGCAGCCTCAATTCGTCCAGCACGAAGGCGGGGCTGGGAATGGCCGCCCAATCCACGGATTCTATGGGCGTCACGTCGGGCAGGGCAAAGGGCAGGGAGAGGGAATCTGAGGCCGTCATGGGGAACAGGGTAGCGGGTCTGGGGGCGGGGAAGGGTCAGCAGGCCCTCAGTCCTCTTTAGCCCGTGACAAGGTTCAGTCCAACACAGTTCAGCCCGCCACGAACCGCAGCGCACCAGCCACGTCGCTGCTGTCGGCCAATGTGGGCACCAGTGTACTGGTACTCAGTTGCGCGGCGTAGCGCACGTCTTCGCCTAAGCCGAGGCTGGCGAGCCGCGCCCCGTGTCCGGCACTGCCTAGCGCCTCTATCGGGTTTCCGGCGTTGCGGCGCATAGTCAGGGCGATGCGTGCGCCGTCGTCGATGGTAAATTCGCCCATTGCCAACAGATATTCGGCCAGCACACCCGCTGCGTATACGTCTTCTAGGCTCACGCGCTCATCGGTTCCGGCGCATACCAGCGCAATTTCCTCGGTGGCAATGGCGCGGGCGCGGCGGGCGGCGGCGTGGGCATTGGTGAGGGCCGCCAACAAGATGTGCTTGCCCGTTTGCGCGGCGATGTGGGCGGCTCCGGTGCCGTTGGTGGTATTCATGACTACCGTTTTGCCCGTGAAGTTTTGGGCGGCGGCTTCCACGGGACTGTTGCCGAAATCGAAACCGGGAATAGGCAAGCCGCCGCGTTCGCCGCCCAAGAGCAGGCCAGAATCTGCCTGTTCAGAGCGCAGGCCCAGCGCCACTTCGGGAGAAGAAGTGAGCAGCAGGGCGTCTGCACCGCGCTCTAGGTACGCGACGGCAGTGGTGGTGGCCCGCAGCACATCAATCACCAGCACCACATCGGGGTAATTGCCATGTGGCAGCAGGTCAACGCGCAGCCTCATACGAGCGCCGCCCGTAACCGCTGGAGGCCCGCCGCGCCGCCGTCTGGCCCAAACACGGCGCTTCCGGCCACCAGCACGGTTGCGCCCGCATCGGCTAGGGCGCGTGCATTGGCCGGGGTCACGCCGCCGTCCACTTCTATTTCGGCGCTGCTGCCCAGTTCATCCAGCCAGCGGCGCAAGGTTCGCACCCGGTCTAGGCTGGCTGGAAGGAACTTTTGGCCGCCAAAGCCGGGGTTCACGCTCATGACCAGTACCAGATCCACGTCGGCCAGCACGGGACGCACGGCCTCCAGCGGCGTGCCGGGGTTGAGGGTCACGCCCGCCCGCTTGCCCAGTTCGCGGATAGATTGCACAGCGCGGTGAATGTGCTGGGTGGCCTCCACATGCACCGTGATTCCGTCGGCCCCCGCCTCGGCAAAGTCTCGCAGATAGCGTTCAGGACGCTCGATCATCAGGTGAACATCCATAAAGAGGGAACTGGCCCGACGCGCCGCCGCCAAAATTGGCAGGCCGAAGCTGATGTTGGGCACGAATGTGCCGTCCATCACGTCCACATGCGCGTAATCGGCTCCGGCAATAGCCTGCAACTCCTCGCCCAGCCGCGCAAAATCGCAGGAGAGGATGCTGGGGGCCAGCTTAACGGCATGGGGAAGAATAGGATCAGATTGGGCGGGAACACTCACGCCGCCTAGTCTAACATTCCTCACGTTGTTGGGGAACAGAACGGCCAGTCGGAGTTAGATTGGGGCAGAATATTACGGCGAAAAGTGGCCCCTTCACTTCACTGAAGGGGCTAAAATTAACCGGATTTAGCGGCTGTAGAACGCAGTGAGATTGGCTTTGGCCAGCGTAATTCCGTTCAGGTTGAACCCGAGGAAGGCGGGGCTGGCGGTGGCGGGCACATCCAGCGTTTTGCTAAGGGCGTAGAGCGTGAAGACGTAACGGTGGGGCGCGTCGCCTACTGGTGGGCAGGCTCCCACGAAACCGGGTGCGCCGCCGTCGTGGTTCAGTTGCAAGGCTCCGGCGGGCAGCGTGCCGCCCGTGTTGCCTGCACCCGCCGCGAGTCCGGTGGCGGTGGCGGGAATGTTGTACACGCTCCAGTGCCAAAAGCCGCTGCCAGTGGGCGCGTCGGGATCATACTTGGTCAGCACGAGGCTCTGCGTTCCGGCGGGCACACCCGTCCAGTTCAGCGCGGGGCTGGTATTGGGGCCAGTACAGCCAAAGCCGTTGGCGACATGCTCGCCGGGATACACGCCGCCGTTGGTAAAAGTAGGGCTGGTCAGGGTCAGGCCATTAGCGACAGCGGTGGGGCTGGGTTGAGCAACCGTGAGGCGCTGCGAGATATTCAGGCCCGCATTCACATCGGTAGCGGGCGCGGGCTTGGTGGTGGGCGTGCCCATCATGGAGGGGGCGCAACTGGCAAGGCTCAGAGAAACGGTGGCAAGGGCGGCGAAACGCAGAGAATTGAACATAGGAAAACCTCCGAAGTGGGCAGTCAGGCGGGCAGTTCATCCTGATGACGAAGCCGAGTGCCCGATCAAATCGTTTGACATTAAGTGTTGAATTGTGCGCGGCGGCTTGGTGCGATCCCACAATATGAATGTTTGGCTAATGCGCGGGGCGGCTTCTCCCCTGCCCCGCGCCCCAGCCCCGTACTTTTGCCCAAACGCCCGTTAGGGTTCGCGTGGCATCATGTCGGCATACGGAGGCATCCACCATGACCACCCCCACTGACATCACCGCCGACCTGAGCGCGTGGAAGGCCTTGGCCCGCAAAGATTTGCGCGGCGCAGATCCAGAAACGCTGAACCGCACCACCGCCGAAGGACTGGTTCTCAAACCGCTGTATACGCGGGCCGACTTGCCGCCGCAGGCCGACACTTTGCCCGGACTCCCGCCCTACACGCGTGGCCCCCGCGCCACCATGTATGCGCAGCGCCCGTGGACGATTCGGCAGTACGCCGGGTTTTCTACCGCCGAGGAATCCAACGCTTTTTACCGCCGCAACCTCGCCGCCGGACAAAAAGGCCTGAGCGTGGCCTTCGACTTGGCGACCCACCGGGGCTACGACTCCGACCATGCGCGGGTGGTGGGCGACGTGGGCAAGGCGGGCGTGGCCATCGACAGCGTGGAAGACATGAAGATTCTCTTTGACGGCATTCCGCTAGACGAAATGTCGGTGAGTATGACCATGAACGGGGCTGTATTGCCTGTGCTGGCCGCTTTTATCGTAGCGGGTGAAGAACAGGGCGTGCCGCGTGCCCAGTTGTCGGGCACCATTCAAAACGACATCCTCAAAGAGTTTATGGTGCGCAATACCTACATTTATCCGCCCACGCCCAGTATGCGAATCGTGGCCGACATCATCGCATTTACGGCCCGCGAGATGCCCAAATTCAACTCGATTTCCATCAGTGGCTACCACTTGCAAGAAGCGGGCGCAAATGCCGCGCTGGAACTGGCCTACACGCTGGCCGATGGGCTGGAATACGTGCGGGCGGCCCTAGCAAAAGGGCTGGATGTAGACGAATTCGCGCCGCGCCTGAGCTTCTTTTTTGCGATTGGCATGAATTTTTATGTCGAAGTGGCCAAACTCCGGGCCGCCCGCCTGCTCTGGGATGAAATCATGGCCGGATTTGCCCCCAAAAATCCGATGAGCCGCGCTCTGCGAACCCACTGCCAAACCAGCGGCTGGAGCCTCAGCGAGCAAGACCCCTACAACAACGTGGTGCGGACGACGATAGAGGCGATGGCGGCGGTGTTTGGCGGCACGCAGAGCCTGCACACCAACGCCTTTGACGAAGCGATTGGCCTGCCCACCGACTTCAGCGCCCGCATTGCCCGCAATACGCAACTGGTGCTGCAAGAGGAAACCGGCATTCCAGACGTGGTTGACCCTTGGGGCGGCTCCTACCTGATGGAGCGCCTGACCGTAGATTTGGCCGATAAAGCGCGGGAACTGATGCGCGAAGTGGAAGAGTTGGGCGGCATGGCAAAAGCCATTGAATCCGGCGTGCCCAAGCTGAGAATTGAGGAATCGGCGGCCCGCAAACAGGCCCGCATAGACCGGGGCGAAGACGTGATCGTGGGCGTGAACAAGTACCGTCCCAGCGAACCGACACCCGTAGACGTGCTGAACATAGACAATGCCGCCGTGAGGCTGTCTCAGATTGCGCGGCTGGAGCGGGTGCGGGCGCAGCGGGATGCGGGGCAGGTGCAGGCCGCGCTGGACGCACTGGAAGACGCCGCAAGAACTGGTGAGGGGAACTTACTGGCCCTGAGTGTGGCCGCGATGGAGGCACGCGCCACCGTAGGCGAGGTCAGTGACGCGCTGGAGCGGGTCTGGGGCCGCCACGCCGCCGAGGTTCGTACCTTGTCGGGCGTGTACGCGCAGGGCTACGCCGGAGATGAAGGCTTTGCCGCCCTGCAAGGCGAAATCGAAGCGTTTGCCGAAGCCGAAGGCCGCCGCCCCCGCATGCTGGTGGTCAAGATGGGCCAAGACGGCCATGACCGGGGCGCGAAGGTGATCGCCACGGGCTTTGCCGACTTGGGCTTCGACGTAGACGTTGGCCCGCTGTTTCAGACGCCGGAAGAGGCGGCGCGGCAAGCGATTGAAAACGACGTGCATGTGGTGGGCGTCAGTTCTCAGGCAGCGGGCCACCTCACCCTCATTCCGCACCTGATCGCCGCATTGAAGGCCGAGGGCGCGGCAGAAATCCAGGTGATCGCGGGCGGCGTGATTCCCCAACAAGATTACGCGGCGCTGCGGGCGGCGGGCGTGGCAGGCATCTTCGGCCCCGGCACCCCAATCCTGACCAGTGCGCGGGAAGTCTTGCGCCTGATTCGGGAGGCGGGGAGTGGGGTGTAGGTTGAGCTTCCCCGAGCTAAACCCACCATCAGCCATGTTCAGCCTTTCCCTCACCAGCGCGGGATAAAACCAGAGCATGACCCGCCCCTTTGCGTTCACGCTGACGGCTTGCCTCACTGCTGCCGTTGCCCATGCGGCCACGACACCAACCCAAACGGCTCCGACTCCGGCCCAGAACGCGGCGCGGGTGGCGGTGGCCCGCGAAACGGCGCAGGTGCGGGCACTTCAGCGAAACGGCGGCCTGAAAGCAGTGAAGGTGACGGGAAGCTGTGCAGGACGCGACAATATTCCACTTCTGAAAGTCTGGGCCGACGCCAAAGGCACGCCGAGGCTGGTGCAATATCAACGGTTTTACCCGGACAATTCCCAGAGTTTTACGGGCTATTACGACGCGGCGGGGCGGCTGCGGTATGCCAAAGCCAGCGCCTCCGGGTTTATCGGCCTGCTGTACAACGTGACCACCGAATATGACGCGGCGGGCCGTCAGGTGGCCGAGTCCGGCACGCGCCGCCCCGGTTGGACTCAGGACTTGCTGCGGCTGCCGGGGCTGAATCCGGATTTACTGAAGCGGGGAATTTGCACTAGGTAACTATCACCGTTCGGCGCTGATTCCAGCCGTCCCACACGCTCTATACTCTGCCCCTATGCCGCCCGCTGCCCACCCCCTCACCGCGCCCTTGCTGGCCGGAAACCGCCGGGCGCTGGCGCAAGCGATTACGCTGGCCGAAAGCACCCGGCCTGACCATGAGGCGCAGGCGCAACAGCTTTTGGCCGAAGTCGCGGGGCAGGGAAAACAGACCGTGCGCGTGGGCCTGACCGGGGTTCCGGGCGTGGGCAAAAGCACTTTTATAGAGGCGCTGGGCGTGCAATTGGCCGATGCGGGCCACAGAGTGGCGGTGCTGGCCGTAGACCCCAGCAGCGCCCGCACCGGCGGCAGCATCATGGGCGACAAAACCCGGATGCCACGCCTGACCGTGCATCCCAATGCTTTTATCCGGCCCAGTCCCAGCGGCGGCACACTGGGCGGGGTCACGCGGCGCACGCGGGAAGCCCTGCTGCTGTGCGAGGCAGCGGGTTACGGCGTGGTGCTGGTGGAAACAGTAGGCGTGGGCCAATCCGAGACGCAGGTGGCCGCCATGACCGACCTGTTCGTGCTGCTGACCCTGCACGGCGCGGGCGACGAACTGCAAGGCATCAAGCGCGGCATTATGGAACTGGCCGACGTATGCGTGGTGAACAAGGCCGACACCGACCCCGCCGCCGCCAACCGTGCCCAATCGGAACTGACGGCGGCCCTGAGTTTGCTGACGCTTCATAGCGCCGTGTGGCAACCCCGTGTGCTGCAAGTTTCATCGGTATCCGGGGCAGGCGTAGGCAGCGTGTGGGAAGCAGTGCAGGCTTACACGGCTACGGTAGACATTCCGGCCAAACGCCGCACCCAGACCGCCGCGTGGTTCGACGAATTGCTGCGCGAAGTGGCGTGGCGGAGCTTTTTGGAGCGAACGGACTCGGCAGCGCTAGCGCGGTTGCGGGCTGAGGTTTTAGAGGGGAAATTGACGCCTGTGCAGGGGGTAAAGGCGCTGGGTGGTTTTGCTGCTAGCGTTGACGTGTGAACCCCCTAGTCTGCTTCGCAGCCAGTCCCCCTCAAGGGGAGCGCAACAGCACTTGTCCTCCTCTTGACGGGGGGCGCTGCGTGAGCAACGGGGGGTTCACCTTCCAACTTCGCCTAAAAATCCCCACCTACTCGTTAAATTCCGCCTCCGCCGCTCGCTTAATCGGATTCTTCTGAGTGATCTGGCTTTCGGCGTCTTTGCCCACAACTCCCCTATCACTCGGCGTGGGCCGGGGCAAAAAGCGGTTGCCCAGCGCCATCAGATCGGCGGTGAGTTGCGGGGCGATGGCATGCGCGGTTCGCAGCAGCACGGCGGGGCCACCGATCATGGCTTCGGCGTCGCCGCGCACGGTGGCGTTCACCATGCGGCGGGCGGCTTCCGGGGCGGCCATAGAAATCACGGGCAAGTTGTCCAGCGTGGCAAACAGGGCGTATTCGCGGGCGTGCTGACCCTTCACGGTGGCGTTGCGGGCGCTTCCGGTCTGCATCAGGCCGGGGCAAACGGTGGTCACGGTAATGCCTTCTTGCGCCAACTCTGCACGCAACACCTGCCCTAACCCCACCAACGCAAACTTGCTGACCGAGTACGGCGCGAGGTGAGGAATGCCCACCTTGCCGCCCACCGACGCAATTAGAAGCACTCGCCCCCGCACGGCCCGCAAGAGTGGCAGCGCAGCGCGGGTCATTTTCAGAGGGCCAAACGTATTGACTTCCATGATCTCGCGGAAATCGGCTTCGGTCATGTTCGCCAGCGGCCCAGTTTGAATAATGCCTGCCACGTTTGCCAGCACGTCCAGCCGTCCGTATTCGGCTTCGGTAGCGTCTAGGACGCGGGCAATGTCGGCGTCTATGGTCACATCTCCGGCTACGGTGAGGACTCGTGCGCCCCGGCCCCGCAGATCGGCGGCGGCCCGGTCAAGCTCTAAGGCGTCGCGGGCCATCAGGGTCAGGTGTGCGCCCCGTGCGGCGAATTCACGCCCCAGCGCCAGCCCCAGCCCCCGCGATCCGCCCGTAATCAGCACGGATTTGCCGGTCAGGTCTGCGGGCGTGTTCAGGGCGCGGCGGCCCACCAACGCGGCCAATCCCGCCACCAACAGCAAGCGCTTGGGCAAGAGTCGTGTCAGAGAAGTCTTCTTGCGGCTCATGCCCAGAGTTTGGCGTGCATAGGGTGGGAAAGGGCGGCACATGAGGGAAGTGCAAAGGCGGGATGGGAAACACAAAACGCGGGCCGCCCCTGTGATGGGATGGCCCGAATTTGGCAAATTTGGTTTGGGTTTTGTTGCTGTTGACAGGATGTTGGGGAGATTGAGTTGGAAGGTGAACCAGGGCTACCGCAAAGTCAGGGCTAGGATGAAGCGTGGCTTTTCCTCACCCCAAC